>NZ_JBDUUF010000006.1:0-317098 GCF_039939235.1 Gordonia aurantiaca | reverse complement strand
ACTTGGTAGGTAACTCACTGACCACTACGCGATGACCCACCCCAAAGCCCTCAAGACACACCGGGCACAGTCCATCCCGTCCGGCTCCAGCCCCGAAACCCCACCAACCCAGGGGACTTACCCTGCGACCTGGACGCGGAACAGGGACAAGCCCCTTCGATGGGACGCGGAGACAGAGGGGTCCGACCGCACGTGGACGCCGACGAGTCTGGCTAAACACATCGTGCTTGCCGCAACAGGCGAGGCCCGAGATGCCATACCGGGCGGAGACGTCTGGTTTTACCGTGGTACGAGCTTGATCGCCCTCGCTCGGGAAGTCTCGTCATAGAGCAGACCAACCGCAAGATCTGGCTGTTGGTGCTGAGCAGCCCTAGCGCCGTGCGAATTGGCGTACTGGGGGCGAGCTCAAGTCGATCTGCATGGGGCGTGTTGGCTGTTCATGTGGAACATGGTCTGGTGAATGGTCGTCCCAGCCCTCGACGAGGTCACCATCGTCGCTCCGAGCGCTGGAGCGCTTCCGCAGTGAAGAAGGGCGAAGGGTTGGTGTCGGCAATCCGACGCCACTAGTCCCATCCGGATCGAGATTCCTGCCTGGGTGAGTCTCGTCCCAAGCCAAGTGCGGTCGATCGTGTCCTCTGATTGATTGAACTTGTGCGGTGCCGCCGAACTCCCTGGTAGACAGCGCCTCGCGGGTGACCGTGGCTAACGCCGACTGTCAGGATCGGACGCTAATGTGGCTTCCGACTACGGGCGTGCCGCGACACCGCGGCCTGAGAAAACGGGTTGAGTGGTGACCAGTCGAGAGAACGATGCCGATCTGAAGGATCGCGTTGGTCGGTTGATGCAGTTCCTCCGGGAGATGGTGAAGGCCCGGACCCGACCGGTGCTGAGGGTCGAGGACCACGAAGACTATCACTGGCTCTTTCCGGGTAGTGCACCGTTCCAGATCGATCGCGCCGCCACGGCCGGCGACGTGGTGGTTCGTGCGCCACGCGTGCATCTCGAAGACCCGCCGGAGTTTCCCAGGGAACTGTTGCAGTGGGTAGACAACCCTGCTGCTGCTCACCGGAGCGACACCCCTGGGCCCCAGTTCCGTGAGCCGACCGGAGACAGCACGACATCGGCAACCGAGGTCGCCAAGGCCCGCGCGAAGTACCAGCGCTGGTACGAACGTTGGACCGCATGGGCTCAGACCGACCGCCAGCGCCGCCCTCACTTCGAGCTCTACCAGGCGCTGACCGACATGATGCACGAGCTCGCTGCGCGGCCCGAGTCGGTCGAGCTCGTCGTCGCTTCCGGCCTGCTGTCGCTGCCGCCGAGAATGGCCGACGGAGACCGCATCAACACGCACCTGGTGACGCAGGCGGCGACGATTGAGCGAGATGAGACCTCCGGCGACCTGCTTGTGAAGTTCGTCGACCTCTCGTCGCCGCGGCTGGAAGACAGCGAACTCCTGACCGGCATCGACATCTTCGACCAGTCGGGAAGCCGCACTCTCTATGCGCAGCTGAAGGAGTCGACCTCGCCGCTCGACGAGTCGATCCAGGTCTTCCTCAAGACCTGGGCGAGTCGTGCGCTTGGGCTGGAGATCCCGGTCACCGACTCGCTCGAGCCGCCGTCGAATGTCACCGACGTGGCCCTTGCGCTCGCGCCCGCTCTGGTCCTGCGCAAGCGCGGCGCGTTCGCGCTGGTCGAGTACTACAACCAGATGATCCACCAGGCCGAGGAACCGTCGGCCAAGACTCCGCTCGGCCTGGCCCAGCTGGTGACCGCCATCGAGGCGGACGAACGTGTTCGGTGGCTGGAGTCCACCGGGGCCACCGCGCCGCGCGAGCTCGCCGAGGATCCGCTCTTCCCGCTGCCCGCGAACGCCGAGCAGTCGAAGATCATCGAGCGGCTCGGTGGAGACAGCGGCGTCGTCGTCGTCGAGGGTCCGCCCGGTACCGGTAAGACCCACACGATCGCCAACCTGATGTCCGCGCTGCTGGCCCGCGGCCAGCGCGTCCTCGTCACCAGCGAGAAGTCCCAGGCGCTGCAGGTCCTGCGCGACAAGCTGCCGCCTGACATGCAGGAACTCTGCGTGTCCATCACGGACCTGTCGCGCGGCGGTTCGCAGGAGCTCAACCAGAGCGTCGCGACGATCGCCGAGCGCAAGACCTCCTTCATCCCGGAGGCGGCCGACCGCACGATCGCCGACCTCACCGACAAGCGCGAGCAGGCCAGGGCACGCCGCGCGAAGACGCTCGAAGCCATTCTCGCGCTCCGCGAGGCGGAGACCTACAAGCATCCCGAGGTCGCACCGGGGTACCGCGGCACCTTGGCCTCCATCGTGCGACGGCTGGAGGAGCGGCGAGAGAAGTGCGCCTGGCTTCCGGGCCCGCTGTACGACGCCGAGCCGCCACTCGCGCCCAGCGAGTTCCGGGAACTCACTCGACTGCTCGCACTGCAGACCGCCGAACATCGGTCACGCGCGGAGCAGACACTGCCGCCGCTGGACAACCTGTTGCCGGCCGCAGATCGGATGACGTCCCTCTTCGAGGCCGTCCAGCGACCGCCGCTTGAGCTCCCGGCTCAGACACGCGGCCTCGTCGACATCATCGAGGACGTCGACTCGTCCACCGCGGAGCAGGTTCTCGTCGACTGCGATGCGCTGAGGGAAGCCGCCGAGGCGGTCCGTGCCCTGCCGGTGGTCTATCAGCAGCTCGCCGACCGCGTCCTGGCCGGCGAGCTCGATCATCTGTGGGCCCGTGTCCAGGATCTCGACGCCCACGTCCAGGAGGCGACCGCCTACGACCAGGCGGTGGGCAGCGCGGTCATCGACGCACCCGCCGTCTCCCGTCGCGTGCTCGACGTGGTGCAGGCGTGGCTCGCTCGACTACAGGACGGCGCCGAGTGGCGGGGACGCTTCCGGCGGTGCGCCGAGCAGAAGGCGTACGACGAGCTCGAATTGGGGCTCACCGTCGACGGCGAACCGGTCCGTCGCGCCGAGGAACTCGAGATCGCGGTAGCGCACCTCAAAGCGCTCGACGCGGTCGGGACCGCCCGTCGCATCCTTGCCGACCTCGGCGTCCAACTCGCGGCCGACGCGTCACGCACCGCGCAGGTCAACGACCTGGTCACCGTGCGCCGGCACATCGCGTCGATCGAAAAGCTGCAGGCGCGGTGCCGGGCGCTGACCGACACGCTCCACCGGAGCACCAACCGGCAGTTGACGATCAGCAGCGTGCACGAGGCCGAGACTCTCTCGCAGGCGGCATCGGCCATCACGCTCGAACTCCAGCGCCGCGCGGCACGCCAAGAACTCGACGCGATCACCACCAGCCTGGGCTCGGCGTTCGGGTCGGTCCCGGCACCGGAGGCGACCGAACTCACCGAAAGCGTCCGAGCCGCGTCCGCCGACAGGTTCGGCCACGCCGTGACCGCGTACCTGGCCGCGCAACAACAGCAGCGCGAGTACCAGGCGTGTGAGGCCCTCGCGCAGCGCGTCCGGGCAGCCGCGCCGAACCTGCTGGACTCGCTCGAGCAACAGCTGTCCGACCCCGAGCTCGGCACCCGCCTCGACAACATCGCCGACGCCTGGCACTGGCGACGCGCCTACGACTGGGTCGAGAAGCAGCGGACGCCCGGGCGAGAGGCGAAACTGAGCGCCGAGCTCGACGCTGCCACCGCCGACATCAGCTCTCTGACAGCAAAATTGGCCGCTGAGAAGGCATGGAAGAGCTGCCTGGAGCGGATGAGTGCCGGCGAGGTCACCGCGCTGCAGGCGTACCGCGACCACATCCGCGCCATCGGCAAGGGCACCGGCAAGCACGCTGAGCGATTCCGGCAGGCCGCCCGGATGGCGATGCAGGAGGCGCAGAGCGCCGTGCCGGCCTGGGTCATGCCTACCCAACAGGTGCTCGCGTCGATCCCGCCGCAGCAGGGCGTCTTCGACGTCGTCATCGTCGACGAGGCCAGCCAGGTCGACATCACCCACCTCTACCTTCTGTGGCTCGCGCCGCGGGTGATCGTCGTCGGCGACGACAAGCAGTGCACCCCCAGTGAAATCGCTCTCGGCAGCCTCGAGGACGTTTTCGCCCGTCTCGACAGCTACCTCGGCGACCTGCCCGAACACGTCCGCAACACCTTCACCCCGCGGTCGAGTCTGTTCTCTCTGCTGCGGTCACGCTTCGGTCAGGTGGTCCGTCTCCGGGAGCACTTCCGCTCGATGCCGGAGATCATCGACTGGTCGAGCAGGCAGTTCTATCAGGACGCGCCGCTGGTGCCGGTCCGGCAGTTCGGCGCCGACCGCCTGCCGCCGTTGAGGACCACCTACGTCGACGGAGCCACCGTCACGGTCACGAGCTCGTCGCTCGTCAACGCGGCCGAGGCAGCGGCCATTGCAGACCAGGTCCGCGCATGTCTCGACGATCCGCAGTACGACGGCAAGACGATGGGCGTCGTCGTCCTACAGGGACAGAAGCAGGTCGACGAGATCCGGGACGCACTGCGCGGGAAGATCTCCGACGACGAATGGGAAGAGCGTCGCTTCCGTGTGGGAACGCCTCCGGACTTCCAGGGCGACGAACGCGACGTCATCTTCCTGTCGTTGGTGGTTGCGCCCAATCATCGGTTGACATCGCTCACGCGCACAGAGTTCGAACAACGGTTCAACGTGGGCGCGTCCCGCGCCAAGGACCAGATGTGGTTGTTCCACTCGGTCACGCTGGACGAGTTGCGAGCCGGGGACCTGCGTAAGTCGTTGCTGGAGCACATGACCGCCCGACCCGCCACAGCAACGGAACCGGTGCCCGAGAACGTCTCCGACGACGTGCGCGATCCGCGGTTCGAGAGTCTCTTCGAACAGCGGGTGTTCAACGAGATCGTCGCCCGTGGATACCACGTGAATCCTCAGGTCCCGGTCAACAATCGGCACATCGACCTCATGGTCACCGGAAGCGCGTCGCGGCTGGCGGTCGAGTGCGACGGGGACGCTTTCGAATCAACCCCCGAACAGTTGCGCGACAACCTCGAGCGCGAGAACGAGCTCCGGCGGTGCGGCTGGACGTTCTGGCGAGTCCGCGAATCCGAGTTCTACGCAGATCGCACTCAGGCGATGGCGTCGCTGTGGACCGAGCTCGACCGGTTGGGCATCAAACCGGGGGAGCGCATCCCGGACGATGAGCCTCCCGTCACGACGGTTGTCCCGACACCTACCCCTGACAACGAGAAAGACGAGGGAGAAGCGGAGACAGCACCGACCGTCGACACCGGTCCGGTTGAGAGACAGCAGATCTCGCCAACGGTTCCCGAGCCGCCGGTTGTGCCCCCGGTCGTTACTCCGGGTCCCATTGACCATGGACGGAGCGAGAAGAAGGACCTCACTCTTCACCCCGTCGTGGGCATCAACGCGCGTGACGATCTGCTGCGGCGTTCCGCCGCCGAACCTGCGCCGGTCGATCCCCAACCACCTGTCGCACCTCGCGACCACGATGCGCTGGGCAAGGTCCTGGTCGCCGCGGCGTGGGCGAGTGTTCCGCTCACGATGGAACGGGCGTGCCACATCTCGAAGCTCGACGAACGCGAGACACGTGAGGTGTTGAACGGGCTGGTCGCCGACGGCCAGCTCGATGAGGTCACCAAGGCCGGCGTCGTCCAATGGGTTCGTTCGCGAGGAGCGAGCCGGTGAAACCGCTGCGCGAATGGCAGAAGGAAGCGCTCGACAAATGGCGCGCACTGGGGCGGCGAGGCGTCATCGAGGCGGTGACCGGCTCGGGTAAGACCGAGGTCGGGATCGCCGCAACGCTCGAGGCGGTTGCCGACGGCCAGAAGGTACTGGTCGTCGTCCCGTCGCGAGACCTCTTGCGCCAGTGGTACGAACGACTTCTCGTCGCGAGCACCACGCTTCGAGTCGGTAGGCGCGGCGACGGGATCCAGGACTCCTTCCGGCACTTCGACGTGCTCGTGTCGACCGTGCAGTCCGCCGTGATGCCGGCAGCCGAACGTCCTCCCGCCGGGGCACTCATCGTCGCCGACGAGGTCCACCGCTACGCGGCGGAATCCTTCGCCAAGGTCCTCTCGGAGTCGTTCGACGCCCGACTCGGACTGACCGCCACCCTCGAACGGTCCGACGACGGCATCGAGCAGGTGCTCAAACCGTTCTTCGAGAACGTCATCGAGGGCTGCACGTACCAGCGCGGGTACGCCGACGGCATCCTCGCACCGGTCAATCTGGCGCTGGTGCCGGTGCCGTTCTCTCCCAAGGAGCGGGCACGCTACGAGAATCTCGACGAGGTCGCACGTGCCGAGCGCAGCAACCTGATCACCAAGTACGGCTGTCGCGCTGAGCCGTTCGGCTCGTTCCTGCAGGACGTTCAGCTCCTGGCCAAAGACGAGTTCGGGGGTGATTCGTCGGTCTGGTCCGCGCGCAAGTACCTGAAGGCGTTCTCGGAGCGACGCGATCTTCTCGCCACGATCTCGGGCAAAGAAGAAGCGCTCGCCGACATCGCGCCGGGACTGGAACGATCGAATAGGTCGCTTGTGTTCGCCGAGACGAAAGCGGCTGCCGCGCGAGCCGCTGAGGTCTTGTTGCAGGCCGGCGTCGCCGCCGCTCCGTACACGAGCGATCTGAACCGGAACGACCGCATCGCTTTGCTGCAGACGTTCAAGGACGGCAGACTCACCACGCTTGCTGCGCCGCGCGTGCTCGATGAAGGGGTCGACGTTCCCGAGGCGGATGTGGGAATCGTTCTCGCGGCGAGCCGGACCCGACGACAGATGATCCAACGGATGGGACGGGTCATCCGGCCGAAGGCAGACGGTCGGGCCGCGGTCTTCATCATCTTCTACGCCGAGGGTAGTTCGGAGGACCCTGAGAAGGGCGCCCACGGGACGTTCCTCGACGAGCTGGCCGACATCGCCCAGACCGTCGAAAAGGTCGAGGTCCACAGTGTTCCCGCCCTCCTGGAGGCGTGGTTGCCGCCGACGGACGGAGCTGGTCGGACGATGACCGAGATCGAGCGAGGAATGGCTGTCAACGCGGCCAACCAGGTGGCGAAGCATGCGGCCGCGGTGCAGAGGGTGAGTGCCCACATTCGCGGCGTCGTCGCGGACACGATGCGGTTGAGTCGGCCCGGGGCTCTCGACGACGTGCTCGCGGCACTCGTCGACCTGGACCCCGACGAAGCGGAGATCTTGATCTACCGCTTCGGCCTCAACGGCGAGGAACCGCTCGACCACGACAGCATCGCAGCCCGACTCGGCACGACCGCGGACGAGGTCATCCAGATCGGCGACGACGCACTCGAGAAGCTCCACCTGCCGCAGGTGGGGGAGCCAGTCCGGCGCGCCGTCCAGGACAAGGTCGACGACGATCGTGCGAACCAGCACGACGCACGAATCGAACAGCGACAGAACGACGCTGACGAGCTCCATCACAGAAGCGACGTCGGAGAGCACGCCCCCACACCGAAGACTCCGACGATCCAACAGTCTCCGGTGACTTGGCCCAAACCCGAACCCGTCGAGCTGATGCGGCAACAGCCCGTCGGTCCGAGGAAGATTTCGCTTCCCACCAAGGGGTCGGGAACGGGATCCCAGCACGTTCAGTACTCGAACCCGGCCAACAAGGTCGCAATTCACATGGAGTGCGACGGAGGCTTCGTCCCGAGCGCCGTCATCGACATCGGAGACTGGAGCGTGATCCTCGATGAACCGGTTGCCGGACGCCGGCGCTTCGAAGATCCGAGCGAGGCCGCCGTGGCGCTACTCCAATTCTACGGTTTCGCCGACGACGACGTTGTCGACGGGTGGACGCTGTGGAAGATCAAGGACACCGGGCACCCGATCGACAAGCTGAGAAGGTCGTCGGTGGGTAGCGCGAACGCCTGAGTGCCTGGGCGACGAGCATCGTCCCGGTCTTGGCCCACCCGGGTTTGGTAAGTATGGGCCGACACAGATGAGGGCCTGTGCGTAGTTCGGGATCATTGCAAAGTGCGGACTCGTCTCGATGGCGGGATGGTTGTGGTCACCGTCGCTCCTGCAGGATGCGGTCGGCGCGTTTCCCGAGGAGCTTGATCGCGGGGTAACTGGTGACCTGGTCGAGTGTGAGGAAGCGCTCTGGGTGCGTGATTCGCCGGATGACCTCGGTGGAGGGTTGGGGTACATCAGGCGCGATCTGCTGCGCGTAAGTGGAGGTCACGCTTTCGAAGGTCAGTCCGCTGTCCTCAATTGCCCACGCCTCACTGACGAACCAGTTGGCGATGAAGACACGGGTGTTGGGGATGAGGGTCCAGACCGTCGCCCGGTCCAACGCCGTGCGCGCGTTCGGGCGGCTTGCTCCGAGCCATTGCAAGTTGCCGGCGTCATCGGTCACTTCCCAGAAGCGCCAAGTGGGAGATGCCATGTCGTGAGCCTAGTGCCTCGCTACCTGAGGTTGCCCCTGTCGGATCGACGCGGATCGCACGTCGAGACGGTTCGCATCCCAGGAGCGGCGTGGATGGGCAGACCAAGGTGACGGCCTGCTCATCTCCGTCCGAGTGGCGGCGAGAGGTCGATGCGCATTTCGTCCAAACGGTCGGGGTCGGTGTCCAGGCCACGCCGGCGGAGTAGTTCCAGCATGTCCTCCTGCCGCGGTTGGCCGAACGTCAGGCGGTAGAGGGCAAGGTCGCTCTTCAGCCGCTCCAGTCGGGCGATGTCGACACTGAGTGGGTACGGGGAAAGGTGTCTCTCGATGGTTGCCGGCCCCGGATAAACCCAGTGCGGTGCGAACTCGCCGTATCTGTCCTGTTCATCCCTACCCAGTTCGTAAGCGGCACGCCATGGGTGGTCGGCCCTGAGCATCTCGGATCCGTGCCGATAGGCGAGGTTACGGCGAATGGCGTGCCCGCTGAATCGATTCACGCGCCCCTCGCGCTGTTCGAAGTCGACGGGGTTGGCCGGGGTGTTCCAGTGCGTGATGGCCGAGCACCACCAGTGGAAGTCGATTCCCTCCTGTCCGACACTTGTGCTCGCCAACACAAACGGCCAGAACGGGCTGTTGAACGATCTCCGGATATCGGGCTGACGGACATTCTCATCGGTGCGAGCGCCGCCATAACGCAACGCGAAACGACTTGTGATGGGAATTTCCGACTCGGGGTGGGCAGGGTCGAACACGCGGTAGGTCGACGGCGCCAACGTGATTGCAGACGCGGCGTTCTCTGCGAGCACCTTCAGCGACTCGTCGGTGAGTCTCTCCTGGGATTCGTGGACAAGGTGATACAGGTACTCGTCCATCACGGCCTGCAGGTTCCCAGCAGCGCAGTACCGGAGCACCTTCTGCCAGTAAGCGCCGCTGTCGTAGAGCTGCTCGAGCAGCACAATCGAGTCCGGGCGGTTGAACAACGAACGGAACGCCGCGGCGAGGATTGCCGCCGCGCGCCACCGCCCGCTCTCTGTAACGGCGGGGTGATCGCGCGAAATCCTGTACAGCGCACGCCAAGCCACATTCCCCGGGCTGTGCGCCGCCAATGCCGCGACGGTTGGGGCAACCGACGCCATCTCGACGTCGGCGCCGTGGCGGACCAGCTCGTATGCGGCGTCGACATGTGCGGCCAGACCGTGCTGTCCGGCATCATCATCATCGGTATCGTTGGCCGATGCTATGCCGAGGCTCTCGATGACGAGCTTGCGCCCGGTGTTCCATCTGCTGGTCAGATCCTGTGGCAGCGAACCTTCGTAAGCGATCGCGACGCGCGCCGCTTCCGCCACGGGAGAGAGGGTGTACTTCTCGGTGTCGGCTCGCAGCTTCTTCGTGAGCTCCATCTCGAACTCGGCGCGAGATGCCATGGAGCGGTTGGCATGCGCCGCGGTCAACGGGTCGGCCAGTTTCGCGAGACCCGGCATGGGCCAGAACAACGCCAGCGTTGTCATGGAATCGGGCTTTCCGCCTCGCAGGCTGTAGTTCAGCAGGCTTCGCGCACCGCGACCCGTGCTCGGGTCGTCGGTCCGTTGAGACCCGAGTGCCGCCAGGTGACGCGCGCGCTGACTGAGCAGAGACGCGATCGCGGTCGGTGTCGCCGACCACGACGAGAACACCAGACGTTTCGTTATGCCATGCGCAAAGGGCTCCGCATATGGTCCGTCAGGTTGCAGGTAGGGGAGAGATGGTGGCATCCACAGCAGCTTCCACCACCCCGCGTCGACGGTCTGCCGTGCGAGCGCGCGGAGCTTGCCGTTACGGAGATCGACTTCGCCGGTTCCCGCGGCGGCAGCCGGATCGAGTCGAGCCAGGGCATCGACTGCCGGCAGGATGGACTCTGCGTCCCCGCTTCTGAGTCGCTTCTTGAGTTGCTCCGAGAGCTTGTAGCCGTCGCAGAAATTCGCGAAGTAGGGTGTCGATTTCCAGTATTCGAGACTGACGTCTCCCTTGATCAGACTTGAGAGCCGTTCCAGGGAGACGTAGTCGAGGAGGTCATCGGGCGAAAGGTCCTCCACCACCTCAACGTGCTCGGACATCATCCCGCCGGTGACCCCGGAAGGCCTTTCGTTGCGACACATGACCTCGAGCAGTGTCTCGCGTAGCGCCGCGGCGATTTCGGCGACGGGATGTCCTTGCGTCGCGGCCGCTCGATACCTGGCGAGGTCCTTCGCAGCGCGGTCGGCGACCCTGGGGTCGAGGAACGTGACGGTGCGTAGGAAATCCCGATGGTGGTCCTCACCCGTCTCCTCGGCGTAGGTAAACGGCTTGTAGGGAGTCGCGGAGAGCAGCAGCACTCGGGTTTCGCGGATCGAGAACAGTTGCTCTGCGAGTTCACCTGCCGGAGTACTCGAGTCGAGCAGCTCGGGGAAGCGCTGGAACTCGTCAAGAATGACGAGGTCGGGTTTGAGGACTCTGAGCCCGGCCCGGGCGAGTTCGGTACGCAACGCCCCGATGAGATTGCGGACTTCCTCGGCCATGTCTTCGGGCACGTGCCGACGACGACCCAGCCGCTTCAGTTGGTCGGTGAAGGCGTCGATGAGGCCATTGTCGCGACATGAATCGAGAAAAGCGTCGGCGATTTCTTGATTCGGCGGCCCTTCGGGGTTGTTCTCCAGGTCCCGGACATGACGTTCGAACGTGCGTGTACTGGCGACCCTGCCCTGCAGGAGGAGAAGCGCCGCGTGGCGGTTCCACCAGGTCAGGTTGACGGCCTTGCGGAGCAGGAGGTAGAGGAGGGCCCGCTCCTGAACCTGGCCGGACTGGTGGCCGGTATGGAACGACGTACCGGGGGTGAACGACACCAGGTTGACTTTCATACCGTCGATGTCGAGGTCGGGATGCATTTCCCGTGTGTGCGTGGCCAAGAGACTCAGCCGGCTTGGTATTTGCCGATGACGTCCACCCGTCACGTCGAGCCGGGCGAGGTTCTGGGCGGCAACGTCGCTGTTGGAACAGACATAGACGATGGTGATCTGTCCGCGTCGACGCTCGGTCTGGAGCCTTTCGATGGTGCGTGCGATCACTCCCCGTGCGACGAGGCTCTTCCCGAGTCCGGTTTCGTCCGCAACGAGAAACCGGCCGCTCGATCCCGGGCGGTAGAACTGTGCCATCACATGCTCGACCGTGCTTCGTTGAAATCCGGTGAGGCCGGCGATGACTGGTGACGCGTCGAAGTTGGTCATGAGGTTTTCTCCGAGCTGAGCTGACTCCGGCTGGCCATGACGGTCGCCCAGAATTCGGCAAAGCCGGGCGGAAGGACAGCACTGCCTTTCTCGGTGGCCAGCATCCTTTGGACAAGTCGGTCGAGATCGTCGATCGACTCGGGCGAGCGAGCCAGTGCGCGGACGACGGTCTCGAAGACTTGCGGAGCGGGCGCACTACCGTTTGCTGTGCCACCGCCGGAGTCTCCTGGACCGGCGATGGTGAAGGGGTTCGCCTCACCGAGTCCGAGCAACAGGGCCAAGAACTGAAGGAACTTCTCGGGGGTGTCGATCTGTGTCGCAAGAATTTCGTCGAGACGGCCCTCGGGGTCGCCGCGGAGCTCCGCCCGAACCACGCAGGCTGCCGCTCGGCAGGACTCGTCGGCGATGTGCAGGCGGAGGAACGGTCCTACCTCGACCAAGGGAACACCTGCGATTGCGCCATGCCTGGTGCGGCCGGCCTCGATGACGCATGCCTTCCCGGGGTGTGCGAGGGGCTCGACCCGCGCGCTCATTCCCGGGGGAATGGACGCGGCGTTCTGCGTGTCGAGGCCGAGTACGTACTTGTCGCCCGACCGTTGGACGGAGACCACCCAGCCGCAGGAGGCCAGGTCTCGTAAGGCGTTCTCCAATCGCCACTGTGCCTCGGTGTCGGGGTCTGGGTCGGCACCACCTTCGGTGTCGTACGGCTCGAGCATCCCGAGGAAAGCGGACTCTGGATCGAGCAAAGTCGCCACCCCGTGGGTTTTCTTACCACCGGTCAGTTCGACCAAGACCTCGATGTTGCGGGTGAGTGCAGCGTCGGTGGCGTTGGCGGAACCGACGAACACATGGGCCCGTCGGCCGCGCTCGACGACGATCAATTTGGCGTGAAGATCATTGAGCAGCGGCGCAGGCACGCCGTCTTCCGTTGCATCCCCGTCATCCAGTCCGGCGACTGTGCTGACGATGAACGTCGACCGGAAGCGTCGCAGGGTTTCCGGGGCCAATAAGTCCAGTGAGCCGGCCCGTGAGACCACAACCGCGTCCTCGGTGCCGCTCGTGAGCGCACGGAGGCCTGCGTCGTTCAGGAAGGGCGCCATCACGAGATGGCGATTGCCGCTGAATTCGGGTTCGGCGCGCACGTCGTCCAAGCCCATCACGTGGAAGGCGAGATCGTCCACCCCCTGGGGCAGTTCCCAATCGATGTAGAGCGCATCCTCGCCGAGCTGAACGACCCGGTGCCGACGGTGCGCGGGTAGTCGTTGCCGTGCCATCGAGGGCAGCGACGTGATGAGGCTGCCCAACGGTCGGTTTGCAGCCTTACGTTGCGATCCACGCGTGCCCTCCAGCGTGAGTGACAGGTCCCAGGCATGGTCGTTGGTGAGATTGCGGCTCAGCACCACGATTCGGTAGACGTCGTCCTGGTCGTCGGCTGTGAACCTCATCAACCACAGTTTCGGGTGGAAGAGCCCACCTGGTGGGGCCACTACCTCGTGAAGGAGCGGTTCGAGGAAGGCCATCAGCGCGGTGTAGCGCGACGGGGCACGGACGTTGCCTTCCTGGGCGAACACGTCCACCCGGTCAGTGCAGGAACGGACGGCCTCGAGCACGCTCACGGGGTCGGTCGTGCTCCGGATTGCGAAGCTCGCGAACGCCAGGGGCGGCACCAGCGCGGCAGTGAGGTCGAGGGTGAACGTCGTGCCCACCGCGGCGTCCAGCTGGTAACCAGCAGGCGGACGTAGCTGGTCGAGCAGTGTTCTGCGGTCGTCAGGCGCCAGCACGTGCGATCCCCTCACGGATGTCGGTGACCATGCGCCTGACCTGGGGCCAGCGATACATCATCTCCGCGGTTCCTGAGGCTCCGGACCACGTACGCAGCAGCCGATCGTTCACCAGACGCGACTGCCCTCCCTTCTGGCGTCGTTCTCGCTTCTCCACCAACGTGCGCGCTCCGGCGTGCTCAGCCAGGTCGTGAACCGGGCCGCCGCGAACGACGTCGATCCACGCGTCCACGAAGGCGCGTGTCTGCATGCTTATCTGGGGGTTGATGGTGCGTACCAGATTCAACATCTCGTGGTGATCCCAGCCCTTGATCTGCTGGTCGTAGGCCTGGACGGATTCGGCCCAACTGCTCAGCGCACCCCGATACCTTTCGACGGGTTCGGGCACGGTGGTGTGACCGGCATCCTCGTATCGCTCGGCAACGAGAAGGTTGTAGAGGAGGGCCGCTCCGTGCATGACAAGGCTGAAGAGATGACCGTGATGCAGAAGCGTCGCCGGGGGTCCGTCGGCGGTGAGGCAGGCGGGGGAGAACCACGGCACTACGTCTTCGTCGGTGATCGGGGTGTCATCGATCAACAAGTGGGCGAGCAGCGTACCCGGTACTGAGTCGAGGATCCGGTCACGTAGCCACGCAGCCTCGCAAGTCCGCATCGCCATGCCTCCCGAGACTGTGGCCGGGAAGCCTTCGGGGGCGGCAGGCAGGGTCGGGTGCCAGTCCAGGTGTGAGCGGACGGCGAGTTCGTCGTCGGAGCCTGCTCGCGACGGCGACCGCAGTATGCCCAGCCTGTCAGGGGATACATCGTGAGTGAGGATTCCGTACCGCCGCAAGGCCGACCAGTAGATGGAGGACGGCAACGTCGTGAGGCTCGAACCGGCGACACGTCCGATCACGCCATCCCCCGGGCCAAGACCCTCGCTGACGAGTGCCTTGATCAGTTTGCGCTCCTGAGTGTCAGTCCAGGCGGTCAGGTTTCTCCCGGTGCGTCTTGTGGCGCCAAGAGTGAATATCCAGGGAATGAACAGGAAATACCGTGCTCGGGTGTGGACAGTAGAGGTACCGGGGAATAGACCATTGGCGAAAGCATCGCGAATCTGGCCGATCCCGAGCTCGTCGCGGCTCTCCTTCTGGCTGTAGAGCGCCACCAGTTCGCGCACACGTCGCTGTTCCTCGGCGGACGTGTCGAGCCATGAGAGTGTCGACGGCATCGTTACTCCTTTCGGGTCGAACAGTGCCCTCGGTGCCAAGTCACTGCTGGTTCGCTGGGCCCGTTCCGGAAGCTGCTCCGGTGGCAGGAATCGCGCGCGGGCTCAGCCGGTTGTCGACCATGAAAGCCATCAAACGGTTGATCACGGCCAGCGCTGACCGAAGCTTCTCGATCGACGGAGCCTTGTGGTCACTGAACGCACTCCTCTCGTCTTGCTGGGGTAGCCGAGAATGTCAAGTCAACGATGCACACACCTCTACCTCGTGTGGTCGAGCGCATGTCATGACAATCTAGAGTGTTGATGTGACATTCGGGGTTCATCCGACGTCGATAGGTGGTCACGGAGGGCAAATTTGGGACGATTCCCTCCCGATGAGTAGCTTTCGGCAGCGCATGTCCTCGCGTCTCGCCATCACTTCTTCGAGCTCTTGATCGACCTCCAGCGGTCGGCCATCCAACGGCAGTCAGACTGAGGCTTCGTGCGTCATGGTGCTGCAGGCTCTCTACCGGGACGGCAAGGGCTACCACCGCGACTGCCCATCATCCAGCCTGCCGAGTGAGCACGGTCGGCGCTCCCGCTCGCGCAAACACGAGCTGCAGTGTTGAGACTCGCTCGGACGCAGCAGTCTTCAGTAGATGCGCATAGATCGCCAGTTGGGTCCAGTACGCCTCGAGCGTCTCCGCAGAGACCCCGACGTCGGTCTTGTAGTCGACGATAACCAGCGAACCATCGTCATCTCGGTAGACGAGATCGGCGATGCCTTCGACCACGATCACTCCATCGGGACCGAGTCCGGCCAGCTGCATCTCGCGCCAATGCTCGCGAGCTGCCGCCCGACGGACCGGCTCGGAATCCACGACGGACCGAACCTGTGCGACAAAATGATCGACATCTGCAAGGCCGGCAGTGGTGCCTGCTGTCCGTGCCGCGCTGTCGATGATCTCGTTGCCGGCTGAGAGGCTGATGCTTTCCAACACTGAGTAGAGAGCGGTGCCGAACCCCATGCCCGCGTCAGCACCGCCGGGTCCTGACACGACGCTCTCGGGGGAGCCAGGCTGTGTCAGCAAGCCTCGCTCTTGATACAACGTGCGAATTGTTCCGCAGGTTTCGTCGACCTGATGGGCGATGTTGGTCGCCGAGTAGGACGCCCGCTGTTCGGAAGCGAAGCGGATCTGTTTACTCTCTGCGTTCCAGTCCTTCCAGGTCTGCCTTCGCTCCTGCCGAACCGCTTCGTCGTCGCGGCGGACAGGATCCACCAGCTCGGGTACCTCATTGGGGAGCTCCTCGAGTGCAGGCAGGAATGACTTACCCCACGACGCACCGCGCTTCGCGACTTACCCCGAGACAGCGAGATGGCTCTCCGCGCGGGTGCACGCGACATAGAGCAGCCGGTTCCTTTCCGCTTCGATATGGAAGTGCTCGGCTTCGCGAGCGGCGGCGTACCCCCTGGTAGTCGCCGACGCCGTGCTCGATGCCGACAAGCAGGCGTGCAGTGCGCCATCCGGACCTCGAAGCAGCGGTTCAGGCTGCGTGCGGAATCTGCCGCTCATGCCGGCAAGCACGAACATCGGGAACTGCAGGCCTTTCGCGGCGTGGATGGTCATGATCCGGACAGCGTTCAAACCGATCTCGGGGAGGACGGTCTCGGCGACACGGGCGACCTGCATCTGAGAGGCGTTGTGCGGCTGCGGTGTACGCCTCGTGCATGAGATATTAGCGATCAGTGAGATGTTCGAGCGCGCTCCGATTAACGCGCAAGAGCTCTGAGACCCGCGGGGTGGAGTCTGCCATCTCCGGGTGGGAGAGAGCCGCCCGTCGCGACACAGCGTCAGCCAGCGGTCGAGCAGTGACCGCCTCATCTGCGACCTCGCGGAACGCGCCCGGTGCATCCACCAGCACCCGTTCGACGCAGCTTCGAGAAGTGGGTATTCGAGTGGCTGTCGTCGCGCGAGTGCGGGTGCCGCCAGGGAGTTCACCAATTGCGCGACGGTGACCACTCGGGTGCTCGCGACACCACTATGACGGGCGAGGTGGTGGAGCACGTCACGGGCTGCACCGTAGCTGGGGACAATGACAGTGACGCGGGTCAGAGGGGAGTCAGCTTTGGCATCGGAGACAGCCCCGACGAGTTTATCGATGGGGCTAATCAGTTTGCGACGACAGCGCCACTCTCAAACAGATCAATTGGCATTGGCCGTCGAAGTTTCCAGGTGATTGCGATAGGACGTTCGCCTCGATGACTGACGTAGTCGACGTTGCCGAGGAACATGTAGGGTTCCGCGCCGAAGTCTCCATCGGTGCGCTCCCTGACGAACAGGAGAACTTCGCATCCGTTGGTGCGCTGCTCGATGTAGCGACGACCCATCTCGGAGTCCTCCGCGGTGTTGTTTGGCGACTCCCAATGGAACAGCTCTCGCGAGATGGGGAAATCCCGGTACATCGTCGTCGGGCTGAACTCGCGATCATTCTTGTGGAGGGTTACGAACAGCGCGCCTGTGTTCTCGTGCCAGGTGACGCCGCCGGCCTGGCCACGGGCTTTGCGCTCCAAGTTGGCGAAGCCGATCGCCGCAAGGACTTCCTCTCGCCGGTAGTGCGCGTGGGTATAAAGCGGCATGCCGGTGACGCCAGCACCGACCGACCTCGGGACGTGATTAATGTTCTTCACGGCGACGTCAAGGAGCTGACTGATTTCAACGCATAACGCTCGATGAGCGCGGAGATGGCTGAACCCGGCGTCGTAACTAGTGAATCCACCTAGGTCAGACCAAAGGGTGAAGAAGAGCATGCGCGCCAGTACCTGCTCGCGGGGCGAGAGCTGCGCGTAGGTTGGAGCGTTCGGTTCGATTAGTCGCCGGTACAGCTCAATCCGCTCGAGATCGTCTACGTGCGCCAGTGCCCGCACACGGCGTGCAAGCGAGTATTCGGCCGGCCCAGGCTCCGACGAAAGGAGACGAGCATCCCGGAGTAGGGAAGTCCATGCGCGGGCGACGCTTCCTCCGTAGACATCTGAGAGCTCCGCTCCCGTGGCATCGAGGTACTCGCCAAGGACCGTCGTATTCGCATCGCGGACTGAAGCTACGAGTGCGGACTTGCGGTTCGTGGGGAGTGATCGCTTGATCGACTCGAGAACGATGTTCTGAGCCTGCCGGTCAAGAACTATCCTGCTCGCCCCGGGTAAGTACGGGAATCCGTCCGAAACCTCCTCAACGAGGCGTTTGCCTCGCTTGCCGGTCAGCGCCGTAAAGCGTGGGGCGAAGTTGAACTCCGCGCGGTGGTGTCCGATGAAGTCCAACACCGTGAGCACGGCCTTCCCTCTGCTCCGTCGCAAGCCGCGCCCAAGCTGTTGGAGGAAGACCGTCGCGCTCTGGGTTGGACGCAACATCAACAGGGTGTCGACGTCGGGAAGGTCGACACCTTCGTTGAAAATGTCTACGGCGAACAGACACTTGACGGCGCCGCTACGAAGATCAGCGAATGCTCGCGCGCGGTCGTCACTGTTGGTTTCGGCAGAGACAGCCCTCGCGGGAACTCCTTGCCTTGAGAACGAGTGCGCCATGTACTCGGCGTGTGCAATCGACACGCAGAAGCCGAGGGCTCGCATGCTTAGTGGATCTGCGACGTAGTCCCGAACTGCGTTCAGTATGAGGCGCGTCCGAGCATCATTACCGGTGTAGACGTTCTCGAGGTCGCTAATGCGGTAGTCGCCGCGTGACCAGGCGATGTCGCGCAGGTCGGTATTGTCCGAGATACCAAAGTAGTGGAATGGGCAGAGAAGATCTTGCTCGAGCGCATCCCAGAGTCGCAGCTCGTACGTGGGTCGACCGTTAAACCAGCTGAGGATATCGAGCGAATCGGAACGTTCGGGCGTTGCGGTGAGGCCGAGAAGCTCAGCCTGACCGATCTGGGAGAGGATGCTGACGTAACTCTTGGCCGCTGCGTGGTGAAATTCGTCAACTACAACCACGTCGAAGGCTGACAGGTCGAACACCTGCCTGGTCTTACTGTTCAACGATTGAATGCTGGCAAAGACATGCTTCCAGTCGGTCGGGCGGCTTCCATCGACGTAGAGTTCTCCAAAACTCCCGTCGCCGAGTACCTCCCTGTACTGTCGCATCGACTGTTCGAGTATCTCTTTTCGGTGTGCGACAAACAGCAAGGTGAGCGGCTTCTCAGCAGCTTCACACAGTCTCTTGTAATCGAGAGCGGCGACTACCGTCTTACCTGTACCGGTCGCTGCCACAACTAGGTTCCGATGCTGATCGTGCACTTCGCGTGCCACATCGAGAGCTTCGAGGATTCGCTCCTGGTGGGGATACGGCTGGACGTCAAGTCCCGATATCGTGAGCGCGTCGCCCGGCCGCCGCGTGCCACTAGCGGCGGCGAGCGCCTTGTCGAGGCGAGCACCGTCGATGCTTGGGTCGTAGGGGATGAACGCGGGGTCATTCCAGTAGGTGTCGAACGTAGCCTCAAACTTCCGCACCAACGTAGGTGTCGCGACGCTGGAGATCCGCACGTTCCACTCGAGTCCATCAACGAGCGCGGAGCGGGAGAGATTCGAGCTCCCAACATATCCGGTGTCAAATCCCGAGTTCCTGCGGAAAAGCCAGGCTTTCGCGTGAAGTCGCGTTGACGCAGTCTCGTAGCGAACGCGAACTTCTGCGCCATACCGATATACAAGCTCATCGAGCGCTCGCCGCTCCGTTGCACCCCGGTACGTCGTGGTGATTACTCGTAGATGGACGCCTCGGTCGCGCAGTGCCTCTAGTTGACGCCGAATGACAGCGATGCCTGCAAACCGAATGAAGGCGCAGAGCAAGTCCACGCGGTCCGCACTTGCCAGCTCGCGTGCGATCTCGCTCGCCATGTTTGGCTCATCGCGAGTATTAGTGAGTAGTGCAACTTCGGACAGTGGCGTGACTGGCCGCTCGGCAATTGGCGCGCCGGGCTCGTGAACCGAGGTCACGACCTCGGATCGGACAATTGTGTCCGGGGCCGCATCCCTTAGCGCCGTAAGCACCGCGTTAGCAGCGTCAAGGCGCTGGTCCTCGGGGAATTCAATGAGGTGTCGCTCGACCGCTGTCGCGATGTGTTTCGCGAATACGTGGGGGACGTCGGCCTTGCCGATAGGCGTCGACTCGGCCTCCAGGGAGGAGGCATCGATGCGATGCTGAAGTCGCTGCGTGAAAACCGATTCATAGACACCAGGGACCAAAGAATCATGCACGGTGGTGAGTACACCACGAGATACTGACAAAGGCGTTTCCGATCGCCATCGAGTCCCGGTTCGTCCCAAATTGGCGGTTGCTGTCGTCAGGTTCAGCAATGAGTGCCCGGCTCGAGGTTCTTACGTCGGACAATTGGGAGTCGCGCGGCGCCACTT
The DNA here is from genome assembly GCF_039939235.1 of Gordonia aurantiaca. NCBI lineage: Bacteria > Bacillati > Actinomycetota > Actinomycetes > Mycobacteriales > Gordoniaceae > Gordonia > Gordonia aurantiaca. The sequence continues at coordinate 297,108 of NZ_JBDUUF010000006.1, read as the reverse complement.
GAATACATGTCAGCCCGAGACTCCCCCACGCGGACGGCCTGGTCCCTGTCATCGGGGCACGCCGGGTACCCGAAACGCGGCGCGATCTCGCTGACGTAGTTTCGCGTGTCACGACGTCGTCGGTTCGGGCGGGTTGATCGGGCGTGCGGAGCTCGTAGGGGATACTTCGGTCGCCGAGCCCAATGTCCGTCTGTAACACGCTGATTTCGTCGCGTCCGGAGACAGCGATGCTCCCCGACACCGAGGGGTGCGTCGCCAAGGCCTCTACTGCGATGATCGTGGCGTGATGGGGAGAGCTCCTACCCAACTCGATCCCTAGCGTGCGGTTTTGGCCACCTAGCAGCGCCGGGGTCCCATCGATGACGAACAACCTTGCAGTCGGGAGGAGCAATGATCAGAACCTGTGGATGAGCCTCGGTGAGGGGGCGTGAAAGTGGGCGCACCTTCCCGAGGATGATCTGAATATCCGAAGGTCCGATCATGAGCCGGCGTTGGCGCGCTGGTTCGGGAAGGTACGCCCATGCTCACCGTAGTTCACGATGCCATCGAGGCCAACGAAAGCACTGGCGGTGCTGGTCGGTCGTTGTTGGACGAGATCGTCCGCGACGGGGCGCGACAGATGCTGGCCGCCGCGTTGAAGGCTGAGGTCGCCGCCTACGTGGCCCAGTTCGCCGATCAGCTCGATGAGAAGGGGCATCGGCTGGTGGTCCGCAACGGCTATCACCAGGCCCGCGAGGTGCTGACGGCAGCCGGGGCAGTTGAGGTGAAAGCACCGCGAGTCAACGACAAACGCGTCGACCCCGACACCGGTGAACGGAAACGGTTCTCCTCGGCGATCCTGCCGGCGTGGGCACGCAAGTCACCGCAGATGAGCGAGGTGCTGCCGCTTTTGTACCTGCACGGGCTGTCCACCAGCGACTTCACCCCCGCTCTGGAGCAGTTCCTGGGCTCGGGTGCCGGGTTGTCGGCCACCACGATCACCCGGCTGACCAGCCAGTGGCAGGACGAGGCCCGCGCGTTTGCCGCCCGGGACCTGTCGGGCACCGACTACGTCTACCTGTGGGTGGACGGCATCCACCTCAAGGTCCGCCTGGACCAGGAAAAGCTGTGTCTGCTGGTGATGCTGGGTGTGCGCGCTGACGGCCGCAAAGAGCTCGTGGCGATCACCGACGGCTACCGGGAATCGACCGAGTCGTGGGCTGATCTGCTGCGCGACTGTAAACGACGCGGCATGACCGCCCCAGTGCTCGCGGTCGGCGATGGCGCACTCGGGTTCTGGAACGCGGTGCGTGAGGTGTTCCCGGCCACCAAAGAGCAGCGGTGCTGGTTTCATAAGCAGGCTAATGTTCTTGCCGCGCTGCCGAAATCAGCGCACTCGTCGGCGTTGGCGGCGATCAAGGAGATCTACAACGCCGAGGATATCGACAAGGCCCAGGTCGCGGTCAAGGCCTTCACGGTCGACTTCGGGGCCAAGTACCCCAAGGCGGTCGCCAAGATCACCGACGATCTGGACACCCTACTGGAGTTCTACCACTATCCCGCCGAGCACTGGATCCACCTACGCACGACAAATCCGATCGAAAGCACCTTTGCCACAGTACGTTTGAGAACCAAGGTCACCAAGGGGCCGGGATCACGTGCGGCTGGTCTGGCTATGGCCTACAAGCTCATCGACGCCGCCGCGGCCCGCTGGCGTGCCGTCAACGCACCACACCTGGTCGCTTTGGTCCGCGCCGGCGCGGTCTTCCACAAGGGCAAACTGCTCGAACGCCCCACCGAGATCACCCCACCGACACCGCCCTCAGACGGCGATCAGCAAGCCGGAACGGAGGTCGCCTGAAACACGCCGATCCACAGGTATTGACAATTCCTCCGCATGACCGGGCTGCATTCGCCATACATCCTCGGACTTACCGTCCCTGGGTGGGACTCGAGTGCATCAACGGGCATCCGGAGGGTTTGCCGGGTCGGGTAATCGGGTGGCGTTCATGTACGTACCGAGCATGAGGGTGAGCTCGTCGAGGAACTCGTTACGGTCGATGGGAGGCTGATCGAGCACGTACCGGACCATTAGGTGTTCGACCGCGCGGACTGCGATCCACACAATGGTTTCGGTGTGCTTAGCAGCCTGTGAACGCAGTCGCAGATGGACGATCGCCAGTTGGCCGACTCGTTGTTCGAAGTCGGTCGTTTTGTCGCCCAACCCCAGTCGGGGGACGTGTTCGATCAATGCGCGTAGCAGTTCAGGCTGCTCTTCCATGGCGTCGAGCAGCACGTCGAGCGTTTCGCGCAGGATGGCCAGTTCGTCGGGTGTGCCGATGTGCTGAGCGATGTGACTGGTGACGGTGCGGGCGATGTCGTCGGTGTAGTCGTCGATAACCGCCGCGATGATCACGTCCTTATTCGGGAAGTATTGATAGAGCGAGCCAGGACTGATGCCGGCAACCTCAGCGATCCGGTTGGTGGAGGCACCTTCATACCCTCGGTCAATCAACACATCACGGGCTGCGTCCAGGATGCGTCGGACCATTAAACGCGAGCGTTCCTGACGCGGGAGGCGCCGGGGCTGGCCAAACTGGCTGTTCATCGGTAGTTCACCACACGAATTGTATGCGAGTAAAAGCTCGTGTCAGCATTCTGGCATGACTAACTCGCCGCTTCAAGGCGGCTCTCGTGGCGAACGTCCGTCCACGTCGGCCGCTGAGAACGACTACTACTGGCGACCCGGAATGCCAATGCGCTCTGCGCCGCCGCGAGTGCGCTTCGACCCGATGTGGACCCACTCGCGTCGACGCATGGTCACGCCCTGGATGCAATTCAGCGAGGTACCCCGCGCAACAGCGTGGACGGACTTGTACGTCGATCATATGTGGCAAGGCGACGAGCTGATGGACGCTGTCGTTGCGCGATTCCGAGAAACAGGAGTCGCCGAAGGCAGGGCGATCTTGAACCAAGCTCTCGACCATGGCATCGGCACCGTCTCAAATGCACCCGCTGAGTTGGTGGCGTTGTTCAATCAGCTCGACAATCCGCCTGAATGGTATGACGCCAACCTGTGGGAGAAGGCCGCCGGTTATGGAACAATGCGTCGCTGTCGGGCAAGGTCGGGATGTTCATCGGAGACATCTTCGGAACATTTGTAGGTGACGAAGTCGCTTGGGCCACTGGACAAACCGGACGCTTCGTCAGTGCTTTCTACCGCCGCTGCGACGCCTGCTCGACCGATTACCGGGAGCCACCGCTCGTGCAGCTGGCCGCAAGAGCGACACGGCGTTGTGGGGATCACTACTGAAGGTAACCCGAATCTTAGCGTCTAGGAGGGGAATTCATGGCACCCCTTACGACCACCACGATCAAACCGCCAGTATCAAATTTGGATGCCCCATCCCGCACGCAATAGCCGACGGGGCCTTAAAAGGAACAGGAGATGTCAGAAGGTGGATGTAGACATTTCTCTCTCGCACGCTCGGTCAGACGAACCTCGGCAAGCGGACATCGGACCGGGCTCGCTCACTTGGCGGATCTTCGGACAGCGGCTCCTTTGCCTAATCGTCCCGTACACCGGGACGTTGCAAAACATGCACCCAGCCGTAGGACAGTCTCTGCAGGAAGTATCAAACTTCTTCGACGATCCGATAGATCGTATCGTTCGCTCCATACCGCCGATCATGGGTGTCGTCTACGACGACCCTGAGAAGCAAACCGGCCTGATGGTGCGGGACTTTCACCACGACATCAAAGGACACCTGCCGTCCGGCGAGCGTTATCACGCGCTAGATCCCGACACATATTGGTGGACGCACGCCACATTTATCGACACCGTGATCACCATCTCGAAGTACTTCGGCACCCCGCTTACGGAGGCGGAAAAAGACCAGCTCGTGCGGGAAGGTGTCACGTGGTGGAAGCGCTACGGATTGTCGATGCGACCAGTCATCGACAACTACCGAGACTTCCAGGCGTACTGGAATCGGATGCATGAGCAGGTGCTGGAATCAAACAAGACTACTGACTTCGCTACTGGCAAAGGCGGACGTAGCGCAATGCCGAAAACCCTTCCCGTGCGCGTTCCAGCCCCTCTGTGGAGGCTCGCCATCGAACCCGCAGTTAGACGGGTAGGTTCGTGGCTGATGTCGGCCATGATGTCCCAGCGCGCCCGCGACATCCTCGGGTTGAACTGGTCCACCACCGACGAATTGGCCTTTGAGGCACTGTGCTACTCCGTTCGCTTGATCTGGCCGCGCCTACCCCTGAAACTGCGTTACTTCCCCCGCGCATACGCGGCCATTCAAAAGCACGGCTTATGACGAAGCAAGGACGTGAGGCCTAAGAGCTGATCGAGGAACAGAAAGTCGGCTGACACTAAGACTCACAGGCGACGCTCCGCTGCCCCTGTCAAAACGGAACTATGACATCTCAAGCCTGACAACTCGGTGACACCCGAATCGGTGGGCTTTCACGGCGGAGCAATGATCAATACCTGTGGATGAGCCTTGGCGTGGGGCGGCGTGAAGGTGGGCGCACCTTCCCGAGGATGATCTGAAAGTCGAAGTGGTTCTGATCAAGACCGGCGTTGGCGCGCTGGTTGGGAAGGTACGCCCATGCTCAGCGTAGTTCACGATGGCCAGGAGACCGACGACAACGCTGGCGGTCGGTCCTTGTTGGATGAGATCGTTCGCGACGGCGCGCGGCAGATGCTGGCCGCGGCGTTGCAGGCCGAGGTCGCCGCCTACGTGGCCGCCTTCGCCGACCAACTCGATGAGGACGGCCGCCGACTGGTGGTGCGCAACGGCTACCACCAGCCCCGGAAGGTGCTGACCGCCGCCGGGGCGGTCGAGGTGAAAGCGCCGCGGGTCAACGACCGCCGCGTCGACCCCGACACGGGCGAGCGCAAGCGGTTCTCCTCGGCGATCCTGCCGGCCTGGGCGCGCAAGTCCCCGCAGATATGCGAGGTGCTGCCGCTGCTGTACCTGCACGGCCTGTCGACCAGCGATTTCGGGCCCGCACTGGAGCAGTTCCTCGGCTCCGGTGCTGGGTTGTCGGCCACCACCATCACCCGCCTGACCGCGCAATGGCAAGACGAAGCCCGCACCTTCGCCGCCCGGGACCTCTCGGGCACCGACTACGTCTACCTGTGGGTCGACGGCATCCACCTCAAGGTGCGTTTGGACCAGGAGAAACTATGCCTGCTGGTGATGCTCGGCGTGCGTGCTGATGGACGCAAGGAACTGGTCGCGATCACCGACGGCTACCGCGAGTCCACCGAGTCGTGGGCTGATCTGCTGCGCGACTGCAAACGCCGCGGGATGACCGCCCCGGTGCTGGCGGTCGGTGATGGCGCGCTCGGGTTCTGGAAAGCGGTCCGCGACGTGTTCCCAGCCACCAAAGAACAGCGCTGCTGGTTCCACAAGCAAGCCAATGTGCTGGCCGGGCTGCCGAAATCAGCGCACCCGGCCGCGCTGGCGGCCATGCGCGAGATCTACAACGCCGAAGACATCGACAAAGCCCAGGTCGCGGTCAAAGCGTTCGAGGTCGCCTTCGGCGCGAAGTACCCGAAAGTGGTTGCCAAGATCGTCGACGACATCGATGTGCTGTTGGAGTTCTACCACTATCCCGCCGAACATTGGATCCACCTGCGCACCACGAATCCGATCGAAAGTACCTTCGCCACAGTGCGTTTGCGCACGAAGGTCACCAAGGGTCCGGGATCACGCGCGGCTGGTTTGGCGATGGCCTACAAGCTGATCGACGCCGCGCAAGCACGCTGGCGGGCCGTCAACGCCCCACACCTGGTCGCCCTCGTGCGTGCCGGAGCGGTCTTCCACAAAGGCAAACTGCTCGAGCGACCCACCGATATCACCCCGCCGAGACCACCGTCAGATGGCGAACAGCACACCGGAACGGAGGTCGCCTGAAACACCCCGATCCACAGGTATTGACAATTCCTCGTCGGGAGGCGTGGGGTGACGTGGGCCTTCGGCCAGAGGCAGAGCTGTAGGTGCGTGCCTATCAGGTCGACAACGATCGGGTGCGAGTCTGGTTTGCTGTGACGACGCACACGATGTCTTGTTGGTCTCAAGGACGATGTCGTGGTCGAACGGCTCGTGATTCTAGGCGAACTCTCGAGACTGCAGGACCAATATCTTCATAGCGCTAGTCACCGCGATTCCAACCTAGTCAGAGTTTCGAAGCACAGCGACCAGGAAATCCGAGTCGTCGGCAAACGGTCTCACATCCCAAGTAGAGAGAAGAACATCGGGAGTGAATCCTGCCCTCGCCGTATCTTTGAGGAATTCGCTGAACGGATACCCGCGCCCGGCGCCGAACCCGATAACTGCCCGGCCGTCCTCGCGGAGATGGGTGCGAAGGCGTTCCAGAACCGAAATTCGTGTACTGGGAGCAAGGAATGCCATGACGTTGCCGGCCGACACGATGAGATCGAATGGTTCGTCGATACCGACCGCGGGGAGATCGAGTTCGGCGAGATCCTGGACGATCCATCGCGGACCCGGATGGTCCTCTTCGGCTGCCGCGATGAGCACGGGATCGACGTCGACGCCGACGACACGGTGACCCGCGCGATGCAGATAGCCACCAGTCCGTCCCGGGCCACAGCCAGCGTCGAGGATGTGCGACCCGCGCGCAGCCATAGCGTCGATGAGTCGAGCCTCGCCGTACACGTCGGTGCCCTCACGCTCGAGCTTGCGGAAGCGGTCGACGTACCAGTGGGAGTGCTGTGGGTCCTCGGAGACCTTCTGCATCCAGAGGCTTGGTTCGGTCATGCTGCCATAGTGGCAGATCGCCGCAAATGGACCGGAGAACCAGTGATTGGTCGCAGTAATCGGATTAGGTGCGCATAGCGGTTGCATGCGGGGTGACGAGTAAGACGTTCTAGAAGGGGATTTGCTTTATTGTCGCACGCAAGAAGTCCAATGCCTCACCACAGACACGCTCAGTCGGCGGTGGGTTCAGACCCATCCGGGTGATGGAAGTGATCACCAGAGCGTCTCCAGACTGGACGTACAGGGTGCAATCGCCAGGCATCGCGGACTCTATGAGTACGCGACGTCCGGCGACCGAGGCGTCTGGCAGCCACGTGGTTCCGGCGCGGTTGAGTTCCTTGTGGCCTGACAAGCCTGCTGAGGGTCGCACTAGGTCGCCTACGAATTGAGCGAGTGTGGACCGCGGATCGTTGGCGAATCGCCACTCGCACCCTCGGGCGGTCTGATGATCTGACGCTGCAACGTCGGTTATTGACTGTCGGTCTAACCCGAAATGATCGACCACATCAAGAGGGACTTGGGTGCAAGGCTCGTAGGTTGTCCCGTCGTTGTTCCCGTTCCATCGATTAGGAAACTCGGTATCCAAAGGAAGGCGGTTTCCAGCGTCATCTGTCTGCCGGATCACAGCTGTTTCTAATGAGGATCTGGTAGCTGATTGCTCAGCGTGTGGTTGTCCTAGCTCTGCGGCGCATCCACACGCCAGCGACACTATCGCAATTGCTATGCCTAACACGTACAGTCTGAATCTAGCCATCGAGTCTCTTCGTTGACTGAGCGTCTGCGCGTTCAAAGTCAGTGGCAGCTGCTCGACATTCACCAGCTAGATCGATCGAACGATTAGCGAACGAGCGTATATCCGCAGTTAGTGAGGAAATCGCTTGCCTCAGCCCGTTGTACACAGCTTGTCCTTCCACGCAATCACCGAGGAAGTTCGCCTTTCCGACCTGCTTAAGATCTACGAACGCCCTATCCAATTCCTCGGCCACCTCCGCAGCCACCGCCGCCCGCTTCTCCCACGCTGCCCGTTCAGACCTCACCAGCCACTGCTGGCCATGGGGACTGACCGGGATTTCTGGGGTAGGCCTGGGCAGCAAGGAGTCGTCCGAGAACGGAATCGTCACAGGTCCCCCTCACGCATTGCGCGCCCCGACGGCGCCCCCACCTTGACGGACAGACTAGCGCGATCACCCGAAATCACCAGCCCTGAGCCGTGGCTGTGCACCCCGACGCCGCCTATCCCCAGGACAGGAACGCGCAAACCGCAGGTGAGAGAGCCAGACATCAACCCCCAGTTGCAGTCGATCGTCGTCTCGCTCCGACACGGCGCCAGACGGGGGCGCAAATACACCCAGAACCCAGCGCATTGGCCCTGGTAACCCGCAAGTTCGCCGTCCTGTGGATACCTTCGCTGTCATCCACAAGATCCGCACTTATCATCACCCGAGGCCGTGGGGGAGTAGATGAGGGGGAACCGATGGCGCCGCGTGACGGGAACAGGTTCAAGATCGAGCGGACGGAGATCGAGGCGACCGCGTCGGCCTGGCAACACAGCGGTGGCACCGTCAAGGGCCTCGATTTTTCCGGAATGGCCGCGGCGAGCGGGAACGCCTCACGCGCGATCGACGCCGCGAAAGAGGCCGCCGAACCTGCCAAGAAGGCAACCGACTCCATCGGTACCCGGCTGATGGTCCTGAGCGATCACCTGCGGCAGTTCACGGCGACCACCGAGGACAACGACCGGGCGGCGGCCCGACTCTTCGAGCAGGTCAAGCCGCGCTGATGCCAACGCCTGGAGGGCCCCGGGGCGGCACCCCGCCGACGATCTCGGAACTCAAGAGCTGGAATCTGGCCTCGCTCGACAAGGCGGGGCTCGTCGCGCGCGACAACGCCACCACGCTCGACGGGGCGATCGATGGCTTCGTCCGCGCCATGGACGCGACCGACGACTGGGAAGGGCTCACCAAAGCGGCGGCACTCGACGCGGTGCGCAAGGAACAAGACCACGCGCAAGAAGTCCGAAACGTGCTGCACCAGTTCGCCGACGAGGCGGCCGACGCCGCCCAGGACCTCGAATTCGCCAAAGACCACGTCCTCGGGCTCGTCGAAGACGCGCTTCGTCTCGGTCTCTACGTGTCGGACACCGGAAAGATCACCGAGCCCGAGGACCCGGACAAGCGGGATGAAGCCGCAACCCTGGAATACCGGATCAAGGAGGGCCTGCGCACCGCCGGCGACCTCGACACCGACTATGGGACACGCCTGAAAGACCTGGCCGGCGACCTGGGTGCCATGATCAACGGCCAGCCCGACGTCACGCTTCCGAACGGCAGGAAGATCGACGCCGACGATCTCATAGCTGAGATGCGCGGGATGTCGCCCGAAGATCGGCGCGCAATGCTCGAACACATGTCGTCCGGCGACATCCGACGACTCGTGCAGGCCGATCCGGAGTTCATGGGCAACACCGACGGCGTTCCGTTTGTGGTGCGAGCCAACGCCAACGAGGTAAACATCCGCAACGCGATCGCCGACGAGATCCAGAAGGGCAACGACCAGCCCGGCAGAGACGGGCGACTGAAGAAGCTCCGGGAGTTGCTCCAGCAGGTCGACGACCCGTACGGACCCAAGGGCGAAACCTATGGTGACGGCGGCATGGGCTTCAAGTCCGGTGAGGACGGCAAGTCCGAGCGCATGATCATCGCGTTCCAGAACACCCCCAACGGCCGGATCATCGAGATGGTCGGCAAGATGCAGCCCGGCATCCGCAACGCGGCGGTCTACGTGCCGGGCACGGGCACCAACCTCGACGTCAGCGGCGACAACCTGAAAGCGGCTCAGCGGCTTGCGGAAATGACCGGAGGCCCGGTGTTCTTCTACATGGACGGCGACCTCCCACAGGACCTGGGTGACGAGGGCATCACCGACTCCGCGGGCAAGGCTCTGTCCGGGGCGCTCAAGAACGGTGCTGCACTCGGCCCGCTCGCTGCCGGACTCGGTCCGCTCGGCGCGCCACTCGCTCTCGGCGGCGCGGTTCTCGGGGCGGCCCCGGCTGTCGGCGATCACCTGGCCGGCACCGCCGCGGATCCGTCGTTCGCACGGGACATGGCCCCTCGGCTGGTGTCCTTCGGCCGCGAGCTCGACGCGGAACTCGACGCCGTCGCCCCGAGTGCGGAGACGACGTACATCGGTCACTCCTACGGCGGTTCAGTGGTGGGTAGCGCCGAGCAGCTCGGACTCAACGCGGACCGCGTCCTGTACGCGTCGTCCGCGGGTACCGGGGTTTTCGACGGCGGGTGGAACAACCCGAACCCCGACGTGGAGCGGTACTCGATGACCGCGCCCGGCGACATGATCCACTACATCCAGTCGCTGCCGATGAACCCGCACGGAAGCGACCCGGACAGCATGCCGGGGGTCACCCGGCTCGACACCGGATACTACGGACCCGACGATGACAGGGTGCGGAGGCTCGTCCAGGGGACGGATGGGCACGGCAACTACTGGAACGATCCAAAATCTGACGCGTTCCAGAACATGGTGAAGGTCATCACCGGAGACGAACCGATCCCGTATGAGAAACGAGTACCCGATCGCCCGACGGACGACGCCTGGAGCGGATTCCAATGGTCCATGCGCGCGACCCCGTTCGCTCCGTTCGTGGAACCCCTCGACGGCGACATCGACATGCCCGGACCCATCCCGGACATCCCGCTGAGGCTGCCGTGGCGATGAAACGACCTGTCGACGGGAAAGAACTTCTCGCGGCTTCACGCCGTGGAGTATGCGAACGAGGGATGCGCCACAGGAAAAGGCGGTCTCCGACGAGGAAGGCTCCAAATCAAGTGCACCACCTACCCTGGTTGCCATGATGACCAAGCGATCTCTCGTCCTCGTGATCGGTGCGCTCGCGCTCGTCGGCTCGTCGACCGCTTGCGAAGCTCTCGACACCAGCCCCGAACGGCCCTCGGTGGAGATGCCTCTCGACGCCGCGTGGCGCACCGTCAACCAGAATCTCCAGGTCATCTTCCCGGAATGGGATGCCGCGCAACCCTTTCCCGACGAGCCTCCGTCCGAGCCGGAGATTCTCCGCGGGTGCTCGACCGGCAGCAATTCCCTCGCCGACGGTCCGCCCTGGAGTGTTCGGAATCAGACGGACGTCGACTATCTCGGTGACCCCGCTGTTCGCGCACAGGTCGACCGTGGCTTCACCGCCCTCGAGGCGAGAGGATTCCAGCCGGTCGACTACGGCCCCAAGGACGCACCCCAGGAACGGAAGGTCGCCGACGACAACGGCTTCGTCGTCGTCCTGATGGTGTCGTGGCGCAACGAGGACGTCTGGACGATCAGCTCGTTCTCGCCGTGCATCACCTTCCCCGGCGACGAGAAGTACTCGAAGACAAGGTAGCCCGCTACCGCCGGCGACCCCGCTTCCGGTTCGCCAGGTGATACGAGTCGCGCGTCGCCTTCGACACGTACCCGGCGCCCTCCACCCGCGCCCGGGCACTCAGCTCCTCGATGCTGCGGAGTTCCTGCTCGATCGCCATGTACTCCTCCGGCGAAGCGAGCGTCGACGCCCGGCGGAGCTGCTCCGCCGACTCCCGCAGCAAGGCGTCCCCCGCGCCCACGTCGCCGGCCTCGAACGCCTTCGACGCCTCGAGTTTCGCCGCCTGGCCCTCCTGGTACAGCTTCTCGGACTCGACCTTCGGATTCGGCACTCGTCCCGAGGCCTGGTCGCCTGGGACAACGTTCACCGAGATGGGCAGCGACACACTGTGTTCCGTGAGCGTTGCCGTTTCCACATACCGCAGCTCGAGGGTGGCGATCTGGGCCAACCCCAGTGCAGCCAGCCCGTCGACCTTCATCCGCAGCAGCAACTTGCGCTCTTCCTCGGCGTAGAAGTCACCGAGCTCGATCATCACCTCGCCGTCACCGGTCTGGTGCGCGGGCAGATCGTTGTACAGGGACAGCGACGTCACCTGAGGAACGAACCGGACGACGAGCGTCGCGACCTGCGCCGACTTCGACAGCAACCCGTCGACCTCGCCGGCGATGGCCGCGCCGGCCGCGTCCGGGTTGTCGGCGAACACGTGATTGCCGTTGCCCGCCTTCGCCATAGCCGACAGCAACGTCTCGTCGTAGCCGCGTCCGTACCCGAGCGTCGACGTGGTGATGCCGTCGGAGGCGGCCTTCGCGGTGACGGCGGCGAACCGGTCGACGTCGGTGAGGCCCTGGTTGACATGGCCGTCGCTGATGACCAGCACGGTTCCGCCGCGGATCCCGGCGGTGGCGGCGGCCCGTCGAAGATCCTGCAGCCCACGCAGATAGCCCGACGACAGGTCGGTGCACCCACCCGCGTGGATCGACCGGATCGCAGCCAGCGCGGCCGCCTTGTTCGACAGGGGAGTGGCCGGTACGACGACCTGCGCGTCATCGTCGAAAGTGACCACACCGAGCACGTCGTTCGGGTCCAATTTCGCGACCACACCGGCAAGCGCCTTCTTCGCGCCCTCCAGGGGAGCGCCGTGCATCGAACCACTGCGGTCGAGGACGACCTGCAGGGCGGCGGGGGAGCGCTTGGACTCGGGGCCTGCGGGCGCCTGCAGCTCCAGCAGCACGGTCACCTCGTCGGCCGACTCGTGGGCCACCATCTCGACATCAAGAGCAGCGGAGAGTTTCATCGTCATTCCTTCCTCCGCCTCGACGCCTGAGCGAGACGGTGACTTTGCGCGATAGTGAGTTTAGTACTTTGCGCAGACATTCGCATAGTCTTTTCCCATGACCGACCGACCGAGGACGCTCGCCGACTATCCGCGGCCGAACGTGGCCGTCGACATCGCCGTGCTCACCGTCTCCGATGGCGCGCTGAACGTCGTGATCCAGCGCGACGCCAAGGGGCGGGCCGCGTTGCCAGGCCGGTTCGTCCGGGAACGGCATACCGTCGAGCAGACGGTGCGAGAGGTCCTCAAGCTCAAACTGGGGCTGTCGCCCGATCACGTCCGACCGCATCTGCTTGCGGTGTTCAGTGATCCAGATCGAGATCCCCGGGGGTGGACGATCTCGATCGCGCACGCGGTGGCCATGCCGAGCATCGAGCTGTCCGACGTTGTCGGCGAACTCGCCCCCGTGGCACCCGCCGGGCGGCTGGTGTCAGGGGAGGCGCTCCTGTACGACCACGCCGAGATCATTGCAGCCGCCACCGACAATCTGCGGGAGCGCTACGAGGACCAGCCCGATCCGGACAACCTTCTGCGGCCGCCGTACACGCTGTCGGAGCTGAGACAACTGCACGAGGCGGTCCTGGGTCGACGACTCATGCGTGACTCGTTCAACAGGAGGGTGCTGCCGCTCCTGGAACCGCAGTTCGACACCGACGGGAAGCCGGCGACCAAGGTCGGAGGGGGCCGGCCGGCGCGGTTGTACGTCAAGAACGCGCCGCCGTCGGCAACATTCGGGTGGAAGTTGCCGAGCCCGCGATCGGAGCAGGATCCCGGGTTCTAGAATCACCGGAACCCATGGGGGTTATGAGGGGGGTGCACGACACAGCGTGGAAGACATTCCGGTAGGTGTCACGCGGGCCGGCGATCGGCTCGCGCGGGGAGTCCGTCGTCGGTGATCACACGACCCCTCGCCTTCCTGATGGGCGTGCTCGCCATCCTCGCGTGCACCAGTGGCTGCCAGACCTCGTCGGACTCCGGAGAGAAGTAGCCCGCGGTGGAGATGCCGCTCGAGGTGGCGTGGCGGACGGTCAACGAGCATCTCCAGGTGATCTTCCCGGAATGGGATGTCGCGCAACCCTTTCCAGAGAATCCGTCGTGGCGCGTCGACGTGTTGTACGGGTGTTCGACCGGAAGCAACTCGCTCGTTGACGGCCCGCCGTGGAGTGTGCGCAACGAGAAAGACATCGACTACCTCGGTGACCCGACCCTGCGAGCGCAGGTCGACCGCGGTTTCGACGCCCTCGTCGAGCGTGGCTTCGAGCCGGTCGACATCGGACCCGGGAAGGCGCCCGAGGAACGCAGCGTCCGCAACGACGCGGGGTTCAGTGTGGTGCTGATGGTGTCGTGGCGCGGCAGCGACATGTGGACCGTCCGCTCCTCGTCGCCCTGCATAACTTTCCCCGGGGATGAGGAGTATTCGCAGAGCAGGTGATCGTTCGACCGTTATCGGTCTCAGGGGTGAATGCTGGTCACGGGTGGACGCCGCGCTTGTTCAGCCACACCTGGGGGTCGATCTTGTTGTCGTTCGCATCCCAGACCTCGTAATGCAGGTGAGGTCCGGTGGACTGGCCGCGGTTGCCGACGGTCGCGATCTGCTGACCGGCGGTCACGCGCTGACCGGCGTGGACGAAGCTCTGGTCGACGTGTCCGAAGACGCCGGTGGTGCCGTCGTCCTGCTTGACGCGGACCCACTGGCCGAAGCCGGACGCAGGGCCGGACTCGAGGACGACACCGTCGGTCACGGCATAGACAGGGGTGCCGATGCTGTTGGCGATGTCGACGCCGTTGTGGTTGGAGCCCCAGCGTGGGCCATAGCCCGACGTGACGGTGCCGCTGACGGGCTTCACGGCCTTGCGGACGCCCGGAGCACCGGGGGTGTCGAACACCGACGGGGGCAGGACGTCGCGAGCGAACTTGTCGAGCTCGGGAGGCAGGGTCACGCCGGCCGGCAACTTGACGTTCTCCGGCAGGGTGATCTGCGGGGCCGGCGGCTGAGGCGCGGGCTGGGCCGATGCCTGTGCCGCACTGCCGACCGTCAGGCCGGCGGCGCCTGCAAAGGCAGCGAGCGCGATTGCCCGCACCGCCTTTCGGGTGCTGGTCTGGGGCGAGTGATGAGCGTTCAGGAAATTCAAGGGCACAGCTTTTCTGTTTCGGTAACGATTAGATCTCGGATCGGACACGACCACGCTAACGGCGGCGACCTGAACGGAGCCTGAGAATCACGCGTCGAGACGCCGGTTTTCGCAGGTGAATCGTCATTGGCCCAGTTCACACGGCGTGCCCGGACTCACACCCCCGATTTCGAACCTGGGATGCGAGTGGTCTTCTGTGGATGATGTGACGGCGCTACGCCCTCCGACGGGTGCTGTCACCAGGAGTCCCGCGTTGTCGGCCGTCATCATTCACCGCCCGACCGCGAGAACCGGGGGCAGAGCCTGGAGCACGGCCCGTCGTCGACTCGATGAGTCGAGCCCGACAACCGTGCGATGGTCATCGCGGCAGGGGTGGCCCACGCTTCTCGCTGCATTCCTGCCGGTGAGCGCCTTGCGCTCGGGTGGGTGTCGCGTTGCTTGTCGCCGGTGCAGCGAATGACCCTGCTGGAAGACCTCATGTCCGCATGTGCGGCAGCGCGAGTCCGTGAAGCCGCCAACCTCGACGTGCTGCGCGCCGCCGACGAGGAACGCCGTACGGTGCCCCAAGCTCGGCGGGGACACGGACTCGCTGCCGAAGTCGGCTTGGCCGGCAAAGCGTCACCACAAAGGGTTGGCCGGTGTCTGGGTTTCGCGCGGGCGTCGGCCTACGAGATGCCGCACACCATGGCGGCCCCGCTCACCGACGCAACCCTGACCAGCGAAGGAGAGACCTTCGCCTTACAACTGCTCAGTAGCGCATAGGTGCAACGGTCCTCACGTGCCCGACTGACGCCGCCTTCCGATCCTGCGCATCGCTCCGATCAGTTCGAGGCCGACACTGGGCGCGAGATCTCCGGCACGGCTGATGATTCCTCGCCAGCGCGGCAGGACACGGAAGACCTGCCGGCTGTCCATGAGTTCCATGCCGGCGCGGACCACGGCTTCTTCGTCGAGCGGCTTGGGGCCGGCGAAGAGCATGGCTGCGCCCGGGTCGTTTGCGCGCGAGGTGACCATCTGGGTGTTGACGACGTCGGGGCACAACGCGCGGGCCCGAATGGGCAGTCCCGCATGCCGAAGGTCGCCTTCCAGTGACGTCGTGTAGGACAGCACCGCCGCCTTGGTGGCGGCGTACAGCGCCAGCCCGGGCACGGGTGTGAGCGCCGACAGTGACGCGATGTTGAGGATGACCCCGCCACCCGTGCTGCGCATCTGCGACACGGCGGCAGCCGAGCCCGCCATCACACCGCGCACGTTCACGTCGAGGATGGACGCGATCTGCTCGTCGGAATGCTCCCAGGCATCCCCGGCGAAGAGCACACCGGCGTTGTTCACCCATACGCTCAACCGGCCGAGGGCGGCCGCCTCTTCGGCGACCCGGCGATGGGACGCGATGTCCCGCACATCCTGCTCCATACCGACCACGTCACCGCCGATCTCGGCGGCCGCGCGTCGAGCGGCCTCGCCGTCGACGTCGGTGAGGATCACCCGATGCCCCTCCCGTGCGAGACGACGGGCGAAGGCCAGTCCGATACCTCGACCGGCGCCGGTGACAACTGCTGTGGTGGACATGCCCGGACTCTACTGCGCGGACCGCAGCGGCCACGATGCAGATCGCCCCGGCCCGGGAGTCCGGCCTCTACTGTGGGGACATGGACACCGGTGCCGCTCGCCGCCTCGAGGAACTCGCGAACATCGAAGCGATCAAGCAACTCAAGTACCGCTACTGGCGGGCCTGCGACGCGAAGGACGTCGAGGGGTTCCGCTGCTGCTTCATCCGGAAGGGTGCGCGCATCGACTACGGTCCGCTCGGCACGTTCGACGACGCCGCGCCGATGGTGAAGGTCTTCGAGCACGTCGCACTCCACAAGGTCGACGGCCAGTACGCGATCTTCGACATGCACCACGGCCACCACCCGTCCATCACGCTCACCTCGGACACCACGGCAACCGGCCGCTGGACACTCGAATTCCGGCAGATCAACCTGATCGACAGCAGCGAAACCGTGATGACGGGGGAATACGACGACGAGTACCTCGTCGAATCCGGCGAGTGGAAGATCAGCGCCAGCAGGCTCACCGTCCGCTGGACCCTGCGCCGCCCACTCGGCAGCGCCGAGCTCCGGCCCGGAACCTTCCGGGACAACTGACCACAGCGATCCCATGAGCGAACCCGAGCACACCGCCGACGGCCACCACATCGTGGTCAACGGCCGCAAGTGGCGCGCGACGGATCCGCTCATCCCCGATGCCCGCCGGTCAGAGCTGCAGTCGATCCTCATGGCCTGGCGTCGCGAGGTGAAGCGAACCGATGGGGCACCCGAGGCGCGCGCCGGCGTACAGGCGGCGAAGGTCGCACTGGGGGAGCGCGGAACCCCGTGGTGGGAGCAGACCGAGGACGAACGACGCCAACGGTGGGAGACCCCTGTCCCGCACCCCGACACCGGCTGAAGCTCACCGCGGCGCAATCGACTCCGCCGCGAAACACCCTGCGCGCTCGAAGGTCTCGCCGAGGTCGAGATCGGGGTCGATGCGCCAGTAGCGCATCGTCTGCATGTAGATCGCGCCCACCATCCGCGCGAGGAAGTCCACGGGATGATCGGTACGGACATCGCCCTGCGCCAACCCCGGCTCGATCAGTCGCCGCACCTCGACCGTGAACAGGTGGCTCAGTTCGCTCTGACTCTCCGACGCCGCGTAGATCCGCTCGATCTCGCCCGTCACCACACGCATGTACTCCGGCTGGTCGATCGACGACCGCGCGAAGTCCGTGAAGACCCCCACCACCCGTTCGTAGGTGCTTATCGGCTGGGCCAGCATCCGGTCCACCACCTGCGCGAACAGTCCCATCAGCTCCCCGTACAGTGCGGCGATCAGGTCATCCTTGCTCGGGAAGTAGTTGAAGAACGTCGCCCGGGACACCTCCGCGCGCTCGGCGATCTCCTCGACCGTCGCGTCGGCCCCGCGTGCTCCCAGCAACTCACGCGCCGCCGCGAGCAGTCGACGCCGCGTCTCGAGCTTGTTCTGTTGCCGGCGGCCGATGGGCGCGATCCCGCTCATGGGGACCAATTCTTGCATTCGGCTCCACATTTCTGGATGGTCGTCTAACTTTTCATCAGTCATGTGACGCACGACACGTTCGGCGTCACACGGCCCGAGGATGGTGAGTGCCATGCGAGTGGCGTGGTCCGGCGGGGCGGCCTGCATGCCGACACCGCGTTCGGTGTGACGTCCGGCGCGCAATGACCGGTGCGCGCCGGAAACTGAGTGCTGAACAGGTTGTGGCACAGCATGTTTCGCATTCGCGCGAATCGCAGGAAACCGCCCATTCCCGACACCGGCCGTGGTTACAGTCAGCTCGACACCGGCCGCGCCGGCTTTCGCATCTCCAATCGAAGGGATCGCAGTTGAAATCACCGACCACTCTCAAGCGCGCACTCCGCGCGACCATTGTCATGGGGTGTGCAGGCGTCCTCGCCCTCGGCGGACTGACTGCCTGCGCCGACGACAGTTCCGACAGTTCGAGCTCCGGCAGCACCAGCGCACTCCCGAGCAATGCCGCCACCGGCGACCCGGTCAAGCTCGGACTCATCGTCCCCGAAGGCGGCGCGGTCACGACCCCGATGGTGCGTGAGGGTGCGGAAGCCGCGGTCGACTACCTGAACAACAACGGCGGCGGCCTCAGCGGGCACAAGATCGACCTGGTCGTCTGCAAGCAGCAGGAGGAACCCGCCTCGGCGACCAAGTGCGCCAACCAGATGGTCGAGGAGAAGGTCGCCGTTGTCGTGTCGCCGATGGGCGCACAGGGTGCGGTGATGGTGCCGATCGTCACCGGGGCCGGAATCCCTTATGTCGCACAGGCGCCGGTGTCCCAGGCCGAGATGGCCACCCCCAAGGCGTTCATGTTGTCCGGCGGCATCGTCGCCGTCCTCGCGGGGCAGGCGGCCACCGCTGCGCAGGAAGGCCTCAAGAAGGTCACCGTCATCCTCGGCGACTCGGGCGACGCCGCGGCGTCGGTGAAGGCATTGGGTGAGCCGATGTTCCAGCGCGCCGGCGTCGCGCTCAATGTCGTGACCGTCCCGGTCAGCGCCGCCGACATGACGCCGCAGATCACCGCGGGCCTCGCCGACAACCCCGATGCCGTCGGCATCCTCGGTGACCAGCGCCAGTGCATCTCGATTCTCAAGACCCTCCAGACGGTCGCACCGGACGTGAAGAAGTTCCTGATCGCCAGCTGCCTCGACAAGGCCGTGGTCGAGGCCACCGGCACCGAGGCGGTCGACGGCGCCAAGGCGTTCACCACGGTCAACGTCGATTCCGACGATCCGAGCGTCGAGCTCTACCGCAGCATCATGGCGGAGTACGCGCCCGACACCGACCCGGCCGGCCTCGCCTACATCGGCTACCAGTCGGTCGCCGCACTCGGTGAGCTCGAGGGGCTCGACGGCCCGGTCGACGCCGCGGCGTTCACCAAGGCGCTGTCGGGGTCGAAGAACGTCCCGCTGCCCGCCGCACCGGGAATCACGTTCACCTGCAACGGAACCGCGTTCCCGCCGCTGACCTCGCTGTGCAGCAAGGCCGTTCTCGTCAGCGACGTCAACGCCGAGGGCAAGCTCGAGAACACCACCGCCGTCAACAACAACTGACACTTCGAGGAGATCGGGGGTCGCGCACGCCGCGGCCCCCGATCGAGGAGTTCCATGACCGACCATCTCGCGTTCCTCGTCCTCGGCCTCGGCAACGGGGCCGTCTTCGCCGCACTCGGTCTCGCCCTGGTGATGACCTTCAAGAGCTCCGGCGTCGTCAACTTCGCCACCGGCGCCGTCGCGCTCTACGCCGCGTACACCTACGCATTCCTGCGCAAGGGCGAACTCCTCAATCCGATCCCGGGGTTCCCGACCACCATCGACCTCGGATCCGACGTCGGGGTCGCGGTCGCCCTGATCAGCTCCGTCATCGTCGCCGCGATCCTGGGTGTCATCCTCTACATCGTCGTCTTCCGGCCGATGCGCACCGCACCGGCGCTCGCGAAAGCCGTCGCGGCCATCGGCATCATGCTCGTCATCCAGGCGCTCATCGCCCTGCGGGTGGGGGAGAACGCCCCGAGCGTCGGCCCCATCTTCAAGATCTCGACGTTCAAGATCGGTACCAGCGCCGTCCCCACCGACCGCCTCCTGCTGGCCGTCGTCATCGTGGGCCTGTCGATCTGTGCCGCGCTCGTGCTGCGCTACACCAGGTTCGGCGTCGCCACCGAGGCCGCCGCCGAGTCCGAGAAGGGCGCCCTCGTCACCGGCCTGTCTCCCGACCGGATCGCGATCGCCAACTGGGCGCTGTCGTCGGCCACCGCCGGCCTCGGCGGCGTCCTCATCGCTCCGATCGTGCCGCTCAACCCGGTCGCCTACACGATGTTCATCGTCCCCGCGCTCGCCGCCGCGCTGGTCGGCAACTTCACCGCGATCTCGGTGACCGTCGCCGCGGGTCTGGTCATCGGCATGCTGCAGTCCGAGGCCACCAACCTGCAGTCCACCTGGGACTGGATGCCCGACGCCGGTGTCGCCGAGGCGGTTCCGCTGATCCTCATCATCGGCTTCCTCCTCGTCCGCGGCCAGCCCCTGCCCGGACGCGGCGCGGTGGTCCGCCAGGACCTCGGCCGGTCACCACGTCCGGAACGCCTGCTCGTCCCCGGGATCGTCGGCGTGATCATCGCGGTGGTCGCCCTCTTCGCCACATCGGGCAGCATGCGTCTCGCGGTCATCGCGTCGATGATCTACGGGATCATCGCGCTGTCCCAGGTGGTCGTCACCGGCTATGCGGGACAGGTGTCCCTCGCGCAGCTCACGCTCGCCGGGGTGGGCGCCTACTCGCTGAGTCGATTCACCGAGGACCTGAATCTGCCGTTCCCGGTCGCGCCGCTGCTCGCCGCATGTGCCGCCACGGTCATCGGCGTGATCGTCGGCCTGCCCGCCCTGCGTGTGCGCGGTCTCCCGCTGATGGTCGCGACGCTGGCGCTCGCCGTGTTCTGCGAGGCGTTCTGGTTCCGCAATCCGTCACTCAACGGCGGCCTGCAGGGCGCCCCCGTCGACCCGCCGGCGCTGTTCGGCCTCGACCTCGGAATCGGTGCGGGCGAGGGGTATCCGCGTCTCGCGTTCGGCATCCTCTGCCTGATCGTGCTCGTGATCGTCGCATATGGCGTCGCCGTGCTGCGCCGCAGCGGACTGGGTGCGTCGATGCTGGCCGTGCGTGCCAACGAGCGGTCGGCGGCCGCCGCCGGCATCAACGTCGGCGTCGTCAAACTCGTCGCGTTCGCGATCGCGTCGTTCCTGGCGGGCCTCGGCGGTGCACTGCTGGCATACCAGCAGACCCTGGCCACCGCCGGCACCTACGCGGTGTTCGCCGGCATCGGCCTGTTCGCCGTCACGTACGTGGCGGGCGTGACGTCGATCTCCGGCGCCCTGCTGGCCGGCGTCATCGCGCCGGGCGGCGTCATGTACTTCGTGGTCGACAAGTATGCCTCGTTCGGCGACTACTACATGCTCGTCAGCGGAATCCTGTTGGTGCTCACCGTCGTCACCAACCCCGACGGGCTGGTCGGCTACCTGCACAAGCTGCCGTACCCGGGCCGGCGCTCGACTCCGAAATCGGATCCCGCGCACGAGGCCACGACCACGACTCCGTCCGTCACGCCCACCACCGGACCGGTCGTCCTCACGGTCCGCGACGTCACGGTCCGCTACGGCGCGGTCACCGCGGTCCGCGACGTCGGGTTCAACGTCCGGGAGGGCGAGATCGTCGGACTCATCGGTCCCAACGGCGCCGGGAAGACCACGCTCATCGACGCGATCAGCGGGTTCGCCCGAGCAGACGGCACCGTCGATCTCGGCGGGACGACACTCGACGGTCTCGCCCCGCATCGCAGGAGCCGGGCCGGACTCGGACGCACCTTCCAGGACATCGAGCTCTACGGCGAACTGTCGGTCGCCGAGAACCTGGCCATCGCGGCCCGACGCGCTCCCGGCGAAACCTCGCAAAACGTCCGGAAGGTGCTGCGGATGCTCGAGATCGAGCACCTCGAGCACACCGCGGCCGCCGACCTCTCGCAGGGCCGGCGCCAACTGGTCGCCGTCGCCAGGGTCCTCGCCGGACAACCGAAGGTGGCGCTGCTCGACGAACCGGCCGCAGGCCTCGACAGCACCGAGAGCCGCTGGCTCGGCGACCGGCTGAGAGCCGCTCGCGCACACGGGGTGTCGATGGTCCTCGTCGACCACGACATGGACCTCGTGCTCAGCCTGTGCGACCGCGTGATCGTCCTCGACCTCGGCGCGGTCATCGCCGACGGCACACCCGAGGAGATCCGCACCTCCCCGGCGGTGGTGGGCGCCTACCTCGGGACGCCCGCATCGACCGTGGCCGGATCGGAACCGGGTGCAGCGCAGCAGAAGCCGGGTGTCCTGGAGGAGATGTCGTGACCGTTCTCGAATGTCGCAACCTCGACGCCGGGTACAGCCGAGGCGCCCCGTGCGTGCACGGCCTGGACTTCTCGGTGGACGCGGGCGAGGTCATCGCCCTGCTCGGTCCCAACGGCGCCGGGAAGACGACGCTGCTCACCACCCTCGCCGGCCTGCTCCCGCGTCTCGGCGGGGAGGTGACACTGGCCGGCAAGCAGCTCAAGTCCGGCGACGCCCGTGCCGCCGTACGTGCCGGGCTCGTCCTCGTGCCCGACGACCGGGCGCTCTTCCGACGCCTCACCACACGCCAGAACCTGCACCTCGCGACGCGCCTGCGCGGGAAGGCGCGTGCGACGGCCGTCGACGCGGTACTCGGCCACTTCCCATCGCTGACCAGGAGGCTGTCGGTGGCCGCGGGGGATCTGTCGGGCGGCGAGCAGCAGATGCTTGCGATCGCACGTGCCCTGCTGCAGAACCCGAAGGTGCTGCTCATCGACGAGCTCAGCATGGGGCTGGCGCCGATCGTCGTCGAGACGATCCTGCCGGTGCTCCGCGACGTCGCCGACACCGATCGGACCGCCGTCGTGCTGGTCGAACAGCACGTGCGGCTCGCCCTCGACGTCGCCGATCGCGCCGTCGTCCTGGCACATGGCGAGATGGTGCTCGAGGACTCCGCAGCGGCGCTCGCGTCCGACATCGGACGGGTCGAGGAGGCCTACCTGGGAGCGGTGGGGTCCGCCCGATAGATCGCATCCGTGATGCGGTTGGCGATGTCGGCGTGGGTCAGGTATCTCGCCGGCGACAGCAATTCGGCACAGACCGCGCTCACCATGAACTCGACCGCGGCCTCGGGATTCGGGGTCAGGTACCCGACGATCGGCGACTCCTTGATGAACGCCAGCGCACGGTCGGTGACGATGTCGATCAGCGTCGGATGACCCTCCCGCCGGATCAGCCATGGCGTGAGCGAGCCGGCGTCATGGCGGAGTGCGGCCTGCACGAGATCGTTGTGGGCGTTGTAGTCGAGCACCTCGCGCACCATCATGTAGATGGTGTCCCGCGGGTCATCGGCGAATCGCAAGCGGCCCACCATGACCCGTTCGAGTTCGTCGAGCTCCGACGCAACGATCGACGAGATCAACTGGTCCCGGGAGGCATATCGCCGGTAGATGGTGGCGCGGCTGATGCCGGCCTCCTTGGCCACGGCCGCGAGCGTGAGCGCACCGACACCGACGCGACGGGCCACCGCCCGAGCTGCATTGGTCAGGTCCTCGCTCGACATTCCGTCATCGTAGAACACCCGCATGCGACACTCTTGCGCGATTTGTCTCACTCGTGAGACGCTGCGGGCATGACTGTTGCAGACGTCGCCCGAACCTCCATCCGCGACACCGGCGGCGAGAATCCGTGGGACTCGCAGCACGAGGAGTTCGACTACGTCGTCGACGAGATCGACGGCCGGGTCCCCGACTCCCTGAGAGGCGTCCTCTACCGCATCGGACCCGGCCGCTTCGAGGTCGGCGGTCACCCGATGACCCACATCTTCGACGGCGACGGCATGGTGTCGCGCTTCGACCTCTCGTCCGAAGGCATCCACTACCGCAACCGTTACGTCCGAACCCGTGCGTTCCGGCGGTCCAACGAGACACAGCGGCCGCCCAAGGGGTTCAACACCCAGCGGGTCGGGGGACCGCTCGCCAACGTCCTGCGGTTCCCGGAGAACCTGTCGAACACCAGCGTCCTCGTCCATGACGACGTGCTCTACACACTGTGGGAGGGTGGCCGGCCACACAAGCTGGACGCCGAGACCCTCGAAACCTACGGCAGCGAGTCGTTCGGCGGTGCGCTCAAGGGGATCGGTGCGTTCTCCGCCCACCCGAAGGTCGACCCGCACACCGGTGACGTCTTCAACTTCGGCCTGGACTTTCTCCCGCGGCCGATGATCCGCTGCTATCGCCTCGACAGGTCCCGCCGCCTGCACACCGTCGGCACCGTCCCGATTCCCAAACTGGGTTTCGTCCACGACTTCGCGCTGACCAACCGCCACCTCGTGTTCGTCCTCGGTCCGCTGGTCGTCCACCGGCCCATCCCGGTCGCGCTCGGCCTCCGACCATTCGGCGAGGCGCTGTCGTACAAACCGGAGCTCGGCACCACGATCGTCCTGTTGCCGCGCGACGGCGGCAAGGCCATCCGCCTCGAGTACGAGTCGCTGTTCATGTTCCATGTCTCGAACGCGTTCGAGGACGGCCACGAGACCGTCGTCGACATCGTCGCGCACGACCCGTCCGGAGGGTGGTCCACGTGGAACGGCTACCTGTGCAACTACCGCGAGAACGCCGGACCCGCGTTCGGCGGCACGCTGACCCGGCTACGGATCAACCGCAACACCCGCGGGGTGCGGCGGGCGGAACTCAGTGAACGCGGATGCGAGTTCCCGCAGGTGGATCCGCGCGTCGTCACCGGCACACACCGGTTCACCTACATCGCCGAGGCCTCCGAACCCGGCGGTGACCCCGACTCGATCACCACGGTCGACACCGAGACCGGCGCCCAGGACCGCTACACGGTGAAGGGACACACGGTCTGCGAGCCGCTGTTCGCCGCCGACCCCGAACGCCCGGGTGAGGGCAGGGGATGGTTGCTCAGCCTCCAGCACCTGCCCGCCGAGAAGCGGTCGCAACTGCTCATCCTCGACGCCGAGCGCCCGAGTGCCGGGCCGGTCGCGACAGCGAGGTTGCGCCATCACGTCCCGATGACGTTCCACGGGGGATATCGGCAGGTCCGGGGATAGACCGCGCTACTCGCCCAGGTAACTCGCCCGCGCCGCCTTCATCGCCTCGATACGCCGGCGGATCATCTCGTCGGACGCCTTGCGATCCGACTCCGACAGCTCGCTGTGCGCCAGTCCGGCGAGACGCCGCTCCTCGGCCGCGATCTCGTCGCGCAGCAGGTCCGCGGACATCTCGCGGGTGAGCAGGTCCTGGTCCACCCAGTCCGCGGCCGGGATCTGCTCGACGAATTCGGGTTCGCGACGCCCGGTCATGACGCCCGCTCGAACCGGAAGAGCCTGCGGGCATTGAGTTCCACCATCTTGTGCACGTCCTCGTCGGGGACGTTGCGCATCTGCTCGGCGACCACCTTGCGACTGTTCGGCCAGTTGGAGTCGCTGTGTGGGTAGTCGCACTCCCAGGTGATGTTGTCGATGCCGACCGCGTGCCGGTTGTCGATGCCGTGCTGGTCCTCGATGAAGCACCCGAACATGTGCTCGCGGAACAGATCCGACGGCCGCACCGTCTGGTTGATGTTCTGGTAGTAGCGATGCTTCTCCCACGTGGCGTCGATGCGTTCGAGCATGTAGGGCACCCAGCCGATGCCGCCCTCGCTCAGCGCGAACCTCAGCTTCGGATGCTTGTGGAAGACCGGCGAGAAGAGCAGGTCGGCGGTGGCGTACATCGAGTTGCAGCCGAACAGCGCGATCATCACCGCCATCGGCGCCTCGGGCGCGGTGATCGGCGGTTTGCCCGATGTGCCGAAGTGGATCGACAGCACCTGCTCGTACTCCTCGCACGCCGAGAAGAAGCGGTCCCAGTGGTCGGTGTGGAACGACGGAAGACCCAGCGGGACGGGATTTTCCACGAACGAGATCGCCCGTGCACCCCGGTCGATGGTCCGTTCGATCTCCTTGATGCACAGGTCCACATCCCACAGCGGCATGATCGTCATGGGGATGTAACGATCCGGGGCGGTCGGGCACCATTCGTCGAGGACGTAGTCGTTCCACGCCTGCACACACAGGTGCGCCAACTCCTTGTCCTCGCCCTGGAGGAACACGGTGCCCGCGAACTTCGGGAACGACGGGAAGCACAGGGCCGCATGCACACCGTCGATGTCCATGTCGGCGAGACGCGCCTTCGGGTCGTAACAGCCGGGCAGCATGTCGTCGTAACGGACCGGTTCGGCGCCGTACTCCTCGGGCTTCTTGCCGGCCACCGCGTTGAGGCCGATGTATGGGTAGATCCGGCCCTCCCACTGCCACACCTGCGCCGGCGGGTTGCCCTCGTTCATGACCTTCTCGACGATCCGCGGCCCGCTCTCGCGGTATTTCGACGGCAATCGATCCTGCCAGAGCATCGGATGTTCGATCAGGTGATCGTCGGTCGAGATCAGCTGCATGTGGTCCTGCAACGGCATGGTGGATGCCACTCCTCACTGAGCGTGTCCCGCTTTGGCCTCGGCGTCACGGGTCAGGCCCGCGGCCACGATGAGTTCTTCGTGCAACTCGAACCACACCGTGTGGTAGGAGTCCGCGACCGGCTTCGCCAGCCAGGTGGTGTCACCGGCGTTGAGCTTGGCCAGCGCGTCGTCGAGCTTGGCGCCGTAGCGTGCCAGCCGCGGCACCTGCCGCGACGCCTCGGTGACCACGACCGATACGCGCTCGTGGATGCCGGGTAGTCGGGCCAGGACGCCGGCGTCGTACTCGGTGTCCTCATGGGTGTTCGGCTCCCCGTCCTTGAGTTGCCAGTCGGTGATGAGCGTCTTGAAGTCCGCGTTGACCTCCCGGAACGACGCATAGGTCGCGGCGAACGCGTCGGCGTCGATGTCCGCGCGCTCGGCGGCCAGCAACTCGGCGAGGCGATCACGACCGGTGTCGCTGATCCGCACCAGCGGCCCCTTCGCGATCACGTGCCCGGTTTCGGCCAGGTGGTCCAGCGTCGCGCGCAGATCGTCGCCGGGAATCCCGGTGGTGGCGCTCAACTGATCGGCCGTCACCCGCCCCTTGAGTCGAACCGCTTGCAGCACATCGAGTTCGGTCATGGTGAGTGGATTCTCCTCGGGTTCAGCGTTTGGCGATCCGGAGATCGGACGAGTCGATGACCCACGTGGCCGGGGTGACGCCCTCTTCGCGGAGCTGGTACTTGAGGACCTTGCCGGTCGCGTTCTTGGGCAGCTCGGAACGGAACTCAATGTAGCGAGGGACCGCGAAGTAGGGGAGCTTGTCGAGACACCAGGCGCACAATTGCTCCTCGGTGAGAGTCGACCCCTCGACGAGGATCGCGGTCACCTTGATGTCATCCTCGGTGAACTCCGACGGCACCGCGTGTACCGCGACCTCGGAGACGTCCGGATGGCTCCGGAAGGTCCGCTCGAGTTCGAAGCTCGAGATGTTCTCACCGCGGCGGCGCAGGTAGTCCTTCTTGCGGTCCACGAACCACAGCCAGCCGTCCTCGTCGAACCGCCCGACGTCACCGGTGTGAAACCACAGATTCCGGTAGACGGCCGTCGTCGCCTCGGGACGGCGCCAGTAGCCCTCGAACATGATGTGCGGGCGGCGCGGACGCAGGACGATCTCGCCCGGTTGGCCGTCGGGCACCTCGTTGTCCTCGTCGTCGACGATCCGCACGTCGAAGTCGGCATTCCGGCGGCCGGCGCAGCCCAGCGGTGCGGTCATCCCGGGCGGGGTGCTGGTGATGTAGGTGGCCTCGGTGAGGCCGAACACCGCACTGCCGGCGGACTTCACGCCGAAACGCGTCCGCCACGTCTCGATCAGTTCGGGCGTCCACGGCGCACCGCCGACCTGTTCGATCTGCCCGTGGCAGCGCTTCATCTCGGGGGTGTCCGGCATCGACGCGATGAGCGAGATCATCACGCCGAGGATCGAGACGCGCCGGGCGCCGGTGCGCTCCACCTCGGGCCAGAACCTCGACAGCGAGAACCGCGGCGCGATCGCCAGCATCGACTGGTTGACCGCGGTCGCCAGCACCGACGTCGCAGCGGCGTTCAGGTGGAACAGGGGGAGCGGGGTCCACAACGTGTGGGACCGATCGCGTTTCGCGGCGCTCGTGGCCGCCAGGTTGGCCGCGTAGTTGTGGCTGATCATGCAGCCCTTCGACGCCCCGGTGGTGCCGGAGGTGTAGATCAGCATGGACAGGTCCCGGTGGCCGACCGGGGTGGGGCTGAACCCGGCGACGTCGCCGGCGGCGTCCAACTCGGTGAGCGACAAGGCATTCAGGCGGCGGAACGACGGCCCGGTCTCACTGCGGTGGACCAGATGCACCAGTTCCGGCAACCCGTCCTCGATCTCGACGAATCGATCGGCGTAGTCGGCTTCGACGATCGCCACCGCGGCACCGGAGTCGGCCGCCTGATGTCGCAGGAACTCGGCTTTGAGTGCGGTGTTGACCGGCACCCAGATCGCGCCGAGCGCGTTTGCGGCGAACCACGAGACCAGCGCGTCGGCGTTGTTGTCCAGCACGCACAGCACCGTGTCACCGTGGCCTACCCCCAGCGAACGCAATCCGGCCGCACGCCGCAGCGAACGCTCCCAGACCTCGCGGTAGGTGAGTCGCTCACCGGAGAAGTCGAGAAACACCGTGTCGCCCGATTCGCGAACCGCACGTTCGATGATGTTCACCACGGTGTCGGTGCGCCCCGGTCCCCAGACGGTGAACCCGTCATCCGACGACGTCGCGCGGCCGGTGTAATCGGCGGGCTCGGTCACTGCGGTCATCGGGCATCCCCCTGGTTCTCGGCGTCGAGCGCGGCACGGGCTGCGGCCAGTTTGTCGACCAGTGGAATGCCCGGCTCCGACGGATGAACGGCGTCGACGATGTTCTCCAGTTCGATCAGTTCGGGGCTGTCGGAGATGTTCCAGGCCGACAGGTGGAGCTCCCCGGCCCGGACCTCGCCGGTGTTGCCGTCGACCGTCACCACCTGACCGGCGAACGACTCGATTGCGCCCTCACCGACACCCACCACCGCGGGCCGGCCGATCTCGCGGCTCACCACCGCGGCATGACTCGTCGCGCCGCCGAGTTCGGTCACGATCGCGGCGGCGGCGAGCATGCCGTGGATGTCGTCCGGACTCGTCGTCGCGCGGGCGAGCACCACGTCCCGCTCGTCGGCGGCCTCGACCACCTCGTCGGGGTCGGTGATGACCACTCCGCTGGCGACGCCGGGGCAGGCCGGCAGCCCTTTGGCGAGGAGCGTTGCGGCGAACCGGGTTTCGGGTTGTAGCGCAGGCTTGAGGAGGGTCTCGATGTGGCCGGGCTCGACGCGCCGGATCACCTCGCGGTCATCGATGACCCCCTCGGAACGCAGCGACAACGCGAACCGGACGGCCGCGGCCGCCGACCGCTTGGCGTTACGGGTCTGCAGGATCCAGAGCTTGCCGTCCTGCACCGTGAACTCGATGTCCTGGACGTCGGTACCGAGTCCCTCGAGGGTGCGTGCGCTGTGCAGCAGTTGACGATGGACGTCGGGAAGGGTCTCGCCGAGCGCGGCGATCGGCTCGCAGTCGTGGGTGCCGGCGACGACGTCCTCCCCCTGGCTCCGGGCGAGCCACTCGCCGAACGGTTCGGGCGCGCCGGTCATGGGGTTGCGACTGAACAGGACCCCGCTACCGGACCGATCGTTGAGGTTGCCGAACACCATGGCCTGCACGACGACTGCGGTGCCGGCGGCGTCGTCGAGGTCGTGATGGCGCCGGTATGCCCTGGCTCGGGCGGTGTTCCACGATTCGAAGACGGCTTCGATCGCGCCGCGGAGCTGATCCCACGGATCCGAGGGGACGTCCCCGGACCCGTCGAGCACGATCTCGGCGTACATCTCCCGGAAGCGACGGTGGGTGTCCGCGGCGAAGGCAGCACCGCACTCGGCGGCGAGGGCGGCGTGGACGTCGTCGTCGATGCCGAGGTCGAGGATCGTGTCCATCATGCCGGGCATGGACTGGGCTGCACCGCTGCGGACGCTGACCAGCAGCGGATGCGGTCCCCGGGCGAAGGTCCGCCCGGTCTCGGCCTCGAGCCACTTCAGCGCCTCGCCGACGTGCGGCCAGATGCCCGCCATGACGGTGTCCCGGTCCTGTTGCCAGGCACGGCAGGCGGCGGTGGTGAGGGCAAACGCCGGCGGAACCGGCAAACCGTGCCGACGCATCGCGTCGAGGCCGTACCCTTTGTTACCCACGACCGCGCGATCGAGCTGCACCGAGCCGTCGAGTCGGATCACGTGCGCCGATCCACTGTCACGGCGGTCCACTGTCGCGGTAAGTATCGTCCTCGCCTCCTTGAGTACCTGTATAACTATGTCATACAGGTGTGGCCGGTGTCACGAAGTCGATCACAGTGTGAGGCAGGAGTTTCGATGACCTTCAGTCCCTTCGTCGACGGCTGTTGGGTCGACACCGACGGCCCCGTCAACGAGGTCCTCGACCCGGCGAGCGGGGAGGTCATCGCGTGCGGACGGGACGGCACGGCCCGCGATGTCGACGCCGCGATCGGTGCCGCCCGTACCGCCTTCGACGACGGCCCCTGGGGACGGATGGCGCCGTCGGACCGCAAACGCCTCCTCATCCGGTTCGCCGACGCACTCGACAAGCGGCGCGCCGAGATCGCCGGCCTGGTCACCGACGAGACCGGCGCCATCCCGGTGTTGGCCGAACGTCTGCACGTCGGGGTCGCGCTCGACCATTTCGCCTGGGCGGTCGAACAGTCCGACGTCGACCGCACCCGGTCGCTACCCCCACTGCCCGGACACGCCCTCGGCTCAGGCGTGGTCGTCAAGGAGCCGTGCGGCGTCGTCGGCGCGATCAGCGCATACAACTTCCCGTTCTTCCTCAACATGGCCAAGCTCGGTGGGGCGCTGGCCACCGGTAACACCGTGGTGCTCAAGCCCTCGCCGATGACGCCGCTCGAGGCGTTCGTGCTGGTCGGCGCCGCACAAGAGGCCGACCTCCCGCCCGGTGTGCTCAACATCGTCTCCGGTGACGTCGAGGTCAGCCGGGCACTCACCGCCGATCCCCGCGTCGATGTCATCACCTTCACCGGATCCGAGCGGGTCGGGGGACTGGTGTGCGCCCAGGCCGCCCCGAACATCAGCCGGGTCCTGCTCGAACTCGGCGGCAAGTCCGCGCTCATCGTCCGTTCCGATGCGGATCTCGCCGACGCCGTCGGGTATGGACTCCGGCAGATCATCACCCAGGCCGGCCAGGGCTGTGCACTGTCGACCCGGCACCTTGTCCACCGGGACGTGTACCGGCAGTATGTGGACATGCTGGTCGTGGCCGCCGAACGGGTGAAGGTCGGGCCGCCGCGGGACGACGGCGTCGGGATGGGGCCGCTCATCCGCGAGCACCAGGTGCGACGGGTCGAGCACTACGTGGATCTGGCCCGTCGGGCCGGCGGCGTCGTCGAGACCGGCGGCACCCGCACCGCAGGCCTCGACCGCGGCTACTTCTACGACCCGACCGTCATCACCGGACTCGCCAACTCGGCGACGACCGCGCGGGAGGAGATCTTCGGACCGGTGGCCGTGGTAATGCCCTTCGACGATGACGACGAAGCGGTGCGGATCGCCAACGACAGCCCGTACGGACTCGGCGGGCACGTCTACAGCGCCGACACCGCAAGGGCATTCGAGATGTGCCGGCGAATCCGCTCCGGCTATCTCGCCATCAACGGCGGCGCCGGCGGAATGCACCCGGCGGCGCCGTTCGGGGGTTTCAAGCGAAGCGGACTCGGAAGGGAGTACGGGGAAGAGGGCCTGGAGGCATTCCTGGAGACGAAGTTCATCGGCTTCCATGCGGGGTGAGGGTCAGTCCGCGACATCCCACTCCAGCGGCAGGGACGCCAGACCAGACACCGACCCGACGTGATCGGTGATGACGGTGTCGCCGGGGATGCGGTAATCGGGGATGCGCTTGTGCCATTCGTCGACGACGATCTCCAACTCCAGTCGTGCGAGATGCGAACCGAGGCACCGGTGCCGCCCGGCCCCGAACGCGATGTGCCGATTGGGGGTTCGGCCGAACACGACCTCGTCGGCGTCCTCGAACTCGCCGCGATCCCGGTTCGCGGCCGCGGTCGAGAGGATCACGCGGTCACCGGCCCTGATCGGACAGCCGCCGAGTTCGGTGTCCGCCTTGACGACCCGGCTGGTGTTCACGACCGACCGTGCGCGCAGCATCTCCTCGGTGACCTCGCGCGGCGCGACCGTGCCGTCGACCACCAGCGCGCGTTGCCCCGGGTGTTCGGCCAGGTACCGGAACGTGTACCCGAGGGCGTTGGCGACGGTGTCGAGACCGGCCATCCAGAGCTGAAAGGTCATCGACAGCGCTTCCTCGTCGGTCATCGTGCGCCCGCTCTTCAGCGGTGCGGTCACGATGACCGACATCAGGTCGTCCCGCGGATTCGCCCGGCGGTCGGCGAGCATCCCGGCGAGATAGCCCATGACCTTCCTGCGTACGCCGAGTCGAATCGTGTGGTCGGGGTCGTCCTCCGGCTTGGTGTGCATGAGGGAGTCGATCCAGGCCAGCAGCATCGGCGCGTCGTCGACGGGCAGGCCCATGATGTCCAGGAACACCCGGGTGGGCAGGTCCTTGGCGAACTCGGCGACGAATTCGATCCGCCCCTTCGGGGCGAGCGCATCGATGAGGTCGCAGGCGAGTGCACGGATGTCGTCGGCGCGGTCGGCGACCGCCTTGGGGCCGAAGTGCGGCGAGATCAGCGCCCGGTACTCCGTGTGCATGGGCGGGTCGATCTCGACGGGGATCCAGCGCTTCTTCTTCTCGTACGCCTCGTCGGGTTCGAATGCCTCCACCGAATCGCTCGAAAACGTCTCCCAGTCCTGGAAGGCCGAGAGAACCTCGTCGTACCCGAGCACGTACCAGACCGGCCGCGCGGCCGCGGTGCGGTTGACCTGCACAGGGCAGGAATCGCGGAGCTCATCCCACCGGGCGAACTGGTCCTCGCGGACGGACTCGTCGGTGCGGTGGTCGAAGGTGGTCTCGAAGGTGCTGCCGGTCGGCGCGATCTCGGACATCGGTGATTGCCTCGCTGTCTCGTGGCACTCGTGCTGGCTGCCCCAAAGCTACCATCGGGATCGCTAACTTAGTTACCCTTCTCGCAACTGGTCGCGAATCCGTCCGCGCCATTTCGAGCCCGACCCCCGCGCCCGGAGGGAGCAACGCCGTGAGACTCCGACTCGACCGAGACCTGTGTGTCGGCCACGCCCGGTGCCACGCCACCGACCCCGAGCTCTTTCCGATCGACGACGAGGGTTTCAGCCTGGTCGACGACGTCGAGGTGCCCGACGATCGCCTCGCCGCGGCTCGTGCGGGAATCGCCGCGTGCCCCGAACGCGCACTGCGCCTCGAGGACGATCGATGAGCGACGACTGGCGCACCCGGCTCACCGCGCTCATCGCCGACTACAGGTCCCGCACCCCGGACCCGTCCAAGGATCGCTATCAGCGCGCCCGGGACTGGCAGGCCGAACTCGACGACCACGGGCTCGCCGCCCCGGCGTGGCCCAAGGAGGTCGGCGGGCTCGACCTGCCGCTCGAGGACCTGTTGGACTACTACCGCATCACCTCGGCCGCCAAGGTGCCGCCGCATCCGTGTCCGCTGTCGATGATCCTGGCGCCGACCCTCATCGCGCACGGCACGCCCGAACAGCAGGACCGCTTCCTCAAGCCGTTGTTGCGAGCGGACGAGCTGTGGTGCCAGGGGTTCTCCGAGCCCGGCGCCGGCAGCGATCTCGCCTCGCTGACCACCCGCGCGGTTCGCGAGGGCGACGAGTACGTGGTCACCGGCCAGAAGATCTGGACCAGCCAGGCCGACCGCGCGGACTGGATGTTCGCCCTCGTCCGCACCACACCGCTCGAACCGGGCAGCAAACGCTCCACGGCGGGGATCAGCTACCTCCTCATCCCGATGACCGGTGCGGGGATCACGGTGCGCCCGCTGCGCGACATCAGCGGCGCGGCACACTTCGCCGAGGTCTTCCTCGACGAGGTGCGCGTCCCGGTGTCCAACCGGGTCGGCGCCGAGGGGCAGGGCTGGTCGATCATGCGGACCTCTCTCGGCCACGAACGCGCCACCGCGTTTCTCGCCGACGAGTTCCGCTACCGCAACACCGTGGACCGCGTCTTCGCCCTCATCACCCGTCAGGGACTCGATGACGATCCGCTGATCCGTCAGGAGGTCGCCGCCCTCGAGATCGGGGTGCAGGCGGTCGCCCAGAACGGCGCCCGTGCTCTCGCCGCCGTGTTGCGCGGCCAGGACCCGGGGGCGGTCGCGTCCGTGAACCGCCTGGTCAAATCCGAGTTCGAACAGCGCCTGCATGCCCTGGCGCTGCGCGTGGCCGGCGAAGCCGCAGTGCTGGATTCACGTGCCGACGACGCCTTCGACGGCGGTCGCTGGACCTACGGCTACCTGATGAGCCGGGCCACCACGATCGGTGCCGGCACCGCCGAGATCCAGCGGAACACGATCGCCGAGAAGGTGCTCGGGCTGCCGTCGTCCCGCGGGGAGTCGGGTGAGGAGACCTCGGTCGTGACCGCCGGCGAACCGATGGCGGTCCCCGATTCCGACGAACGCGAGCTGCGTGAGGCGCTCTCGGGCGCGTTGAAGTCCGCGGTCGATGTCGCGCAGCTGCTGGACCGTGCTCGCCCGGCCGACGCCGTCGACCACCGGCTGTGGTCGGATCTCGTCGGGTTCGGCCTGCCCGCCCTGCACATTCCCGCCGAACGTGGTGGCGCCGGCGCCGATGTCCGCCTGTTGTGTGCCGCCATCGAGGAATGCGCGAAGGTCATCGCGCCCGTCCCGTTGATCCCGGCCGTGATCGCCGTATCGTTACTGCACGCCGCGGATGCGTCGGATGTGTTGCAGGACACGGGCTCCGGGCACATCGTGGTGTCCACGAGACCACCATGGGATCCGGCCTGGCGCAACGGCGGCCCCGCCCTGCCGAGCTGGCACCGGAACACGCTGCACGGACGACAGGACCTCGTCCAGGGGGCTCCGGCCGCGGCGTCGTTCCTCGTGCTCGCCGACCACGACGGCACACCGGTGCTGGTCCTCGCGGACGCGGCGAGGGAATCGGTCACCGTGACCGCCCGGCAGGCGTTCGACCGCAGCGCCACCGTCGGGACCGTCGCCTTCGACGGCACCCCCGGGACCGTCCTCGCCGAGGGGCGGGCCGCGACCGACATCGCGGCGGCCGCCCGGTCGACGGCACTGCTCGCACTCGGCGCCGACGCGGTCGGGGTCGCCGCCCGTGCCGTGCAACTCGCCGTCGAGTGGGCCGCTCAGCGCGAGCAGTTCGCCAGGCCGATCGGCTCGTTCCAGGCCGTCTCGCACCGCATCGCCGATGCGGCCGTGGCCCTCGAGGGGGCCCGCAACCAGATCCTCGGTGTGGCGGCCTCGACGGGTGACGGTCTCCGGGGCGAGGATCTCGACGCCGCCGTCGACCTCGCGGTGGCCTCGGCGCTCGACGCCGCGATCACCGCGACCGAGGGCGGCATCCAGGTGCTCGGCGGCATCGGGTTCACCTGGGAGCACCCTGCCCACCTCCTCTTACGCCGGGCCCGGGCGGATGCGGTCGTCGCGGGCGGTTCGGACGCGCTGCGTGATCGCGCGGCGCGGCATCTGCTCTCGCCGAAAACATGATCGCGACAACACCTTACGAAGTACACTTGGTAAACCTTGTGGGTTCGCCGCTGTGACGAGAGGGGCGCGTAGTGCGCGTATTGATCACCGGAGTCAGCGGTCTGGTCGGCCGGACCACGGCCGCCAGACTGGTCGGGGCCGGTTACGACGTCGTCGGGCTGAGCCGCAGCGCGCCGCAGGAGCCTCCGCCCGAGGTGACCCACGTCCGCGGGGACATCAACGGCGACGCCGTCCTGGCCGAGGCGCTCGAGGGCGTCGACGCGGTCATCCACTGCGCGTTCATGCTCGACGCGCGCGAAGGACTCGAGCTCATGGAACGCACCAACGTCGGCGGCACCCGCAAGCTCATCGCCGCCGCCGAGAAGGCCGGCACCCGCCGTGCGATCTTCCTGTCGTCGGTGACCGTGTACGGGCCTCGCTCGCGCCCGGACGAACCGCCACGCACCGAGGCAAGCGGTGCCACACCCCACCCGGATCAGCCGTACGCGGTGCACAAGGCCGAGTGCGAGAGGCTCTTCGAGCAGTCGTCGCTGTCGTCGGTCCTGGTGCGCGCCGCGATCATCCTGGGCCGCGGTACCGACAACCGCCTGCAGGAGAACCTGGCCGGACCCGCGCACATCGGCGCGAGCGGACCCGAATACCCCTGGCAGGTCATCCATCACGACGACGTCGCGGCCTTCCTGCAGCTCGCGCTCGAGTCGGAACACGAGGGCGTGGTGAACCTCGGGGCCGACGAACCGGTCAGCCAGAAGCGCATCGCCGAGATCCTCGACCGCAGGTTGCTTGCCCTGCCGCACGACGCGATGGTGAACGCCGCCAAGGTCGCCGGCGGGATGCTGCACATCACCGCGGGCGAGGTCGCGGCGGCGCTGCGGATGCCGATGGGCGACCTCACCGAACTGCACCGGAAATGGGGCTTCACCGCCGTGTGGAACGGTCCGGAGACCGTGCGGGACACCCGCCTCGCCGTCGTCGGCCGCACCACCAGGAAGGGCCGGGTCGTCGCGGCGAGCGGTCGCGTCCCGTACCTGCATCAGATCATCCCGGCCGACGCGCCCCCGCCGGACGGCGCGCCGCTGGGGCACTCGGGTCCACCGGACCTGCGCGGCGAGTTCG
The DNA here is from genome assembly GCF_039939235.1 of Gordonia aurantiaca. NCBI lineage: Bacteria > Bacillati > Actinomycetota > Actinomycetes > Mycobacteriales > Gordoniaceae > Gordonia > Gordonia aurantiaca. The sequence continues at coordinate 260,475 of NZ_JBDUUF010000006.1, read as the reverse complement.
ACACCCCGATCGACCGCCGGTTCCCGGTGTATTCGCAGACCAATCTCGCCGAGGCGCTGCCCGGTCCGTCGACCGCGCTCACCCTCGACGTGCAGGGCCGGGCACTGCGCGGCACCACCTCGGCGGTCGCCGAATTGCTCGGCCTTCCAGGCGTATTGAAGACCGAGGCGTCCGCACGGCTGCAGGCCGTCCACGCCCACCGCATGTACATCAACGCGTCGGCGACCTACCATGTGTCGCTCGCCATGCCGGGCACCAACCCGGACGAGCTCGCGGCGCAGTTCACCGGCACCCATGCCGACGAACTCCCCGGTGGACGGAAGGCGATCGAGGGCACCTATACGCCGCCGGCCCGATCCGCGGTGGGCAAGGCGAAGACCGCGGCCGCGGTCGGCAGGCGGGTCCTGTCGCTCGTGCGGTCGGTCGGCAAGGACGTCGACGAGGTGCGCGCGCAGACCGACCGTCTCGAATCGTTCCTCGCCGAACTCGACACCATGTCCGACGCCAGGCTCAAGCAGGTGCTCCTGCTGGCCGGCGACCTCCTCGCCTACGCGTGGACGGTACAGGGCGTGGTCAACCTCCTCGGTGGCGCCGCGCTCACCGTCGCGTCGAAGGGATCCGACGAGAACCTCGATCTCGGCGACGATCTCGAGAGTGGCGCCACGCTGCGCGGCGTGCGCGAGCTCGCCCGGGCCGCCGCAGCCGATCCCGCCCTACTCGAGTTGCTGTCGGACCGCTCGCCCGGCCTGCCCGACCGGGTCGCCGAGCACGCCCCGGCGTTCTGGGCCGAGGTCCGCAACGCACTCGACCGCTTCGGACACCGTGGACCCGCCGAATCGGAGTTCGACGCCAAGTCGTTCTCCGATGACGTGCACAGCTTCCTGGTCACCGTCGGGCGTGCGGCAGCCACCGTCGACACCACCTCGACGCACAACGGGACCGCGCGGGATCTGTCCATGCCCCAGAAGGTCGCCGCCAAGCTGCTGCGGCAGCGCGAACGGAACCGCGACCGGTGCGTCCGCCTGACCTGGATCATGCGACGCCTGGTCCGCGAGCAGGGCCGGCGTCTCGTCGAGCAGGGACGCATCGACGCGCCCGACGATCTGTTCCACCTGACCCTCGGCGTGCTCATCGACCCGCCCGCCGGGGTCAGGGAGACCATTACGCGCCGCAAGGCCGAGCGCGCGAAGCTCGCAGGCCTGCACATGCCGCCGATCTTCGCCGAGAAGTGGAAGGCCGCCGAGGTGCTCAAGCCCCTGGAGGCAGGGGAGAAGCTCGACGGCATCGGGATCTGCGGCGGCAAGGTCGTGGGCCGTGCCCGCATCGTCGAACCGCACACCATCGATCACGTCGAACCGGGTGAGGTGATGATCGCCCATGTCACCGACATCGGCTACACCGCGCTGTTCGGTCACGTCGCCGCGGTCGTCACCGACATCGGCGGCGTCATGTCGCACGCCGCGGTGGTCGCGCGTGAGTTCGACGTGCCCTGCGTGGTCGACACCCAGGTCGCCGCGTCCCGCATCCCCGACGGCGCGCTGGTCGAGGTCGACGGAACCGCGGGCACCATCACGGTTCTCGAGGTCGGGTCCGCGGATCAAGCCGCGCTCGTGTCGAACCCGGGATGAGGGTGCGCGCGGTCGTCTTCGACTGGTCGGGAGTCCTCACCGAGTCGCCGCTGTCCGGATTGCACCGGTACGCCGCAGAATCGGATCTCGAAGAGAACGCTCTCGACCGGTACGTGCGCGGCGACGAGGAGTTCGCGAAGGTCGAGCGGGGAGAGTCGTCCGTCAAGGACTTCCTCAGGGGAACCTGCATCAGGATCCGCGAGGACCACGGTGTCGAGGTCGACATCCGGCGGCTGGCCGCGGCCATGGCCGACACCCGCACGCTGCGGCCCGCAATGATCGAACTGATCGAGGAGCTCAGCGGCCGGTACACCCTCGCCGTGCTCACCAACAACGTCGTCGAGAACCGCGACCACCTCGCGACGACCCTGCCGCTCGAGCACTTCGCATTCATCCTCAACTCGGCGGATGTGGGTGTGCGCAAACCGGATCCGGAGATCTATCGGGAGCTGTTGCGGCGCCTCGACTGTGCCGGGTCCGAGGTCGTCTACATCGACGATTTCGCCGAGAACCTGGCGCCCGCAGCCGATCTCGGGATGACGACGATCGAGTTCACCGAGCCGGCGGAACTACGCGAGCGACTGGCCGAACTGGGCGTCGCCTAGTCCATCACGTCGCCTAGTCCATCACGTCACGGACGCGGGTGTTCTCGTGTCCGGCGAGCAACGCCTGGTTGGAGTTCTTCATGTGCCGCTGCCAGTGTGCCGCCGCCCCGGGGCCGTCGCCGGCGCGGACGAGGTCTACGAGCTTCTGATACGAGCGGATCAGCTTGGTGAACTGCGACCGCGGCATCGGCCCCTCGTGGATCGTGCTGGCGATGTGCCGCTCCGCGATCTCGTGGAGCATCCCGGCGATCATGGCCATCGCCGAATTGCCCGACAACTCGATCATGCGCCGGTGGAAGGAGACCGTGGCCTGCGCCAGGGTGTCGTTCTCGTAGGCGTCCTTCAGGTCCACGTCGATGATCTTCTGCAGCTCGTCGAAGGCCTCGGTGTTGCCGGTCTCGGCGAGCATCTCGGCGGCGGCCGGCTCGATCACCTCGCGGGCCTGCATGACCTCCTTGAGCGAGGTGCCCGACAGTTCCAGCAGCAACCCGGCGGGCCGGGCGACGATCTCGGGACCCGGGATTCGGATGCGCGCCCCGGTCCGGGACCCGCGCCGCACCTCCACGAGACGCTCGGACTCCAGGACGCGCACCGCCTCGCGCAATGTCGGTCGGCTGACCTGGAAATGCGCCATGAGCTCGGCCTCGTGCGGCAGGAAGTCGCCCTCTTTGAGCTGGCCGTCGACGATCATCCGGCGCAAGGTGCGTGCCACCAGTTCGGCGGTCTTGGGGGACCGGATCGCTCCCGAGGTCGTCGTGGGCACCATCATGGGAGCCAGGTTGACGGGTTTGGTCATCGTAACCGTCCTCAGGTTTCGCCGGGCATCTGATACACACAGTTGTCAAACCGAGTGATACAAGTGCAGTTTACCGAATCGCCGCGAGCCGGTCGGCGGCGAAGCCGATCGCCGTCTCGGTGAAGCGTGCCCGGGCCCTGCGTCCGACGAGGAAGCTCGGACACGAGAGGAAACCGACCTCGGGCAATTCGCTTCGGGTGGCGAGCATCTCGCGCGCCTGTGCGGTGTCGCCGCAGATCGCGATTGACCACAGCATCTCGTCGGACACGTGATCACCGATGGTGGCCGGAGACTCGCGGAAGGTCCGGCGGATCGCGGCGACCTCATCCTGCCATCCGTGCAGTTCGACCAGCGGGTCGTAGGTCTTGACCGTGAGATAGAAGGCGATCTGCCGCCGTGCGGCCGCGATCGCGCCCTCGGGATCGTCGTCGTCGACGGCGGTGATGATCCATCCCCAGCGCTTGAGGTCCGCGACGGACCGGCCGGCGTCGGCGGCCCCGATCGCGAGGCCGGGAGCCACGGACTCCGACCACCAGCGGTCGGTGAAGATGCCATGGCCGAGGATTCCGTCGGCGTCGCGGCCGACGACGCGAACCATGTGTTCGTTGAACGCACCGATGAGAATCGGGACATCGAGCCGCCCGAAGACCGGGGCGCGGACGTCGGCGTCGATCGAGTAGAAGCGGCCCCCGAAAGCGATACGTTCGCCGTTGTCCGCCGCGAGGAATGCGCGGATCGCACGGATGAGCTCGGACATGCGCGGCGCGGCATGCGACGAATCCACTCCGAACCAGTCACGATTCATGCGGAAACTACCCGCACCCAGGCCGAGGAACACCCGGTCCGGGGCGAGACGATGGAGGTGTCGCAATGCCGACGCGTGGACGAACGGGGAGCGGGCGAAGGCATACGCGATCCCCGGCCCCACGGCCGCCGACGATGTGCCCAGCGCCATCTCGGCGGAGGTGACGTACGCGTCGACGTCGGCGAACTCACCCGTGCAGAAGGCGACCGCTCCGGCCGACTCGGCGGTTCGGGCGAGTTCGGCGCCCGGCCAGGGAAGACCCCACTCCATCGCATCCTCCGCACGTCGCTGGGCCGGGCTGTTCGATCGAACCAACCCGTCGGTCAGTTACATGCAGGATAACTTAGTAATACAGGTAAAGTGCCAAATGGTGTCGATCCGTGAGACAGCGAGGAGAGGTATGGGCGTCGAAGGTTTCGAGACGGTGGAGGTGGCGCTGTCCGACCACGTCCTGACGATCACCCTGAACCGCCCCGAGGCGCTCAACTCGTTCAACGGGGCCATGCTCGACGAGTTCAAGCGACTGTGGGACTTCGCGGCCACCACCGATGACGTCCACGTGATGGTGTTGCGCGCCAACGGCGATCGGGCGTTCTCCACGGGAGTCGACGTCAAGGAGGGGTTCGAACTCCACCAGAATCCGTTCAGCCGCGTCGATCCCGGGGTCTACCTGTCCCCGAAGCTCAACCGCTGCTGGAAACCGCTCATCTGCGCGGTGCACGGTATGGTCGCCGGCGGCGCGTTGTACTGGCTCAACGAGGCCGACATCATCATCGCGGCCGATGACGCACAGTTCTTCGACCCGCACGTCTCCTACGGCCTCGTCGCCGCCCTCGAACCCATCGGTCTGGTGCGCCGCATCCCGATCGGCGAGGTGTTGCGGATGACGCTGCTCGGGCTCGACGAACGCATGTCGGCGCGTCGCGCACACGAGATCGGATTCGTCACCGAAGTCCTGCCGCGCGACCGGCTCTGGGGTCGCGCCGCCCAGCTCGCGGAGCGGATCGCGGCGAAACCGCCGGTCGCGGTCCAGGGTTCGGTGCGTGCGATCTGGGAATCGCTGGACGCGACGCGCTCGCACGCCCTCGCGACCGGCCTCTCCTACACCGACATCGGCAATCCGATCTCCACACAACAGGTCTCACGAGGCGAGGTTCGTCATGACGGTTTCGATGTCCGCTGAGCTGGAGGCCGTCACCGACGCCTCGTCCGACGAGGACTTCCGTCGGCGCGTCCGCGAGTTCATCGCCGCGCACGCACCGAGGATCCCGCGGCGGGCAGGGGTGCGCAGCGCCGAGAACGAGCAGGAGCTCGCCGAACTCAAGGCGTGGACCGCCGAGCTCTACGGCGCGGGCCTCGCCGGTGCCGACTGGCCCGTCGAATACGGCGGCAGCGAGGACTATTCGCCGCGCCGAGACATCATCGTGGGGGAGGAACTCGCACGGGCGGGCGTCCCCGGGGCCCCGAGTGCCGGCACCCTCGTCGCGCATGCCCTGATCGGACACGGAACCGACGACCAGCGTCGCCGGCATCTGCCCGCCATCCGCTCGGGCCGCGAACTGTGGTGTCAGCTGTTCAGCGAACCGGGCGCCGGCAGCGACCTCGCCTCACTGCGCACCCGCGCCACGAGGGTCGACGGCGGCTACCGGATCAGCGGCCAGAAGGTCTGGACGACCGACGGGCACTGGGCCGACCACGGCTATCTGCTGGCCCGCACGAATCCCGATGCGCCCAAACACCACGGCATCACGGCGTTCATCCTCGACATGTCCGCGCCGGGCGTCTCGGTCCGCCCGCTGCGGGAGATCACCGGCACGACGGACTTCAACGAGGTCTTCTTCGACGACGTGTTCGTTCCCGAGGACGCGATCATCGGCGAGGAGGGGCAGGGCTGGCGCATAGCGTCGGAGACCCTGAGCCGCGAACGCACGAACGTCGGCGCGATCGTGGTGAGGCTCGAAATGAATCTCGCCGCAATCACCGAACTCGCACGCACGGTCGAGATCGACGGCGCACCGGCCATCTCCGACGGCGCTGTACGGGAGCGCCTCGGGGCGTTCACCGCCGAGGCGACCGCGCTCGCCGCCCTCACCACCGCGACCATCGAACGCTGGCTGTCCGGCGCGGAACGGATCCACGACGCCGCGATGGGCAAACTCATGTTCTCCGAACTGAACCTGGCGATGGCCGAGTTCGCGCTCGACCTGTGCGGCGCCGCCGGTCTGGAGATCATGCCGGAGATGCACCGCTGGCAGGACGAGTGGCTCTATGCTCGCGCGTTCACCATCGCCGGCGGGACGTCGGAGATCATGCGGTCGATGATCGCCGAGCGCGGACTCGGAATGCCCCGTAGCTGAGAACGCCCCGTAGCCGAGCGGTCCTCACACGACGAGCGCGCGGCGCCGGGCGCGCACGGTGCCGTCGATGTTGCCGTTCACCTTGATCCGCCGCAGGAACAGGTGCAGGTCGTGTTCCCAGGTGAACCCGATGCCACCGTGGACCTGCTGCGCCAGCCCCGCAACCGAGTTCGCCGCATCCGCGGCATACGCCACGGCGGCGTCGACGGGCCGACGACGGTCCGCCTCGTTCGTCGACGACAGCGCGCGAACCGCGGCGTCGAGCGTCGCCTGCGCCGCGGACACCTTCACGGCCATCGTCGCGCAGTGATGCTTGACCGCCTGGAACGAGCCGATCACACTGCCGAACTGCTCACGCTGAGCGGCGTATTCGACGGTGCGATCGAGCAGTTCCGTGGCGGCCGCCACCGAGTCGAGGCCCGGTGCACGGCGACGGCATCGCGGTAGCGCGACGCCGTTCCCCCCGGCAGCGGAGCCCGGGCGGCCGAGTCGTCGATGTCGACACGGGCGCGGGCCCACGGCCGGGTCAGGTCGAGCGTGCGGATCGCCTCGACCTCGACACCGGCACCCTCGGGGGTAACCACGAGGCGGTCGTCGTCGCCGAGGATGACCACCGCACCCGCGACGGAGCCGGGAAGCGCGACGAAAGCGGCGGTGTCACCGGCGATCCGGCCGCCGCCGAAGGTCACGCGATAGGGGGGCGGTCAGGACCGTCACGTACCGTTCGCCCCTTGTGTGAGAGGCGACGAGCTCGTCGAGTCCCGCCGCCTCGAGCAGCCATGCGCCGAGTGCGAGGTCGGCCACCGGCAACGACGAGGCGGCACGGCCGTGTCGGACGGTCAGCACCGCGACATCGGCCTGGCAACCACCGGCGTCCGCGGTGAGGATCGAGGCCAAGCCGGACTCCGCGACGTGGACGAGCACACGCGGATCGATGGACTCCAGACCCTCCGGCGCGTTCGTGCGCAGATACTCGATGGGGTTGTTGCGCACCAGCCAGGCGCGTTCGGACTCGGCGAGGTCGCGCTGTTCCGCGGTCATCATCGGACCATTCCGTCTCACACTTTCTACGCTCACCTAGTAAACTATGTAATCTACCTAGGCGGCCACGCTACGCGGTGCTTCACAGGTTCTCACCCGAATAGGACTCACTCGATGACTTCGAAGAACGCGACGGCCGGGATCCCGCACTCGCTCGACCGGTTGTGGGAGGCCCCGGACGACGCCCGCATGGTGCACGCCGACGGCCGATGGTTCACCTGGGGGCAGATGCGTCGACTCGTCGAGGACATCGAGAAGGCGCTCGACGCCGACGGACTCGGCACCGGAGCCCGCATCGGGGTCGTGTCCGGCAACTGGCTCGAGTCCGTCGCCGCGGTCATCGCGGTGCTCCGCACCGAACGCACACTGGTCACGCTCAGCCCATTGCAGCCGACCGCTCGCCTCACCGCCGATCTGCGTCAGAGCGCCCCGGATGCGGTCCTCGCCCTACCGCGCCACTGGGACGAACCCGCGTTCGCCGCCGCGGCGAGCGACGCCAAGGCATTCGGCCACGTCCTCGCGTTCGACGCCCCGGTGGTCACCCGCCTGACGGGCACCGCGCCCGCAGCAGCCGAGCGCCGCGGCGTCGCGATCGAGATGCGAACCTCCGGAACCACCGGCACTCCCAAGCGAATTCCGCTGACCTACAAGCAGATCAACGCATCGCTGCACTCGGCGGTGGCCCATGCGGGTGTACGCGCTTCGCTGGTCCCGCCGTTCACCGGACAGCCGACGCTGATCACGTTGTCCATCGTGCACATCGGGGGCATGTTCGCACTGCTGCAGGGACTGGTGCAGGCCCGGCCGCTGGCGATTCTCGAGCGGTTCACGGTGGACGGCTGGACGGCCGCGATCCGTGACCACCGCCCGATCGTGGCGGGCCTGCCGGGCGCCGCGATCGGGACCGTCCTCGACGCCGACGTGCCTCCGGCCGACCTGTCGAGCCTACGGGCGCTCAACGTCGGCACCAGCCCGGTCGATCCCGCGCTGGTCGACCGGTTCTACGAGAAGTACGGCATCGCGATCCTCATCGTGTACGGCGCGACCGAGTTCTCCGGCGCGGTCGCCGGCTGGACGATCACGGACTTCCGGGAGTCGTGGTCGCAGAAGCGGGGAAGTGTCGGCCGGGCGTTCCCCGGTGTCGAGCTCGGCGTCGTCGACGAGGTCGGGAACGAGCTGCCGGTCGGCCGCACCGGCCGACTTCGCGTCCGCTCGGTCCAGTCCGGGCGTGAGGGGGAGTGGCTGACCACCAGCGACCTCGCCCACCTCGATCCCGACGGCTTCCTCTACATCGACGGCCGCGCCGACGACGTCATCATCCGTGGGGGCTTCAAGGTCTCGCCCGATGTGGTCGCCCGGGCGCTGAGGACCCATGAGAGCGTCGCCGACGCCGCGGTGGCCGGCGTGGACGACCCCCGGCTCGGGCAGGTGCCGGTGGCGGGCGTCGAACTCCGCCGGGACGCACCGCCGCCCACCGGAGACGAGCTGCGCGACCACTGCCGAACCCATCTCACCCCCTACGAGGTCCCGGTCGCCGTGCACGTCCTCGACGAGCTGCCACGCAGTCCCTCGCTCAAGGTCGACCGGCGACGCCTGCTCGAACTGTTCGAAAACGCCCGGCGCAATGGCGAACTCGCCGCGAACACGTCCACCCGGGACCTACAGTCGTCGATGGGAAAGGACTAGACGATGACCGACTCATGCACTGCATCCACACCGGCCGGCCGTGTCGCCGGAAAGGTCGCCCTCGTCACCGGCGCCGCGCGCGGACAGGGACGCGGCCATGCGATCCGCCTCGCCGAGGAGGGCGCCGACATCATCCTGTTCGATCTCTGCCACGACATCGACACCAACGGCTACCCGCTCGCCACGTCTCGCGATCTCAAGGAGGCCGCCCTCGAGGTGGAGAAGACCGGCCGTCGCGCGATCGCGACCGAGGTCGACGTGCGCGATCGCGCCGGCCTGGACACGGCCGTCGCCGCCGCGGTCGCCGAGTACGGCCGGCTCGACGTCGTCGTCGCCAATGCCGGCATCTGTCCGCTCGGCGACGGCCCGGTCGAGGCGTTCGCCGACGCGTTCGACGTCGATCTCGTGGGCGCCACCAACACCATCCACGCCTGCATTCCATACCTTCGGGAGGGTGCGTCGATCATCGCCACCGGCTCGGTCGCGGCCCTGCTGGCCGCGGGGTCGCAGGGCGGTCCGTCGGGTGCCGGCGGTGCGGGGTATGTCCTGGCCAAGCAGATGCTGACCACCTACATCCACACCCTCGCGAAGGTACTTGCACCGAAGTCCATCCGCGCCAACATCATCCACCCGACGAACGTGAACACCCCGATGCTGCAGAGCGCGCCCATGTACCGCCAGTTCCGGCCCGACCTCGCCGACCCGGGACCCGATGACGTCACGGCGGCGTTCGCGTCGCTGCAACAGATGCCCGGCGTGCCGTGGATCGAACCGGGTGACGTCAGTGAGGCGGTCGTCTATCTCGCCTCGCCCGAGTCCCGTTACGTCACCGGCCTCGACCTGACCGTCGACGCCGACGCGACCCTGGGCCGAGGAGTCCGCTGATGACCACCACCGAGAGGCCCGACACGACGGGCAGGATCACCGACGAGGACATCGAGCGGGCCAAGGCCCAGATCGGGATTCCGGTCCGCCAGCGCGACATCCCGTGGAACAAGGTCCCGCAATCGGATTCGATCAGCCACTTCGCGTTCGGCTGCGGCGACGACAATCCGCTCTTCCACGATCCCGAGTACGGTCGGAACACGCGCTGGCACGGACAGATCGCACCGCCGACCTTCCCGATCACCACCGGTATCGACCAGACGCCGCCGTTCACCGACGAGTACCACAAGAAGCTGTTCCGAGGCCTGTTCCGCGGGACCGGAAAGTATTACTCGGGCGTGAAATGGACGTGGTACCAGCCGATCTATCCCGGGATGACGGTCTATTCGGAGACCTTCACCCTCGACGTCGAGGTCAAGCAGAGCTCGTTCTCCGGCGGCCGGTCGGTGAAGGAGACCTACCGATACCTCTACGTCGACGCGTCGGGCCGGCCGGTCGCCACGCGCGACGAGTCGTACATCAACGCCGAGCGCAGCGGTTCCAAGAAGGCCGGAAAGCTCAAGAACATCGAACGCGAGCGCTGGACGCCGGAGAAGATGGGGGAGGTCGAGAAGGCCTACGAGGACGAGGTCCGGCAGGGCGCCGAACCGCGGTGGTGGGAGGACGTCGCGGTCGGCGACCGGGTGCCCGCCGTGATGAAGGGGCCGCTCGGCGTCGTCGACATCATCAGCATGCACATGGGTTGGGGCTGGGGTGGTTACGGGATCGGCCCACTCAAGTACGCCCACCAGGCCCGCAAGCGCATGCCCGCGTTCTACGTTCCCGACGAGTACGGCATGCCCGAGGTGGTCCAGCGACTGCACTGGGATTCCGCACGCGCCCGGGAGCTCGGGATCCCCGCCGCCTACGACTACGGCCAGATGCGCGCCGCCTGGGTGAGTCACCTGCTCACCAACTGGATCGGCGACGACGGCTGGCTGTTCGACATGGACCTGACCATGCGCGGCTTCAATTATCACGGCGACACCCATCTGTGCACGGGCCGGGTCGTCGAGAAGGGTGCGGGCCCTCGGGACCCGGTCACCATCGAGGTCGCCGCGACCAGTCAGCGCGGCGAGGCGACGACGCAGGGGACCGCGAAGGTGCTCTTGCCGTCCCGCGACCTCGGGCCCGTGATCCTGCCGGAACCCGACGAGGCGCTGCGTGTGCGCGCGGCTCAGGTCGTCAGCCGGATGGGCGGCAAGGTGGGCGAGTTCGTACGACAGCAGAACCTGGACCGGCTGGATCTGGACTAGCACCAGCCGATTTGCGTCGGGAAGGGGCTGTACGTGGTGGCGAGGCAGATGCCGCGGAAACTTCCGCGGCAGGAACGTTCGCAGCGCATGGTCGCCCGGATCCTCGACGCATGCGCCACCCTGCTCATCGAACGCGGCTACGACGGTGTGTCGACGCACCGGATCGCGCAGGAGGCCGAGATCAGTCCCGGGAGTCTCTACCAGTACTTCCCGAACAAGGACGCCATCGTCGCGGTGACGGTCGAGCGGATGATCCAGAAGATCGCCGGCGAACTGCTGGCCGCGCTCGAGATCGAGGCCGCCGCACCGCCCGCCGAACAGATCACGTCGATCGTGAACGCAGCTCTCACCGCGGCCGAACAGAACCGCGAGCTGGTGCGGGTGCTCGTCGAACAGATGCCACGCCTGGGCGGGTCCACCGAGATACGGCGAGTGGAGGATCGCTCGCGCGAGATGATCGCGCAGTATCTGCTGACCGGACCGGTCGGCGACGATCCGGACCGCCCTCCCACTCTGGTCTGGATGGCATTTCAGGCCGTGCAGCAGCTGAGCATTCGGTACGTTCTCGATCAGCCGGACATACCCCGCGACGAGTTCGTCTCCGAGCTGACCCGTCTGCTGGTCACGCTCGTCGCGCCGGAGGCGTAGCCGCACCGCAGCTGGGACAGGCGCTCGATTTCGGCAAATCATATACAAGAGTTGTCTAACTAGGTAATCTTTGCTCGTCCGCTTGCGAGTGATGCAGACAACAGTCGGGGTAGGGAGTTCGAATGGCCATGGCGTTCGATCCGCAGCGCGGGCCCGAGCACGGTGAGTCCGCCGACGAGATCGGAACCTCCCGGCCACACGGGGCCATCGACGAGATCGGGGACTGGAGCACCGGCTACGTCCGGCGCCATCCCAAGGCGTCACTCGAAACGGTCGGTGAGCAGTTCGTCCTCGGGGTCCGGTCGATCCAGTGGTTGTTCGTCGACCTGGCGACCCGGCGCTTCCCCTATCGGGAGTTCGTCGAACAGGCCGCGTTCATGGCGCGCACCGCCGTGCTGCCGACGCTGCTCGTCGCGATACCCATCGGCGTGACCCTGTCCATCCAGTTCGCCCTGCTCGCCGGGCAGGTCGGCGCGACGTCGCTCGCCGGCGCCGCCAGCGGACTGACCGTGATCCGCCAAGGTGCCCCGCTCGTCGCCGCGATCCTCATGGCCGCGGCGGTCGGGTCCGCGATCTGCGCCGACCTCGGCTCCCGGCAGATCCGCGAGGAGATCGACGCCATGGAGGTGATGGGCGTTCAGGTGGTCCGTCGTCTCGTGTCGCCGCGCCTGGCCGCCGGCATCGTCGTCTCGCTCGCCCTCACCGGGCTCACCTGCTTCGTCGGCTTCTTCGCCGGATATCTCTACAACACGTTCGTCCAGGACGGGACGCCCGGCAGCTTCGTGACGACGTTCGCCTCGTTCGCCACGGTGGGCGACTTCATCCTCACCATGATCAAGGCGGTCGTGTTCGGCGCCATCGTCACCATCGTGGGATGCCAGAAGGGGTTGTCCGCCAAGGGAGGTCCCGCCGGCGTCGCGAATGCGGTGAACGCCTCGGTGGTGGCATCGATCCTGCTGCTGATGATCGTCAACGTCGTCTTCACCCAGGTCTACGAGCTGGCCTTCCCACGGCAGGGGTTCTAGATGACGGTCGCTCGGTACTACCCGCCGGGAGTCGGGCCGGTCGTGGTCCGACTCCGCCGCCTGGGCGAGCCGATCACCCAGATCGGCCACATGATGACGTTCTTCCTGCGCGCGCTGTTCTCGATCCCGCAGATGCTGCTGCACTACAAGCGCGAATTCGCCCGCGTGCTCTCGGATGTCACGTGGGGCAACGGGTCGATCGTGGTCGGCGGCGGCACCGCGGGCGTGATCATCGTGCTCGGCGCGACCGCGGGCGCCGTGGTGGGAATCGAGGGATACAGCGCCCTCGAACTGCTCGGCATGGGACCGGCCACCGGCTTCATCTCGTCGTTCGCGTCCACCCGCGAACTCGCGCCGATCATGGCGGCCCTGGCCTTCGCCGCCCAGGCCGGCTGCCGATTCACCGCCCAGCTGGGCGCCATGCGCATCTCCGAGGAGATCGACGCCATGGAGGCGATCGCGCTCCGCCCGATCCCGTACCTGGTGACGACCCGGCTGCTGGCCTCGATCGTCGCGGTCATCCCGCTCTACATCGTGTGCCTCGGCGTCAACTACCTCGTCTGCCAGCTGGTCGTCAGCTTGTCCGGAGCCGGATCGTCCGGCACCTACCTGCACTACTTCACACTGGTGCTCAGCGGCACCGACATCGCCTATTCTGTCCTCAAAGCCGTTGTGTTCGTGTCGATCACAACGACAATCCAGTGTTACTACGGCTACTACGCCTCCGGTGGCCCGCAGGGCGTCGGGGTGGCCGCCGGCCGGGCGATGCGGACCGCGATCACCGTCATGATCATCGTCAACATGCTGCTCACCATGGCGCTCTGGGGCGTCAATGCGGGCGCGAGGTTCGGAGGCTGACATGCGGTTTCCGTACGAGAGCGAACGCCGGCTGGGCGATGAGCACCTGTTCCTGCGCGGGCTGGCCACGATCATCGTGGCAGCGGTCGTCGTGGGCGTGCTCATCGCCAAGTCAAACGGCGACCTCGACGAGTACGTCGAGGTGAAGGCGATGCTGCAGGAGGTCGGCGACGGCCTGCCGACGCGGTCGGACGTCAAGCACCGCGGCGTGCTGGTCGGTTCGGTCGAGGAGGTGCACCCGGCCATCGAAGGGGGCACCAATGTCGTCGACATCAACCTGAAACCGGGTTACGCCAAGGGTATTCCGTCGACGGTCACCGCGCGGGTGGTGCCGGGCAACGTCTTCGCCGTGTCGTCGATCCAGCTGATCGACAACGGTCCGGCACCGGCGATCAGCGACGGCGCCGAGATCCCGCAGGACGACAGCGAGGCGACGATCCAGTTCCAGACCGCGCTGACCAAGCTGCGCGACATCGTCCGGGCGATGAGCCGGGAGCGGTCGGACGACACCATCGGTGTCTTCACCGCACTCGCCGAGGCCACCGACCGACGCGGCGACGACCTCGTCCGTGCCGGACGCCAGCTCGAGCAGATCGTCACCGAGACGAACACCCTCATGGAACCCGGCGACGGTCCGTCGACCATCCGGGCGTTCAACGAGGCCGTGCGCGGCCTGGACCGATCCGCGCCGGATCTGCTCGAGGCCGTGCACAGCTCGGTTGTCCCGCTGCGCACCGTCGCCGAGAAGGAGATGGCGCTGACCAACTTCCTGGCCGCCGGCGCGAAGACCATCGAGACCGCCGTGACGGCGCTGGACAACAACACCGACCGGATGATCACCATCTCGACCAACCTCACCCCGGTGATCGGCGTGCTCGCCGACAACGCACCGTCGTTCGTGCCGATCACCACCCGGCTGGCCGACGTCGCACACCGGTTCAACGAACACGTCTACGACCCGGAGACCGGACTCGCGACGTCGAAGATGATCCTGTCCCTGTCACCCAACCGCACCTACGTGCGCGCCGACTGCCCGCGGTACGGCGAACTCGAGGGCGCCAGCTGCAAGACGGCACCGGTCGCCGCACGGCCCTATGGCTTCCCGAAGAAGCTCGACCCCAAGAACTACAAGCTGCCCGCCGGGTACGAACTGCCGCCCGGCCACAAGCTGCCCCCGGGCCTGATCGGCGGCAACGTCGGGCCGGTCGGCAGCAAGGCCGAACTCGAGCAGCTGCGCAAGATCCTGGGCAAGGACGCCACGCCGGCTGCGCTGATGATCCTCGCGCCGCTGCTGCGCGGCATGAACGTCGAGCTGCGCCCGGGCACCGGCGCACAGAAGCGGCCTGCACGCAAGCCGAACGCATCCGGCCAGGACGCGCCAGGGGAGGGGGCACCGCGATGAGCACGTTCAAGAAATCGCTGATCACGCTGTCGGTGTTCCTCGTCGTCTCGCTGGTCCTGAGCTGGTTCGTGTTCGTCACTCTCCAGCGCAACGTGAACGGCGAAACCCGCTCCTACCGTGCGGTGTTCACCGATGTGAGCGGCCTGCGGACCGGCGACGACGTCCGGGTCGCCGGTGTGCGGGTCGGAAGGGTCGACAAGATCGAGCTGGTCAAGGACGTCGCCCGCGTGACCTTCAAGGTGCAGGCCGACCAGACCCTTTACACCAACACCCGGGCATCGGTGACCTACCAGAACATCATCGGCCAGCGGTATCTCGGGCTGCTGGCCGGTCCGCCGGATCCGAACGCGAAGCCGTTGGAGGAAGGAGGCGAGATCCCGGTCGGACAGACCGAGCCGTCGTTCGACATCGCGGGCCTGCTCAACGGTTTCGAGCCGCTCTTCTCGGTGCTCGATCCCGATCAGGTGCAGAACATCTCCCAGACGATCATCACCGCCCTGCAGGGCGACAAGGGTTCGCTGACCTCGCTGATCGCCCAGACGTCCACCCTCGCCGAGTCGTTCGCCGGTCCCGACGACGTACTCGGCGACCTCATCGTCGGACTCGACGAGGTGACGGCGTCCCTCGCCGGCCAGTCGAGCAGCGTCGAGGTGCTGATCGGCCACATGCGCGATGTGTTCACCGCATTGAACAACCGGCAGGGTGAGCTCGTCGAACAGATCGATCAGATCAGCTCGACGATCGGACGAACCGCGGTGTTGTTCAACAACATCGAACCGAGCCTGTCGGCGCTGATCGCGCGGGAGCCCGGATTCACCGGCCACATGGTGAGCAACGCCGAGAAGTTCGCGTACCTGTTCTACAACGTGCCGCTGGCGATGAAGGGCCTCGCCAGGTTCTCCCAGGAGAGCACCGCGGCCAACGCGTACATCTGCAATGTCAACGTCACGATCATCCCCGGGTTGTCGCACCTGATCCCCGGCATCGTCGCCGGGGCCACCCCGGGCGGGAAGATCCAACAGTCCCCGATCTGCAGGTGACCATGCTGAACAAGATGAGTTCGTTCACACGCCCGTCGCTGCCGAGGTTTCCGCGGCCGGAGTCCTTCCTGCGCAACCCGTTCCGGGGCCGCCTCGAGGACAAGAGCAGGTTCAAGCTCGGCGTCGCGGCCATCCTGATCCTGTCCCTGGTGGTGCTCGCGATCGTCGGCGTCGGAAAACTCGGTTTCGGCGACAAGACCTACCGCGCCCAGTTCGCGCAGGCGGCGCAGATCTCCAGCGGTGATCAGGTGAGCGCCGCGGGCGTGCCGATCGGCACGGTCACCGGGGTGGAGCTCGCCGGCGACCACGTGGTCATTTCGATGAAGATCGACGGCGACGTCGCACTCGGCTCCGAGACCAGGGCCGCCATCAAGCTGACCACTCTGCTCGGCTCGCGCTACGTCGAGATCCAACCGGCCGGCGAGGGCGAGATCCCGGACAGGGTGATCGATCTCGCGCACACGTCGGTGCCCTACGACCTGCAGCAGGCACTGGCGAACGCCACCACCACCTTCGAACAGGTCGACGCCCGACGCATCGCGGACTCGATGAACGTGCTCTCCGACCAACTCGACGGTGCGCCGTATGTGATCCCACAGGCCTTGAAGAACATCGAGAACCTGTCGTCGATCATCGCCGACCGGCGCACGCAGATCGGGCAACTGCTCGACAGCACCAACGAGCTGACCACCGCAATCCGCGACCAGCAGGTCGCGCTGGGGCAGATGGTCATCCGCGGTGAACAGCTCGTGAACCAGCTCGTGACGCGGATCGAGGCGCTGCGGAAGCTGATCCGGTCCACCACGCGACTCATCGGGAACCTCCACCAGATCGTCGGGGTGCAGGGGCCGCAGGTGACCCAGCTGCTGCAGAACATGGAGACCCTGCTGGTCGCGGTCGCGAAGCGCGAGGACGTCCTCCGCAACACGCTGCAGATCCTCCCGGTGCCGATCCGCAACTTCGCCAACGCCACCGGCTACGGCAACAACCTCGAGTTCGGCGCTCCTGCAGGAGCCCTCGTGGACGCATGGATGTGTGCGGTCAGCGGGCAGGCCCGCATGATGTCGCTCGCCGAGTATTTCAAGGAGTGCAAGTGATGTCGGGGTGGATCATCTCGAGGTGCGTCACGCACCCGGTCCTCATCCTGCTGGCGGCCGCCGCCCTCGTGGCGACCGGATGCTCGATCTCGTCGAACCCCCTCGCCGAGAAGATCACCGTCACCGCCGAGTTCGACAACGCCAACGGTCTCTACGTCGGCAACGCGGTCGACGTCCTCGGGATGAAGGTCGGCACCGTCAAGGCGATCGAGGCCAAGGGCGGCTATGCGAAGGTCACCCTGGAGATCGACAAGGACATCAAGATCCCGGCGGACGCCGAGGTCGTCACGGTCTCCACATCGATCCTCACCGACCGCCACGTCGAACTGACGCCTGTCTACAAGGAGGGTCCGGTGATGAAAGACGGTGATCTGATCGGCCTCGAGCGGACCCGGACCCCGGTCGAGTTCGACCGGATCCTCGGCATGGTGGAGCGACTGTCGGCCGAGCTCGGCGGCAACGGGGAGGGTGAGGGGCCGATCGCGAACCTCATGGCCGTCAGCGTCTCGATGACCGAGGGCAACGGGCAGGCGATGCGTGACGCGCTCGGCGACCTCGAGCGCGCACTGCGACTCGGCGAGGACGGCGGCGCACGGTCCCGGGAGAACATCACCGCCATCGCCGAGAACCTCGCCAGACTCAGCGACGCCGCGGCGAAGAACGACGCGGTCATCCGCGATCTCGGTTCCGGTTTCGCGCAGTTGTCGTCCTTCCTGGCCTCCGAGGATCTCGGGACCGGCACCACCGGCAAGCAACTCAACGAGTTGCTGAAGGAGACCCAGGCGCTGCTGATCGCCAACCGGGACACGATCAAGAACACACTGGCCGGCACCAACACCGTGACCACTGCAATGGTCGACTACCGGCGCAACCTGTCCGAGTTCTTCGACATGGCGCCGATGCTCATGGACAACGTCTACAACGCCATCGACCAGGAGGCCGGTGCGCTCCGCGTGCACGGCCTGGTCGACAAGCTCCTGCTCGACGGTCAGGCCGTCAAGGAGGTGTGCAACCTCCTCGGTCTACGCGGTTGCTCCACCGGCACACTCCAGGACTTCGGCCCGGACTTCGGTGCCACGTCGATCCTCGCCGCGCTCGTGAGGAACGCGAAATGATCGGCCGGGCACGTAGGGTGAGGACACCCGTCGCGGCCGTCGCCGTCGGGGTCGCCGCGATCCTCGGCGTGAGCGGGTGCGGAGTCGGACTCGAACAGCTCCCGTTGCCGGCGCCCGGTGCATCCGACGCCACCTACACACTCACCGCGAAGTTCACCAATGCGCTGAACCTCCCACAGGGTGCGAAGGTCAGGGTGCTCGGTGCGGACGTGGGGTCCGTGGCGTCTATGAAGGCCGACGACTTCACCGCCGTCGTCGACCTCCGGATCCGGGAGTCGACGTCGCTGCCGGTCGGCACGCGTGCCGAATTGCGTTCGGCCACACCGCTCGGCGACGTCTTCGTGGCCCTAGAACCACCACCCGAGGGTCGGGACACCAAGAAGGGTTTCCTCCGCAACGGCGACGAGTTGACGGTGAACGACACCTCCTCGGCCGCCACCGTCGAAGAGGTCCTCGCCACCAGTGCACTGCTGGTCAACGGCGGTGCGGTGCGCAACATGGTCAAGGTGGTCAACGGACTCGGCGAGGCGGTGGGCCCTGACGGCCGATCGGTCGCCGACCTCGTCGACGAGTCCACCGACCTCATCGCCACGCTGTCGCACAGGTCCGGTGAGATCACCCGAGCAATGCGCAACACCGGCAGCCTTTCTTCGACTCTCGGTGCGCGACACCGGGATCTGTCCGACGCGATCAACGCCGCGGCGCCCGCGATGGGCGCGCTGTCGGCAAACACCGGGCAGGTCCTCGACATGGTCGCCAATGTCGAGCGGATCAGCGAACTGATCGGCCGGTTCCCATCGGTGAAGGGCACCGACCACCGCAGCACCGTCGCCGACATGAACAAGCTCTCGTACTGGTTCAACCAGGCGTCGCTGAATCCCGACGCCGACCTCGACGCGGTGAACTCGATCCTCGGCCCCCTGATCAAGGCGTCGAGCTCGACGTCGGCCCACGCCAACATCGACATCCAGGGCATCGCGATCGGCGTGGTCGCCGACCCGAACCACAAGGCCGACCCGGGGATGCGGGTCCCGGACGTCACCGACGTGGTCAACGTCATCGGGAGCATCAGCTACCTGCTGGACAAGCTCTACCAGCAGTCGACGGGAGGTCGCTGATGAACGTGGTGCGGAGAGCAGCCGAGCCCGTGGCCGCCGGCATCGTCGGAACCGTCCGGTGGGGCAGGACGCACCGACTCGTCCTGTCCGGCGTCGCATTGGCCCTGACGCTCGTGCTCGGAACCGCCTACATCCTCTTCGGGGCGCTGCGCATCGACCCCGGTGCGAGCCAGATGACCATCCGCGTCAACCTGCCGAACTCCGGCGGACTACTACCCGGGCAGGACGTGACCATGCGCGGCGTCTCCATCGGCCGGGTCTCCGCGGTCGACCTGAGCGAGGACGGCGTGGTGGCCGTGGTGCGGGTCGACTCACAGACGCGCATCCCTGCCGACACCGCCGTCCGGGTGTCGGGCCTGTCGCCGGCGGGCGAGCAGTATCTCGACTTCCGGCCGGACGACGACCAGGGTCCGTATCTGGCGAACGATGCGGTCGTCGACGCCGACCGGACCACCACGCCCCCGTCGATCGCCGATGTGCTCGCCTCGCTCGAGGGCACGCTCGACCAGATCGACCCGAAGGACCTCGAGATCATCGTGAACGAGCTCGGTGTGTCGCCGCAGGGTGTGGAGAAGCTCGACAGCATCGTCGACGGCGGGATCTTCATGCTGTCGACCCTGCACACCGCGTTGCCGAACACGACGTCGCTGCTGAAGTCGAGCAAGGTCATGCTCGCGACCCTCGGGGAGACCGCCCCGGCGATCCGACGGATGTCGGCGGACCTGCGCAACGTGTTCACCGGGGTCGAGAAGATGGAGGGCGGCTACCGGAAACTCGTCGACCAGGGGCCGGGGACGCTGGGCGCCGTCGACAACCTGTTCGCCGACAACTCGCCCACGATGGTCCAGTTGCTGGGCAACCTCGTGACGATCTCCAAGCTCTCCTACCTGCGTGTGCCCGCGCTCGAGGCGATCTGGCCCGAGCACCGCGGCTCGGTCCTCGAGGCCATCGGCTCGACCTTCCGCGACGGCGGCACCTGGGGCATCGTCGACGTTTACGAGCGCTACGTCTGCGACTACGACCTGCCGCGCAAACCGCCGGCCATCCCGGACTATCCGGAGCCGTACCTGTACACGTACTGCAACGACCCCGACCCGGCGATCCTCGTCCGCGGCGCGCGCAACGCCCCGCACCCGCCGGGGGAGGAGTACCTCTCCGGGCCGCCCGAGGGCGTCGACCCGACTGCGACCGCAGATCCGACCCCGCGTGGGCCACTGTCGATTCCCACGCCCTACGGAGGACCGAAGGTTCCGCTGCCACCGCCGCCGCAGTGACACCCGGCGACCCGATGCCCGCAGAGCCTCCGCCTCGAGAAAGGACCCACCATGAAGACCGACACCCAGACCGAGATCGACACCTCCGTCGAGACCGACTCGACCGAGAACGCCCCGCACACAACCGAAGTGGAGACGATCGATCCCGACGCCATCGACACCGAGGACACCGTCGACTCTGTCGACACCGAGGACACCGTCGACTCTGTCGACACCGAGGACACCGTCGACTCTGTCGACGAGGACGCGGCCACCGACGCCGCACCGGCCGAGTCGTCGTCGGGTGGGACCACGGTGAAGAAGACCGCGGTGAAGAAGAAGTCGATCGCGAAGAAGTCGCCGAAGACCTCCGACGCCGACGGCACCGACGACGCGGCGAATCGTCCGGTCGGCCGCAAGCCCACCGGATTCGGTTGGCGTCGCGTCGGTGTCGGCCTCCTGGCGGTGTTCGCGATCGCCGCGGCGACCCTCGCGATCGTCTTCGGGGTCCAGCTCAAGAACCGGGTCGACATCGAGAATGCGGGCCAGGAGGCGCTGCGGACGGCGAAGGACTACGCGGTCACCCTCACCAGCATCGACACCCGCAACCTCGACCGGGACTTCCAGCGGGTTCTCGACGGGGCCACCGGCGAGTTCAAGGACATGTACGCCAGCTCGAGTCAGCAGCTCCGACAGCTCCTCGTCGACAACCAGGCGACGGGCAAGGGCGTCGTCATCGACGCGGGCATCAAGTCCCAGGCGGAGGACAAGGTCCAGGTCATGCTGTTCGTCGACCAGACCGTCACGAACACCGCGACGCCCGATCCCCGGCTGGACCGCAGCCGCATCGTGATGACCATGGAGAAGGTCGACGGCCGGTGGCTCGCGTCCAAGGTCGAGCTGCCCTGACGCCTCGTCCAAACAGCACCCGCCGACATAGGTGACGAAGTAACCTATGTGAACCGGGGCGCCCGACGACGGCGCCGGCACACGGCGGGAGACGACGATGCAACAGACCCTCAAGGCCCTGGCCGAGACCTCACTGGCGATCTCTCCCTGGGCACCCGCGCCCAAACCCACGAGTTTCGCCGAGGTCGATGCGGCATTCGTGACCAAGGTGTTCGGCGCCCGGGTCCCCGGCGCCGTCGCCGAGGGCGTCACGCGGATCGGCGGCGATTCCGGGACCACCGACCGCAATCGCATCGCCGTCGATTGGAACCGCGTCGGCCGGGACGCCGGACTGCCGACCAGCGTCTTCGTCAAGTCGACACCGCTCAACGCCAAGAACCGGACGATGGTCGCCGCCCTCGACATGGCGGTCAACGAGGTCCGGTTCTACGACCAGATCCAGCCCCGGCTCGACGACACGATCGCACCCAAGGCGTACTTCGCCCACGCCGGCCACGGGGCGCGCCACCTCCTTCTCCTCGAGGACCTCGAGGCGGCCGGCGCGTCGTTCCCGTTCAGCATCGAGGAGATCACGCTCCCCGGCGTCGAGGCCATCATGCGGACCCTGGCACGGGTGCATGCGCAGTTCTGGAACAGCCCGCGCCTCGCGTCGGAACTTCCGTGGATCGCACCCGAATCGGGCCGTCCGGGATTCCCACTGTTGCTGTGGCAGTTCCGCAAGGTGCGCAAGACGATCCTGAACGACGACAGTTACGACATCCCGCCCGCGGTGCGCCGCATGGCCGAGTTCGCGAACCAGAACGACAAGGCGCTCCATGCCAGATGGGAGCAGGGCCCCCAGACGTTGCTGCACGGCGACTCCCACATCGGCAACACCTATCTCAAGCCCGACGGCACCGCAGGGCTGCTCGACTGGCAGGTCATCCATCGTGGTCCGGGCCTGCGCGAGGTCAGCTACATGATGACCCACTCGACGCCGGCCGCGATCCGGCGCGGCAACGAGGAGAAACTCCTCCGCGCCTATCTCGACACCCTGGCCGACGAGGGAGTCGAGAACCCGCCGACCTTCGATGAGGCGTGGGAAGGACTGCGGTTCTTCGCATTCGACGCCTGGGACTCCATCGCCATCTGCAAGGTGTGGCCCGGACTGCAGCCGCCGGACCGCGTCGAACTCGCCTTCGAGGCGGCCAATTCGATGGTCGAGGACCTCGAGGTCGACAAGGCGATCAAGCAGGCGCTGGCCTGATCGCCTACCGGGCCGGTGCCCGCTTGGCGAACCAAATGCGAGCACTTGTCGCGATCTCACCCTGGAGACAGTTCGTCGTGGGCCCAAATAGGTTGTGCCACAAGGTGATAACCAGCACTTCGCTGCACCGGACGACAGGCGAAACGCGAATGGAATGCGACTGATGTGTCGCGTTATTCTCGGTCGCATGGTGATCCAGGACACAGTGCGGCCGGTGGCGCAGACACCCACGACGGAGCCGGCGCCGCTCGGTGCGCCGCGCAAGCGAACCTTCTTCGACTGGGCCGTGGACAAGTCGTTCCAGGGCATCCGCGACGAGTTCTTCCGGAACGTCCAGTTCTCGGAGCCGAAGGGGGACCCGGGATGGTTCGGTCCCCGCTCCGCGGTCTGGTACATCCACGAGCACCTGCCGACGATCCAGATCGCCATGGGCGCCGCCGCGATGATGGAGACGCTGCACCCCGACATGGCATGGATGGCCTACGAACACACCCGGGCCATCGAACGCGTGAACGGCGTGCCCACCGGGCGTTTCGACGAGAAGGCGATGCAGTCCCGGTCAGGTCACACGCTCTCGTTCTTCTTCGGTGTGGCCATGGCATCGACGCCGGTCGCCGAGCGCGTCACCCGCACGGTACGGGCGATGCACGACCGCGTCGAAGGCGTTCGCCCGGACGGGCGTGCCTATCGTGCCGGCGATCCAGACCTGCTGACCTGGAACTACTGCACCCAGGCATGGGCCATCGCCGCGGCACACGAGCGGTATCACCCGAACCCGCTCGGCCCGGACCGGATGGCCGAGTTCTTCCGCGACTACACCAAGATGGGGCGCGAACTCGGCGGCGCGAACGTGCCGACGACCAAGGAAGGCGTCGACCAGTACCTCGCGGACTCACTTCCGTACCTCGGCGTGACCATGCCGACCGTCGAGTTGCTGAACCCGACCGCTCCCTGGCGGTACCCGGCCTGGCAGCGCCCCGTGATGTCCCTCGTCGACTGGGCGATCCAGGACCTGCACCCCGAGTGGGCTCAGCGGCTGATGAACACCAGGAAGTACCCGAAGCCGATCGCCGCGGCGCGTCGTCGGACGGTCAAGGCTCTCTTGAACGGCTTCCGCGACGGGAAGATCAAAGAGGTCTACGAGGCGTACGAACGGATGGGGGCGACTCCCCAGAGCTGAGCCGATCGGACGCGGAGCCGGTCGGGGCCGACGGGGCCGACCGGGGCGCTTCCGCGGTGATGTTGCTGCGGGGCGCGGCCGGCGTTGACATGCAAGTGGCGACTTGCCTATTGTCGGGCGGTGGCCGACGTGTTCCACGCACTCGACGATCGGACGCGGCGTGCGATCCTCGACGAACTCGCCGGCCGCGACGGTCAGACGCTGTTCGAGATCTGCGGCCGACTGACCATGCGCCACGGACTCGACCTGACCCGCCAGGCGATCTCCCAGCATCTCGCCGTGCTGGAGGAGGCCGAGTTGATCCACACCGAGAAGCGCGGACGTTCCAAGTTCCACTACTTCGACCCGACACCGCTGCAACTCATCGCCGAACGGTGGCCGGCCCCACGAAAGGACAATTCATGAGAATCGCGTTGACCTCGATCTTCGTCGACGACCAGCGCGAGGCGCTCGAGTTCTACACGGAGGTCCTCGGTTTCGGGAAACGCCACGACATCCCGTTGGGGGAGAACTCGTGGTGGCTGACCGTCGTGTCCCCGGAGTCTCCCGACGGACCGGAGCTCCTGCTCGAACCCGCGGGCCATCCGGCCGTCAAGCCGTACCGCGATGCGTTGGTGGCGGATGGAATCCCGCTGGCACAGTTCGCCGTCGACGACGTGTACGCCGAGTACCAACGTCTGCGTGAGCGCGGTGTCGAGTTCACCCAGGAACCGACCGATGTCGGCACCGCGGTGGTCGCCGTCTTCGACGACACGCAGGGCAACCTCATCCAGATCGCCGCGGAGAAGCCGTCGGCGGCCTGAATCGCGTCAGGGGGGCGGTCACCCCCGGATGCCGCGCCGGGTACAGACCGACCGCGCCGACGCCCGGCAACCGGAACCCGGTGAGGACCCCAACCCTGATCCGACACCTCGTCGAACCCGACGCCTTTCGCCAACGACGACTCCATCGTCTCCTCGAGGTCGGTGCGGTTTACTGGACGGATGAGACCCTTCCTCCCCGGCCGGGCGTCGGCGGCACTCGCCGGCGTCGCAATCGCTGCCGTCGTATCGGGTACCGCGCCGGCCGGCACGACCACGTCGGCGGCGCCGGCCGTGTTCGCGCCGGGCACCGAGGGCCTCGAGCCGGCCCTGGCCGGTGCGTATACGGTCGCCGCGAACGAGGCGCACGCACAGGGGGTTACGCTGTGGATCACGTCGGGGAAGCGATCCGACGCCGAACAGCGCCGGTTGTGGCGCGACGCGATCGCCGCCTACGGCAGCCCCGAGGCCGCACGACGCTGGGTGCTGCCGGCCGAGGAGTCCCCGCATGTACGTGGCAAGGCGGTCGACGTCGGACCGCAGGCGGGTGCCGCGTGGCTCGAACGCAATGGTCATCGGTGGGGGCTGTGCCGCACGTTCGTGAACGAGTGGTGGCATTTCGAACTCGCGACGACGCTGGGCGCAGCGTGTCCGCCGATGTGGCCGGATGCGGCGGTACGCGCCGACCGTCTCGCCGGACGCAACCGCTGAACCACAGGCGCAGCCATCTGAGACATCGGGTTTCCGAATTGTCCTGAAATCTGCGTGGCGTTCACGCCGCCCTGCGTAGGGTGTGATTCAGACAACATCTTGTCGATCACGCACGTCTGACACGGGAGCCGCTGATGACCGCCAGCACCGAAGCCGCCACCGATCTGACCGCCGAGCCGTACCGCTCGCGCCGCAACCACTGGAACAACCAGGTTCACCGGCACGCATTCATGACACCGGACAAGGTCGCGATCACCTACCGGGACCAGCACACCACCTGGAAGCAACTCGACGACCGTTCCCGCGCCTTCGGTGCGGCACTGCATCGGCTCGGGGTTCGGTTCGGTGACCGGATCCTGATGGCGCTGCTCAACCGAACCGAATACATCGAGGCGGTGTTGGGTGCCACGCTCATCGGCGCGATCCCGGTCCCGGTGAACATCCGGATGAGCCCGGCCGAGGTCGCATACCTGGTGTCGGACAGCGGCGCAAAGGTGATCGTCACCGAGACGATGCTGGCCCCGCTCGCCGACGCCGTGGCCTCCTCGACCGGCACCATCGAGAACCTGATCGTCGTCGACGGCAGCGACAACCCGAATCATCTCGAGTACGAGAGTCTGCTGGCGCCGGGTGACGCGGACCTGCCGCTCGTGGACGTCCCCGAGGACACCGTCGCGGCGATCATGTACACCTCGGGCACCACCGGAAAGCCCAAGGGCGCAATGCTCACCCATCTGAACTTCCACGCGCAGGCGGTCACGACGATGGCCACCACGGCATCCGCGGACTCCGACGACGTGGCATCGGTGGTGCCGCCCATCTTCCACATCGCGGGACTCGCGGCCTTCGCGCCGGTGTTCTATCGCGGGATCCGGGCGGTCATCCATCCGCTCGGCGCGTTCGATCCCGACGAGATGCTGGACACCCTCGAAAGGGAGGGCACCACATCGGTGTTCATGGTGCCGGCACAGTGGCAGGCGGTGTGTGCCGCCCAGAAGGCGCGTCCGCGCAAGCTCCGTCTCCGCAACATCAGTTGGGGTGCCGCGCCCGCGTCGGACACCGTGCTCAACGCCATGGCCGAGGCGTTCCCCGAGGCCGCGAACATGACCGCATTCGGACAGACCGAGATGTCGCCGGTGACCTGCATCCTCGAGGGGAAGGATGCACTGCGCAAGCAGGGATCGGTCGGCAAGGTGGTGCCGGCCGTCACCGCCCGCATCGTCGACCCGCTGATGAACGACGTGAGGCCCGGAGAGGTGGGGGAGATCGTCTACCGCGGACCCAACCTGATGAAGGGCTACTGGAACAAGCCCGAGGAGACCGCGGAAGCGTTCCGCGGCGGCTGGTTCCACTCCGGCGACCTGGTCCGCCAGGACGAGGAGGGCTTCCTGTACGTCGTCGACCGCGCGAAGGACATGATCATCTCCGGCGGCGAGAACATCTACTGCGCCGAGGTCGAGAACGTGCTCTTCGGCCACCCGAAGATCCGGGAGGCCGCGATCATCGGTCGCGCGCACGAGAAGTGGGGAGAGGTACCGGTTGCGGTCGTCGTTCTCGAAGAAGGTGTCGAGGACCTGACACTCGAAGAACTCGAGCCGTACCTGAACGAGAACCTGGCACGGTTCAAGCACCCGAAGGACCTGGTCATCATCGACGAGTTGCCGCGCAACGCCGGCGGCAAGGTCGTCAAGCCCAAGCTGCGGGAGAAGTACGGCAGCAAGGATGCCGGCCTGCGCTGATCGGCGGGCCGGCCGGCGCAGAGTTCTCCGAAACGACGTCTCATACGATGTGCTCGCCGATACTGGTCGGTGTCGCGTGCGACGTCGGTCGATGGGGTGAGGCGGTGGTTCCGGTGTGCGACTACTTCGCGAGCTTCGCCTTGGCCAACTGCCGTCCCTGGCGACGGTACCGCCAGATGAAGTAGGCGACGAGCGCGAAGACGAGGGCACCGAAGATCACGCCCCACAGCGAGGCCGCGCGGAATCCCGGCGCGTCTACGTCGAAGATGCGTTCACCGGCGTGTGCGCCGTTGCCGCCACCGGCGACGACGGCCATCGTCAGCAGGTTCGGGATGGCTGCGACCACGCCGAGCGCCGCGAACGCGATGGTCGGGATGTTCTTCAGGCGACTGCGGTTCAGGAACGACAAGGTGAAGAACAGCAACGGCAGGAACGTGCAGACGAACCCGATCACCAGGCCGGTCCATACTCCGCTGGCCATCGAACCGTTGACCCGGCGACCGATCTGTCCCGCCCACCAGCGGGGCAGGAACGCCTCGAGGATGAAGTAGGTGACCACCAGCAACGCGGCGATGATCAGGCCTATGACGACCTTCTTGACGACGGAGTTCGCCCGTTCGGCGACCGTCGGTCCGGGGGCGGTGCCGGTGGCCGGACCTCCGGTCGGCGAGGTCTCCGGGAAGGTCGACTCCGGCAACCCCGTGGAGGCCGGAACCGAACCCGCGGGCGTGTATCCGGTCGGCTCCGACCGAGGTGCCGAGAACTGCTCGTTGCTCATGTGCCCGAGTGTAGGCGCGATGTGCCACTCTTCACCCAAGTCGCCGTCACGGGGGTGTCGTCTCGCCCTCGACATCGTCCCTGACACCTCCGTAGATGCCGCGATCGACGATCCACGGCCGGAGCACCGAATCCACCGACCACCTCGGAAAGCGGAAGGCGAATCCGTTGGGGGCGAACACCTCGAGCCCGTCGTCCTGCACACCGAGAACCGAACCCCAGCGCCGGCGCGGCGCCCGATAGCGGCGAGCACGGTCGGGCCGGTCCGCGAGATCGACGCGGATGTTGTGGGCCAACAGGCGGTCCGCGCGGTTACGGGCAGAGGAACGCAGAGGATCGGTGGCGGCGATGTCACCGATGGCGTACACCCCGTCGTGGCCGGGAACGCGCATTTCCGGGGTGACCCGCACGAACCCCGCGTCGTCGACGATGTCGGCCGGCAGCCAGTCGGAGTTCGGGGTGACACGGCCGATCGCCCAGAGCACGGCGTCGGCGTCGACAGGGTCCTGACCGGTCGACCAGCGGACGGTCCCGGAGGTGATCTCGTCGCAATCGAATCCGGTCGGCACGACCGCGCGACGACCACCGTGGATGCCGACCCCGAGCCGTTCCAGTCGCTCCGAGATCCTGCGCCAGGTCCGCGGATGATGGCGGACAAGCGCACGGTCACCGGGGTGATAGAGGTCGACTCGGGTGTCGGGCCATGTCGCGGCGAGGTTCGCGGCGGCACCGACCGCGGCCGCGCCCCCACCGATGACGGCGATCGAGGCGGCGCCGGCCAGCCGGCGATGTGCCGCGCGGAGTTCCGCGTCGACGTCGGGCTGCGTCTGCAGATCCGGGCGCCGCCAGAAACCGTTTCGAACCCCGGTGCTGATCACGAGCACATCGAAGGGTTCCACGGCCTCGACGCCACCGGCGTCGGCGACGGTGACCGTGCGGGCACCGAGGTCGACCGTACGCAGTACCGCGTGAATTGTGCGGACGCCGTCGAGTTTCCGGAACCGCCGGAACGGGATCCGATGGTCGCGGGCCCACCGGTCCGGGCGAGTCAGGCGCAGTCCGAGTTCCTGTCCGCTGACCAGGCCCGGCTTCGACGAGATGCCGACCACCTCGGCGCTACGGACGAGATGCATCGCGGTGAGCACACCGGTGTCTCCGAGCCCGGCGACCACGACGCGGGGTCTGTTCATCGGGCGCGGCCCGGTGACCCGCTCGGGAGCCCGCGACGTGGCGGCCACGGGACGAAACGCGACACCCGCCGCGTCGCCTCCGCATATCCCGGGCGTCGGGACAGGCTGCGCTGCTCCATCATCGGGATGCTCGCGCCGAGGAACATCGCGAGCATGACCACCACGCCGACGAGCAGCCACCACCGCTCACCCGGTGCGGCCGCGATGCCGAACAGCGCCAACGCCACCCAGAAACCCCACTCGCCGAAGTAGTTCGGGTGGCGCGACCACGACCAGACGCCGGTGTCGAGCACGGCGCCGGGCCGGTGGTCGGCGACGAATCGATGCAATTGCGCGTCGGCGAGGTACTCCAGGACGATCGCCGCGAACCCGACGACCGCGGCCACCGCCGTCAGCCAGACGATCGACGGTCCGGGGTCGGTGACCGCGACGTAGACCGGCACCATGCCGAGGAACACCTGGATCGTCGGGATGACATGGATCGCGAACAGATCGACGACGAATCCGGCCCGGCCCGCACGTTGTTTGAGCATTCCGTAGCGCCAGTCCTCGTGGTCCAGGCCCGGCCAGCCGATCGCCCAGTTTGCGGTCAACCGGATCGCCCACACCCCGACCACCGCCGCGATCACCCAACAGTGCACGGCACCGACGCCGGCATCGCCGGCCACCCACCACCACACGAGCAGACTGGGCGGTACGACACTCCAGTAGGCGTCGTACATGCTCGAATTCGCGTACACGCGACTGAAGGCGAAGATCACCAGGGTCGCGAGGAGGTCGGCCACCAGCGTGTCCAGCCAGAGGCGTCCGGTGTCGGGTCCGGCGGCGAGCCAGGCCGCGGCGACACCGAACGCCAGCAGGTAGGCGATCAGCACTCGGAGGAACGACGACGTCCGGCTCATGGGTGCTCCCGGGAACGCCGCTGCCAGGCCTACAACACCTTCTCGACGGCCCCGGTGAGTTTCTCGGGAGTGGTTGCGGGAGCGAACCGTTCGACCACCTCGCCGTCGCGGTTCACCAGGAACTTGGTGAAGTTCCACTTGATCCGGCCGCCGAGGACACCCGGCTTCTGGGTCCGCAGCCACTCGAAGAGCGGGTGGGCGTCGGGGCCGTTGACCTCGACCTTCGCGAACAGCGGGAAGGTGACGTCGTAGGTGAGTGTGCAGAACTTCTTGATCTCGTCCTCGTCGCCGGGTTCCTGGTGCAGAAACTGGTCGCACGGAAAACCGAGGACGCGCAGTCCGCGGTCGGAGTATTTGCGATGCAGCGCCTCGAGACCCGCGTACTGCGGGGTGAAGCCGCACTTCGACGCGGTGTTCACGATGAGCAGTGGATCGCCCTTGAAGTCCGACAGGGAGACCGGGGTGCCGTCGATTCCGGTGGCGGTGAAGTCGTACGCGGAGGTCATGTGCCCAACGCTACTTCAGTCGCCGAAACGTTCCAGCCGAATCCGGTTTCGGTCGTGGCCGGCCTCGACCATCCATTCACTGCAGGCCTCGACGAACCGGTTCGGTCCGCAGATGTACACCGTCGGCGTCAGCGAGGGCGGCATCGTCAGTGCGGCAAGCTCCTCGGCGTCCACCCGGCCGGGGGGCGGGCGGGACCCCTCGGGGGCGACCCGGGTGTGCACGACGGGCAGGTCCAGCCGCCGGTGCTCGGAGAGCAGGAGCAGCTCGTCGCGGTAGTACACCCGATCAGGCGCGCGTACCGAGTAGACCAGCGAGAACGGTGTCTGTGGCGCCTCGATCTCGCGGGCGCGGATCATCGACATCAGCGGCGCCACCCCGGAGCCCCCGCCGATCAGCTGCACGGGCCGGTCATCGCCCGACGCCCAGGTGAACCACCACCCGTGCGGGCCGCTGATCTCGAGCGGGTCCCCGACCTCGACGACATCGCAGAGATACGGCGACACCTCGCCGTCGTCGACCCGTTCGACGGTCACTTCCAGCGACCGGGGCTCGCGGGTGTCGGACACCGAGTACGTGCGGGCCGTCGAGTAGCCGTCGGCGGCGGTGAGCCGGATGTCGACGTGCTGGCCCGGGACGATGTGCATGTCCTCCGGCAGCGCAAGACGCAGCGAACGCGCCGACGGGGTGACGTCGGCGACCTCGATGACCCTGGTCAGCAGCCAGTCGCTCACGAGTACCGCTGCTCGCGCCAGGGGTCGCCGTACATGTGGTAGCCGCGTTCCTCCCAGAACCCCGGGGCGTCCTCGGACATGAAACGGAGGCGCCGAACCCATTTCGCGCTCTTCCAGAAGTAGAGGTGCGGCACCAGGAGCCGGGCGGGGCCGCCGTGTTCGGGTGCGAGTGGCTCGCCGTCGTAGGTGTCGGCGATCCACCCGCGCCCGGCGACGAGATCACCCAGCGGGACGTTGGTGGTGTAGCCGCCGTAACAGTGCGCCATCACGTACGGCGCCGGTTCGAAGGGCAGCGCCGCCAACAAGGTGTCGAAGGAGACGCCACGCCAGCGGGTCCCGAACTTCGACCATCGGGTGACGCAGTGGATGTCGGTGGTGATGTCGTCGTGGGGGAGCGCCTGGAACTCCGTCCACGACAACGACTTCGCGCGGTGATCGGCCGACTGGATGGCCAACGACCACTTGTCCAGCGAGATCGACGGCGTGGGTTCGGCCGACAGAACCGGGAAATCCACGGTCGTGTACTGGCCGGGTGGCAGCCGCCGGGCCTCGCGGTCGCGTCGACCCACGAATCCCCTGTTGACGATCGCCATGTCGCCGAAGTCTACGCGGGGATGCCGGTCCCGGTCGGGATCGCGAGCGGGTTCCGATCATCGTGAGTCGTGTGCCACCTGCGACGATCCTCGCCACCACGGCACACTCCGGTGTGCGACCATCGGGACGTACGCCGAGCCCCGAGGTGCGCATGTCCGACGATTCGTCCGTCACCACCGAGACACGGCCGACACTCGCGATCGAGGCGCGGGGGTTACGCAAGTCGTTCGGGAAGTTCGAGGCCCTGCGCGGACTCGACCTCGAGGTCCGGCGCGGCGAGGTCCACGGTTTCCTCGGCCCGAACGGCGCAGGCAAGTCCACGGCGATCCGAGTCCTCCTCGGGTTGCTGCGTGCGGATGCCGGGACGGTCCGGTTGCTCGACGGCGATCCCTGGCGCGATGTCGTCGAACTCCATCGGCGACTCGCCTACGTTCCCGGTGATGTGGCCCTGTGGCCGTCGATAACCGGTGGCGAGATGATCGACCTGCTCGGGTCGCTGCGCGGCGGGCTGGTGGAGGAACGACGCGCGGACCTCGTGGAACGCTTCGAACTCGACACCACGAAGCGGGGACGCCAGCACTCCAAGGGCAACAGGCAGAAGGCCGCGCTCGTCGCGGCCCTCGCCTCGGACGTCGAGCTGCTGATCCTCGACGAACCGACCACGGGTCTGGACCCGCTGATGGAGAACGTCTTCCAGCAAGCGGTCGCGGAAGCGAAGGCCCGCGGAACGACGGTGCTGCTGTCCAGCCACATCCTGGCGGAGGTCGAGACGCTCGCCGACCGGCTCAGCATCATCCGCGAGGGGAAGGTCGTCGAGACCGGAACACTCACCGATCTGCGCGGCCACACCCGCACCGCGATCCGCGCCGAACTCGACACCATTCCGTCCGCGGAGCGGCTCGGCGACTTCCACGACCTGCATGTCGAGCGGCACCGCCTCACCGCGACGGTCGACTCCGATCGCGTCGGGACCGCCATGGAGGTCCTCACCGCGCACGGACTCCGGTCGCTGACCGTCGCGCCGCCGTCGCTGGAGAGCCTCTTCCTCAGGCTCTACGACGACGCGGCGACCGCAGGGGAGTGACCGCACCATGGCGTCGACGTCGACCGCCGGAACCCGCCGACTCCTGCGCGCCTCGCTTCGACACGAGCGGCAATCGTTCGCACCGTGGATCATGCTGCCAACCGCGTTGTCGATGTCCTCGGTCCTCATCTATCCGTGGCTGTTCCCCGACATCGCGGACCGGAAGGCCTTAGCGGCAACCGTGGGATCCAACCCCGCGCTCGGACTCGTCTTCGGCCCCGCGTTCGACCTGTCCACCAGGGACGGGTTCAACGCCTGGCGCAGCCTGGCGCTCGGCGGCTTCATCGCGGCGCTCGGCATGATCTCAGTCGTCGTCAAAGCCACTCGCGAGCAAGAGGGTTCGGGCCAGGCGGAGTTGCTGGCCGCCGGAGTTCTCGGACGCTCCGCACGACCTTTGACCGCGCTGCTCATGGCGGTGCTGTGTTCGACGGCGATCGGGGTGGTGTCCTGGGTCGCGACCGCGCTGTGCGGCGGCGACTGGCAATCGTCGGCACTGCTGTCGGCCGGATTCACCGTCACCGGCTGGATGTTCGCCGCCATCGCACTGGTGGGTTCGCAGGTGGGGGCCGACGCCCGCGCGGCGATCACGATCTCGGTGTCGATCCTCGGAATCCTGTTCGTCATGCGGGGCTTCCTGTACTCCATCGACTCGCCCGCGTGGACGACGTGGATCAATCCCCTCGGTTGGATCGAGGAGACCAGGCCCGCGACGGGCGACCACTGGTCGCCATTGCTGCTCGGGGTGGGGCTCACGGCGATCGTCTCCGGCATCGGATTCGCGCTGCAGAACTCTCGCGACTTCGGGCAGGGGTTGATCGCGTCTCGTCCGGGGCCGGCTCGAGGCGCCGTGAAGTCACCACTCGGTCTGGCGTCACGGCTCAACCGCACACCGATCGCATCGTGGACTGTGGCTTTCGTCGGCCTCGGCGTGGTCTTCGGGTACTTCACCCGGTCGGTGCGGGGTCTGCTGACGACGAACCCGGAGCTCGCGGCGATCTTCGCGTCGGGCGCCGCGACACCGTCGGATCTGGTCTCGGCGTTCGCGACGACGATCCTGGGCATCATCGGGATCATCGCGTCGGTCGCGGGGGTGCAGATCGTCAACCGGGTGCGCACCGAGGAACTCGAGGATCGCGCGGAGTCCGTGCTGGCGACAGCCGTTCACCGGCTGCGGTACCTGGGCACCAACGTCGCGGTGGCGCTGGCCGCGTCCGGGATGTTCATGGTCATCGCCGGGGGCCTGGTCGGCATCTTCGCCTCGACCGCACACATCGGCATCGGATTCGGCGACGCCGTCCTGCAGGCCGTCGCGACGATCCCGGCGGTGTGGACGGTGGTCGCGTTCGCGGTCCTGGTCCTCGGCGGCAGACCACTCGTGCGCCCGGCGATCTGGTTGGGCGTACTCGTGTCGTTCGTCATGACGGTCCTCGGCCCGAGTTTCAAGTTGCCCGGCTGGGCCCTCGGGTTCAGCCCGTTCCACCATGTGCCGGATGTCGTTGCCGCAGGGTCGAATTCGTGGGGACTGCGGTGGGTGGGAGTCGTCGGAGTCGCCTTCCTCGCGCTCGGGTTCGCCGGGTTCCGGCGGCGGGACATCCCCTGACGCGAGAACGTGTGAGTCGCGAGGAGCGGTGACGGGCACCGCCCTTCGCTACTCCTCGTACCTGCGGACGGAAGGCCTCGTCAGCCCTGGCCGAGAGCCCGGGCGAGACGACGCCACTGCTCGCGGGGGAATGCCTTGAAGTCGGCCTGCAGGATCTGCACACAGACGTGATCGGCACCGGCCGCGCGGTGTTCGTCGATACGCGAGACGATGGCCTGCTCGTCGCCCCACGCGATGAGGGCGTCGAAGAGCCGATCGCTGACGGTCGTCAGGTCCTCCTCGGTGAAGCCCAGTCGACGAAGGTTGTTGGCGTAGTTGGGCATCGCGAGGTAGCCCTTGAGCCACTTGGTGCCGATCGCCCGCGCCTCGTCGCGGTCCTGCGTGAGGATGGCGGTCTGCTCGGGCGCGAGCAGCGGACCGGCCCCGAGCACCTCGCGCGCGGTGGCGGTGTGGTCCGGGGTCACCAGGTACGGGTGGGCGCCCCGGGTCCGGTCGGCGGCGAGTTGCAGCATCTTGGGTCCGAGGGCGGCGAGCACACGACTGTCGGCGGGTACCGGCGTCGGAGCGGCGTCGAGACCGTCGAGGAATGCACGAGTGGTGGCCAGCGGCTTCTTGTAGGTGCCGGGACCCTTCTGGTCGATCAACGGGGCGTGGCTGATGCCGAGCCCGAGCAGGAAGCGCGGCCCGAACTCGTCGACGAACCTCGCGTGCGCCGCGGCGACCTCCGCGGGCTCGTGCATCCACATGTTGAGGATGCCGGTCGCGACGACCGCCTTTTCGGTGGCGCCGAGGAGATTTCGCACGGAATCGAGCACCGGAC
This sequence comes from Gordonia aurantiaca, assembly GCF_039939235.1. NCBI lineage: Bacteria > Bacillati > Actinomycetota > Actinomycetes > Mycobacteriales > Gordoniaceae > Gordonia > Gordonia aurantiaca. The sequence continues at coordinate 225,031 of NZ_JBDUUF010000006.1, read as the reverse complement.
CACCCACATCGGGGATCCAGAGGGCGGTGAACCCCAGCTCGTCGAGCTCGGCAGCGGCCTCCGCGGCCTCCGCGGCGTCTCCGTAACGTAGTGGCGAACTCCAGATTCCTACCCCGTCGAGATTCATGTCACCGACCTTACCGGTCGGTCCGGGGGCGATTCGACGCCAACGGACCCGCCGGGGGAGCCCCGGAGGACCGGACCGCGGACAGTTCGAGACGCTGATCCATCGCTGCGGTCAGCTTCCGGTAGATGTTGATGGCGACGATGCCGACGACGATCAGGACGATGCCGACCGTGGTGCTCAGCGACTCACTGACGAGCCCGGCTATGCCGACGATGAGCACGAACATCGGCACCCAGTCGAAGACGTGCAGGATCGACTTCGCCTTCTCGTCGGAGAGCCGGCCCTCACGTGACGCCGCCCGGAAGGTCGCGTAATCGGGGTAGAACTCGGTGAAGGAGATCGCGAACACCAGACCGGCGATCTGGATGATCCATCCGGTCCAGAAGTTGTTCGGGTCGTCGAGCACGGCGTCGCCGTAGGCGCCCGACGCGGCGCCCACCCCGAAGCCGATCACCCATGCCCACGTGATGACGTAGTTGATGTGCAGGAACAGGGGACTGGTCCAGAACTCCTCGGGCGTGTCCTCCTTCGCGTACTGGAGCGTGAAGGGCTGACGTATGACGATCGACCCCAACGCGAACACGACGAGTGCGATGTTGGTCATCTCGCCGCCCCACTTCTCCAGCCATTCGATCACCGGCTTGGCGGCGAACAGCGCGGTGAGCGCCATGGCGCCGAAGTAGACGACGTCGAAGACCTCGAGCAGTTTGATGCTCGTGCCCCGCTTGTGCGTGCCGATGACCAGCACCAGGGACAGTGCGAAAGCCGTCGCCGCGGCTTCCTCGAAGCGTCCCGGCCCCGACAACAGCGCCATGAGGATCCACGGCGACATTCCGGCGAAGGGGGAGTTCAGGAACTGGGTGAGAGCATGCCGCGCACCCGACATCCGGCCTGTCCTGTCCGCCTGAGGTGACCCGGCGGAGTTGTCGCGCTCATCAGTGGTCATGTCTGAATTGTGAGGTCACGGCCGCCATCGGCGCACGGTTCTTCGCGATTCTCATCACCTGGTCCCCCTAATGTGCGACCTCGTCACCGGCACCGATACCGGACCCCGCACAGCGGGCAGATGCCGCCGGCGTCCGGTTTGCGCCGAAATACGTACAACTGTGCGCCTTCGGCGACTCTTGCGTCCTGAGTGGGGGAACATGGACGTCGGGGTAGAGCAGGGCGGGGGGAGGGACTGACGGCGTGTCGGATGCGACGGACGGGATCGGCGGCGGTGGCTCGTCCGCACCGCACGCCGGGTCCGGGCCGCCCTCGGTCGACGCCGCGGTCGCCGACCGTTACCGTCTGTTGCTCGACCTCAGTCCAGACGCGATCGTCGTCCATCAGGACGGGGCGCTCGTCTATGCGAACTCCGCTGCTCTCACGTTCGCGTGTGCCGACCGCCCCCGCTCGGAGATGCTCGGACGACCCTTGAGCGACTTCGTCCATCCCGACGATGTGCCGCGGCTGCTCGCAGGACTAGAGGGCCTCGGGCCGACGATCGGGGAGTCGACGCCGCTCGAGGAGATCCTGATGATCGACGCACACGGGACGCCACGGCCCATGCTGATGACGTCGGTGCGGACGGTGTGGCTCGACCGGCCCGCGCATCAGGTGATCTTCCGCGACCTCACGGCACAGAATGGCGTGGGCCCCCGTCCGGAGCGGCCCCGCACGGCCTGGGATGCGGTCCATGATCCGCTCACCCGGCTGTACAACCGGACCGGCATCCTCGAGCGTCTCGACGAACGCATCGCAATCCTCGACGACGACCCCGCGTCGTGCCTCGCGATCTACTACATCGACCTCGACAGCTTCAAAATCGTCAACGACTCGCTCGGCCACGTGGTGGGAGACGAGGTGCTCTGCACGGTGGCCCGGCGACTCGCCGACGCGGCACCGCCCGACGGCACGGTCGGACGCGTCGGCGGTGACGAGTTCGTACTCGTGGCAACGCATTCCATCTGCAACTCGACGACCGAGATCGACCGGCAGGTCGACGCCGTACGCGCCGCGATCAACCGGCAGGTCCCGGTCAGCGTCCGGAATGACCCGCTCACCGTCCGCGCGAGCATCGGGGTGGCGACGCTCGACTCCGGCGACACCGCGACGCCGACGGACCTGCTGCGCGACGCCGACATCGCACTCGGACAGGCGCGCAAGTCCGCTCACGTGCCGTACGTGCATTTCCGTGTGCAGCACCGCGAGGAGCTCCAACGCCGGCAGCGGATCGAGGAGGAGCTGTGGCGCATCCTCGAATCCGACCCCGCACAGCTCGAGATCCACTACCAACCCATCGTGTCGACCGAGACCGGCGCCCTCGTCGCGCTGGAGGCGTTGCTGCGATGGAACCATCCCGAGCTGGGGGCGATCTCGCCGACCGAGTTCATTCCCCTCGCGGAGCGTTCCACGCTCATCGGCGAGATCGGCGCCCACGTGCTCGCCTCGGCCTCGGCGGAGGTCGCCGCGGTCGACGATCTGGACCATGTCCTGTTGAGCATCAACGTATCCCGCCGTGAGCTCACCGACGGTGAGTTCCTCGCACGCCTACGCACGATCGCCCGGGACAGCGGCCGCAGCCCCGGGTCGCTGTGTCTGGAGATCACCGAGAGCGCGTTGGCTCCCATCGACCACGACCTGTTGACCCTGCTGCACGACGTCCGGTCGCTGGGGGTGCGGATCTCGCTCGACGACTTCGGCACCGGCGCCTCCACCCTGAGCGAGCTATACCGCATGCCGGTGCAGATCATGAAGACCGCCAAGGGATTCGTCGACGCCCTCGCCGAGGGGCCGAACGCCCGCACGATCCTCTCCGGGATCGTGGCCGTCGCCCATTCGGTGGGAGTGCTCGTCATCGCCGAGGGCGTGGAGACCGTGGAGCAGGCCGACGTCGTGGCCGAGGTCGGGTGCGACTTCGCCCAGGGCTACCACTACGGACACCCGCGGCCCCTCGCCGAAGTTCTCGCCGACGTCCCGGTGATCGCGGCCACGGATGTTCCGTTCGAACGGAATTGATCACCAAAACAGATCCGATCGATACCCAGACGTGCCCAACCTGGTCCGTTCGCCGCGGCACCGCCTAGTACATTGAGCCCCGTCAGCCGTCGACGTCGACGGAGTTCAACGGGACAGCGAGGTCACGGACATGCCCCAGGTTTCCTGCTGCGGCGAATCAGCGATCGGGGCCGCGTGATGGCCGACGCGCAGGCGCGAGAGGTCGCCGAACAGCACACTGCGAAGGTCATCGGAGTCACCGTTGCGGCCGCGGTCGGCGGCTTCCTGTTCGGCTTCGACAGCTCGGTCGTCAACGGCGCGGTGGATTCCATCGAGGCGAACTTCGGGCTGGCCAAACTCATGACCGGCTTCGCCGTCGCGATCGCCCTACTCGGTTGCGCACTCGGCGCCTGGTTCGCCGGGCGCCTGGCCGATGTCTGGGGCCGCAAGCGCGTCATGTTGCTCGGCTCGGCGCTGTTCATCATCTCGTCGGTCGGCACCGGGTTCACCCAGACCATCCCCGACCTGCTCCTGTGGCGTGTCCTCGGCGGCATCGGCATCGGTATCGCCTCGGTGATCGCGCCGGCCTACATCTCCGAGATCGCCCCGGCCCGCTATCGCGGCGCACTCGCATCGCTGCAGCAGCTCGCGATCACCACGGGCATCTTCGCGGCCCTGCTGTCCGACGCGGTCCTGGCCGACAGCGCCGGCGGCGCGTCGAAGGACCTGTGGGCGGGTCTGGAGGCATGGCGGTGGATGTTCATCGTCGGCGTGATCCCCGCGATCATCTACGGCCTGCTCGCCCTGATGATCCCGGAGTCGCCGCGGTACCTGGTCGGCCGCAACCGCGATGACGAGGCGGCGCGCATCCTGCAGACCGTCACCGGCGAGGCGAATCCGCTCGATCGGGTCAAAGAGATCAAGCTGACGGTCAAGCGCGAGGCCAAGAGCTCCATCAAGGACATCACCGGGCCGTCGTTCGGACTGCACCCGCTCGTGTGGGTCGGCATCTGGCTCGCCGTCTTCCAGCAGTTCGTCGGTATCAATGCGATCTTCTACTACTCGACGACGCTGTGGCAGTCTGTCGGCTTCTCCGAGAGCGACTCGTTCCGGACCTCGGTGATCACTGCGGTCATCAACGTCGCCATGACCTTCGTCGCGATCATGTTCGTCGACCGGGTGGGCCGCCGGAAACTGCTCCTCGCCGGCTCGGTGGGCATGTTCATCGGCCTGCTACTGGCCTGCGTGGCGTTCACCCAACAGATCGGCGAGGGCGACAACGTCAGCCTGCCCGACCCGTGGGGTGTGATCGCCCTGGTCGGCGCGAATCTCTTCGTGATCGCCTTCGCCGCGACCTGGGGCCCGGTGATGTGGGTGATGCTCGGCGAGATGTTCCCCAACCGCATCCGCGGTGTCGCGCTGGGCGTGTGCACTGCGGCGAACTGGATCGCCAACTTCACCATCTCCATGCTGTTCCCGCAGATGACCGAGCTGGTCGGCCTGGGCATCATCTACGGCTTCTTCGCGTTCTGCGCGGCCGCGTCGTTCGTCTTCGTGCTGAAGAAGGTGGAGGAGACGAAGGGACTCGAGCTCGAGGACATGGACTCGGTCGCCGAGAACCGGCTGTCCAGGATCACCCAACCGAAGGTCTGACGCCGCCGATGTTCGATGTCCGCGACCTCACCCGACCGGTCGTCGCCGCACCGATGGCCGGCGGCCCGTCCACCCCTGACCTCGTGATCGCGGCGTCGGGAGCCGGGGGACTGGGGCAACTCGCCGCCGGTTACCTGAGCCCGGAGAAGCTCGCCGCCGATATCGCGACCGTCCGCGCCGGCGGGGTCGACGTCTTCGGGGTGAACATCTTCGTCCCGGAGACGAAGCCCGTCGATCTGTCGGCGGTGGCGCGCTATCGCAGGGCGCTCGCCGATCACGCGGCCGCGCTCGGGGTCGAACTGCCGCCGCTCGACGAGCTCGGTGACGACGACGATCACTTCGACGCGAAGATCGCACTCGTCTGTGATGAACGGATCCCGCTGGTGTCCTTCGCGTTCGGATGTCCGTCCGCCGACGCCGTGGCCGAGCTGCACCGGCACGACTGCAGTGTCGGGGTCACGGTGACCAGCGCCGACGACGCGGTGCTCGCCGCCGAGGCCGGAGCGGACTGGCTGTGCGTGCAGGGGCCCGACGCGGGCGGTCATCGTTCGGTGTTCGACCGGTACACCGCGCCACCCGCCGAGCCGCTCGAGGATCTTCTCCGCGCCACGCGCGAGCGGATCGACCTGCCACTGGTCGCCGCCGGCGGCATCTCGACCCGGGAGCGGGCCGACGAGGTCCGGTCGCTCGGTTCCACCGCGGTCCAGGTGGGCACGGTCTTGCTGCGGACCGACGAGGCCGGCACGAAACCCGCGCATGCCGACGCCCTGGCGGATCCGGCCCGGACCGAGACCGTGGTGACGCTCGCGTTCAGCGGCCGTCCGGCCCGTGCGCTGCGCAACCGGTTCACCGACCTGTTCTCCGATGTCGCGGTCCCCGAGTATCCGGCTGTGAACAAGCTGACCGGCGGGCTCCGGCGAGCTGCCGCCGCCGATCCGGACGGCATCAACCTCTGGGCGGGAACGGGTTACCGCGACGCCGTCGTCGAATCGGCCGCGGACACCATTCGCCGGCTCGGCTGAGATCGGGGCGACAACCCGGGCATCACGACGCCTAGACTCGGGGGACGACGTTAGGGGACGTCATGACCGAGCCACTGGTACCACCGTCGACACAACACGGCGCCGAGCGCCCGAGACAACACGGCGCCGAGCGCCCGAGACAACACCGCGCCGAGCGCCCGAGACAACACCGCGCCGAGCGCCCGAGACAACACGGCGCCGAGCGCCCAAGACAACACCGCGCCGAGCGCCCGAGACAACACCGCGCCGAGCGCCCGACACAACACGGCGCCGAGCGCCCGACACACCGGCCGCGATCAGCGATATGTCGGTTCGGGTAGGACGCTGCGATGGCCAGGCGCACGATCACCCAGCCGGTGGATCCCCCGCCCCGGGAGATCACCGACGACCTCGGTGCGGCCGGTTTCACCGATGCACGGGTGACCGGCCGCGGCGGTTTCGGCGTCGTCTACCGCTGCCGCCAGCCCTCCCTCGACCGCGACGTCGCCGTGAAGGTCCTGCGCGCCGGACGCGAGGAGACAGACCGTGTCCGGTTCTTGCGTGAGCAGCAGGCGATGGGCCGACTGTCAGGGCACCCCAACATCGTTCACGTCCTCGAGGCCGGTGTGACGAGATCCGGCCACCCCTACATCGTGATGCCGTTCCACGCCCGCGGATCGCTCGACACCCACATCCGGCGCAACGGACGACTCGCCGTCGCCGAGGTCCTCGACGTCGGCGTGAAGATGGCCGGGGCGCTGGAGACCGCGCATCGGGCGAACGTGCTGCACCGCGACCTCAAGCCGGCCAACATCCTGCTCACCGACTACGGCCAGCCCCAGCTGACCGACTTCGGCATCGCCCGTCTCGCCGACCGCGACGACACGACACGCGGCCTGGTGCTCGGCACGCCCGCCTACACCGCGCCGGAGGTGCTCCGCGGTGATCCGCCGTCGGTGATCGCCGACGTGTACGGGCTCGGTGCGACGCTGTACACCGCGCTGGCCGGCCGGCCCGCCTACGGACGCCGCAAGGGGGAGGAGCTGGTCGCCCAGTTGTTGCGGATCGCCACCGAACCCGTTCCCGATCTCCGCGACCGCGGCATTCCCGAACCCGTCTGCCGGGTGATCACCCGCGCGCTCTCCCGCGACCGGACCGAACGGTATGCAACCGCCGGGGAGTTCGGCGAGGCATTGCGGAGAGCCGGGCTCGAGATCGGTCTCACCGTTGCCGAGGTCCCGGTGCCGATGATCGACGTCGATGACCACGTGACGCCGGAGCAGCCGACGAACACCTCGATCGACACCTCGGAGTATCTGCGGCCCGGTGGTCGCGACGACGACAGCGCTGCCGGCTCGTCGCGACCACCGGTGGTCGCGACGAAGTACCGGCCACCGGTGATGGCCCATGCCATGGTCCCCAGAAACCGGTTGCTGCAGAGGCTGACCGCCGACACCCGGGCCCGACTCGTGCTGATCCACGGGCCCGCCGGATTCGGCAAGACGGTGCTGGCCATCCAGTACGCGCAGATGCTCGAGGAGAGCGAGGGCAAGACCGCGTGGCTGGCGATCGACGAGGACGACAACACCCCCGCCTGGTTCCTCTCGCATCTCGTCGACGCGATCAGCGTGGCCCTGCCCGGGCTGGGAACCGAGCTGACCCAGGCCCTCGAAGAGCATGGTGAGGGCGCCGAGCGGTATGTGCTGACCGCGCTCGTCAACCGGGCACACTCCGCCGACGAACACGTCCGGGTGGTGCTCGACGACTGGCATCGGATCACCAATCCGGCGAGCCGCGCCGTCGCGCTGTTCCTCATCGAGCACGGTTGCCGCCACCTCCAATTGGTGGTCACCAGCCGCACGCGCCTGCATCTACCCCTCAGCAGCCTGCGCGTGAGGAACGAACTCATCGAGATCGACGCCCGCGCACTGCGTTTCGACATCGATGAGTCACGCGAACTTCTCATCTCCGGCACCGGGCTGCCGATCGACGACTCCGACGTCGCCGAGCTCGAGGAGACCACCGACGGTTGGGTGGCGGCCCTGCAACTGGCCTCGCTGGCCCTCCGCGACCACGACGACCCGCGCGCCGCGATCCGCCAGTTCGCCGCGAACCATCGCGAACTCGGCGACTACCTCGCCGAGAACGTCCTCGGGAACCTCGATCCCGACCTGCTCGACTTCCTGCTGGCGACCTCGGTCAGCGAACGGATCTGCGCTTCGCTGGCGGCGGCCCTCAGCGGGCGTCGCCACACGCAACGAATCCTCGAGGACATCGAGGAACGCGACCTCTTCCTGACCCGACTGGACGCCGAGGGGCAGTGGTTCCGGTTCCACCACCTGTTCGCGGACTTCCTGCGCCGCAGGCTCGAACGAGAGGACCCGGACCGCGCGGACGGGTTACACCGCGCCGCGGCGGCATGGTTCGCCGAGCGCCGGATGCTCAGTGCCGCCGTCGACCAGTATCTGGCCGCCGGCGACGAAGCGGAGGCGATCGACCTCGTCGAGCGTGAGGCGTTCGACATGCTCGAACAGTCCAAGATGAGCACTGTGCTCGGCCTGGCGGCCAAGCTCCCGACCACCGCCCGCAGACAACGACCCGACCTGCAGCTGGCGATCGCCTGGGCACACGCACTGCTGCATCACCGCGCGGAGGCCAACGCCGCGCTCGCGTTCATCGGAGCGGGACTGCCGTCCGATCCCGACGACGACGACGAGGAGGCGGCCGACGTCCGAGCCGAGACGGCATTGATCCGGGCCGCGATGCTCGTGCTCGACGATCAGCTCGAAGGTATCGACGAGGCGCTGGAGGCGTGTCTCGTCCGCGCCGACCGGCTGCGACCCTGGCTGCTGGGCGGTATCGCGGCGATCGCGTCGTTCCGCGAGGTCCAGCGGTTCGAATACGACGAGGCGCGCGAGTGGCTGCGGTGGGCCCTGCCGCACCACCGCAGGACGAACGGCCCGTTCAGTGTGATCTACGGATACATCCTCGGTGGCGTCGCCGCGCGCGAGGAACTCGACTTCGATGGGGCCGAGGCGGCCTTCCGGCACGCGATGAGCCTGGCCCGGGCGTCCGACGAGGACCGCTCCTACGGTTCCCGACTCAGCGGGGCATTGCTGGGGGAGTTGCTCTACGAGCGGGGCGAGCTCGACGAGGCGATCGCGCTTCTCGACGACACCTATCACCTCGGGGCCGAGGGCGGGATCGTGGAGATCATCCTCGCCACCTACGTCACCGGCGCGCGGGCCAAACATGCGCTGGGACAGGATGATCAGGCCGCACGGCGACTGGACGAGGGCGAGCGTCTGGCGCAGACCCTGCACCTTCCGCGGCTGGCGGCGCACATCCCCGCCGAACGCCTGCGGTCCGGCATCGGAGCCGCGGGGCTCGCACCCGAGTCGTTTCCGGCGCAGATGCCGGACGACCTCCCCGACGCCATCGCGCAGGTGACCGCGGAGAAGACCGAGGAAGCGGCCATCCGCGCACTGCTGGCCGTCGGAACCGCCGACGCCGGCACCGAGGCGACCTCCCGCGCACGGTCACTGGCCGGCTCCATCGATCGACACCGGCGACCCCGCGCAGCCCTCAGCGTGCGGCTGCTGCTCGCCGAATGCCTCGCCGCGTCGGACGCTGCGGGGGAGGCCGAGCAGGTCCTCCGCCCGATCCTCGACGATTGTGCTCGACTGGGTCTCGTGCAGCCCGTACTCGACGCGGGTCCCGCGGTGCGGGGCCTCGTCCGCCGGCTCGGCACCACGGCGCGCGGCGACGTGGACCCGCGGATCCTGCCGTTCCTCGACCGGTTGCACGTCTCACCGGACGCGGACTGACGCCTCACGTGCCGGTTACGGTCGTACGGCGTGTCGATCGGCCTTGTCCAAGACGCGGACGACATCGGCGTAGTCGCCCCGGCTCTCGGAGTAGCGGAGGAACTTGACCCGTTCGACCTGGATCTCCGGGGAGCCCGGTCGCGTCTCGATGAGATGGACGACCTCGTCGACGAATTCGTCGAGGGGCATCCCGAATTCGTTGTCACGATGGCCGGGCATCAGGTCGGTCCGCACCGCCGGCGGCACGAGTTCGACGACCTCGACCGGGGTTCCGGCCAGCTGGAGTCGCAGCGACTCACTGAGGATGTGGATCGCGGCCTTCGTCGCGTTGTAGGTCGGGGTCACCCGCAGCGGGGTGAAGACCAGGCCGGAGGACACGGTCACGATCGTGGCGGCCGGGCGGGTCTGCAGGTGGTCGATGAAGGCCGCGATCAGGCGGATGGGTCCGAGCAGGTTGGTCGTGACCGTGGCCTCCGCTGTCTCGAGGAAACCCGCGGTCGAGGTCCAGTCCTCGGTCCGCATGATCCCGGCCATCGTCACCAGGACGTTCAGGTCTGGATGGTCGGCGAGTACCGAGGTGGCAGCGGCGTCGATGCCCTCGGGGCTGGTCGTGTCGACGCGGACCGTGTGGATTCCGGGATGGTCGGTGCGGATCCGGTCGAGCAGTTCGGTGCGGCGACCGCCGACGATGACGGTGTTGCCGCGCTCCTGCAGGCGCAGGGCGAGCGCGAGCCCGATGCCACTGGTGGCGCCGGGGATGAAGACGGTGTTTCCGGTGATGTTCATGACCTCAGTGTTCGCCCCGGCAACCGAGCCATCCAGAGCACGCTCATCCGGGGATCGACGATCCCTGGCTGTCGTCACCGTGGCCGGGCGATACTCGACGAGTGGACCGTGAAGCGCTGGCCGGGCTCCTCGTGAGCCGCCGCAACGCCCTGCAGCCGTCGGACGTGGGGCTGGCGACCGGTGCCCGCCGCAGGACCGCCGGGCTCCGGCGGGAAGAGGTGGCGCAGCTGGCGGCGATGTCCACCGACTACTACACCCGCCTCGAACAACAGCGCGGGCCACAACCGAGCACCCAGATGCTGTCGGCCCTGGCCCGCGCACTGCGACTCACCCCGGACGAGCGCGACTATCTCTACCGGGTCGCCGGGCACAGTGCACCCGACCGGTACGTCGGCACCGACTACGTGGCGCCGGGCCTGTTGCGGGTGCTCGATCGGCTGGACGGGACCCCGGCCCTGATCCTGTCGGCGCTGGGGGAGACGCTCGTCCAGAAAGATTGCGCGCGAGCGCTGTTCGGCGATGTCGGCCATCTCACGGGGTTCGAGCGGTCGGCCATCTACCGCTGGTTCGTCCATCCGGAGACCGAACGCCTGCGGTACCCGGAACACGACCGGGATCGCCAGGGTCGCGCCCAGGTCGCGGCCCTGCGTGCCGCGTACGGCGTGATGGGTGCCGATTCACGGGCCGGCGAGCTGGTCCGTGAACTGCGCCGCCGTAGCGACGAGTTCGCCGACCTGTGGGAGACGCACCTGGTCGCACGACGCTTCGAGGACCACAAGACGCTCATCCATGCCGAGCTCGGGCCCATCGAGGTCGACTGTCAGGCGCTGTTCACCGAGGACGAGGCGCAGGTTCTGCTGGTCCTCACCGCGGCGCCACGGACCGACGCGGCGAGCAAGATCGAACTCCTGAACGTTCTCGGCACGCAACGACTCACCGAGGGTTCACGTCCGGGTCGTTGATCCGACGCCCGATGGCGGACACCTGCCGCAGCTGTGCACGGGTGAGCCGATCGATGACCAGCCGGCGCACGTTCTCGACGTACCCGGGCGCGGTCGCGACGACCTTTTCCCAACCCTCCTCGGTCAGTACGGCATTGGTGTAGCGACCGTCCTCCGGGCACTGGAAGCGGCGCACCCAGTTGCGCTTCTCGAGCCGGCCCACCACATGGGACAGCCGCGACAACGAGCCGTACGACATCTCGGCCAACTGGCTCATCCGCAGGGTCCGGTCGGGCGCCTCCGAAAGGGCTGCGAGAACCTCATATTCGAAGTGGGTCAGTTGCGCATCGCGCAACAGCTGCGCATCGAGGGCGTGGGGGAGCCGGGCGAGGGCGATGGCCACCTGGATCCAGGCGTCCATTTCTTCCTCGTCGAGCCACCGCGGCTCCTGCTCGTTTGGCACGCGCGCAGTCTATCCGATCCGACACACTTGAAGCGTCACTTGACTCTTCAACTAAACGGACCTAGGTTTCACTTGACACATCAAGTGATCCTCGACACGAAGGCGGTTCCCTCCATGTCCAACCCGATCGTCCGCAGCATCGGAATTCTCCTCGCGCGCATCGCAGTCGGTGTCGTTTTTCTCGCCCACGGGCTGCAGAAGTTCCAGCAGAACGGCTGGGGCGGCCCGAAGGGCTTCTTCGAGATGATCGACGTCCCGCTTCCCGCGGTGTCCGCCTTTCTCGTGACCTGGCTGGAGATCCTGGGCGGCATCGCCCTGATCGTCGGCGTCCTGACGCCGGTCGTGGGCCTGCTCTTCGTCCTGGACATGGTCGGCGCGATCTTCTTCGCCCACATCGACAACGGACTCTGGGCGTCCGACGGCGGATACGAGTTCGTACTCACCCTTGGCGCGGCGTCACTCCTGCTGACCGTGGTGGGCGCCGGACTCTTCAGTGTCGACGCCGTAGTGGGCCGCAAGATCGGTTGGCTCGCCCCGGATTCCGCGACGCGGCGTGACACCGCCGGGGTCGCCGGCTGATCGGGTGGCCCATCCCCGGACCGGCTGCGGCGAGCAGCGGGTCCGAGCGGTGTTCGGGGTGGATTCCTCCGACAGCTCCCGATCCTGAAGAATTCTGACCATGCCCTGGATGTTGCTGATCGGCGCGATCATCGCAGAAGTGGCCGCGACCCTGTCCCTCAAGGGGTCCGAGACGATCCCCGCGCTCTACGCGGTGGTGGCCATCGGCTACCTGGCGGCATTCGCATGCCTGTCCGGCGCGCTCCGGCGCGGGATGAGGATCGGTGTCGCATACGGCGTGTGGTCCGCCGCGGGCGTCGCCCTGACCGCCGCCCTCTCGGCGGTCGTGTTCGGTGAGGCGTTCACGGTTCTCATGGGTGTCGGCGTCGTGTGCATCATGATCGGCGTTCTTCTGGTGGAGTCGGGGGCGCCCGCGCGCGTGACCGACGAGGCCGGGAAGGTCTGACATGGAGTACCTGTTTCTCGTCGTCGCGATCGTCTCGGAGGTGAGCGCGACACTCGCCCTACGGGCCGCCACCGACGGCCGGAGAGCCTTCTACGGTCTGGTCGTCGTCGGCTACGCCGCGGCCTTCGCCTCGCTGACGATCGGCCTTCGGCTCGGGCTCCCACTCGGCGTCGCCTACGGCATCTGGGCTGCCGCCGGGGTCGCGGCGACCGCGATCGGCGCACACTTCCTGTTCCGCGAACGACTGACCACCCGGATGGTGGTCGGTATCGGCGTCATCGTCATCGGCGTGTTGCTCGTCGAACTGGGAGCCGGGCACTGAACTCCGGAGCCGGGCACCGAGCCGGGAGCCGGGCACCGAGCCGGGAGCCGGGCACCGAGCCGGGAGCCGGGTACCGAGGTCACCCGAGACCGTGTCCCACGACTCGGACAAGTCGGTCACGCCGGTCACCTCACCCGGCAACCCATACCATGCCGTGCGAGACATGTCTCGGGGATCCGTGATTTGGGTCATCGGACCCAGTGCCTATTCTGAGGGGCGTGACCCCCACGACCAGCAGTCCCGTCTCCGCATCCTCGGGACGTATTCGCAATGCCGCGTTCGCGTCGAAGGTGATGTCCGCCGCCGACGCAGTGAAGTACATCCAGCCACACGACACCGTTGCCATCAGCGGTTTCGGCAGCGCTGGTACGCCCAAGGTGATGATCCCCGCGCTCGCCGACCGGATCCGTGAGGTCCGCGGCTCGGGCGCGAACTTCACCATCAATCTGCTCACCGGCGCTTCGGTGTCCGCGGACACCGAACGTGCGCTGGCCGAGATCGACGGCATCGGACTGCGCATGCCGTACCAGTCCGAGGCGACCGCGCGGAAGAAGATCAACGAAGGTCGCATGGACTACGTCGACATCCATCTGTCGCACGTCGCGCAGCAGGTGTGGACGGGTTATTACGGGACGGTCGACGTCGCCGTGGTCGAGGTGTCGGGGGTCACCGAGGCCGGCGAACTGGTCCCGTCCGCATCGATCGGCAACAACAAGACCTGGCTCGACGTCGCCAAGAAGGTCATCCTCGAGGTCAACTCATGGGTGCCCGAGGGCGTCGAGGGCATGCACGACGTGTACTACGGGACCGCGCTGCCGCCGAACCGCAAGCCGATCCCCCTGACGAAGGTCCAGGACCGCATCGGACAGCCGACGTTCCGCGTCGACCCGGACAAGGTGGTCGCCGTCGTCGAGACCAACCATCGCGACTCCGCCAGCGCGCTCACCCCGCCCGACGCGGTCAGCCAGGCGATCGCCGGTCACGTGCTCGACTTCTTCGACTACGAGGTCCGCAACGGGCGGCTGCCCGCAGACACGCTGTTGCCGCTGCAGGCCGGTATCGGCAACGTGGCAAACGCCGTGCTCGGGGGTCTCGACCGCGGCCCCTACCGTGGCCTGACCTGCTATTCCGAGGTCATCCAGGACAGCATGCTGCGCCTGATCAAGGACGGCACGGTCGCACACGCATCGTCGACCGCCCTGGCCCTGAGCGAGGCCGGTATCGAGGAGCTGACCGCGAACATCGACTTCTACCGCAATCACATCACGCTGCGGCCCCAGGAGATCAGCAACCATCCCGAGGTCGTGCGGCGCCTCGGCGTGATCGCGATGAACGGCATGCTCGAGGCCGACATCTACGGCAACGTGAACTCCACGCACGTCATGGGCACCAAGATCATGAACGGCATCGGCGGTTCCGGCGATTTCGCGCGCAACGGTTACGTGTCGATGTTCCTGAGCCCGTCAACCGCCAAGGGCGGCGCGATCTCGTCGATCGTGCCGATGACACCGCACGTCGACCACACCGAGCACGATTCCCAGGTGCTCGTCACCGAGCAGGGACTCGCGGACCTGCGCGGGCTGTCTCCGCGTCGCCGTGCCCGGCTGATCATCGACAAGTGCGCGCATCCGGAGTACCGGCCGTTGCTGCACGAGTACTTCGAGCGGGCCGAATCGCTTCCCGGCGCCGGTCACACCCCGCACCTCCTCGGCGAGGCGTTCAGCTTTCACCAGCGGTTCTGCGAGACCGGCTCGATGATGCGCTGACCGGCGGGGTCATTCGTCGGTCGGCCTGGTGCCATTCTCGCGCGGGTTGTCGAAGGTCACGTCGATCTCCTGGAAGCCCTTGTTCCGCTGTGCGCGCGCCTGCGCGGAATAGGCCCGCTCGTCGCCCTTGGTGAGGATGACGTTGTCGGTGAACGGCGTCAGCAACGACCGCGGATACAGGTGGTCGACGCGCACCGCGTTCGCCTCGAGGCAGAACACCAGCACGATCGAGGTGACGTAGAGGAACGCGAGCAGACCGAGCACGATCGCGAACACACCGTTGGTGGCACTCGCGTTGGTGATGACGCGTTCGACGTAGACCGCCCCGAAGGTCTGGATCGCCTGCCAGCACAGCGCCGCGGCCAAGGCACCGGGCAGGACGTCACGAGTGCGCAGGGCCCGCGTCGTGCCGAACCGGAACGCGACGATGAAGACCCCGGTGTTGAGCAGGATCGAACCGAGCACCGCGAACCACCGGTTGGCGACGCCGAGGTCGAGTCCGGCCGCGAAGCCGTTGACGACGGTCAGGCCGATCACCGCGAGACCAACCGTCGAGAGCAGCACCAGGCCGCGAAGTCGCGCGACGATGGGATCGGGTCGATCGTTGCGGGGGACCGCCCAGATGGTGTTCATCGCGTTCTGGGCGGCGACGGCGACACCGAGTCCGCCGTACAGCGACACCAGGACGCTGATGATGAGGGCGGGAATGCCGCCGCTGAGCTTCTCCGGTTCGCCGAGTTGCTGACCGATGACCGGGATCTGGCTCAGAGCCGACTCCAGGATCCGCTCCTGCAGGGCGGGATTGTCGGCGAGGACGATGCCCAGGATCGTCGAGAACAGCAGGAGCAGCGGGAACAGCGAGATGAACGCGTAGTACGTGCAGAGCGCGGCCAGATAGGCGCCCTGGTCGTCGAAGAACTTGTAGATGACCGCGAGCGGGAAGCCGGTCGCCGGATGTCGTCGTTGGAATTCGTCGATGCGTCCCGCCAGCGACACCGCTCACCTTCTGCTCGTAACCGGCCGCACTGCGCGGCACCCGCCGGTACGGCGGGTGTGCTGACCTTAACCCGAGATTCGTTGTGACGGCCGTAGCCGGGTCCGTGCCGCGGCGAACGGGTCCACCGACGACGCCCCCACGGCGCGTAGCGGCCGTCCGGCCTGCCACCAGACGAGACCGGCCAGGCCGTGGGGGAAGAAGCGGGTCGTGGTGGTGATCTCGGTGGTGGCGATCTCGGTGCGGTCGGCGCCGGGGCGGCCACGCAGGCGGAACTCGACGAATCCCTTGCCGCGCGAGTCGTCGTGGACGCGCAGCCGCAAGAGGTTCGGACGGTCCTCGACCACCGGATCGCCGTGCCGGGGGAGTGTCCGCCAGAGACCGTCGGGGGTACCGGTCTCCACGGTGGTCGTGCTCGACTCGAAGACCTCCTCGCCGGACCATGGGGGATCGGAGGGAATGGGTTCCGCAGCAGGCGTTCTCGCGCGGACGTCAGACCAGGTCGCCGGTGCCGCACCGCGATCGACCCGGTCGAGGGTCGCGGCGATCGCCTGACGGTAGGACGTGAGTCCGCCGGGTGGACGGGGGATGATCGTGTCGATGTCGCGGTTGCGACAGACCGCGTCACACTCGAGCGACTCGATGAGCGGCCGGGCGATCCGTCCGCGGATCGGGGTCACGAGCCGCACCCAGCGGCTCGCGACGGAGGGGGTCAGGAAGGGCAGGACCACCATGACCCGTCGACGCAGACCCGCGACCTCGGCGTAGATCTGCATCATGTCGCCGTACTCGAGCACGTCGGGACCACCGATGTCCCACGCTCGCGACCCCGGCACATCGGCGGTGGCGGCCTCGACGAGGTAATGCAGCGCGTCGGCGACGGCGATCGGCTGGATTTTGTTGCTGACCCAGCGCGGTGTCGTCATCGCCGGCAGACGTTCGGTGAGGTGCCGGATGAGTTCGAACGACGCGGAGCCGGATCCGATGAGCGTGCCGGCCTGCAGCGCGACGGTCTCGATCGGGGAGCCGACCAGGATGTCGCCGACCTCGGCACGGGACGCCAGGTGTTCGGACAGGTCGGCGCCCTCGGGATGGAGACCGCCGAGATAGACGATGCGGGACACCCCACACTGCCGCGCTGCCACGACGACGTTCTCGGCGGAGCGTCGTTCCTCGGCCGCGAAATCCCCGTCGGTACTCATCGAGTGGACCAGGTGATAGACCACGTCCACGCCCCGGAAGGCGGCCACGAGCGAATCACGTTCGGAAAGGTCGCCTTTCACCACCTCGGCACGCGGATCCGAGCTCCACGGGGCGTCGGACAGCTTCGCCGGGGTGCGGGCGAGGGCACGCACGCGATGGCCGCGGTCGAGCAGGCGGGGCACCAGGCGCCCGCCCACGTACCCGGTCGCGCCGGTGACCAGGCAGGTTCTCGTGGCGTCCACTCAGGCTCCCTCGATGTCGTCGACTCCTCCGGAGGCGATACCCCCGAGACCCCGACCGCCAAACGCGGTGCCGCCCACCCCGCCGTAGGTCGGTACCGAATCGTGGCCCGGGTGACGGGCGGATGACGCCGGGCTCAGCTCTCCTCAGCGCCCGGCACGTTCACGAACCACAGGCTCTCCTCGACGAGGCGCTCGCTCTTCCATCCGGTTCCGGTCCGCACCATCGAGTGGTGGTAGGTGCCGCCGCACGTGCTTAGCTCGCTCATCCCGACGAACTGCATCGGGTTGTAGAACATCGCACGCACGGCCGCGCGGTCGCCGTCGAAGTCATATTCGATGTTGGTGATGAAGTGCTGACTGACCGTGACGAATGCGAAACTCTCCTCGAGCCAGTCCGCGATCTCGTCACGGGACCCCGCCTTGCCGAAGGGCGTCGACGTGTAGTCGATGGTCGCGTCGTCGGTGAACACCGAGCGCCACAGTGCCCAGTCCCTGGTGTCGACGCCACGCGAATAGCGGTGCAGCACATCGGCGATCTCGAACCGGTCGGTGATCTCCTGCATGTTCATCGTCACTCCTCTTTGCTGGTCAACGCGGAAGCGCGGCCACCTTCTCGTTCAGCCATGACAACGCCCGCAACTCGGTGAGGAGCCCGATGCCGTGGCCGAGGAAGGTACCCGGCAACATCACCGGGAGGTGCTGGGTCTCGACGGTGACATCCGCGCCCTTGGCACGCCAGGAGCGGACCATGCGGTCGGTACCGCGCGGGTCGACGACGTCGTCACCGCGGTTCTGGCCCACCAGGACCGGCATCGTCGGGGCGAGGCGTCCCAGCCGCTGTTCGTCGACCGCGGTACGCCACGGCTCCTTGTCCAGATGGGCGGCGATGGGCCGGCCGTCCTTGGTGTAGAACGTCGTCGGCACGAACGGCAGCATCCGCACCACGTCGAACACGCAGTAGGAGTTGACATCTCGCAGGACGCTGCGTCCGAGCGAATTGAACACCGACAAGAATTCGTCCCGGTGTTGCGGGTAGGCGGCGATGAAACCGTTGACCACCCATCCGACGCCCCCGCCGAGCAGGCTTCCGTCACCGAGTCTTGCCAGATCGACCAGATCCGGCGCCGGCGCGCCCACGAACGCGGCGAAGACCGGGAGTTCAGGTGCGTACGACGCGGCGAGTTCGGCGGCGGAACCCGACGCGAACCCCCCCTCGGAGTAACCCCAGAACGCGACCGGTGCCTTCGCACTGACACCGAACCTCGGGTTACGCGCGACGCGGGCCATGTCGAGCATCGACGTGCCCAGGGATCGCCGGTTGAGATAGGGATGGTCGCCGGGTGTGCCGAGTCCCTCGTAGTCGGTCAGCGCGACCGCGTATCCGTTGGCGAGCAGCGCACCGATCGCCAACTCCTCGTACTCCTGTCCGTACCGCAGCAGCCGTGACGGCGCGCATTTGTCGCCCGCGCCGATGGTTCCGGAGCCGACCACGACCAGCGGCCGGTCCCCGCGTCCCTTCCATGGTTGTCGCGGCACCAGCACGCTGCCGGTGACCGCGGTCGGACGGTTGCGTGCGCCGGTGCTCGTGTACATCACCGTGGTCGTGCGGGCGTCGATGTCGGCCCCCGTGTACGGGATCACCGCGGCAAACGACGGTGCCGACCGGATCAGTGCACCGGGACGGGTGTCGAAGTGCGCGGGAGGGTCGTAGAAGCCGGGCCACGGATCGTCGGCCCAGGCGCCGCCTGCGCCGAGGACGGTGGCCGCAATGGCCGTCACGGATGCGACAACCAGCGACGACCACCCTCTTCGGCCCCCACGCACCCGGTCACTCCTCCGACGACCGACTTCACCCCGTGCTGTTCGACCCCGACTGGACATGTGTCCATTAGTCCGGTCCTGCTCCCGTTTGTCAGCGGATTCGGGAAAATTCCACGCGACCGGCGCGCGCGGCCGCAATCACCGGCGTCGAAGGCCGCGCGCCAGAGCCCGACCACTCGCCGCCGCGGCGACCAGCGCGGCGGCCCATGGGGCACCGACGAGGATCGGATCCATCCAGGCGTGATTGTTGTCGACGCGCTTGCGGCCGACTCGCGACGCCCAACCGTGGTGAGTGATTTCCGCCTTGATCCCGGTCTCGGTGATCGGATTGTCGGGCCGCCCTTCGGCGAACGACCACAGATGGGCTTCGCCCGCGGCGACCCGGTCCGCGGCGATGAGGATGAGCCAGTGCGCGGCCCGCGCCTCGCTGAAACGGTATGCCGACCTGCGGATGACTCCCGACAGGCCACTCATCGGGGTCGAAGTCCCGAACACGGGGGTCAGGAAGGCGTGTTCGTTGGAGCGTTCACGGGGACCGTGGCGAGGCTGGTCCTCCGGGATGTCCCAGTGCACGCCGGGCGCGGGACCGACCGGCAGCTCCCGGGGCACGGCGGGCCGGTCGGACGGCTCCGCATCGACGCCCCAGCCGGGTATCCGGCCGGCGAAGCCGGATGTGTCGGGGTCGTTCGGACGTTGCGCGGGGTACGCGGGCATGTGGTCTCCTAACCGGGGTCGACGACGATCACGGGCTTGATGCACTCGTCGAGCTTGGAGGAGAAGATGTGATAGCCCTCGGCAATGTGCTCGAGCGGGATGCGGTGCGTCACGATGTCATTGGGCTTGAAGTACCCGTTGCGGATGTGGTCGAGGAGGCGCGGCCATTGTCGCTTGACCGGACACTGGTTCATGTTGATCGTCAGCCCCTTGTTCATGGCGTCGCCGAACTTGACGGCGCTGAAGATCGGGCCGTACGCGCCCATCACCGAGACGGTGCCACCCTTGCGGACCGAATCGATGGCCCAGTTCAAGGCAACCGGTGAGCCACCCTGTAGCTTCAGTTTGGCCGCGGTGACGTGCTGGAGGAAGTTGCCGTCGGCCTCGGCGCCGACGGCATCGATCACCCGGTCGGCGCCGATGTTGTCGGTGATGTTCTTCAAGTGAACGACGATGTCGTCGTATTCGGCGAAGTTGTAGGTTTCCGCGAACGCGAACGACCGGGCCTTCTCGAGGCGGTATTCCAGATGATCGATGACGATCACACGTCCCGCACCCATGAACCACGCCGAACGCGCCGCAGAGAGCCCGACGGGTCCGGCGCCGAAGACGATGACCGTCTCGCCGGGACGGATGTCGGCCAGCTGCGCGCCGAAGTATCCGGTGGAGAGCGCATCGGTGAGCAGCAGCGCATCCTCGGGCTCCAGCCAATCCGGGATGACGCTGGGTCCGACGTCGGCGAACGGGACGCGGACGAATTCCGCCTGCCCGCCGTCGTACCCGCCGCATGTGTGCGAGTACCCGTAGATGCCGCCCACCGCGGTGGCGTTCGGATTCACGTTGTGGCAGTTGGAATAAAGGCCGCGCGCACAGAAATAACATGTGCCGCAATAGACATTGAACGGGACCATCACCCGGTCGCCGACCTCGAGATTCACCACCGACCCGCCGACCGCCTCGACGACGCCGATGAACTCGTGTCCGAAGGTCATGCCGGGCCGGGTGTCCGGCATCATCCCGTGATAGAGATGCAGGTCTGAGCCGCAGATGGCCGCGTGGGTGACCCGCACGATGGCATCGTCCGGATGCTCGATGCGGGGGATCGGTCTGTTCTCGACGCGGACCTTGTACGGTCCGCGGTACACCATCGCCCGCATCGTGTCGGAGGGTGTCGACGTCATGTGCCGCGGTTACCCGGCCCCATCGGTTGCAAACGTCCTGATATGTCGGTCACAGGAGATGTTGCCCCTGCGATCCGCGTTCTCGCGAAGGTGTAGAAATGGACGCGGTTCATGTCGAGAACCCCGAAAGGAACGAGCAATGTCAGTCGTGTCGTATGTGATCGCCGGTTCCGAGGCCACGGGTGGCGCCGGGATCCAGGCCGATCTGCGCACCTTCGCCCAGCTCGGCACCTACGGGGTCGGAACCATCACCTGCATCGTGTCGTTCGATCCGAAGGCCGACTGGGGCCACCGGTTCGTCCCGATCGACGCCGGTGTCATCGCCGACCAGATCGAGGCCGCGACCGTCGCGCACGAGCCCGAGGTCGTCAAGATCGGCATGCTCGGTACCCCGGCCACCATCTCGACGGTCGCCCGGGCACTGTCCTCGCGGTCGTGGCGCCACGTGGTCGTCGACCCGGTACTCATCTGCAAGGGCCAGGAGCCCGGCGCGGCACTCGACACCGACAACGCGCTGCGCGCCGAGATCCTCCCGCAGGCCACCGTGGTCACCCCGAACCTGTTCGAGGCGGCCATCCTCGCCGAGATGGACGAGCTGACCAGTGTCGACGACCTCGCCGAGGCCGCACGCCGGATCGCCGGGCTCGGCCCGAAGTACGTCGTGGTCAAGGGTGGGGTCGGACTGCCCGGTGACGAGGCGATCGACGTCTTCTACGACGGCAGCGACGTCACCGTCCTCCGTGCACCGAAGGTCGGTGACGAGCGTGTGTCCGGCGCCGGATGCGTGTTCGCCGCGGCGACCACCGCGGAACTGACCAAGGGCGCCGACGTGCTCGACGCGGTGCGCAAGGCCAAGGAGTACACCCACGCCGGCATCATCGGCCGCCTCGCCTCGACCGCGCCGTTCGATGCGGTCTGGCACGGGCAGAAGTAGACCGGAGAGACGAACCGCGTCCATCCGAGTGCACGGAAGGACGCGGTTCGTGTATCAGCGGTCAGGACGTCACCGTGTCGGCACGACCTTGCCGTTCACGGTCACCTCGACCTTGTCGGTCGCGGAATCCCAGGTGATCTTGCCGTGCTCGAAGGTGGATTCCTTCACCCCGTCCTTCTCGGTTTCATCACTGGTCGCGACGCCGAGCGGCCCCTGGGAGCCGCCCTTGCCGTCGGGCGAGGGATTGCCCTCGGCGTCGCGCGGAACGTTCCACGCGTCGCGGATCTTGCCCCAGGTGATGTAGGCGGGGGTGTCGGCGTCGTCGTCCTTCGCCGTGATCACGCCGCCCTCGAACTGCTGGAACACCACACCGTTGTCACCGGTGCCGGCGGCGTTCTCCCCGGTCAACGGAGCACCCAGGTCGGCCCTCTGCGCGTCGGTCGCGGACCCGTACTTCGCGGCGATCGACCCGGTCAGCGTGACCTTCGTGCCGTCGGGGGCGGTGAGCTCCACCTTCTTGTCATCCGCGTCGGCGGCCTCCGACTCCGCCGACGAGATGGCCGACTCGGCCTTCGACATCCCGGAGTCGACCGCCTCGGAGACCGCCGACGACGCCGATGAGGTCTCGTCGCTACTGTCATCACTGCATCCGGCAACACCGAGCGTCGCGATGGCAACACCCGCTGCGATTCCGACCAGGCGCCGCGTGGCGCTGTTCTGACTCATGATTTCCTCTCGTTGCACGGCGTTGTGACTCGAGAGCGGGCCGCGACCCGCCCATTTGCGACCCTAACGAAGACGGCGGACCGTCGTGGGCGTTCTCGGTCGGTTGTCCGAGTGGCTCCCGGGCGGGGGTGTGAGCGGTTACGGCATCCTGTAGGCAACACCATCGTCGTCCACCGGGGAGAAACAGGTGACAACAACTCCAGACCGCTTCGACGTCCTGATCATCGGAGCAGGTATCTCCGGCATCGGGGCAGCGCGATACCTGCGGACCGAACACCCGTCGAAGACGTTCACCATCGTCGAGGCGAGGGACACCGCGGGCGGCACCTGGGACCTGTTCCGATACCCGGGCATCCGCTCGGACTCCGACCTGCACACCTTCGGCTACGAGTTCAAGCCCTGGACCGACAAGCAGGCGATCGCCGACGCCCCGCGCATCCTCGACTACCTTCACGAGACCATCGAGGAGAACGGGCTGACCGATCACATCCGGTATCACCACCGCGTCGTGTCGGCGGCGTGGTCGTCAGATGAGGCACGCTGGCTGGTCGACATCGATCGCGACGACACCGGGGAGAAGGTCCGGCTCAGCGCCCGCTGGATCTTCTGCGGCTCGGGTTACTACGACTACGACGAGGGCTACAGTCCCGAGTTCGGCGGACAGGACCGCTTCCGCGGCGAGATCGTGCATCCGCAGCACTGGCCGGAGGATCTCGACTACGCGGGCAAGCGTGTGGTGGTGATCGGCAGTGGCGCGACGGCGGTGACGTTGTTGCCGGCCATGGCCGATGACGCCGCACACGTGACGATGCTGCAGCGCACGCCGACCTACATCATCCCCTTGCCGCGTGAGGATGCGATCGCGAACACGCTCAAGAGGGTGCTCGGCGACGAGCGCGGGTACGCGCTGACCCGACAGAAGAACATCTTCCAGCAGCGTGTCCTGTTCGAGCTGTGCCAGCGGTTCCCGAGCGTGGCCAGACGGATCATCCGCACCATCAACGCATCCCAACTCCCCGAGGACTTCCCGGTGGACACACACTTCAACCCGCCGTACAACCCGTGGGATCAGCGCCTGTGCGTGGTGCCCGACGCCGACCTGTTCCGCACCATCCGCCAGGGCAAGGCGTCGATCGTCACCGATCGGATCGAGACGTTCACCGAATCCGGTATCCGACTCGAGAGCGGCGCCGAACTCGAGGCCGACATCATCGTCACCGCAACGGGTCTCAACATCAAGATCATCGGAGGCATCGAACTGACCGTCGACGGGGAGCCGGTCTCGTTGCCGGACACGGTCGTCTACCGCGGCATGATGCTGTCGGGGGTCCCGAACTTCGCGCTGGCGATCGGCTACACCAACGCCTCGTGGACACTGAAGATCGGCCTGATCTGCGAGTACTTCTGTAAGCTGCTGCGCCACATGGATTCTCGTGGATACGACGCGGTGTGGGCGGAGGCCGATCCGGCCATGCCGACGCGACCACTCCTCGATTTCGGCGCCGGTTACGTCCAGCGCGCGCTCGACAAGCTCCCCAAGCAGGGTCCGAAGGCGCCGTGGGTGATGTCGATGAGCTACTACACCGACCGCAGACTGCTCCGCGGCGAGGTCGCCGACGAGAACCTGCGTTTCGCGCGGGCGCGGGAGGCCGAACCGGAGATGTCCGCCTGAACGCCGGCCCGGTTCGTCAGCGGCGACCGGGCAGCGACGGCCGGCGCCCCAGCCACTGCGAGATCAGACCCGCACCCACGCCGTGCAGAACCACGCTCGTGAGGACGGTCAGGGTCATCGTGTAGAGCGTCACGTCGGCGATCACGCCGTCGAGGTCGTTGAACTCGAGCAGGCCGAACACGATCGAGGCGGTGCCGCGCGGACCGAGGACACCGAGCAGCAACCGATCCCGGCGTCGCAGGTCCGTGCGCAGCAGCGACAGGTAGACCGGGACGATCCGCAGGATCGTGAGGGCGGCCGGCGCCAGTAGAACGATCTGCCAGACGAAGCCGAGTTCGAAGACCAACACGCAGGTACATCCGAAGACGAACCACATCGTCAGCGCGGCCAGCGCACCGACGTCGTCGACGAGGCCGAGCTGATCGTCGGTCGACCCCTCGGCACGGGCGGCCTTGTAGGCGATGCCGCACACGAACGCGGCAACGAAGCCGTTGCCGTCCAATTGCACCGAACATCCATAGGCGACCACCGGGATGAGCAGCAGGCTGATCCGGACCGACTGGGCGGTGGACAGTCCACGAGGTTCGGCGAAGGTCGTCAGGCGTGCCGCGACAAAGCCGATGACGCTCCCGGCGAGCACCGCCCACAATGCCGCGGGCACAGCATGTTCGAGTGCGTCGGCAGGCGACGACGCACTCGACCGGTCCCCGGCGAGGGTGAGGGCGAAGACGAAGAACGGGGCGATGATCCCGTCGTTGTAGCCGCTCTCCAGGTTGAGCAGATGCCGTACGCGGGTGGGGATCCGCCGATCCCGCACGAGTGCCGACGTCGGGGTGAGGTCCATCGGGATCACCACGCAGGCGATGAGCAACGCGACTCCCACCGACATCGACGGCAACAGCGCGACACCGAGAAGGGTGCACGCGATCACCGACAGCGGCATCGCGATGAACAACAAGCGCAACGACGTTCCGCGCTCACCGGCGAAGTAGCCACCGCGGACCTCGATCGCGTCGACGAACAGCAGGATCGCGAGGATGAGTTCGACGACGGGCTCGGCCGCATCCGTGTCGAGAGCGTTGCCGATGGGGTTGCTGGAGACCACACCGACGATGATCCCGGCGACGACCATGGGTACCGCACCCGAGACGCGGAATCGCGCCAACGCGCCTGCGACGAGCGACCATCCGATGATCACCACGATGGCGATGAGCACCGATGTCATCGACGACGCCCTCGTATCGACATCGATGCATGGTATCCCGACGAACCGACATGTTCACGACTCTCATGACACGTCCTGCGTAGGGTTTGCCCATGGACTTCGAAGAGGTGTTCAACGCAGTGGCCGTCGCCTTCGAGGCACTCGGCGCGGTCGCGATGGTCGTCGGTTTCGTCGTCGCACTCGTCCTCGGTGCACGGTCTCTGTCGCGCAAAGAGGGTGGGGGCGAGGCGTTCTCGGTGCTGCGGACCACGCTGGGGTCGGCGATCCTCCTCGGCCTCGAGATCCTCGTCGCCGCGGACCTCATCCGAACCATCACCTCGAAGCCATCCGTTGAGGACGCGATCATCCTCGGCATCATCGTCGTGATCCGCACCGTCTTGTCGATGTCGATCCAGATCGAGATCGAGGGCACCCTGCCGTGGCGTCGGGCGCTGCTGACGAGCGGCGGCCAGGCACTGGGCGCGGCCATCGCCCGCGACGTGGCGGCGTCGCGGGCCGCCGGGTCCGCTCAGGACGACACCGGGAACCGACGCCGGTGACTGCTGGGGGAGGTCGCGAACGCGGCGGCGAGGTTCTGGCGCATCGTGACGCTGCTGACGAATCGGCACCGCCGGGCGATGGCAGGCGAACGCTGCCGGGAAGGTGTCGGCCGAGCAGGTCCACAACACCCTCATGGCGCTCGTCGACTCGAACTTCGCAGCCGTCGCCACTACCCCGGAGTGGGTCGCGGCGGTGACCGCCGGAACGCCGCCGGCCAAGGACGACCTGCTGTTGTCGTCGATCGAGGGCCGCAACGTCTTCGGCGGCTGAGCACGCAGACCGCGATGTTGCCTATGCTGACCGTCATAGCGTAGCGTTCCCAGGAATATAGAGGCCGTCATAGTCGCGTGAGGAAGTCCCGCCATGCCCACACTCGCCGAAATCGTCTCGGGGTTCGATCCGGCAGCCGAGTTCGTCGTGCCCTGCGAATGGACTCAGGGTCGTACCGCTTACGGCGGACTGACCGCGGCGATGTCGGTGCTCACCGCGCAGCGCACCGACGGAGACCCGCTGCCTCCTCTGAAATCGGCGCACTTCCTGCTGAGTGCACCGGTGACCGACACGGCCACGTTCGCCGCGCGTCGCCTCCGCGAGGGACGATCGGCCTCGAGTGTCCACGTGGAGACAGTCAGCGGGGGACAGGTGGCCGCGCACGCATCGCTCGTCTTCGCCCGACCACGCCCCAGCGCGATCGCACATGACCACGTCGAGCCGCCGTCGGTCTCGGAGCCCGACCGGTGCCCGCCGTTCGGCGACTCGGATGCGCCGCTGCGCCCGGCATTCGTCGACAACGTGGAGATGGTGCGGGCCGGCGGCACGGTCCCGCTCGCCGGCGAGCATCCGCCGCGGTTCTTGGCCTGGGTGCGCCACCGTGGGGCGGAGGGCGTGGATCCGACGATCGCCCTGGTCGCGCTCGCCGACGCACTGCCGCCGGCGACAACCGCGGCATTCACCGAGTGGGCCCCGGTCAGCACCATGAACTGGTCGGTGCACGTCTGCACCGACCGGTTGCCGAAGCCCACCGACTGGATGCTGCTCGAGTCGCAGAGCACGTTTACCGGCGATGGCTACTCATATCAGTCGATGACGCTGTGGGACAGTGAGCTCCGGCCGATCATCCAGGGCTCACAGACCGCGGCCGTGTTCGCCTGAGGCCACCTCATCCGCGGGATTCACGCAGTGCGCGGCCTCGTTCGACGAATTCGCGGTCCTTCTCGGCGTTCTTGTCCGAGACCTTCGTGTCCCGTGCCGGGAGCTGGAGGTGCTCCTCGGCGACCATCCCGGCCTGCAGCTGGCGTCCCCGCTCGAGTTCGGCGTCGAATTCGGCGCCGAACAGCAGCGCGAGGTTGGTCAGCCACAGCCAGAGGAGGAAAACGATGACCCCGGCCAGCGCGCCGTACGTCTTGTTGTAGCTGCCGAAGTTGCCGACGTAGAGCGCAAAGGCGGCCGACGCGAGGATCCACGTGGCGATGGCGAGGACCGCGCCCGCACTGATCCACCGAAACCTTGGTTGTCTGATATTCGGCGTGGCCCAATACAGCACGGCGACGATGACGATGACGAACACCAGCACGACGGGCCAGCGGGCGATGTTCCACACCGTCACGGCGGAGTCACCGAGGCCGATCGTGTCGCCGATGCTCCGTGCGATCGGCCCGCTGATGGCGAGCATGAACGCCACCGCCGCGGCGAGGATCAGCGCCACAAGCGTCACGAGCAGCATCACCGGCCGCAGCTTCCAGATCGGCCGACCCTCCTCGACCTCGTACATCCGATTCATTGCGCGCCCGAAGGCGCCGACATAGCCCGACGCCGACCACAACGCGCCGGCGAGACCGAGGACGAGGGCGAAGCCAGCGCTCGGCGCGTCCACCAGTTGTTCCACCGGCCCGCGGAGTGTGTCCACAGCGGACGCAGGTCCGAGGCCCCCCACCATCTGCAGCACCGCGTCGACCGTCTTCTCGCCCTGACCGAAGACGCCGAGCAGCGACACCAGCGCCAACAGTGCGGGAAACAGCGAGAGCACCGAATAGTAGGTGAGGGCCGCCGCCAGATCGGTGCACTGGTCCCGACTGAACTCCCGCGCGGTCTTGCGCAGGACGAACATCAGCGACGGTGTGGTCAGATCCGTCGGTGACTCGGGTTTGCGCGGGTCGGGGTCGGCGAGCTCTGGGGCGTCCCGCAGGTCGGCGTCGGGTTCGACGTCGTGGGACGTCAGGGATCCGGACTGCCCGGCCGGGGCGTCGCCCCCACGTCCGGCCGTGCCCTGTTCTCCGGTCTTGCCCTGGTTTCCGGTCAGGCCCTCGTGTCTGGTCATGCCACGGTGTAGCCGCGCGGTTGCGGGGCCAAACACACGCACGGATCGAGGACCCGACCGATCGGCGGTAGCGTGTCTGGTGCCGTGCGTACGCGCACATCTGGGGGAGGAACCGATGCCGTCACCAGTCCGCGTCGGAGGCAAACTGATCTGCAAGAACCCGGCAGAGCTCGCAACCGTGCTCGAGTGCGTGCCGGGACACACCGCGCTCACCCGTGGCGAGCCGGGCTGCATCATGTTCGAGGTGCGTCGAACGGGAAATCCGCATCGGTTCGCCGTCGACGAGGAGTTCGTCGACCGTCGCCACCCTCAGGCGGCGATGCGGTACACGTCGTCGACGACGAGCTGGAGATCACCCTGGATGATCCGGGTGAGGGCGGCCGGAGTCTCACTCTCATAGCGGGTCAGATCGACCGGCTCGCCGAATTCGACGATCGGACGCGCGTGATCACCATCGGGGTAGGCGATGCCGGCAGAGATCAGCGAGATGTCGAGTCCGGCTCGCATCGCTCGGTGTGCGATGTGGCCGATGCCGGTGCCGAGCTTCTGCAGGCGGGTCACGTCGCCGTCGTTGCACGTCCCCTCCGGAAAGACGGCGATGCTGTCACCGCGCTTCATACGGTCGACGCACACGCCGAACATCTGACTGCCGGCCGCGGCAGCGGCGCGGACGCCGTGATCCTTGGGCCGGAAAACGGGGATACCGCCGAGCGTGTCGATCTTGCGCCGCTGTTCGGGATCCTCGAAGAGCTCGTCCTTCGCGAGGACACGCATGTGGCCGATCCGGCGGCGGATCGGAGATCGGAATCCGGCCGCCGCGAGGACGAGGGGATCCCGCTCCGAGACATGGTTGGCCGCGATGAGCAACGGCTTGCCACTCCGTGCCGCGCGGGCGAATCGATCCCGAGAGACGAACTCGACCGCGGGACGGATCCTCGCTGCGAGCATGCCGTACATCAGCCGCGCCCGGAAGCGATCCTGCTGGTGATCGCGATAGTGCGCGTATACGGCCTCAGACTGGGCGAGCTCTACATCCACCTAAGTTACGGTACCGTAAGTTAGGTGGCGAGACCATCTCAGTCCGGTATCACCACAGCACGACCCCGCAGTTCGTTGGCGCCCAGACGCCGGTACGCCTCCACGCCGTCGTCGAGGGAGAACCGTTCGACGGCCACCTCGATGACTCCGTCGCGAGCCAGATCGAGCACCTCGATCAGCTCGTCGCGGGCACCCCAATAGGGCGCCCGCACCGAGACCTCGAACGGCTGGGTGAAGAACCCGACCTTGGCCGCGGCGACACCGTCACCGATACCGACGATCACCACATCACCCATCGTGCCGACCATTCCCATCGCGGCGTCGAGCGTGGGTTGGAGTCCGACGAAGTCGAAAACCGCTGTCGCACCCTCGGTTCCGGTGATCTTCCGGACATTCGCGACCGCGTCGGCATCACTCAGGACGACCTCGTGAGCGCCGTACTCGCGGGCGAACGCGAGCTTCTCCTCGCTGACGTCGAGGGCGATGACGCGGGCAGGCGTCAGGTGTCGCAGCAGTTGGATGCCGACGTGGCCGAGCCCGCCGACGCCGATGACAACTGCCGTGGTGCCGCCGACCAACTTGGGCAACGTCGGCTTGATGGCGTGATAGGGCGTGAGGCCGGCGTCGGTGAGGGGGACGGCGGTCACCGGGTCGAGGTCGCCCAGCGGGACCAGGTGCCGCGGGGCGTCGATGAGCATGTACTCGGCCATGGCGCCGGGGTTTCCGAGGCCGGGCGGTACGATTCCGAGCTCGGCGGCGCGGCTGCAGTAGTTCTCGAGGCCGCGTGAACAGAAGTGGCAGGATCCGCATCCCCACGCGCCGTACACCGCGACCGAGGTGCCCTCCGACAGCCCGGTGACGCCTGTGCCGACCGCGGCGACGACTCCCGCACCCTCGTGCCCGAGGGTCATGGGCAGGGGATAGGGGAAGCCCTCCGCAGGCAGGTTGAGGACGAAGTCGTCGGAGTGGCAAGCGCCGGCGGCGGTGACCTTGAGGAGAACCTGGCCGGGACCGGGTTCGGGTTTGTCCACCTCACGCAGCTCCGGCGGAGTGCCCGGCTTGACGATCTGGATGGCCTTCATGCGCATACCCTTTCGATCCGGCGGACGGGGTCTGCTTTCCGGTCTACTCGGGGACGGCTCGCACCGACACCGCCTCGGACGAACTCGGCATGATCTGGTGGATGTCCCTCACACCGGTCGGCATGAATCCAGAGTCCTCCGGCTCACCACCGACCTGACGGGTTGCGCGCCGCGCACTTCACGCATTGTCTCGCGGCGGGGAGGACCTCGAGACGCTCGGCGTCGATTTCGTCTCCGCACGTCTCGCACCGGCCGTACACCCCTCGGCCGAGACGTTCGAGGGCGGCGTCGATCTCCTCGAGGCGGACCCGCGAGCGCTCGAG
Organism: Gordonia aurantiaca; assembly: GCF_039939235.1. Taxonomy (NCBI): domain Bacteria; kingdom Bacillati; phylum Actinomycetota; class Actinomycetes; order Mycobacteriales; family Gordoniaceae; genus Gordonia; species Gordonia aurantiaca. Next base: position 194,130 of record NZ_JBDUUF010000006.1, on the reverse strand, counting down.
TTGTGCGACGAGTTGCCCGCGTTCGACGGCGAGTGTCGTGCCCTCGGGGTCGTGTTCGTCGTCGGATGCGGAGTCGGCGGTGGCCTCGATGACCGACTCGAGGCGCGCCGACAGGGATTCGATGAGCGCAGTCGTTCTGGCGCGTTCGTCGATCAGCGCGGCTTCGGTGTCGCTCATCGCGCGGTCACACCGCTCACCACTGCCAGCGGAGCAAGCCGTCGTTGGCCTGTCGGCAGGTCGCGACGCCATCGGTGCGGTATACGTAGGCGCGGGCGCCGAGCTGTGGACACTGATCGCCCAGGTTGACCTTCGGGGTTGACGAGAGTGCCTTGCTCGTCCAGGTATTGGTCAGGGCAGAGCAATACATTTCTCCGTTTGCAGAATCCTTGCCGAATTCGTGCACGTAGCAGGGGCCGCCGTCGCGCTGGACCGACGACGGCGCAGCCGACGCGGTACCGGCGCCGAAGGCCAGAAGGCTCATCGCAACAGCGGCGACGAGCGTGGATCCAAGTCGCATGCCATCTCCCAACGGTTACTCCTCTTCCATCCGGTTTCCATCCGATCTTCCATCCAAGGTCGGACGATGTGGATTGTGCCGGTTCCCACCGACAGGCCCGACGCGGTGAGGCCCTCCTACCATGCCCCGCGTCCCCCATCCGGGTCTTCGTCGTTCACATGTGCACGTTGCGGAGCCCGACCGCACCGCGGAGGCCCGAACAGTTCACACAGCCGATGCACCCGATGCAATCGCGGCACCGGAGGCACCCGATGCACCCGGCGCACCGGATACAGAACGCACTCGCGACCACTCCCGCGCTGGCGAGGACCGCGAAACTCATCAGGGTCCCGAGACTCCACGCGACGAGGGCGCTGCCCCCGGTCACCGCGGACCCGATGACGCCCGCGCTCGCGGCAGTCCCCGCGGAAGAGCTGACCCCGGCGCTGACCGCCGTCGCCGCCGACGCCGACACCGCGGCGCTCCGGGCGGTGGCGGCCGATGCCGCCACCGCCACGCTCGACGTGGTTGCGATGGACCGGACCACGCTCGGCGAGTTCTCCGCGGCCGCGGGCGCCCGGTGGCGGGCCCGATTCGTCGTGAGCAGTCGCATGCCGTTCATGTTCTCGCAATGCAGGACCTGCACACGGCATTTCGGTCTCGTCGGTACTCCGAAGAGCAGACGCCGTCACCGATCCACATGCGTTGCGGGGCCGCCCCCTGATTCAGGTGCCGCAGAACGTCTGGAACGTCGAGGTGAACTCCTCGGGCGCCGGGGTCGTGTACTTCACCCACTCGACGCGACGGTCGAACGGATGGGTGACCACCTCCAGCAACTCCTCGAACGGACCGAGGTCACCGTCGGTGGCGGCCCGCAGCGCCTCGTCGACCCGATGATTGCGCGGGATGTACAGCGGATTCACGCGGTCCATCGCGTCTGCGGTCGACGTCTCGTCGCAGCCATGCGTCGCGAGGCTCTCCCGCCAGCGGGCCACCCACGCGGCCGAGTGCTCACGCGGCAGAACCGCGTCGAGTGGACCGGGACGCCCGCGCAGCTCCTCGGCGAGTGCACGGAAGGTGCCGGTCCAGTCGGCTCGGTGTTCGGCGAGGAGGGCGAGCAGGTCATCGATGAGCTCGTGGTCGACAAAGGTGTCGGCGAGTCCCAGCTTGGCCGACAGCCCGGCGTTGAGGTGCTGATGGTAGTGCGTGTCGAAGGTCGCGAGAATCGCGGTCGCCACGGCGATCGCCTCGTCGGGTGTGGGGGCGATGATCCTCAGGAGTGTCTCGGCGAACCTCGCGAGATTCCACTTGAGGACGGCGGGCTGATTACCGAAGGCATAGCGCCCGCCGTGGTCGATGGAGCTGAAGACCGCTGCGGGATCGAAGGCGTCGATGAACGCGCACGGCCCGTAGTCGATGGTCTCGCCGGAGATCGTGGTGTTGTCGGTGTTCATGACCCCGTGCACGAAACCGACGAGCATCCACTGCGCCACGAGCGCCGCCTGACGCTCGACGACGGCTTCGAGGAACTTCGCGTAGCGGTTCCCGCCGCCCTTGACCGGAAGGTCGAGGAGCTCCGGGTAATGACGGGCGATGGCATGGTCGGCGAGAGGCTGCAGCAGGTCACCGGTGCGTACCGCGAGTTCGAAGGTGCCGACCCGCAGATGACTCGAGGCCACGCGGGCCAGTACCGCGCCGGGTTCGGGGCCTGCACGATGGACGTCTCGTCCGGTGGCGACCACGGACAGTGAGCGGGTGGTCGGGATGCCGAGCGCGTGCATCGCCTCGCTGACGAGGTATTCCCGCAGCATCGGACCGACCACCGCGAACCCGTCGCCGCCGCGCGAGAACGGCGTCGGCCCGGAACCCTTGAGCTGTAGGTCGACCCGGTTGCCGGCGACGTCGACGAGCTCGCCGACCAACAGGGCCCGCCCGTCACCGAGAAGCGGTGCGTAGCCACCAAATTGGTGACCGGAGTAGGCCGTGGCCACCGGTTTGGCGTCCGCGGGAGACGCGGAGCCGACGAGGATCTCGATCCCGTCGTCGGAGCGCAGGGCGTCCACGTCGAGTCCGAGGGACGTGGCGAGTGGTTCGTTGAGAACCAGGAGCCGCGGATCGGGAGCCTCGACTCCCTGCCACGCGACGGTGAGTTGGCTCAGTTCGTCGGCGAAGGTGCTCTCGAAACCGCCGAGCGCGGTGTTCGTGCGAGCGGGGGATGAGTCTGGGGCGGCCACACCACGAGCGTAACCACATGCAGACGAGTCGCGACCACCCCGATCGCACGCATGTGCGAACATGGACGCGTGAACGCTCAGAGAAAAGCCGGGCTGACGCCCGACGACCTGCGATCTCTGTCCGCCGGCCTGGACGCGGGCAAGCGCGTCACCGTCTACCTCCGGGACCCGATCCCCGCCCTCGGGATCGACGCCGGCACATCGGCCCGGGTGATCTCCGTCGACGGCGCCACGGTCACCGTCCGGCCGAAGGGCGTCGACGATCAGCTCCCGTTCGAGGCCGACGAGCTGTCGATCAGCCGTCCGAGCACCGGAGCGGCCCCGGCCCGCAAGCGCGCCGCGAAGGCAGCCCCCGCGCCGGCCGCTGCGCCCACGACACCCGTGCCGAGCCGAGGCGCTGCGACTCCCGGCGCCGGTGCACCCGCGGCGGGTTCGACGCCGACAGCGGCCCCTCGCACCGACTCGGTTGCCCAGGCTGCCCCGAAACCCAAACCAACACAGTCGAAGACGACTCGGCGTGGCAAGACGACCCAGGCGCCGGTGAGTGTCACCGTCACCTCGGCAGGCGAGAGCACATGGACGGTGACGGTGTCGCACGGCAGCAAGAAGGGCAAGGCCGGGGAGGTGACCGCCGATCGGGTGGCCCGGGCGATGCGCGAGCTCGGCGACGAGACGGCCATCGCTGCGGTCGACGAGGTGATCGAGTCGGCACGCGAGGCCGCCCAGCGACGTATCGAAGAACTCACCCGCGAACTGGAGAACGCCCGTGCCGCGCTGGCTCACCTCGAAGGTGATGCCATCGAGGACTGACGACGTGCTCGGCCTGCCGCATCAGTGCACCGCAGGTGAACCCACCTCACCCGGGCAGACTCCATCGAGTGCCTGTCGAACCATGGCGATGATCGTCGGGTGGCGCGGTGCGGTCGGATGTGGGCCGCGCCCTCGATGCCGTCGCGCCCGCAGACGCCGCGGTCGAGATGGCGGTTGCGAATGCCACGCGCGGCGGGGCGAGTCGTCGGCAACGGACCGAGGTGCACGACGCATCGCGTGGGGCGGTCGTGGACGCCGGTACGCTCGAAGGTGTCCGATTCCGCCGCCGAGACAACCCCCCGTCCGGTTGGGCTCGGATGACACCAGCCGGAGGAACTCATGGATGGATTGATTCTGATCGCCGTCATCGTCCTGGTGATCCTCGGGGTCGGATTGCTCGCGCAGAAGCGATCTGCCGCGAATGCGACCCGGAGCCTCGAGGACGCCAAGGCCGACGCCCGACAGGCCATCGAGCGACTGGGCGGACAGGTCTACATGCTCGTCGGCGACAACCCCGCGGCCAAGCAGGCCCTGGCAGACGCCTCCGAACGATTCACGGCGGCGTCGTCGCAGATCGAACAGGCCGCCTCGCCCGCGCAGGCGCGTCTCGCCAAACAAACAGCGCTCGAGGGGCTGTACTACGTGCGGGCCGCTCGGACCGCGATGAACCTGGACCCGGGTCCGCCGATCCCCGAACTCGAGGGCCAGCGCAGCGCCGGCGTCGTGACCGAGCACCGCAAGGTCGATTTCGAGGGCCGGCAGATCGAAGCCTCGCCGGAACCGTCCGAGAAGACCCCGAACTACTTTCCGGGTGGCCGCGTCGCGGGTCGCCCGGTCCCCGCCGGCTGGTACTCCGAACCGTGGTGGCGACCGGCACTGGTCGCGGGTGCCTGGGGCGTCGGTTCGATGCTGCTGTTCTCGTCGCTGTTCTCGGGAATGGCCGGCGTCCCGTACGACGCCCAGGCCTTCGAGAGCGGTGTCGGCGACGGTTCAGACGGCGGCTTCGACGACGGGGGCGTCAACGACAGCGGCTTCGACGGGGATGCCGGAGGGGGAGACGACGCCGGTGGTGACTTCGGTGGTGACTTCGGCGGCGGCGACCTCGGGGGTGACGGAGGCGGGTTCGACTTCGGCGGGTTCGACTTCTGACAGCGGCGTAAGACCCGCGGCCGGCACCCATCCGGGGCGTGGCACGCATCGACGACCTGCTCCCGGTGTCCAATACCGATGCCGCAACGCACCTTTCGGCGTCTGACGAACCGCAGGGCACCCGCCCCGAAACCACCCCGCGACCGAGACCGCGAGGTGTTTGGGAGACCGGGATCAGCCGAACGGATTAATCGCCCGGGTTCGCGTCGTCGCTCGAACCGGTCATGATCGTCTCGATGATGTGCTCGAGAACGCCGTCGCTCGAACCATTGCCGAGTTCGGGAGGTGTGAAAGGGAAGCCGCCCATGTCTTCTCCGATGCTGGGGGAAATGCAATCCGGAATCCGACCCCCTGCGAGTATGCAGCCCGACCGCGCGTCCGGCACCGTGATGTGCGAGTTCGTCCCGATTTTTGGCCGCCGGGATCTGCGCGACTCGCGTGTGAAGCGTTGTCGACATGACTCCGCGCGCACCCGGGGCGTATTCAGGCCGACGACCGGCAGCGCGTGGTATCACTTGACCATGCAGACGATCCTCGACGCCGTCGCGGGATCACGCCGGTTGACCGCCGACGACATGACGATCACCCTCGATCTCCTCGAGAGCTGCCTTCACGAGGTACCGGTCTACCGCTGGTTCCTGGGGGAGAAGGCCCGGGCCGACGCCTATCGATGGCTGGGCCAGGTTATGTTCGAGACGAACATCCATGGACTCCACGGAGTATTCGAGTCGGACGAACTCATCGCACTGGTCGCCGTGACCGAACCGGGCACGCCACCGGCGACGGTCTCGGATGAACTCGAGACACTCAACCGCCACTACATGACGTCCATTCCGGGCTTCGTCGACCGTTTTCGGGAATTCGGCCGGGCCTGCGTCGACGCAGCCGTACCCGGCGCCATCGACATCCCCATCAATGTCGTCCACCACGATCATCGGCGCCGCGGTCTCTCCGTCCAACTCATCGAACCCGTGCTCGACTACGCACGCCGTACAGGAGCGTCGGTGACAGGGAGCACGACTCACCGCCACATGTCGGACTTCTACTCCCGGCGAGGCGGTTCTGTGTACGCGGAGTACAGGCTCACCGGAGGGCCCACGCTGTGGATGCATCGGTGGGACCCGCCTGTTACCGCCGAATCCTGATCGGAGAGGGAACGCCCGACCCGCGACACATCGCCAACGGCCGGGATCGTCAACCCCCGCAACAAATCACCAAGCACGACGCCGGAACGGCAGGTGCACCGACCCCGGGCGGCATGGTTGTCGTGACCTACCCGCACATCGACCGATCCGTCACCTCGGCTCTGATCGGGTCAAATGACCCGGAAACATTTCGGTGACACAGGTCACTCTTCGTCATATGGTTAACCCAATGTCACTAGTCATCTAAGTGACAGAGGACGTCAGTTCAGGGTCGCCGTCACCCCTCAACTGAAAAGGACAGTCGATGAAACCGTTCAGAGGCTCGCGGGTCGCCAGACTGGTGGCCGCATCGATCGCGGTGGTCGCCGTGAGTGCATCGGTCGCAGCGTGCAGCAGCGACGACAGTGACACCAGCTCCGCGTCCCAGAGCGTCGCGGCACCCGAGGGATCGTTCCCGGGGGAAGCGGCCACCGGCGAGCCGGTCAAGATCGGACTCATCAACAACGAAGGCGGACAGGCAGTCTCGATGCCCGAGAACCGCGAGGCCGCCGAGGCCGTGGTCGGATACGCGAACGAGAACCTCGGCGGCATCGGCGGACGTCCCATCGAACTGGTCGTCTGCAAGCAGGGTGAGGACGCCAACCAGGCCCGCGACTGCGCCAACAAGATGGTGGAGGCCGGCGTCTCCGCAGTCCTGATGACCAGCAGCGGCCAGGGCAATTCGATGGTTCCGATCATCACCGGCGCCGGAATCCCGTACGTGTCCGCAGCCGGCCAGGCGTCGTCGGAGTTGACGACCCCGAACGCCTTCATGTGGACCGCCGGCCTGCCCGGTCTGCTCGGATCGATGGCCAAGTACTCCGCCGAGCAGGGCATGAAGAACGTCACGGCCTACGCCATCGACGTCCCCGCCGCCACCGCCGGTCTGCAGGCGATGGGCACCCCGGCTTTCCAGGCCGCCGGCGTGAACCTCGAGATCGTGCCGATACCGCCGGGCACCCCGGACGCCACCCCGCAGGTGAGCGCCGGACTGGACGGAAACCCCGACGGCGTGGTCGTGATCGGTGAATCGACGCTGTGCACCTCGGTGTTCAAGGCACTGAGCACCCTGTCGACCACCGCTCGGAAGATGACCATCCAGCCGTGCTCGGATCCGAAGGTTATCGAGGCCGTCGGCGCACAGAACCTCAACGGCACCAAGGTCTTCACGTCGTCGGCGGTCAACTCCGATGACCCGGAGACACAACTGTACAAGGCGATCATGGCCGAGTACGCACCCGAGACCGACACCGAGGGCTTCGCGGTCATCGGCTACCAGGGCATGCTCGGCCTGATCCGCGCCACCGGGTCCGTACAGGGATCCGACACCTCACCCGCCGCACTGATCTCGGCGATCAAGAGCGCCAAGGACGTCGTGCTGCCCGCCGGGTACGGACTCACCTTCACCTGCAACGGGCAGGCCATGCCGCAGATGCCGTCGGTGTGCGGAAGCGGGGGAGTCGTCGAGACCCTAGAGGACGGCAAGCTCGTCGATCCACAGCTCATCTGATCGGGCGGATCTTCACCACACCAGAGCGCCGGTGACCGCCGAGGGGACCAAGAGCCCCGACCGAAAGCCCTACCGGAAGTCCCTCTGACCGAAAGTCACTGATGACCCACGACATTCAGTTTCTCCTGTTGGGACTGGGCAACGGCGCCGTCTACGCAGCGCTGGCACTGGCTCTGGTCATGACCTATCGGAGCTCGGGTGTGGTGAACTTCGCCACCGGCGCCGTCGCGCTGTACATCGCGTACACCTACGCGTACCTGCGTGATGGCGAACTGCTCGTCCCCATCCCGGGGTTCGGCAAGACGATCGATCTCGGGGGACCGCTGGGATTGGCTCCGGCGATGACGATCTCGCTGGTGATCGCCGCCGCGCTCGGCGCCCTGTTGTACTTCGCGGTGTTCCGGTTCCTGCGGACCGCACCCGCCACGGCCAAGGCGGTGGCGTCGATCGCGGTCATGCTGGTCATCCAAGCCGTGCTCGCGGCACGAGTGGGCACCAGTCCGGTATCGGTCGACGCGATCCTGCCCACCGAGATAGTGGAGATCGGCGGGATCCGTGTTCCGGCGGACCGGATCTGGATCGCCGCACTCGTCGTGGTCCTCACCATCCTGCTCGTGCTGGCCTTCCGGTTGACCCGCTTCGGCCTGGCAACCCGCGCCGCGGCCGAATCCGAGAAGGGCGCGATCGTCACCGGTCTCTCACCCGAACGCATCGCCTACGCGAACTGGGCGTTGTCGACGATGATCGCCGGCCTGTCGGGCATACTCATCGCTCCGATAGTCCCGCTGATCCCGGTCTCCTACACGCTGTTCATCGTGCCCGCCCTCGCGGCGGCGCTCGTCGGGAACTTCAATGCGATCGGCCCCGCCGTCGCCGCCGGCCTGGCCATCGGGATGTTGCAGTCGGAGATGACCCACCTCCAGTCGACGGTCAGCTGGATCCCGCAGTCCGGCATGGCCGAACTCATCCCGTTGGCGATGATCCTCGTGTTCCTGATCGTGCGCGGCCGACCATTGCCGACAAGGGGTGCGATCATCCAGAACAACCTCGGTGCGGCACCACGGCCGCGAAACCTGCTCGCCGCCACGATCGTCGGCACCCTCCTCGCCGTGGGATTGCTGTTGGTCACCGATGGCAGCCACCGCGGGGCCGTCATCGCCACCTTCCTGGTCGCGATCATCGCGCTGTCGCAGGTGGTCATCACCGGGTTCGCCGGCCAGATCTCGCTGGCCCAGTTACCCCTGGCCGGCGTCGCGGCTTACATGATGGCGCGACTCACCACGCACTGGGGAGTGCCGTTCCCGATCGCCCCGCTGATCGCGGCGACGGTGGCGATGGTCGTCGGCGTCGTGGTCGGGCTGCCCGCGCTGCGGATCCGCGGACTCCCGGTCGCGGTGGTGACACTCGCTCTCGCGGTGTTCCTGGAGGCGTTCTGGTTCCGCAACAACAAGTTCAACGGCGGCATCGACGGCGCGACGGTGAAGGACCCCACCCTCTTCGGTCTCGACCTCGGGATCGGTTCGGGCAACAGCTATCCCACCATCGCGTTCGGGATTCTGTGTCTGATCGCGCTGGTGTTGGTCGCGGTGGGTGTCGCGAAACTGCGCACCAGCCGGCTCGGAGCGTCCATGCTGGCCGTCCGGGCCAACGAACGCTCCGCGGCGGCCGCGGGCGTCGACGTGTCGCGCACCAAACTGACCGCATTCGCGATCGGCGCGTTCATCGCCGGGATCGGCGGTGCGCTGATGGCCTACCAGCAGACCGTCGTCGTGCCCGAGTCCTACGGCGCCATCGCAGGAATCGGCATGTTCGCCATCATCTACCTCGCGGGGATCACCTGTGTCTCCGGCGGCATCCTCGGCGGCATCATGGGTGCCGGAGGCGTGCTGTTCGTCTTCCTCGACCGTGCGATCGACCTCGGCGACTACTACCACGTCATCACCGGCGTCCTGCTGGTCATCACGATCATCGCCAACCCCGAGGGCATCATCTCCGAGCTGCACAGAGCAACGAATTGGCTGGCAACGAACCGGCTGGCAACGAACCGGCTCCGCGGCATCATCGCCGGACGCAAGAACGTCGACACCGCAATTGATCTCACGATCCCGTCTGAATCCGCCACCGGCCCCACCCATTCCGGATGGCCACTCGGCGACGTCATCCTGTCGTCGAGGTCGGTCGGTGTGCGGTACGGCGGTGTCATCGCCGTCGACGACGTGACCATCGATGTGCGCGACGGCGAGATCGTCGGACTCATCGGACCCAACGGTGCCGGCAAGACCACATTCATCGACGCCATCAGCGGATTCGCCCACGCCACCGGCTCGGTCACACTCGACGGCGAGAGCCTGGACGGAAAACGCCCTCACGAACGCAGCCGTCACGGCCTGGGCAGGACGTTTCAGGGCATCGAGCTCTACGACGACCTGTCCGTCCGCGAGAACGTTGCCGTCGGCACCACGGCCGCGCGACACCGGCGCGGCACCCAGGCCCTCGGCGAGGACGACCTCCTCCGGCTCTTCGAGTTGTTGCACCTCACCGATGTGATCGACCGTCCGGTGAAAGAGCTGTCGCAGGGACAGCGACAGCTGGTGTCGGTTGCCCGTGCGCTGGCCGGACGCCCTCGCGTGGTCCTGCTCGACGAACCGGCCGCGGGCCTCGACAGCACCGAGAGCATGTGGCTCGGGCACCGCCTGCGCGCCATCCGCGACGCCGGGTTGACCATCGTGATGGTCGACCACGACATGGACCTGGTCCTCGAGGTGTGCGACCGAATCGTCGTGCTTGATCTCGGCAAGGTCATCGCCGTCGGGACGCCGGACGAGATCCGCCACGATCCGGCGGTCACCGGCGCCTACCTCGGAGCAGCGCACACCGAACAGGAGCTGAAGACGTGAGCACCGTGCTGAGCTGCACCGGCCTGGATGCGGGATACGACGAACGACCCCGTGTCCGGGGGTTCGACCTCGAGCTGGCGTCAGGAGAGGTGCTCGCGCTCCTCGGACCAAACGGTGCCGGGAAGACGACGGTGCTTCTGACGCTGGCCGGGCTGTTGCCGAGCCTCGCAGGCGAGGTCGTGATCGACGGCCACCGGGTGAGATCCGGGCACGCCCGCAGCGCCGCCAGGGCCGGCCTGGTTCTGGTACCGGACGACCGGTCGCTGTTCACCACGTTGACGGTCGAGGAGAACCTCCGACTGGCCGTCTCGTCGCGACGTGCATGGACGGCCGAGAAGGACTCCGTGCTCGGGACCTTTCCGCAGCTGGCGGATCGATTGAAGGTGCAGGCGGGCGCGCTGTCCGGCGGTGAACAGCAGATGCTGGCGATCGGGCGCGCCCTGGTCCGGCATCCCAAGGTCCTGCTGATCGACGAACTGAGCATGGGCCTGGCGCCGGTCATCGTCGAACGCCTGCTGCCGGTCGTGCGCGGTGTCGCCGACACGACCGGCACCGCGGTGGTGCTCGTCGAGCAGCATGTCCAGCTCGCCCTCGGCGTCGCCGACACCGCACTCGTCATCCGGCATGGACGACAGGTGTTGAACGGCAGCGCATCCGAGCTCGCCGAAACGCCGGAACTCATCGAGAACGCCTACCTCGGAGAGACGGTCCCGTCTTGACGCCCCGCTAGCGCGCGGCCACGTCGGCTCTCGGACGAGTGGATGCGAGTTGCGAGGCGATCGGCACCGACAGATCCGCGAGTTGCCGCGGATCGACCGGCAGGCCCTGTGACAGCACCCGTTTGGCGAACATGAACTCCTGCGGGCGGTTGACGCAGTCCGCGGCGATCAGCTCTCCCTCACGCAGGTAGAAGCAGGCGAACTCGCGCTCCGTGGCCGGGTCACCGCGCAGGACGACCTCGTCGTATCCGGTGTTGAGGCCGGCGATCTGGAGTTTCAGGTCGTACTGATCCGACCAGAACCACGGCAGGGCGGCGATGGCGGCGTCCTTACCGCACATGGTTGCCGCGGCGACCTTCGCCTGTTCCCCGGCGCTGGGCACGGACTCCAGCCGCAACCTGCCGTACCGTGCGTCGTCGTAGTTGGCACAGTCACCGGCCGCGGTGACGAGGGGATCGCTGGTCCGGCCCTGCGCATCGATGACCACGCCGTCGTCGACCGCGAGTCCGGCCTCCTGCGCCAGTTCGATGTTCGGCCGGACGCCGATTCCGACGATCACGAAGTCCGCCGGGATCCTCTCGCCGTCGGCGAGGTGCACCCCGGTGACGCGTCCGGAACCCTCGAATCCCTCGACCGCGGCCCTCGTGCGGATGCGGACGCCCTCGGCCTCGTGGACGCGCTGGAAGAACCCGGAGACCTCCGGCGCGGTCACCCTTTTCAGAACACGGTCGGCCGCCTCGACGACGGTGACGTCGAGCCCGAGCTTGCGAAGCGATGCCGCGGTCTCGAGGCCGATGTACCCGCCACCGACGATGACCGCGCGCGTGCTGCCCGGGACGTCGGCACGGATGGCCTCGACGTCCTCGGCGGTTCGCAGGTAGTACACGCCGGCGAGGTCGGCGCCCGGGATCCGCAGGGCCACGGGGCGCGCGCCCACGCAGAGTGCGAGCCGGTCGTAGGAGAGCGACTCACCGCCCGCGAGGAACACCCGCTGCGCGTCGCGGTCGATGCGTTCGACCCGCCCGCGTCGGAACTCGATGGCCTTCTGCTCGTAGAACTCCGCGCCACGGATGAGCAGATCGTCGATCCCGACGCTGTTCGCCAGATACGTCTTGGACATCGGCGGACGGTGGTAGGGCAGGTACGGCTCCTCACCGATCATGACGATCTCGCCGGCCCAACCCGACGACCGCAGCTGGGCACTCAGTTGGGCGCCGGCATGGCTGGCACCGACGATGACCGCGCGCCCCGTGGTCATGACTGCTTCTTCGGCGTCAGCTCGACCATCAGCTTGCTGTAGCCACGGACGAAGTTCGACTGCACGTACTCGGGCTCCTCGACGACCTTGATGTCGTCGAAGCGCCGGAGCAGCTCCTCCCAGAGGATGCGCAACTGCAGTTCCGCGAGACGGTTGCCCATACAGCGGTGCACGCCGAACCCGAATGCCATGTGGTTGCGGGCATTCGGCCGGTCGATGATGAGTTCATCGGGGCTGTCGAACTTGGTCTCGTCCCGATTTCCCGAGGCATACCACATCACGAGCTTGTCACCCTTGCGGATGTACTGGCCGTTGAGGATCGTGTCCTTCTTGGCAACCCGGCGCATGTAGGCCAACGGGGTCTGCCAGCGGATGATCTCCGAGACCATGTTGGGTATCAGGCTCGGATCGGCCTTGAGCTTGTCGAACTCACCGGGGAACTTGTTCAGCGCGTAGACACCACCCGACATCGAGTTGCGTGTGGTGTCGTTGCCGCCCACGATCAGCAGGGTCAGGTTGCCGATGAACTCCATCGGACGCTTCACGAGGTCCGCGGTCTTCGGGTCGGACTGCAGCATGCTGATGAGGTCGAAGCCGGGCGCCTCACCGGCGGCACGCCGTGCGGCCTTGTCGTGCCACAGCGCACTGAATGCTCGACACATCTCCAGGGCCGCCTTGTAGACCACGTCGGGATCGCTGGCGCCGCCGGTGGCCTCCTCGCTGCCTGCGGCGAGATCGGACCAGCGAACGAGGTTGCGGCGCTGCTCATACGGGAAATCCAGGATTGTCGCGAGCGTCCGCGCGGTGATCTCGACCGAGACGCGGTCGACCCAGTTGAACGGGGTGCCGACCGGCAGGTTGTCGAGTACCTCCTGCACGCGCTCCCGGATCAGGCCCTCCATCTCCTTGAGGTTCTTCGGCGCGACGACGCCCTGGACCGCCCGACGCTGCTCGTCGTGTCGCGGCGGATCCATCGCGATGAACATCTCGACGTCGAGACCCGGCGGGGGAGTGCCGATCACGATGAATGGTTCCGCCGAGAAGGTCTCGTGGTCCTTGTCGACGGTGAGGATGTCGTCGTAGCGGGTTATCGACCAGAACGGACCGAAACGGCTGTTCGGCTGGTAGTGGACGGGCGCCTCCTTGCGCAGGCGCGCGAAGTACGGAAGCCACTGTCCCTGCCGGTACATGAACGGGTTGCTCATGTCGATCTCGTCGAGCGAGACCTCGTCGACCGGCGGGATGGGTTTCTCCACAAAGGATTCCGGCCGCGAGTCGCCGAGCAGCCGGGCACGCGCCTTGTGGTAGAACTGGAGCCCCTGCACCTGGCGATCGATCGGGACGTTGGCCTGCACCGTTTCGACGACGCGGTCGAGGATCTGCATCAGTGGTTCTCCGATCGGCTCAGAACTGGAACTCGGGAAGGTTGACGATCAGGCCGTCATGCTCGGCCTTCAGCGCGATCTGGCACGACAGGCGCGACGTCGCCTGGCAGTCGGGATTCATCTCGAGCATCTGCTCTTCGTCAGGCGTGCGGCTGCCGGTCGCGGCCGCCCACTGCTGGTCGACGATGACGTGGCAGGTGCCGCAGGCGGCGTCGCCGCCGCAGTCGCCGTCGATTCCCGATATCCCGTTGTCGGTCGCAACCTGCATCAGGTTCTGCCCCTCGACGAACGGGACCTCCTGCTTTTCGCCGTCGTGCGTGATGAAGGTGACGGTGGCCATGACTTCCTCCTCGGGTTGGGCTGCCCCCGGTGTGACGGTCACCACTAGGTGTTGGCAGTGTCAACATTAGAATGGACCACGATGTTGTCCTTGTCAACATCCGTTGGCAAGAAAGTCGCCGGCGACGCGTTCAGCCTGGTCGGACAGTGGCCCCACCTCGGTAGAGTGACCCTCATGGCATCGGAGCGCAGCACCTACCACCACGGCAACCTTCGCAGCGCCCTCATCGACGAGGCGTGGGAGCTGGCGCGCACGAGTGCACCCGAGAAGGTGACCGTGCGGGAGGTGGCGCGTCGAGCCGGGGTGTCCCACAACGCCGCGTATCGACACTTCGCCGATCGTCAGGAGTTGATGACGTCCATCGCCGACCGGGCGTTGGCGACACTCGCCGACCTCATGCGCGAGCGGATCGCCACCGTGCCGTCGGACCAGGACCCGGTCGAGGTCGCACGCGCCAGATTCCGTGAGACCGCACGGGCCTATGCGCTCTTCGCCATCGAGGAGCCGCATCTGTTCCAGGTCGCGTTCCATGCCGAGTTCTCGCGACCCGGTGTCACCGCGGACCTCTCCGAGCGCACGGAGGGGCCGTACGCGATCCTGCACATGATTCTCGACGAGATGGTGGCGGTGGGGGAGATCCCCCCGGAGCGCCGATCCGACGCCGAGGTGATCTGCTGGGCGGCGGTCCACGGCTTCGCCGAGCTCTGCATCAAGGGCCCGCTGGGATTGCTGCCGGAGGCCGAGCGGGAGATCACCTTCGAGCGGTTGCTGAACACACTCCTACACGGACTCAAGGCCCCCGTCGGCTGACCCACCCCGGAATGCGGGACTTGCACCCAAAGGACTCGTCCCACGCCGCCGGGAGGGGTGGGTAGCGGAGTGCTGACGACGGCGCGGGACGAGCGGCCTGTCACTCGGTCTCGATCTTGACCTGCTTGCCTTCGGCCTTCTCCTCGGCGACCGGCACGCTGACGGTCAGAATCCCGTCGCGGTAGCCGGCCTTGACCTCGTCCTCGACGAAGCCCTGGGGCAGGGTCAGCGACCTGGTGAACTCGCCGTAGGAGAACTCGGAGTACCCGTCGCGGGTCTCGCGCTGCTCTCGCTTGGCGTTGATGGTCAGCGTGCCGTTGCGGATCGTCACGTTGACGTCCTTGTCCGGATCGATGCCCGGGAGCTCGGCACGGACGACGTACTTGCCGTCGGCGAATTCTTCCTCGACCTTGATCAGATGGCCGTTCGAACGGAGCAGATCAACGGAGGGAAAGCTGTTGAAGAAATCTGCGATGTTCGGGAGCAGAGAACGTGTCGCCAATTGGTTCGTGGTCATCGTCAACCTCCTATCCAGAAACAGCCTTCACCTTCTGTTCTACGCAGTTCCCGACAGGTTTCGAGGGCCCAAGGTCTCGAGGTCCCGAGCCCGTCGCCTCTACCGACGAAACCGTTCTCTGCTTTATTCCTGAAATCCGTTTCGCGAATATCCGCGCGGCGCACCCTTTCGGTCGAGATCGAGCCGATCCGATTCGCCGGGGTCGGCCCGGGTCACGAGACGGACGATCGGGCCCCACACAATGGTGCGTATGAGCGACTGGGACGACATTCCGGATTCTCTGGCGACGGAGCTGCGCCGGACCACCGCCGAATTGATGCGGCGACTACCGTCCTACGCCGACGACATGCTGGAGTACATCGTCGAACGCATCCCGGAAGTGGCGAACGACGACGAACTCCGCGGACTGACGCTCGGGTCGTGCTCGTCGAACCTCGAGGCCGCATTGTCGATGCTGCGCAACGGCATCGACGTTTCCGCGGCGGTGGCGCCGGTCACCGCACTGGAACACGCCCGGGCGATGGCGGCACGTGGGCACAGCGTCGACGTCATGCTGCGGTTCTATCGGCTCGGGCATGCGTACGCCAGTGAGCGCATCCTCGCGCGGCTCGACGACCTCGTACCCGACCCGGCGCTCACGGTCGAGCTCGTGTCGCGACTGCAGAGCTACGCGTTCGCCTACATCGACCGCATATCGAGCGAGGTCGCCGCCGAGTACATGGCCGAACTCGACCGCCTCCAGAACCGGGCTCGGGCAGCCCGTACCGACGCGGTCCGCCGACTCCTCGCCGGGGACCGCATCGATCTGCGACGAGCGGAGAGCACCCTGTCGCACCGGCTCACGGGTTGGCAGACCGCGTTCGTCTGCTGGTCCGACCGCGACGACGCGGACCTGGCGCGGGTCGGCCGAGCCGTCGGCGCCCGTCTGGGATCCGATCATCCGCTGCTCGTTCCCGACGGCACCCAGACCCTGTGGGGCTGGACGGCTACAGCGAGCGCTCCGACGATCACCCGCGCCGTTCTCACGCCCCTGGGCACACAGCTTCCCGCGTCGGTGCGGATCTCGCTGGGACGACCGGCCCAGGGACCCACCGGGTTCCGCGACTCCCATGCGCAGGCGCTGCGCACCCGCCGGATCATCGAGCTCGGTGGCCGGCAGGCGCCGGTGACGTCCTACGACGAGATCGCGTTGGTGGACGTCCTCGCCGGCGACCTGGACCTCGCCCGTGCCTTCGTATCCGCCGAGCTCGGTGCGCTCGCCACGGCGGGGCGTCGCGAGGACGAGGAACGGCAGGCCCTGCTGGCGGTACTCGACGCCCAGGGCGGCCTCGCCACGGCGGCCGACGCACTGGGGATCCACCGGAACACCGTGCTCCAGCGCGTCCGGCGCGCGGAGGAGCGGCGCGGGCGGCGGGCCACCGAACGCGTTGCCGAGCTGCACGCCGCGCTGCGGCTGGCCGACGTGCTCGGAAACGCCGTCCTGACCACCGAAGAGACCCCGAGCCCCTGATCCCCGAGCCCCTGATCGGTGTGCGGAGCGCACACGTCGGTGGGCGCTCGACCTCTGGTGGCACCATGCCGGACGTTCGTACAGTCCCGGGTCATGGCAACACCCACCGCATCGCCGGTTCGCGACGCACCCCATCAGGCGCTGCCGGATCCCGGCGAACGCATCCCCGTCCTCTCGTGGCCGATAGTCGGCATCTTCAGCGCCGCCATCGCACTGTTCGTCGGGTCGACCTGGGCGGCGGTCACCGACACGCTTCCCGCTGTCGTCACCATCCTGCTGAGCGCGACGTCGATCTTCGTGCTGTTCACCGTGCTGCACGACGCCTCGCACCACTCGGTCAGCACGCACCGGTGGGTCAACGCCGCCTTCGGTCGCGTCGCGATGTTCTTCGTGTCCCCGCTGATCTCGTTCAAGTCGTTCGCGTTCATCCACATCGAGCACCACCGGAACACCAACGACGGCGACAACGACCCGGATCATTTCGTCAGCGGCGCACCTCGCTGGCAGGTGCCCTTCCGGTTCGCGCTCATGGATGTTCCGTATCTGTCGTTCTGGTTGCGCAACGTGCGGCGCCGGCCCACGGCAGAGGTGGTGGAGACCTCGCTGCTGCTGGTCACGAGTGTCGCCGTCCTCGTCGGTTGCACACTGACCGGACATCTGTGGACGCTGGCGCTGGTCTACCTCATCCCGGAACGGGTCGCGATGTTCGTGCTGGCGTGGTGGTTCGACTGGCTGCCCCATCACGACCTGGCGGACACCCAGCAGGAGAACCGGTATCGCGCGACCCGCAATCGCGTCGGTGCGGAGTGGATTCTCACCCCGCTTCTGTTGTCGCAGAACTACCATCTCGTTCACCATCTGCATCCGTCGATTCCGTTCCACCGGTATGTGGCCGCGTGGCGCCGGAACGAGGACGCCTACCTCGAGCGCGATGCGGCGATCAGCACGGCCTTCGGCCGTGAGCTCACGCCGGAGGAGTACCGCGAGTGGAAGCAGTTGAATGCGGGACTGGCACCCGTTCTGCCGCTGCGGAATCCACCACGCGCGATCTCGAGGGCCGGTCGGTTCCATGCGCTCCCGATCGCTGCGGTGGACAGGCTCACCGCGGACAGCGTCCGGATCCGATTCGACGTGCCAGAGCACCTTCGGGACGTGTTCGCCTTCGATCCCGGCCAGCACGTGACCGTCCGGGCCACGATCGACGGCGAAGTGGTTCGACGCACCTACTCGATCTGTTCCTCACCCACCTCGGGGGACCTCTCGATCGGGGTCAAACGCGTTGCCGGCGGCGTGTTCTCGACCTTCGCCGTGGAGCGGCTGCGGGCCGGGGACGTGCTGGAACTGTCGTCGCCGGCGGGTTCATTCGGGGCGGCGTTCGATCCCCTTGCCGAAAAGTCTTATGTCGCAATCGCGGTGGGGAGCGGAATCACACCGATCCGCTCGATCCTCGAGACTGCACTCGCCCTGGAGGCGACGAACCGGTTCACCCTGATATATGGAAACCGGGACGCCGAGACCACCATGTTCCGCGCGGAGCTGGAGGATCTCGCCACTAGGCACCCGAGAAGATTGCGCATCGTCGATGTGCGGTCCCGTG
The DNA here is from genome assembly GCF_039939235.1 of Gordonia aurantiaca. Taxonomy (NCBI): domain Bacteria; kingdom Bacillati; phylum Actinomycetota; class Actinomycetes; order Mycobacteriales; family Gordoniaceae; genus Gordonia; species Gordonia aurantiaca. The sequence goes on along the minus strand of NZ_JBDUUF010000006.1, from coordinate 175,714 downwards.
ACACCGACCACCCGGAGTCTCTGCGCGGACGCATCGACCGCGCCAGACTGAACCGCTGGCTCGACACCGAGATCCCGGCGGCGTCGGTGGATGACTGGTTTTTGTGTGGCCCGGTGGATATGGTCACCGGCATTCGCGACACGCTCCTCTCCCGCGGAGTCGACTCGGAGCACGTCCACGTCGAGGTGTTCACGGGCCGAACGCCCTCGCACACCGATGGTTTCGCGCGGGCGACGGTCACCGTCGGACTCGACGGCCGGCAGCGCGACATCGAACTCGCCGCCGGCGACACGGTTCTGGAGGCCACGCTCAAGTCCGGACTCGACGCACCCTATGCCTGCCTGGGCGGTGCCTGCGGCACGTGTACGGCGCGGCTCACACAGGGCACGGTCGACATGGAGCAGAACTTCGCGCTGTCGCCCGCCGAGGTGGCCGACGGGTTCATCCTGACCTGCCAGTCGCGCCCGACCAGCGATTCGATCACGGTGGACTATGAGGGTTAGTCACTCCGACAACGTCTGTGGCACGACCTGATGGTAGAGACGGTCGATGTCCTCGGGCCGTGGCGGTTCGGTGCCCGGGGTGAGCATGGCCGCCGCCCCGGCCGCGTTTCCGTAGCGCACGGCGTCGACGATCGACCACCCTCTGGCAAGGGCGACAGTTGTCGCGGCGACCATGCTGTCACCGGACCCCACGCCCGTGCCCGCGGACTCAACCGGCACTCCGGGTATCTCGTGGGCCTCTTGGTCGGTGACGGCCAGCGCACCCGCCGCGCCCAGCGAGACCAGCACGACCTGGCTGATGTTGCGGGCGATGAGGTGGCGTGCGGCGCGGATCTGCGAGGCGCGGTCGGGCAGGGGCTCACCGACGAAATCGCGGAGTTCACGCACGCTGGGCTTGATCAGGTACGCACCCGTCACCCAGTGCAGGGCGGCACCGCTGGTGTCGACGACGAGCAGGCACCCGCGGTCCCGGGAGATCCGGGACACCGCGCCGAAGAAGCCCGGTGAACATCCCGGCGGCATACTCCCGCTGACAACCAGGTGCGACGCGTCGGCAGCACAGGCGTCGATGGCCCGGAGGGCGCGGAACTCGTCGTCGGCGCGTAGATGCGGACCGGGCAGCACGAACCTGTAGCACTCGCCACTGGTCTCATCGACGACGATCAGCGACTCGCGCGTCGGTTGCTCGACCTCGATGACCCGGAGGTCGAGACCGTCGGCCTCCAGCAACGACTCGATGCGGTGGCCGGTGAATCCGCCGCTGACGATGATCGCCGTCGATGAGATCCCGAGACGCTGTGCGGTGCGGGCGACGTTGATCCCTCCGCCCCCGGGGTCGTATCGGGGTGCGCTGCACCGCATCTTGGAGCCGGGAATCAGTTGCGGGACCGTCGAGTGGATGTCCAGCGCGGGGTTCATGGTCACGGTGAGGATGTGCGGCATCGGCTCGACCTCCCGATGTGATGAACTCTGTTCGGACGCTGGGGCTTCGCTCTTGACTCTGCTCCCCATCGACGCGGGTGGAAAGAGTCTTTGGCCCTGCAGGGCATCCACGCGACACCTTATACCCCAGGGGGTATACTCCCATATGAACGTTCTCGGTCTCGCCCTCGGAGAGGAACACCCGGATGTGCTACGCGACCACCTGCACGACGTGCGGCAAGACGACGTGGGCCGGCTGCGGAGACCACGTCGACGAGGTCCGCGCACAGGTACCCGCAGGCCGGTGGTGTGACGGTCACGGAGACGCCGACACCTCCGCGGACGAGACCGACACGGGCATTCGAGAGCCGTAGACGACCTCTGCGCGGGCGGATCGTCAGCGATCCACCCGCACCGCGAGAAAACGAAACACGGTCGAAACCTCCACGCCGTATCGTGGTCGTCGCCCGAGTTCAACAAGACAGCAAGGCCTCCTCCTGGCCGGGAAAGCGGACACCTCCGGGCGCGTCAGCGTTTGCACCGAACAAGCGTCAGCGCTTGCACCGAACAAGGAGAGTTTCGTGAGCACATTCGAAGTTCCCGCTGTCGACATCAGCCCGTACACCCGGGGTGGCACCGACGAGGAGCGCGCAGCCGTCGCTGCAGCTGTCGACTCCGCCTGCCGCTCCGTGGGTTTCATCCAGATCCTGGGACACCGCATCGCTCCGGAGGCACATGCGGGCCTCATGTCGGCCATCGACGACTTCTTCGGCCGGCCACTCGAGGAGAAGTGCCGGTGGCGTCGCCCGGCGTCGGCGAACCGCGGCTACACACCTCCGAGGTCCGAGTCGCTCGCATTGAGCGCCGGCGTCCAGTCCGAGACGCGGATGAAGGACTTCTTCGAGGCCTACAACGTGGGGTCCTCGGTCTCGGACCACCCGGGCACGACATTGATCGAGCACCACTATGCCGAGAACACCTGGCCCGACGTCGACGGGTTCCGGGACCGCGTGCACGCGTGGTTCGCCGAGGCCGGTCGCGTCGCCCGGACGATGGTGACGATCTTCGAGGACGCCCTCGTCCTGCCGCGGGGCACGATCGCCGGCCTGGCCACCCACCCCATCGAGGTGCTGCGCATGAACAACTATGCGTTGCCCGAGGGCACCCATGTCGATATGAACGACGACCTCATCGGGATGGGCGAGCACACCGACTTCGGAATCGTCACCATCCTGTGCGCCGACCAGGTCACGGGCCTCCAGGTACTCCACGGCGGCCGGTGGCATGACGTCAGTCCGGCCGACGACGCCCTCCTGATCAACCTCGGTGACCTCACCACCCGCCTGACCAACGAGCAGTGGCTGTCGACGCTACATCGGGTCAAACCGCCGATCGTCGACGGGACCATCCGGCGACGTCGGTCCGCGGCCTTCTTCTTCGACGGAGACGCCGAGGCCGTGGTCGGACCGCTCGAGAAGTTCGTCGACCACGAGCACCCACGGCTCTATCGCGACGTCACCGTCGACGAACACATCGCCGCCAAGCTCGCGGGTTCACGGGCGGGCGTGCTGAACACGGCGGCCGAACGCGAAGCGGATCGGGTTCTGTCGGCCGGCGGATGAGATGTCGGCCGCACCCGGGCGTCACCGTCGGCGTTCCTCGTGAATCACCTGCGCGAAGTAGGAGTCGAGACGTTCGAACAGGCCGAGGTGCGCCTCGAGGTGGTCATCGGCCGAGTCCGCATAGACCGCAGCAGCCATCTCCCGATGCATGGCGTTCACCCCGGCAGCAACCCGTGCTCCGGCATCGGTCAGCCGCACCACCCTGGCCTTGCCGTTTCCCGGTGCACTCTCGACGCTCACCAACCCGTGGACGCGCATCTTGTTGAGCGCCTGGGAGATCGCCGGGCGGCTGACGCCGGTGCGCTCGGCGAGTTCACTGGGGGAGACCGACCCCAGCGAGTCGATGAGCTGGCAGACCTCCGCCTCCACCATCGTCAACCGGTCACCGGTGCCGTAGTCCCTGGCCAGGCGCCGGGAGCGCTGGACCTTGTCGAACACCCTCAGCATCGAGGCCGTGACCGCGGCCTCGAGGGCGGTGCGCCGGCGCGAATCGGTCATGGGTTCCTCCGAAGTCAGGACGTGCCGGCGTCGAGCACCCTATGGTTAAGTAGCTTAATCGCAGTGGGGTGATCGCCGTGGGTGAACGTCGGACTCAGGATGGAACCGGGCCGATGACCGGCACCGCATCCGGAAGCGATCAGGAGCAGATCGCGCGTGAGTCCGGCTTGTCCTCGCTACAGAAGGGTCTCTTCGGCCTGGTCGCGTTCTTCATCGTGATCCAGCCGACCTTCTGGTTCCTCGAGACGAAAATGGGTGTGCCGCACAACATCGCATCGTCGGCCCTGGTGGTCCTGGTGGTCCTCACGTTTGTCACCGCACTCACTCTTCCCTGGCTTCCGCTCCCGGATCGACGCGACCGGTCACGCTCGGACCGACTGGGGGCAATGATCATCGTGTGGGTCTTCATCGCCCTCGCTCCGAGATTCATCTGGGAACTTCCGTGGTTGTTCTTCTACGACCAGATCAAAAAGGGTGTGCTGAACGGATCCGTCTGGACCTACATGTGGTCGCCATATCTCCTCGGCGGGGACGCCCGCTACCTCAACGGCGACCCGCTGGTCGTGACCCTCGAGTGGATCGCGTTGTTCGTCGGCGTGTTCGAGCTCTACGCCCTGGTGCAGTTCTTCCGCAACGGCAAGCGCTTCACGAGCACGCAGCTGTCACTGATCATGGGCGGAATGATCGTCGAAGTGACGCTTCCGGCAGTGTATTTCGGCACCGAGATCGCGAACGAACTCGGCAACGTCGCAAGTCCCGCCGACCTGTGGATCAAGTTCGTGCTGCTCAACCTGCTGTGGTGCACCATGCCATTGCTGACCTACTTCTGGGGCGTCCGACGCCTCGCGACGCAGAATCTCTCGGTCAGGTTCTAGGTTCGGGGGACCGCGGTACCCGACGTCATTCGGATCGCGTCGATCCGCGGCGCCGGTCGGTTGGGCGCCGGTTGGTTGAATGTGACCATGACGATGTCCGGGCGATCCGGTCGCGCCATGCGCGTACTGATCTGGGTGCTCCCTCTTGCGATCTACGTGTTCTTCGTCCTGGGGCGCGAGGTTCTCGGTGGGGATGCGGGGTGGGTGTCGGTTCTTGCGATCGTGTACTCGCCGGCGGTCCTGGTGGCGCTGTATCTGCCCGTCATCGTCCAGGCATTCGATCGGGATGCACGCGAGGCGCGGAGTGTGCGGCGCTCGTTCGCGGTCACCACATGCTCCTGGTATCTGTGCGCGGCCATGGTGACCATCGCGATCCCCGACGGCGGGGATTCGGGCGACTGGTCGTCGCCGCTGATGTCGTGGACCGGGATCTCGTACTCGGCCGCGAACGCGCTCGCCATCTCTGCGCTGGCCGCGCTGGCGGTCGCAGTGGCCGCGAGCCTGGCGACCGCAGTCGCCGGGGTCGTGGCGAGCCGACATCCAGGCCCGGCCCGCGCGAACCACCCCGCAGAGAGCTGACCGCCGGCCGCGAGACCTCCGTCGCCGCTTCGGTTGCCTCGCGACCGCATCGGCGAAAGCCACGACGTGGCAGCGGTGCACCACGAAATCGCGGTTCCGATACCTGCACGCGGGTCAGACGTCCAGGACCGGCGCGTCGCTTTCGGAGAGTTGGCCGCGTGAGGTGTCCTTCAGGGCAACGCCTGATCTCCCGAGCTTGCGGGCACCGTCGACCAATGCTGCGGTGATCGCGGCAGCGGTTGCGTAGTCCAGACCGTCGGGCGGGTGGATGTTGGAGATGCAGTTGCGATCTGCGTCGGTGCGGCCGGCTCGCGGGTGATGAGTAAGATAGATACCGAGACTGTCGGCGACAGACAGGCCGGGCCGTTCACCGATGATCATGATCATGGTCTGGGCTCGCAGGGCCTCGCCGATGTGGTCGCCGAGGGCAACACGAGCCTGGGTCGCGATGACCGGGGGAGAGAGCGTGTACGCCGACCCGAAGACGTCGAGAAGCGCTTGCAGCAGTCCTCGTCCGTGGTCGGTGAGTGCGCGCGGCGACAGTCCGTCGGCCAGGACGATGGCGATGTCGGTGCCGGTCTCGGGCAGGTGCGACAGGTCCGCGGGCTGCCGCCCGAGGTCCGGACGCCGCAGGTACTCGCCACGGCAGTCCGCCCGGCTCTGGACGTGCAGGGGCGGCCCGACGTCGAGATCACCGATCTGCTCGGCCAGGTTGTCGACGTCGAGCGGTTCGTGCACGGCGTCGCGGGCCGCGGAATGGGCGGCCTTGAACTCGAGGACCCGACGCGAGGGCAGGGAATTGCCGACCCGTCCCAGCCCTATCCGCGCTCGAGTGGCGGAGCGCAGCTCGGCCCAGTGGTCTTCGACGGGTTGGCGGGCGGGATCGTTCATCGGGCCGCCGCCAGCGCACGTAGGGGAGAACTGACCAGGTCGACGGGCAGGATACGACCATCGGTGTCGGCCATGCCGAGTCCGGCCAGCCATTCCTCGAACTCCGGCGCCGGACGCAGGCCGAGCGCCTGGCGCACGTACAGCGCGTCGTGGAACGCGAGACTCTGGTAGCCGAGCATCACGTCGTCGGCGCCCGGGACCGCGATGACGAAGGCCGCGCCCGCGACGCCGAGCAGGGTGAGGAGAGTGTCCATGTCGTCCTGGTCGGCCTCGGCATGATTGGTGTAGCAGACGTCGACGCCCATGGGCAGCCCGAGCAGCTTGCCGCAGAAGTGATCTTCGAGTCCGGCGCGGATGATCTGTTTGCCGTCGTAGAGGTACTCGGGACCGATGAACCCGACGACGGTGTTGACCAGGAGTGGTTCGAGCACTCGCGCCACGGCGTATGCACGTGCTTCCAGTGTCTGTTGATCCACCGGTTTGCCGTCGGTGCCTAGGTGTGCACCCGCAGAAAGCGCTGATCCCTGCCCGGTCTCGAGGTACATCAGGTTGTGACCGACGGTGCCGCGGTGCAGTGACCGCGCCGCTTCGTCGGCCTCTCGCAGCATCGCGAGGTCGATGCCGAAACTGCGGTTGGCGCCCTCGGTACCGGCGATCGACTGGAACACGAGGTCGACCGGAACGCCTTTCTCGATCAGGTCCACGGTGGTGGTGACGTGGGACAGGACGCAGGATTGCATCGGGATCTCGAAGCGTTGCCGGATGTCGTCGAGCAGGTAGAGCAGATCCGAGGTGGCGTGAGGGGAGTCGGTTGCCGGGTTGATGCCGATCACCGCGTCCCCACATCCCATCAGCAGGCCGTCCAGGATCGCCGCGGCGATGCCGCGAGGGTCGTCGGTCGGATGGTTCGGCTGCAGACGCGTGGCGATCCGGCCCGGCAGGCCGACCGTGGTGCGGAAAGCCGCGGTCACCGTCGCAGCCGAGGCGACCAGGATCAGGTCCTGGTTGCGCATGATCTTCGACACGGCGGCAACCGTTTCCGGTGTCAGCCCCGGCGCCACCGCGGCGATCTGAGCGGCACTGTCTGTGCGAGACGAGGTTTCGAGCAACCAGTCACGAAGTCCGCCGACGGTGAGGTGTGCGATCGACTGGAAGGCCGCGCGGTCGTGCGTGTCGATGATCAGCCGGGTGACCTCGTCGGTCTCGTACGGGACGACCTGCTCGTCGAGGAAGGTCGTCAACGACACGTCCGCGAGTTGCCATGCGGCTGCGGCACGTTCGGCGTCGGACTCGGCAGCGCACCCGGCGAGTTCGTCTCCGGAGCGTCGGGGAGTGGCCTTGGCCATGAGTTCGACGAGGCCGTCGAAGGTGTAGGTCGTGCCCGATATCGACTGGGTATAGGTCATCGCAGGTCCTCCTCGGCCTGGGCGAGGGCGGCGAATTCCTCGTCGGGCGAGTTGGCAACGAGCCGATGACGGCTGTACATCGCGAAATAGAGCATGAACGCAGCGAACACCCCGAGGCAACACAGGGCGGCCACGACGTCGACGAGGAACGTCGCAATGACGGCGATGACCGCGATGACGAGCGCGAAGCCGGTGGTCACGACGCCACCGGGAGTGCGATAGGGACGCTTCATGTCCGGTTCACGGCGCCGCAGAACGATGTGGCTGACCATTATCAACACGTAACTCGAGGCGGCACCGAAGACGGCCATGTTCAGCAGCAGATCGCCTTTTCCGGTGAGCGACAGCAAGAAACCGATGATCCCCGGCACGATCAGCGCCAGCATCGGTGCCTTGCGGCGGTTGGTCACCGACAGCACCGTCGGGAGGTACCCGGCCCGCGAGAGTGCGAACAACTGGCGCGAGTAGGCGTAGATGATCGAGAAGAAGCTCGCAACGAGGCCGGCGAGTCCGATGTAGTTGACCACCTTGGCCATCGACGAACCGCCCAGGGCCTCGACCAGGGGATTCCCCGACTCTGACATCGGACCTGCGCCACCCGCGCCGGTCGTCAGGAACAGCACGGTGACACAGGTGACGAGCAGGACGCTGATCGCGGCGATGATGCCCCGCGGAACGTTGCGTTCGGGATCGGCGGTCTCTTCGGCCGCCAGCGGCACACCCTCGATCGCCAGGAAGAACCAGATCGCGAACGGAATGGCCGCCCAGATCCCGATGTAGCCGTACGGCAGGAAGGACGATGCACCGGCAGCGTCGTTGGGTGCGATGTCGGTGAGGTTGGCGACCTCGAAATGCCCGATTGCGCTGATCGCGAAGATGACCAGACCGACCAGAGCGATGGCGGTGATCGCGAACATCACCTTCAATGCCTCACCGGCGCCCGACAGGTGGATGCCGATGAAGATCGCGTACACGACCAGATAGACCCACCAGCCGTCGGTGATCCCGAACAGGTTCAGCGATTCGACGTAGGCGCCGATGAATGTCGCGATGGCAGCCGGGGCAATCGAATATTCGATCAATATCGCTGTACCCGTGGCGAATCCGCCCCACGGACCGAGTGCGCGGCGGGCGAACGTGTATCCGCCACCGGCCGCGGGGAGCGCCGAGGACAGTTCGGCCATCCCCAAGACCAGACACAGGTACATCGCGGCGATCACGACCGCGGCGATCGCGAGGCCACCGAAGCCGCCGTGTCCGAGTCCGAAGTTCCAGCCCGAGTAGTCGCCGGATACCACGTAGCTGACTCCCAGCCCGGCGAGCAGGCGCCACCCGGCGGTGCCGCCCTTGAGTTGACGTTTCGCAAGATAATCCGCAGACTCCGCGTGACTGTCCACTCCGCCTACGTGGTGGTGATGTTGGTGCGAACTCGTCGACTCGTCGACAGCCATGGTGGGCCTCCTCGGGACACGACCGGCGCCCGGTTACCCAGGCAACACCGATCCATAAACGTGACGCCCGACACTAGAAGGGCCAACGTTGCAATCGGGTTGGCCAGGAGGCCACCTGGCCGAGCGGACAGGGATCGTCGCGAAGTGGCGAGAACTCACCGATCAATATCCACAGGGAGCGTCCGGGCTGTGAGCCCGATCTTCGGCGTGCTGCCTCAGCGCAGTGCTGCGACCACCCGATCGGCCATCGCTTGCTGCCCGCGTACATTGGCGTGCATTGCCGGAAGGCTGGCCGCACCAAGGTTCGGCTCGACCCATCGCCGGTCGCCCGCGCAGGCGTCGTGGCCGGCGGAGACTTTGATCATGTCAACATAAGTTGTGCGTGTGACCGCGGCGGCGCGGCGCATGGCGTCGCCGAGGGCGAGGAACACACGATGGAGGTATTCGGTGTCTCCGGGCGTCGTGAGCAGGGCCGCCGAGCACGCCAACGAGCCCCGGGCCGGGTACATCTGCGGATACCCCACGAGGACCACGTGTGCGCGCGGCGCGGCCCGTTTGATGTCGCGCAACGCCTCCACCAGATCGGGATAGATCGAGGAATTGATCTTCTCGACCAACGATGTGCCGAACTTGTCGCGGCACGGAGTGGCCGACAACGGAGCCGCCAGCCATGCCTTCGGGCAGGCCGAGGTCGCGGTGGCGAAGAGGCTGTGGTTGTTCGCACCGATCGTGAGGGTGACCAAGCGGGTGGCCGGGCCCACCGCGTTGATCTGAGGTCCCTGCCACCGATACTGCGCCCGGGTCAGGTTGTCGGTCGACGCACCCGAGCAACTGACGTCGGTCACCGAGGTTCCGAGTCGAACGGCGACGAGTTGGGAGTAGTTCACCAATGAGTTCGAGCAGAACGTCGCCGCACTGGTCGACTGGGGAAACACGGATGCGCCCGCGCTGTAGCTGTCACCGAGGTTCACGTACGGGTCACCGTCCGCCGCTTGGGAGCCGTGAGCATGGGCAACTCCACTGGACACGGCAACAGCAGTGGCCGCCGCGATCAGCGCAGCTCGGATGCCGAGGCGCCGACGGAGACTTCGGCCGCGCGGCTGGGGCATTCAGCGACTCCAGATCGTGGTACGCAAGTGACTGATGGTGTTGATGAGACCAACTGTACCGGACTCCCGCATCTACGTGAACCGTGCGATCAGCGATGAGAACCTCGATGAACTGATCAACCAACGGCATCGCGAAGGCCCGGACATCGGTCTTGATGTAGGCCCCCTGATGCCGGCACCGGGCATGCATCGACCGACTCCCGAGAGAAAAGGCGAGCGATGGCCGCCGCACTCGGTCGTCCGCGCCGCGCCCGTGAAAATACCCAGTTGCTACCAGACGTTGTCCGTCTTCGATACGGGATGGCCACGCCGCCCGGCAGCAATCCTGACCACAGCGACGAGATCACAGAGTTTGTTGGTAAGACAAACAGTCAGCTGGTCTGGTAGCAGCTTTCTCGGCGCTCAGTGACCGCAGGAACGTCGAGTTGCGAGCCGCCATGGGGACCGTTGGAAGGGTCGACAGCCCGATAAGGACGACCCCCGGAATACAGGAAAGGTTTGGCGAGCATGTTCCGGATACCACTTGGACGGGTCTGCAAAGCGGAGGCGTTGGCGCAGATTTCCGTGAGCGCCTTTCGGCGATGCTTGCTCACGGATTCTTTCCACTCGGTTTTTCGTCACTGTGACGCTTCTATGCTGGATCCGCATCCGCTTGAAGCCTGCAGATACCGATACGCAGACGGCCGCGGTCGAGCAGTAAGCGTGGCCGACTTGCTGCTGCACGAACCTTGGGTCGTATCGCGCCACGAGGAGCTGCGTGACGCACAAGGGCACAGGTAATGCATCTCGAGTTGCTTCGCCCGGAGTCGGTCATGTTGCGACCCGAGCGAGCGCGGCCCACACATACACCAGCGCAACCTGCACGGTCACTCGAGATGACCTGGGTCGAGTCCTCGCAACTGTTTCCACTCAGCCTCTTTGAGTGCCGATAAGATACATTATGTCAAGTAGAACACTGCATATTGCATCAGATGCATCAACTCGCGCACGGCTCCGGCTCTCGGCTTGCTCGGGGCCGACCTCTACCCGGAACTGTCTCCGTTCCACAGATTTCCGGGGATCGTCGGTGTACTTGTCAGTGTTCCGGCACCGTTCCTGCTCTTATGGTACGCGCATAAAGTGCGCCACTCCGGCGCACATCTAGCCCTGCTCGACGACGGCCTTCGCGTCCGAACACCTGTCGGCAAGCAGTACTTCATCACCAAAGCCCAACTCTCCCAGACCCACGTCACGGTCAAAAGTAGACTTCAGATAGTGATTCACCCTCCACCAGACGGAGCACGCGCGATCACAATCGCCCTCATGAACTCCGGCCCCACACCGCCTCGGTTCTACACGTACTCGTCCGTTACCTCATCGACAACGGTGCGCACGTCCGTAGCACCCGGCTCTGATCAGGAGCTGGACAAGTGACCTTACTGATCGGAGCCCTTCTTACCTGCCTGGGGCTCGCACTCCTCGCCTACCGCCCCACAATCGACACCTCAGGAGCCTTCGACGAATCCTGGACCCTGAAAACGCCACGAACGCTCACCTGGTCTGGAACCCTCTGCGGAACGGGCATGACGCTGGCGTCGGCATGGCTGGCCTTCGGCGACAAAGCCGCTGTCGTCGGCGACGTACCACTGCCCCGGTCGCCATCGGCTCCGCGGATCTGTCGGCCCCCTCGGTGTGATCTTCTTTGGCGCAACAGCACTCGGCGGTATCGCAGTCATTCTAGTCAACCCAAATCACGCGCTGTTGGTGCTCTCGATCGACGACGAGCACCTGACCGTGCAGTACGCCTACGCAGACCCAAGACCGTCCACTGGGACGATGTCGTCGATCTGGAAATCAGCGGCCCGGAACGCTCCGAACTCACCTCCGAGCTGACCGTCTATAACCAAACCGGCCGCCGCAGCCTCCACCAGCTACACCTATCCAAAGTGGCCACCGGACTCTTCCCCGAAGAACTCGAGCCAATTCTCAGAGCCCGATGGCAACCCGACGACCGGACAGAAGCCTCAACGTAGCCGGGATCGTTGTGACGCTCGCTGATGAGTTGCCCCAAGCTGCACATAACCATTTCAAGTCCGCCGCCAGAATGCCACCCTGAATGTGCACCTATTGCGATGACACCTTGTTGAGCCAGAGCACGGCCGCCGACACGGGTTCCGTTTCGCCGTCAGTGTTGCCGCTGACCTTCAGCCGAAATCTACCTGCGCGAACCCACATCTCGGCGTTGACCACTCGGCCATTTGGCGTCTCAATCGCGCGACGCTCCTATGACAACGTGGTTGAATGCGATACGCGTTGACTCCGCACAGGGAAACCTTCGACTGCCAGATAGAGATCTGGCGAAGAGGTGGGTGCTCCCCCTCTTAACGCTGCCCGCCAAGCCTTTTCGCGCCGGTCCATTGATCCCGCGCGAGAAGTCACTCACTCGAGACGGTTATTCTTGCACCGTTCGTGACGCGAAGGGAACCCATGACCACTCCACCAACACCACCATCGGGCTGGTACCCGGACCCGCACGGAGGGGCCGGCTCTCGATACTGGGACGGGAGAAAATGGAGCGCAATGGCAGCGCCGGCCCCGGCGCCACCGTCATCCGCATATGGTGGTCCGGCGCAACCTCGACCAGAACCCGGCAAGCAGATTGTAGCCAAGCCGCCGCGCACCGTGATCAGCCTGCGAGACTGGCGGACAGTCGTCGTGCTCCTCATAGTCGGCGCGATCGCCGTGACGGGAGCGGTAGTGATGTATGAACAGCCGCCAGACGAAGACGCCTACTTCGCCGAAGTCTTCCCTTCAAAGTTTGAATCCATGTGGCTCCAGGAGGAGCGTTATGTCGAGCAAGGTTACGCCGCTTGCGATCTGCTGCGGGACGGGCACTCGGAACAGGATGTGGCCAGGTATTTGGGGGAACAGTACAGCGACAAGTATGAAGCTGAGGTGCCGCGGTCGGTACGAGAACAACACCAACGGCAGATCGCGGCCGCTCGGAAACATCTCTGTCCAGGCGTGTAGCCTGGGTCGTCCGCGAAAACCCCGTTGGCAAACCTGCAGCGATCGAATATGCAGGGTTACCAGTGAACCCGCTCATGTTGCATCAGACGCAGCGAACACGCTCCCGTAGGCATCCAGCCATCTCACCGGGATCCTTCGACGATCCGTCTGGACATCTTGCTGCGCGGCGCCAGTCCACACGGACCTAGCAGCAACCAGTGGTCACCGCCAGCACGTTGCGTAGCGCCTCGAGAGAATCGGCGCGCGCCCGATAGTAGACGTTCATCCCTCGGCGGTCCGGTGTCACCATGCCGGCTTTCCGGAGTTGCCCGAGGTGGTGACTGGTGGTCGCTTCGGTGAGCCCCACAGCGACTGCGAGGTCACAGGTGCAGACCCCGTCCCCGGACTCGTCGGTGAGCAGAATCGACAGCAGTTTGATACGCACCGGATCAGCCAATGCCTTGAGCCGCAGCGCGATCTCGAGTGCCGTCTCGTCGTCGAGTGGCGCCGCAGAGACCGGCGCGCAGCAGATGGGTGCGCTGATATCGACCATCGGGAGCGCCTTGGGCATACCCGCCACCATACCGAGGTTCTTGACATAAGTCGAAATAGTGCCATGCTACGAGTGCCCACCAATTAGATATATGTCTCACAAGTGGAAGGTGGCTCCCATGTCCCGGATGCAGCTCGCACTCAACGTCGACGACCTCGACGCCTCGGTCGAGTTCTACTCGAAGCTGTTCAACGCCAGTCCGGCCAAGCGCAGGCCCGGCTACGCGAACTTTGCGATCGCCGAGCCGCCGCTCAAGCTGGTGCTGCTGGAGAACCCCGGCAACGGCGGCACCATCAACCACCTCGGAGTGGAGGTCGAATCGAGCGAGAAGGTCCACGCCGAGATCGCCCGCCTCACCGGAGCAGGACTGTTCACCGAAGAGGAGATCGGCACCACCTGTTGCTTCGCCACCCAGGACAAAGTCTGGGTCACCGGGCCTACCGGTGAGAAGTGGGAGGTCTACACCGTCCTCGCCGACTCGGACACCTTCGGCACGAGCCCGCAGCATCTCGACGAGCCGACCACCATGGACGACGCCGTCTGTTGCGGAACCTCCTCGGCCACGCCCGAGGACGGACAGGTCGAGAAGGCCGCGTCGACCTGCTGTTGAGCTGCACGGTCCGAGGTCGGCCACTCGAGGACGCCGGTGGCCGACATCGTCGTGTCAGCGGCCCTCGACCGTCATCGGTCGGCTTCTGATCGACGTCGATCCCGGCACTCCACCCGACCGTCATCATCATCCTCGCGAACCATTTCCCTCGGCGCTCGACCATTCACCGCGCGCGTCCGGCCCTTGTCTTTTACACGCCGTTGCGTCGGAAGTGACGAGCCAGAAATGGTCCACCGCGAGCCTGTGCCCATGACAAGCGCGCGGGAGGGCGCACGAACGGCGGGGTCGACGAAAGAGGAGATGATGACCGAGCACTCGACGGACACGAATGGAGCGGCCCTCGACTTCCTGTCCGACTTCCGGACGATGTCGACCTTCGGCGCCACCCCGGCGGGCGGAGTCGAACGACAGGCCGCAACCACCGAGGACGGACAGACGCGACGCTTCCTAGCCGACTGGTTCGATCGTCACGGCTTCACGACCAAGGTCGATTCTGTCGGAAACATGTACGGGCTCAAGGAATTCGTACCCGGCTCCCCCTACGTCCTCGTCGGGTCACACCTCGACAGCCAACCGTCAGCCGGTCGGTTCGACGGCGCCTACGGCGTCCTCGCCGCAGCGTATGCAGCGCTCGACGTCGCCGAACGCATCGACCATGGCTCGCTGACTCCGCGGTTCAACGTCGCCGCCGTCAACTGGTTCAACGAAGAAGGCGCACGTTTCGCCCCCAGTCTCATGGGTAGCGGCGTCTACATCGGGAAATTCGACGCCGACGACACCCTCAAGCTCACCGACCGAAACGGAATCACCGTCCGCGAGGCCCTGTCGGCGATCGGTTTTCATGGCGAAGACGAACCGCCGACGGCAGTGTCGTACGCCGAGCTCCACATCGAGCAGGGCCCGGTGCTCGAGCGCGAGAACATCGCGATCGGCATCGTGACCGCCAACTGGGCCGCGCGGAAGTACACGATCAGCGTCCACGGCGAGCAGTCCCACACCGGAGCGACGCACATCGCGCAACGTCACGACGCCCTGGTGGGCGCCTCCCGCGTGGTGCTCGCCGTCCGGGAGCTGACCAGCATGTTTCCCGCCGAGATGGTGCTGGGGTCCGTCGCGCAGTTCGACGTCGAACCAAAGGTCGCCGGCGTCGTGCCGTCGAAGGTCACGATGGCCGTCGACGTTCGCTCCTCTGATGCAGACACCTTGGAGAAGGCCCACGCGCAACTGCTCGAGGCGATCGCGGAGATCAACACCGATGGAGAGGTCCACGTCGAGATCGGCTCCTCGGCACTTCGTCCGTCGACCAGTTACCAGAGTGAGGGAATCGAACTCGCCGAACGGGTTGCGCAAGATCTGGGCCTGACACACCGGCGGATGCTGACGATGGCCGGCCACGACTCGGTCAATCTCAAGGACATCGTGCCGACGGTCATGCTGTTCGTGCCCAGCGTCGACGGAATCTCGCACAACGAGAGGGAATTGACGTACGACGCCGACCTCGTCACCGGAGTCGAGATGCTGAGCGAGACCGTCGCCCGGATGGTCCGCGGCGACATTCCGGCCCCCGCCAGGGACTGAACCCAGATCACCCGCCCGGCGATGGGTTCCATCGAGCGAACCCATCGCCTGCTCCACTCCTCATGGGAGTTGCTCCCTGAGGGACATGCCGCATGGGTAGGTGATCGCGCTTCGGGGTCCGGCGACCGCGCCGCACTCAACCGAGCGGCCTCGACCCGACCGGCAGCCAGGATGTGCCACACCACCTCGTCCCGTGCGAGCAGATGATCGGCGATGATGCACCGGTGGCCCCCCGGTGATCGCCGCCGCCGTCAGCGACGCGCCCCCGCCACCACACAGCCTCGGAGCACATCGGCACGGCGCGGGTTGCGAACCCTTTCTCGCAACTCGGCGACGGCGCTCGCGAATTCGTATCGGACAAAGCATGATCGGCGTAGTTGTGAAAGCTCCGGTTGGACCACCAATCGTTGACGTCGATCGGGACATCCCTGTTCGGGGCGCCGGCCGGTGAGGCCCTCCGCCCACCAATACGCGACTCCCGCGTCTGCCGGATCCGATGCCAGGGTGTCCTGGTCGAGGCATGGATACCGCTTCGATCCGGGAGTTTCCGAACGTCGACAACCAACTCGATCCCGCTCGCCTGCAGTAGGTCAGGCACTCTTTGAAGGTCCGATTGGAGGGACCGATGGTGAAAGGCGCTCGCCTGGCCGACATGGCCCCATGGAAGAGAAATGACCGCCACCACACGGCCGTCGCGGGCGGCGTCCACGCAGATCGTCGTGTCGATGGACGGGCGCACCAGTGAGACGGACTCGACGAATTGTCCCAATTCGGCCGTGGCGCGCCGACGAACCTGATCCAATGACCGGAGAAACAGTTAGGACTGTCTGAGAGGTCGGGATGACGCACTTCTACCCGGGGCTGGCCGAGCGGGTCGCACGGCAGGCCGAGGAATTGCCCGAGCTGTACGGCGACTTCGACTTCAGCATGACCCCGGAACGCTTCACCACCGATCTGCATGTGAGGTCTGCCCTGCCGAGCCGGCTGGGCGATCGCTCGAGGTACCTGAACGATCCCCGACTCATGGAGCTGGTCCGCACGGCCACGTTCCTGGCCGATGTGCCCGCCGACCGGGTCGCGGCACTCTCCGCGGACTATCCGGTCTCGAAGCTGATCGATCTGGTTCGACGCGTCTGCCGGGAGGGCGCGGAGAACGTCCCCGAAGCACCGTCCGAGATCGGTGAGCTCATCGAGCTGATGCAGCAGAAGCCGGACTGGATCGATTTCGACCTCATCGAGGACGGCGCCGCCTACTCACGGCTCTACGCCGCGCTGGTCTCCCCCTTCATGACCCGCGGCGCCTTTCTCGCGACGTTCACCAACAGTTATGCGGCACTGCCGATGACGCTGACCGGGGCACTGTCCGGCCCCCGGGCCGCACGCCGCGTCAACGAGACAACGGCCTACTTCGCGGTCACGACACTGCCGGGAGGGCTCGAGCGGTTCAGTCCGGGCTTCGAGGCCACCGTCATGGTGCGGCTCATGCACTCGATGGTCCGCTACAACGCACTGCAGCGGACCGGACGAAGCGCCAACAGCCGAAAGCGCAACTGGGACACCGCCGTCTACGGGCTGCCGGTACCCCAGATCGATCAGTTCCCGGCGGGGATGATCGGCCCTTACCAGAAATCGGAGAAGGCGGTCAGGGCCGGCCGCGAACTCCCCTACGACGAGCGTGCGATGGTCGAGTTCCACCGATACCGCGGCCACATGCTAGGCCTTCCCGAAGAGCTGCTGCCCGGGTCCGCCCAAGAGATCGTCGACCTGTTCAACGCGCGGGCCGCGACCCTGCGATACGGGTTCGACGACAGTTGTCGCACACTTGTCACGTCCACGATGACGGCGTACCTACGACCCAACGAGACTCCGTACGACAAGGTTTCCGACGCCGTCGAGAAGAGTTACAGCAAGCTCGCTTTCGCCGCGGCGTTTTGCGAGGGCAATCTCAAGCAGGCAGCCGACATGGGTGTGAAACTCTCACTCACCGATGTCGCGCGCGCCGCGGCAACCGCGCCGTTCCTGACCAGCCGGTTCGCCGCCGTCCGCATCGCCGGCCGACTGCCGGTGCTGCGCGACGTCGCCGACCAGTACGTCACCGACCTGGTCCGACGACGCCTCGACGACTATGGGATCCCGGAATACACCACGGATTCCCGCGAGTACACCCTTTGACGCACGCATCCCGGCGAGTGGTGTTCCGCGGAACACCATTGGCCGGGATGTGTGCCGCTGCCGAGTTACTCGGTGGCCTCGGTCGCGGGGCCTTCCTCGGTGGCCCCGCCCTCGCCGGTCCAATCGCCGGACTCCTCGCCGTAGGCGGGGTCGGACTGGACGTCGGGTTCTGCACCCTTGGGTGAGGTGTCGACTTCTCGGGTCTCGGGATCGGTCTGCTTCTTCGTCATCCGACAGCCATACCCCCGAAGCCGGTGCCTGAACCCTCGCCCGCCGGTGGTGCGGTCACCGGTGCTGCGGCGTCCGGTACCGGATCACCTGCAGCGGTTCCATCACCAGCACCACCCGTCCCAGGTCGTCGATGAGCCGACCGACGCAGTGCAGGTCCGCCCGGTCGGTGGTTGGCTCGTCGCCGCGAAAGCGGGGAACGACATCGCAGATCTCGATGGTGGCGGCGTGCACGACGCCGGGACGCAGCGGATTTGGAAGACGCAGCCGCTCGATACCCTTGCCGGCCACCAGCGCCAGACGAGGGACGAACACACGCGACGCCAGGCCCGAGTAGAGCGAGAGAGTGTGTGCCGCGCATCCGACGATCACGCCGAACGGACCGGCTTCGGCAGCCGCACGGTCGACGTGCATCGGCAGCGGATCGAACCGCTGCGCGAACTCGACGATCTCCGCTTCGGTGACGCTCGTGGTGCCGAGTTCGTCGGTCGCACCGACTGTGAGGTCCTCCGCGTACAGCTGCGGCTCGGCCGATACACGGCTGGTGTTCAATCCACCGAATTCAGACTTCGACGCGGGCACACACCTAACGTACTTAGTTTAAATGCGGGCCGCGAGACCCGGGTCCCCGTGTCGGAATCCCGCGGGTAGCGTGGAACGCGATGCTGATCTGGATCAACGGGGCGTTCGGAGCCGGGAAGACGCAAACAGCTCACGAGCTCCATCGGCGCCTGACGACCTCGCATGTCGCCGATCCCGAGCTGATCGGATTCGCCATCCACAACATGCTCCCGGCGGCCGAGCGCGGGGACTTCCAGAACCGACCACAATGGCGCACCGCGGATCGAAACACTCGTGCAGGCAGAATCCACCTGCAACGGACCACTGATCGTCCCGATGACGCTCGTCGACGAGCGCTACCACGAAGAGATCCTCGGCACCCTGGTCGACCGCGGGATCGACGTCCATCACTATTCCCTGATCGCATCGCCGGAGGTCATCAGACGGCGTTTGAACGGCCGGGTCGGCTACGCAGTGGGCCGGTATCTCGGCTTCGAAGAGACCTGGGCGATGCAGCAGGTCGATCGATGCGTCGCAGCACTGTCGCGGCCGCGGTTCGCAACGCATGTCGACAACGACCGTCGGAGTGTCGACGAGGTGGTCGAGGAGATCGCTGAGGACGCCGGGCTTCCACTCGTGCGGCCGCGCCTCGATCCCCTGAGGCATCAGGTCCACCGGTTGACGGTCGCGATGCGGCATCGTCGCAGGTAGGAACCGCCGGCTCACCGGACCGGGTCGCGCGCGACATCGGTCCGCAGTTGCGACCTCGTCCCAAGTCGCACAGACGCATTCACGTCGCACGCGACATCGTCTCGCAGATTCGCAGGGCACCATCTGACTGCGCGCACGAAGACGCGGATCTCGATCGTCAGGACGACCACCGTGAAACGGAGCGCCGGGTCTCGAAGACAAGCGGCTGTCCGCCTCACCCACTCGGGAGTCGGGTAACCAGTAGTCTCTGGACATCGCCCGACGAAGTTCCGACTCCGTGAGGGAGCGTTCGATGAACTTGCAGAACGACCAAGAGTCAATCGACTTGCGCAGGTTCTGGATTGCACTCGTTGCGACGACGATCCCGTTCTACCTGTGGGGCGCCCTCGTCGGCGGCACGGTGACCATCGGGGGCGGCGAATTGTCGGTGAGTGCGCTGATGTTCATCAGCCCGGCATTCGCCGCCTCGGCTGCGGGTGGCATCGGGCCGATCCGACGCATGTGCACCAGTCGTCCTGGGCTCGTCGCCGTGGGTGTGGCGGTAGCCGCGCCGGCCGTCACCACCCTCGGTTCGTCCAGCGCCCTCGCCGGTGTATGGCCCACCGTCCCCGGTTCCCTCTGGTACGCGGCACTCCTGTTCGTCATCGCCGCATTCTGTGAGGAACTCGGTTGGACCGCCGTGCTGATGCCTCGCTTGCTCAAGCGGCAGAGTGCGGTCACCACAGGTGTGGCCATCGGTGCCGTCTGGGCCCTATGGCATCTGCTCCCCTACTTGCAGAGCGGTTATTCCGCGACGGATCTCATGTGGCAACTCGCCTTCTCGGTGGTCTTCCGGGTTGTGTTGGTGCAATTGACGATTCAAGGTGCGAGTGCACCGATCCTCGCGGTATTGGGTCACGCCTCCTACAACGTCGCCTGGGCGGCACTGGATGCGAACGACACATACAGCCCGGCAGCAGCGACGATGGCGATGGGACTCCTCGCCGTCCTCCTGTCGCGGTGGCCCCGCTTTTCCCGCGATGAACCCGACCATGGCGGCGATCCCCTGCAGACCACTGCGTGAATCGCCGAGAGACAGTCGCCACGCTGTGTCGACGACTGCAGGATCGGCGCGACCAACGCCTGCGAGACCGACGGGTATCGATCTACCCCAACGCGATCAGGTCGGCAGGCATCACCACCGAACCGCGACGTGTCTCGTCAACGTCTGTGGTTTCGGTGGGAATGTGATCAGCGCGCATCGATCCGGAACACTCCGCACCTGCCGGCCACCGCAGCGAATGCCTCGGGTGTCACATCGCTGACGACCCCGGCGTCCTTCATCAGCCGCGGACCGTCGCTCCCGGCGAGATCCGGCCAGGCTCGAAGCACCGGGACCGCTTCGTCGGCGGGAAGCTCGGTGAGTCGGACGTCGGTCACCTCTCCCCTGATCGACAGTTGCGCGAGTCCATGTGCGGCGCGGACGTTCTGGGCCCAGTCAGCTCCGGGGAACCCCTCCAGCAGGTAGCGCTGACCGTTGAACTCCCCGATGGTCAGGGGCGTCCGACGCGGTCTACCGCTCTTGCGTCCGGGCACGATCAGGACCGGCAGCTCCTTCATGGCCCCGAACCGCTGCAGGAACAGGAAGGTCTTGTTCATCGGTTTGAGCCATCGCGGTGGCGTGATCCGGCGCGAGGAGGCCATGGTGAGTCCTTCCGACAACTACTCCGTACACCGTACAGGAATACGGCCGGGTCGTCCGCGGATCAGCGTCGCACGTCGATGACCAGGCGCGTCGGGTTGGTCAACGCGACCACCGTGAAGGGCGCGCCGTATTCGGTAACACCGATGAACGACTGGGTGATGCCTTCGAAAACGAGCGCGCCATGCACCTCCACCACCGCGCCTCCCGACTGCGCGCGCACGGGATCGGGTCCACCATAGGGCTCTGCGCCACTGTCGTGGGGATATGCAGAACCGAGGATCCGAACCTCGAGGACTCCATTGCCGTCGACCTCTACCGGGCGGCCACTGCCGTCCTGGATGGCCTCATCGACGTATGCCACCCGCCAGCCCGGGGTACCGGCGCCGTCGAGTTCGTAGACGACCCGATCGAATCCGTCGTGCACGCCCGTCCGGATGTCGGTGACGGTGAGTCGCGCGCCGGCGGAGGCCGGTGCGGTTGCGGGGCCGGCATCACCCGATGACGCGTCTGACCCGGACGCGGACCGAGGCGGCGAAGTCGATGTGACCGTTTCGGTCACGATCGTGGTGGCCACAGCGGTAGCATCATCTCCGTCGGTGGTCGAACAACTCGTGAGTGCCGCAGCACCAACGAAGACGGCACTCACGAAGACGGCGATCGCGACGACCGCGGAGCGTCCACTTCCCATGGACGGCGACGCTACCGCCGATCAGGGCCAGAAGATGGTTCCGTTGAGGAAGTCCTGGGCGAAGCGGTTGCCGATGCGATACTCACCGCCGAGCGGCACGCCGTAGTACCCCTTGGCCCCGCCCGTGGCCCGCCACTTGTTGAGGATCTGACCCCAGACGATCTGCGCACCGCCACGCTTGGACCAGGCGACGACGCCACCCTGGAAGTCGTTCAGGCGTGCACTGCCCTGCTTGTATTCGTCGCTCGTCGGGTAGCCCAGGGCACTGCGCTCGGCTCCGGCGCGCTGCCACTTGTATCGGATGGCTCCGCCCACCTGGTGTGCGGTGCCACCGTCGACGGCCCAGTGCCAGTAGAAGGACGCATCCTTCGTGAACGTCTGGTAGCGGCCACCGCGTGCAGCGGGGCGTTCCGGCCCGGTGGGCGCGCCCCACTTCCAGAAACCGCCCGACGCCGCGTATGCCTCCTCGATCTTGCCGCCCACGATGTAGCCGTTGATGAAGCGGTCGGCGTGCGCGTTCGGCGCAATGACCAGCAGCGACAACGTCATCGCCACAACCGCGACCCCCAGCGTCGTCAGGCGGACACGGGTCCGGCCGGCGAAGGAGGGGGCGCTACGTCGAAGCGATGAGGTGACTCGAGACATGACGGGGATCTTACGGGCAGCACAAGCCGCATGTCGTTAGGAGCACTCACAGTTGGCGCAGACCTGCAGTTCCCGGTCTAGTCGAAGAGGACTGCGCCACCCGCTCGTCGCAACGCCTCCAGGCCGGCGCGGAAGCGCCTCAGGTATTCGGGCGGGTGCGGCTGCCATCCGGTGATCTCCCCGACCACCCTCACCGGCTGGTCCGAACGGTAGGAGTGCGTCGGGTTGCCGGGGAACTTCTTGTCGGTGACGTTCGGGTCGTCCTCGATCGCGCCCAGCGGTTCGACGATGTACACACGCGGGGACCCATCGCCCGCCGCCATCTCCGCCGCGAGGACGGCACCGTCGAGGACCTTGGTGAAGTAGACGTGATTCGCGATGTGGTCGGACCGGTAGTTCGAGCGGAATCCCGGCGTCAGATGATCGCCGACCCGGAGGTCGGCCCTGGTGCCGTGAAACCAGGCACCGGACTCGTGAACCCTGAACCGCTCCGGAGTGTCTGCCATGTGCGCCATCGAGCCCTCCCCGACCGTCGGTTGCCGACCCAGTGTGCACCGGATGAGTGCCCTTGCGGCAAGCCCCACCGGCCGCGCTACCATGAAGGTGGAAAGAGACGTTCTGCTGGTCTCAGATCTCCGGGCCCACTCTTCGGTCCTCGTCCATTCCGTGCCGCCATGGTCGGCCGAAGCGCGTCGATGACACGGACTCATCGGCCAGACGCCGCAAACACCCGACGAATCGATTCTCGTGATTCAATTCCGATCGTGCGTGGAAAACACCTGATCGCAACCGTTGCATCGTTTTTCGTCCTGGTCGGATTCGCAGGATGTTCAGCGGACACCGACGACTCGGCGTCGTCCCCATCGCCGACACAGCAGACGACGCAATCCCCCACCGCGGCACCTCCCGTGCCGCCGAGCAACGAACGTGTGATCGTCGAGCGGATCAACTACCTCGATCCCGACGAGTCGAACCCGGCCGAGAACTGGGCCAATCTGTATCTGCCCGTCGGCGAACACGCCGACGGCTCGGTTCCGCTGGTCACGATCATCCACGGCGGTGGTTGGGAAAGCCGGTTCGGCGCAGAGCAGTTCGACGAGATGGCGCGCGACCTCGCCGACCGCGGCCTCGCCGTCTACAACGTCGAGTACCGACGCTACGGCACCGGCGGCGGGTGGCCGACCACGTTCCATGACGTCGCCCGCGCTCTCGACCACGTCCCCGCACTCGCCGACGATCACCCCGAACTCAGCATCGATGACGAGCTCGTCGTCGGACACAGCGCCGGCGCGCAGCTCGCGGTGTGGGGAGGGACCCGGCACAAGCTCGAGGACGACGAGGTCGGTTCGCGGCCGGCGTTCGTCCCGTCGCGCGTGGTGTCCATCTCCGGACCGCTCGACATGAAGTACGCGGTCGACCACGGCAACGGCCGGGTGATCAAGCAGATCCTCGGCGGCACACCGGAACAGGTCCCCGAGCACTACGAGTCGGTGGACCCGATCGAGAACCTCGATCCGGAGCTGCCGGTCATCCTCTTCCACGGCCTCGCCGACGACGACGTCGATCCGGAGAACTCGCGACGATACGCAGCGGCCCTGCGCACGGCCGGAGGAGATCCCGACCTCGTCCTCTTCGAGGGCGAGACCCATACCTCGCTGGTGCACCGGCAATCCCCCGCCTACCAGAAGATCGTCGACCGCATCGAGGACGTGGCACGCGCCCGACTCGAACTGCTCCGCGAACAATAGGCGCCATTCGTCGCGGTGCGGTGTCCGCACTCATTCACCTGATCGACAGAGCCCGATAACAGAGCGGTTGCTCTGTTATCGTTCGGCGCATGCCCCGCCCACGTGTGTACGACGTCGACCGGCTCCTGGATGCCGCGGAGACCCTCGCGGTCGAATCCGGCCCGGCCGCGGTAACCGTACGGGCGCTGTCGGACCGGACGAAGGTCTCCAACGGCGCGATCTACCACACGTTCGGGTCGCGCGCCGGACTGCTCGGTCAGGTCTGGTTGCGGGCCGCACAGCGGTTTCTCGGGGCCCAGCGCGACGCTGTGAACGCCGTCCTCGACGCCGGATCCGGTCGCGACCGCGCGATCGAGGCCGTCGTCGTCGCAGCCGACGCGCCGGCCCGGTTCCTGCTCGAACACCCGACCTCGGGGCGGTTCCTGCTCACCGTCGAGCGCGACGAGTTGATCGGTTCCGCGGATCTCCCCGACGAGTTGGCCCACGACCTGCAGGCACTCGACCAATCGCTCGTCGACCTGTTCGTCGCGCTGTCCCGGGCACTCTGGGGCCGGGCCGACCGCTTCACCGCCGAGGTGATCCGCGACTGCGTCGTCGAACTCCCGACCGCCCTCCTACTCCGCGGCCGGCGGCAACCAGAGCCCCGCGTGCGCGAGCGTCTCGCGACCGCCGTCCGCGCCGTCCTCGAACTCGAACTCGAACTCGGACCCCCCAGCCGCACTGCGTGATCCACTGCCGAGACGTGATCGACCACCGAGACCTGATCGACCACCGAGACCTGGTCCGCCCCCGTCAACATCCATCACCGCATCCGGAGAGACAGGAACCATCGCCATGGCACCAACGCTCGACATCCGCGACGACATCGCCGTACTGATCCTCGGCGAGGACGAGAACCGTTTCTCCCCCGACCATCTCGACGACCTCGGCGACCTGCTGACCGAGGCCGAGGACTCCGCACGCGGCCTGGTCACCACCGGCACCGGAAAGTTCTACTCCGACGGCCTCGACCTCGAATGGTTACTGTCCAACCCCGACCGCACCGAGTGGTACGTCGAAAGGGTCCAACAACTGTTCATCCGCGTGCTGACCTTCCCGCTGCCCACGATCGCTGCCGTCAACGGCCACGCCTTCGGCGCCGGCGCGATGCTCGCCATCGCCCATGACTTCCGGGTGATGCGCGCAGACCGCGGTTTCTACTGCTTCCCCGAGGTCGACATCAACATCCCGTTCACCACCGGCATGGCTGCGCTCATCCAGGCCAAGGTCACCCCGCAGACCGCGATCGAGTCCATGACAACCGGACGCCGCTACGGCGGACCCGACGCACTCGCCGCGGGACTGGTCGATGCCATCGCCGACGAGGACGCCGTCATCTCTACCGCACTAGACCGACTGAAGCCGTTGCTCGACAAGGACGAGAACACCCTCGCGACGATCAAGAAGACCATGTTCCGATCGACCGTCGACGCCCTGACCGAGGAGGGTCGTACCGGCTGAGAACCGGCGCTGCCGGGACATCCTCCTCCACCCAACGCGCCGCCGAGTAGGGTTGCCCACCAAACAGTCGCCGTGACTCGCCCCGGGAGGTGACATGACCGTAGAGCCCACGCGCCGCGGTCGGGGCCGCCCGCCCGGGCCGCCGGTGGACATCGCCGCGCGCCGTGAACAGTTGCTCGACGCCGCAGAGGCCGCGATCCGCCGGTCCGGCGCAGCCGTCGGGCTCGCCGAGGTGGCCAGGGAGGCCGGGCTCACCAGATCGGCGGTGTACGCGGCCTTCGCCGACCGGGACGCCGTCCTCGCCGCACTCGCCGCGCGCCACGCCCGCCGCATCGTCGAGAGACTCGCCGGCGTCATCGAGGGCATCCCCGACCCGGCGGAGCAGACCCGCGCGGCGATCGACATCCTGGCAGCCTGGTTCGACGATGAACCCGAACTCGCCCCGCTACTGGCCGGGCGACTCGACCAGGCCGGGGGCCGGTCGGGGGCGATCGTCACCTCTGTCGCGGACACCCTCCGGGCGGGTTTCCGCGCGCGGGGCGCGGACGACTCCCCCGCCGATTCCTGGGCGCACGCGCTGGTCGGCGCCGTGTCGTCGGCGGTGACCTGGTGGTCACGCAGCCACGCCATACCGCGCGAGACGCTCGTGGATCACCTGCACCGGCTCATCTGGTCGGGTTTCGAAGGCGCGGGCGGCGCCGCACCGACGAACGATTCCTTGACCTCGGGGCAATAAAAAGACACACTGTCTTTTATGACACTCGGGGGAACGGTCAGTCCGGAACGCGCCGCCGCGATCACCGGCGCACGCAACTGGTCTCAGGTCCGTGCCAAGCATCCCGAGGCCGTCGACGCGATGGCCGACGGACTGATGCTCGGCGACGATCTCGCCGACGCCGTCGTCGCCGAGATGCACTCCGGCCACGGCTGGTCGTGGACCGATATCACCGCCGCGATCGACGATCCGGAGCGCGGTTCCGCCGCTCCCCCCGCGCTGCACCGGTTCCTCGACACGGTGTCCACCCCGCCGCCGTGGTACGACCCGGCGATCGCCCGGGCAGGCGCCGAGGCATGGTGGCGGTTCGGCTCCCTCCAGTCGAGCACGCTGTACCAGTCGCTCATCTACGGTTACCAGGCCCCGGGCTTCACGCGACCCCTCGTCGCGACCGGCCGGTTCACCGAGGGCACATGGGATCGCGTGGTGGCCACCGGGCGGTGGGTCACCCTCGCGACCGCGCCCGGGATGATGGAACCCGGCAGCCCGGGATGGACGGAGTCCCTGCGAATCCGCTTGGTGCATGCGCTCGTTCGGCACCATCTCCACACGCGCGACAATTGGGACGACGACCGTTGGGGTGTCCCGATCAACCAGACCTACTCTCAGCTGACCATCACCGCGGGATTCCTCGCGTTGCCGATGCGGGTGGCCAAGGACTTCGGGATCCGTTACTCGAAAGCCGATCTCGAGGCGATCACCCACCTCTGGCGCTGGATCGGCTGGGTGATGGGCGTCGACGAGCAGCGACTCCCCCGCGGCTTCGACGACGCACGGCATACCGACCGGATCGCCCGGGACTTCCGGATGCGGCCCCCACAGGAGGCACGGCAACTGGTCCGAGCACTGCTCGACGACGGCTATCGCACCGACATCGGGCTGCCCGGTCCGCTCGACGACCTCGTCCACGTGCTGACCCGGCCGTTCCTGCGCACTCTGTTCGAATCCGTCTCCCGGAGGTGGGTCGACGCCGAGGTCGCGTCGGCGATGGGCTTGCGCTACACACCGCTACAGCATCTGGTCCCGCTGGCGCGACCCGTTGTCCGGTCGCGCGAACTCGCGCGCTCGATGGGTCTGCTCGGTTCCGAGCATGCCATCGCGCACCGCGAACTCGGGTTCGTGACCTCTCGACTGGGCCTGGACCTCAGCCGACTCGAGTCGACCCGCTACGGCGCCGCCGACCGAGGACACCTGGAGACCGTTGCGTGACCGCCACTTTCACGCTCCGGCAGCAGCTCACGTGCACTCCGGAGGCCGCCTGGCAGCTGCTCACCGACCCCGATCAGATGTGCCGCTGGTCGACGGCCCCGATCACGCTGATCTCACCGGGACCGCACGAGCGCGCGGACACCGCAGGCGCACTCCGTATGGTGACCCTGCCGGGCGGCAGGGTGCGCCTTCGCGAGGTCGTCGAACAGGCCGAGTTCCCCCGACTCTTCCGCTACCGCGTCTACGCCGGCGGTCCGCTGCTGCTCGATCATCGCGGTGAACAGCGCATCGTCGAGACCGTCGACGGCGTCGAGGTCCGGTGGCGTGTCGACATGTCGCTGTTCCCGGCGCCGCTGTCGCGGGTGATGGCGAACCGGATCCGACGCGAGGTGGAGCACTCGCTGCACACCATGGCGTCGCTGGCCGGCGATGTCGACCCGGCGGTCGTGTCGTACCCCGCGTCCTCGACCCCATCCGCCCCTCCGGATCTCGACGACCTCATGTCCTCCGCGCTCGAGGTACGAGAGCTGCAACAGAAGATCGCCGACGACATGGCGGGCACCGGGGACCCCAAGCAGTGGTTCGCCCGGGTCTACCAGTACGTGACCGAGACGATGATCGACGCCGCCACCGGACGACTGGATCTCGGTCTGACACATCCGGATTGGGTCCTCGCACTGATCCCCGTATTCCACGGGTACTACGCCGGGAACCTCGACGCGTACCGCTTCGGGGGCGACGTGGAGGAGCCGTGGCGGATCGCGTGGTCGACGTGCGAGATCGTCGACCACGAGAGACCTCATGTGCCGGTGATGAAGGGGCTGCTGGCAGGAGTGTCGGCGCACATCGACGCCGACCTCCCGCGAGCACTGGCCGCGCTGCACCGGGACCGCTACCCGGATCGGGACCTACGCGAGTTCCGCCCCGACTACCTCCGACTCGCACCGGTGTTCACCGTCGCGTCCGACCGACTGCTGGCCGACCTTCCCCGCAGCCACAAACCCTGGTGGACCGGGATCGCCGGACGCGTGAACACCCAGGTGCGCGACGCTCTCCTTGCGCGGACGGGATTCGACGTCGCGCGCCACCGAGTGCACGCGTTCGACCGCGCGGTGCGGCTGCTGGCGGAGTGAGGGGACTCAGTCGAGCAACTCGTAGATGGTGGCGTTCGCCAACCCGCCGGCCTCGCACATCGTCTGCAACAGGAACCGTCCGCCGCGTTGCTGCAGGGCGTTGAGTCCGGTCGTGGCCAGCCGGGCGCCGCTGGCACCCAACGGGTGGCCGAGTGCGATCGCACCCCCGTGGACGTTGACCTTGTCCAGGTCGACACCGAGTTCCCGGGCCCACGCCAGCACCACCGGTGCGAACGCCTCATTGACCTCGAACAGGTCGATGTCGTCGAGGGACAGACCACTGCGCGCCAGCACCTTGCGGGTCGCCGGGATGATCGCGGTCAGCATGAGCAGCGGGTCGTCGCCGGCCACGGCGATCGTGTGCACCTTCGCACGCGGACGCAGGCCGAGTTCGCACGCCTTCTCCTCGCTCATGACCAGGACGGCGGCCGAACCGTCGCTGATCTGGCTCGCGTTCGCCGCGGTGATGTTCCAGCGGATCTCCGGGAAGCGCCGCGCCGTCGCCTCGTCGTAGTACGCCGGGCGAAGCCTCGCGAGATCCTCGAGCGTGCTGCCGAGTCGGATGCCCTCGTCGGCCGTCAGCCCGGCGATCGGGGCGAGTTCGGCGTCGAACAACCCGTTCTTGGTCGCCTGGGCGGCCAACTCATGCGAGCGCAGCGAGAACTCGTCGATCGCGGTGCGGGGGATGTTCCAGCGCGCAGCGATGAGTTCGGCGGAGATCCCTTGTCCGACCAGGCCATCCGGATAACGCTCGTCGAACGCCCGCCCGTTGGGATCACTCGTGCCGGACGCCGACGACCCCATCGGCACCCGCGACATCGACTCGACACCGGCCGCGACCGCGACTTCGTAGGTACCCGCGATCACACCCTGCGCGGCGAAGGCGATCGCCTGCTGACCGCTGCCGCACTGCCGGTCGATCGACACGCCCGGCACCGATTCCGGGTACCCCGCGGCCAGCAGGGCACGGCGCGCGATGTTGAAGCCCTGCTCACCCACCTGTCCGACGACTCCGGTGATCACGTCGTCGACGACCGCCGGGTCGATACCCGTGCGGTCGACGATCGCGCGCAAACTGTGTGCGAGCAGGTCGACCGCGTGAACGCCATGCAATGCCCCCGTCGGCCTGCCCTTGCCGATCGGCGTACGAACCGCATCCACGATGACTGCCGTTGCCATGACTGTCCTCCCATTCATCAGCGGACCGATGGTGCGGCCCGTCGTCCACTGACTTTTGTCAGCCATAGTCAGATCAGTACGCCCTGACTACGCTTTTGTCAAGCCAGGATAGGATGGAGTCATGATGAAGCTGATGGGACCGCTCGCCGACCGCGACCGATGGCAGGCGACGCAGTGCTCGATCGCCAAGGCCGTAGACCTCATCGGCACGCGGTCGGCGATCCTGATCCTTCGTGAGGCCTTCTACGGCGCGACCCGCTTCGACCAGTTCGCCCGCCGGGTGGGTATCACCGACGCCGTGGCCTCGGCGCGGCTCAAGGAGCTCACGGAGGCCGGCGTCTTCACCAAGGTCCCCTACCGGGAGCCCGGCCAGCGGGTCCGCTACGAATACCGGCTCACCGAGATGGGCCAGGACCTGTTCCCCGTCGTCATGTCGCTATGGCAGTGGGGCAACGAATACCTTCAGCCCGACGGCGCGCCCCTGGTGGCGACCGACTCGTCGAACAAACCGGTGCGGGTGGGCGTGGTGGCCGAGGATTCCGCGACACTCGATCCCGAGGATGTCGAGGTCCGGGTGACCCGCGTGGCTTGGGCCCGGCAGCGCCGCGATTCGTCCACCGACACGTCGGACTGATAGCCTCGACATCACGTTCGCGCGGTGGAGTAACCCGCATGTCGAACCAGAGGCCGGGGCCGCTTACTCCGAACCCCCGGTCTTGTCCAAACTTCCCGGGCCGATCCATCGAGCCCCACGTCGCCGGCGTCGAGAACTCCGAGGTCTCCGCCGCGACAGGCATCCCGACACGTGGCGGGCACCGGTTGGGCCGGGCCCCGCGACCCGGCCCAACCGGCTGTCACCCGGTCATCGCAGCGGATCTCCGCGAGCGGCTGCGAACCGGACGATGCGCCCCCGATGGTGGTTGTTGGACGTCGAGCATCCGGCGCGCGACCTCCAGGTGGTCACGGGCGATTCCGAGTGCGGCGAGATAACCGACCCGGAACTCGCTCCCATCGGCCCCGACCGCCCAGCACCGCTCCTGCTCCAGTCGATCCTCGAGGCCCTGCAAGGTCTCGAATTCGCGACGCAGGTCACCCGCCGACCCGTTCACGCCGATGAATCCATCCGCTCGTAACGACTCACTGGTGAGCGCGTCGACGACGCACACCCGGGCGAACGTCAGGCCGGCCCGGTACCCGCGCAGCAGCTCGCACGTCCCCTCGTCCCCCAGGGACGAGAAGCGGTCGTGGAGGTAGGAGAGAACGTCCGCGATACGGCTCCGACCCCCCACCTCATCCCTCGCTCCGCCGTTTGCGAATGATCGAGGTGTCCTCGCTCGCCCGCTTGCGTTCGCGCCGCAACTTCAATTCTTGTCGACGTTTTTTCGGACTCGAATTCTTGACTGCCATGATTCCTCACTGACATGAAAATCGACTGCACCGACATCGAGTGTCGCTCACCAACGCGACCATAGCCGAGAAAAGACAAAAGTCCAGTCGCCCTCGACGCCCTACCGATCCGGCGACCTTCGGCTACCCGAATCGTTTGCAGTGGAGCGCATTTCGTCACATCGGCGGGACCGACTGGCTTTTTTCTTTTTTTCGGATAGAGTCCGGGTTGCCGGCCCGGAAGGCCGGATCCAGCGAAAGGAACGGTGGCCGTGAAAACGGTTGTCATGGAATGTCGCGTCCGCGTTTGCGGTTCACGCAAGCGAATCGAAGAGTTTACCGGCAGGACGGCGGAGATCGCGTTGAAGAAGTTCCCGGCCTCGGTGAGGTGCTCGATCTCGGTCGATGACTGCGATTCGGTGTTGCTGCGCCGGCAATGGCATCGGGAGAACGACGTCGACACGTTCGGCGTGCCGGTGGGCCGGGAGGTGTGCTTGGCCTTCGCCGATCCCACCGGCCGACTCACGGCTGCGAAGCTGGAGAGTTTGTCGCTGGACATCCTCTCGGAGCTCCAGCCCGATCCGTGGGAGACCGAATCGTCACCCGACGACGAACCAGCCGAGCAGGTCCCGTGGATTCTCACGCTCGAGACGGAGGTGGACCGGACCGCCCAGCGCGAGATCGCGACGCGTCACCCCATGCTCGGACTGAGAGTGGCGCCGCTGTTCGCGACCTCGTGACCGGCGGATGTCACCACCACGAACGGTGGCACCACATGGGAAAAGAACACCGCAGCGCCGGCGTGTGAGAGGCCTCCTGCGTGCGCCGGCGTCCTGATCGTCGGCGCACGCGGCGAGCTGACCTCGCTGCTCGCCGCACGACTCCGCGATCTCGACCTGGTCGTCGCCCTGGCCGAGGTTGTCGATGACCGGACCCCGACGGCCCCGACGGGAGCGCCCCGGGCGGTGATCGTCGTACTCGGTTCGGAACCGCAGACCGCGCGCCGACGGTGGGACTGCCGACCTCGACGTATTCGACATCATCGAGATGATCTGCTGAAGGACGCCGTGGTGGGGATGGTGTCGGAGCGGCCGGATTCGCGACTGCTCGTCGTCGCCGAGTCGACCCCCGGCACGACCGGTGCCGCCCGACGGCGCGCACAGCGGTTCGCCCGGACCGTCCACTACGAGACGGCGATCAACGGCGACGCCCCGGCCTCGGTGGTCTTCGCGACCATCGACCCGGCGGAACCGTGGTCGGACACGATGTCGGCGGTCGGCCGGTGGGCAATACACGGACCGGTACGTAGGCCATTTCCTGTCGATCGATAGGCTAACGGTGGCGGCGACCCAGAACTCACGGTGAGCCGCCGTTTCCCCGAGTTATCGCAGAAGGAAGTGGTGGGCCACCGTGGCCGTGCTCGACGAGAAGATCAGCGACCTCTACGACCAGGTGGTCGCCCGCAACCCTGGAGAGGCCGAGTTCCATCAGGCCGTCCGAGAGGTGTTCGACAGCCTCGGACCCGTTCTCGCGAAGCACCCCCACTACGCCGACGCCGGCATCATCCGCCGACTCACCGAACCCGAACGACAGATCATCTTCCGCGTCCCGTGGGTCGACGACCAGGGACAGGTGCAGGTCAACCGCGGCTTCCGCGTCGAGTTCAATTCGGCCCTCGGCCCCTACAAGGGCGGTCTGCGCTTCCACCCCAGCGTCTACCTGGGCGTCGTGAAGTTCCTCGGTTTCGAACAGATCTTCAAGAACGCCCTCACCGGCCTGCCCATCGGCGGTGGCAAGGGCGGCGCGGACTTCGACCCCAAGGGCCGTTCGGACGGCGAGATCATGCGGTTCTGCCAGTCGTTCATGACCGAGCTTTACCGCCACCTGGGCGAGCACACCGACGTCCCGGCCGGCGACATCGGCGTCGGCGGCCGCGAGATCGGATACCTGTTCGGCCAGTACAAGCGCATCACCAATCGCTACGAATCCGGTGTGCTCACCGGTAAGGGCCTGTCGTGGGGCGGTTCGCAGGTGCGCACGGAGGCGACCGGTTACGGCGTGGTGTTCTTCGTCCGCGAGATGCTCGCCGCGGTCGACGACAAGATCGACGGCAAGACCGTCGTCGTCTCGGGTTCTGGCAACGTCGCCATCTACGCGATCGAGAAGGTCCGGCAGCTCGGCGGCAGCGTGATCGCCTGCTCTGATTCGAGCGGTTACGTCGTCGACGAGGCCGGTATCGATCTGGAACTCCTCAAGGAAATCAAGAACATCCGGCGCGGCCGGATCAAGGAGTACGCCGAGACCCGTCCGTCGGCCCGGTTCGTCACAGACGGTTCGATATGGAACGTGCCCACCGACATCGCGATCCCCTGCGCGACGCAGAACGAACTGAACGGTGCCGACGCCTCCGCGCTGGTGAAGAACGGGGTCAAGGTCGTGGCCGAGGGCGCCAACATGCCCTGCACGCCCGAGGCCGTGCGCATCTTCCACGATGCCGGGGTGCGCTTCGCACCGGGCAAGGCCGCCAACGCCGGCGGTGTGGCCACGAGCGCACTCGAAATGCAACAGAACGCCTCTCGTGACTCGTGGTCGTTCTCCTACACCGAAGAACGACTCTCGGAGATCATGACCTCGATCCACGATCTGTGCCTGCACACCGCCGATGAGTACGGCGCCGCCGGCAACTACGTGACCGGAGCCAACATCGCCGGCTTCATCCAGGTCGCCGACGCCATGCTGGCGCTCGGCCTCATCTGACGGACGACGAAGATCGACGACCGCCGGTTCGTGCCTTTCGCCGCGAACCGGCGGTTTGTCGGCCACCCGGACGATTGACACCCACGCCGACCACGGGCTTCACTGAGCCAACCCGTACCTTCGGCCGATGGGCAGGTCCCCCGTATGCGTACCGCGGACTCGACACTCACCGATCACCTGCGTGCGCATCGGACACGCCTGACGGCACTCCTGGCGGTCTTCGCCGCAACGGTCCTCGGGATCGCGACCGCGCCCTCGGCCGGCGCAGCGCCCGGCTCGGACACCGGCTTCGCACTCCCCTTCTCCGGCGCACCCGGCTTCGAGTACCTCGCGCCGCCGAAACTCACCGATCCCGCACAGCTCAACCGTCCCCTCGGTCAGGCGGCCGCCGAGCGGATCGCCGCCGGGATCGGACTGTCGCCACGAGATGCGTTGAACGACACGCAGTACCGTGAACTACTCAGCGGCGGGGGCATCGGCGGGAGCCGTGCGGCGGCCAAGCTCATCGACGCCTGCCTCATCATCCTCACCAACACCAACGGCCGTCCGATGTTCGGTGACTCGGTGGTCGGCAGCTACGGCCTCTACGTCGACAAGGACGGTATGCTGCAGAGCCCTGCCAATGCGAGCGCTCCCACCCGCCAGGTCAACGAGCTCATCGCACCCGGCGGATACGTCGGGAACTGGTTGCGCGCCAACGGCGCGACCCACACCCTGCTCGCCCTGTATCGGTCGGCCTACACGGTCCAGGTGCCGTTCGGGTTCGTCTCACAGCAGATCTCCGGCACACCCCAGCTGGTGACCAACACCAAGGGCGGTGTCACGTCGACCGTCGGCATGTCGATGGCCCCGCCGCTCTGGCTGGTGAATTTCGCACTGCTGTACATCGTGAAACCGTCGCTTGCGGCCGCGATGCCCGCGTACTGGGCGCCCATACCCGAACCCGTCGCCGCGGCGATCAAGGCGAGCCCCACCGGACAGGTGCCGTGGAGCGAGTACAGGTCGTACTTCGAGTGAATCGGTGGGCCCCCGCTCAACGGCCGGGCCTTGCGAACCACGAGAGAAACCGTCCCCGCGACCAGCACCTGCCGACCGCGGTCGCATCCACACGGGCGGGTCCGTAGAGCGCGACAGCCATGATCGAGTGACCGGATGCCGGACGATCGCCGAGGGTGGGAACCGTCGGCGCCACGCCGACACCTTCGACGGAGACCCAGGCCAGGGTGCGCGAGGTGGAGGCCCCGACGAGTGCGTCCACGAAGCGCGCCCGCCGCGGCCGGCCGAACCGCGACAGTGACCACGTGGTGAGAACGACCGGCAGGACGTCGTCGGGGACGGCGGCCACCGCGGCCGACACCCCGACCACCGGGTCCGCCGCCACCCGTTGTGCGGGAAGCGTTGCCACGAGCTCGATTTCGGCGGCCAAGCGCGCCGACCGGCCTCCCGCCGATCGTAGGATCTCCGCGCGGTCGTTCGGGTCGGCGGGGTTCAGGGGTGCGCGGTGCACCACCATCCTCTGCTCGACGACCGGGAGCGGTGTCATGGGTATCGACTCGTCGCCGACCACCGAGCACTCCACCTGCACCGGTGAGGCGGCGGCGGCGACCGGCGTGCCGTCATAACTGATCGCGACCCGGTCGACGCCGAGGTTGAGTCCGGCCGGACGGCCGACGTCTATCAGCGCCACGCGGTCCGCGGCGGCGCGTCGGGCCGCCTCTGCGACCGTGAGATGGAGAACTGCGTACCGGCCGTCGTGCTCGATCATCGGCGCCGATCACCCTCTGCGGGCGACCATCTCCCGGATCCAGATCGGCGCGTACGGCGAGATGCAACCGGGCGAGGTCGGGTAGTCCTCCAGGACCCCGAGTCGCTCCCCGATCCCGACGGCGCGGTCCCGCAGGTCGGCGTGCACGATGCCGATCGTGGCCAGGCAGGTGTTCATCGCCCACTGCAGGCGGTCGGGCGCGTCCTTCATCTCCACCTCGACGGTGTCGAGCAGGGTGGCCAGGTCGAGACCGTCGGGATTCTTTGCCACCCGGTCGGACGTGAGGGCCCACCCTGCGCTGCGCACGTCGGGGTCTGGATCGTCCATCCACGCCGCCCGCAATTCCTCGGCAAGCGGGCTCTTCTTGATCACGTAGTTGACGAGCCAGTCGTACACCTTCGGGCGGTGTGCCTCGCGGATCATCGCGTCGAGCGCAGCTGCGTCGAACTTCTTCGGTCGGCAGATCAGCAGGGCCACCAGCCGGGCTGCCGTGTCACCGGTGGCCCACAGCGCGAGGGCGAGGTCATGGTCGGTCTTCAGCGGTTTGGCCACCGCGCGGAGTCTGGTCAGGTTCACGCCGTGATCGTCGCCGTGCCGCTCGTTGACGGCGCGA
Source organism: Gordonia aurantiaca (assembly GCF_039939235.1). Classification (NCBI taxonomy): domain Bacteria; kingdom Bacillati; phylum Actinomycetota; class Actinomycetes; order Mycobacteriales; family Gordoniaceae; genus Gordonia; species Gordonia aurantiaca. Next base: position 139,376 of record NZ_JBDUUF010000006.1, on the reverse strand, counting down.
ATCCTCGGGTCCTCGAGCGCGGCGAGCTCACCGAGGATCGCGGCGACCCTCGCGTCGAGGTCGATGGGGTCGGTCATGGCTGCTCCCGTCTGTGTCGGGTCCAGACTAACGGCCCACGGTGACCACCCGATCGGCCTACGCTGAGCGAATGGCCTTGATGCTCGGCCCCATCCTGCGGCACGTCGACGAGACGTCGGCGCTGCTCTGGGTACAGACCGACACTCCTGCGAAGATCGAGATATGTGGTTGTCGGACACAAACTTTCGAGGTTCTCGACCATCACTATGCACTCGTCGAGGTCTCGGGACTCGCTCCCGATTCGACGACGGAGTACCAGGTGCTCGTCGACGGCGTCGTCGAATGGCCGCTCGCCGACTCGGGCTTCCCGCCGAGCGTCATCCGCACCCGGGGTCCGGCGAGCGCACACCGGCATCGATTCGTGTTCGGCTCATGCCGTTACCCGAAGGCCGAGGATCCGCAGGTCGACGTGGAACTCGGTCTCGATGCGCTGGACCGCTACGCCGTGCGGATGCGGAACCTGCCGGTGTCCGACTGGCCGGACACGTTGATCCTGCTCGGAGATCAGGTCTATGCCGACGAGCTGACCCCGCAGGTGAAGGAGAAACTGGCGTCGAGTCGCTCGTCGGCCGTCGGCCCGTCGGACGAGGTGGTCGGCTTCGAGGAGTACGAGGGGCTCTATCGCCACACTTGGGGCGACCCGGAGATCAGGTGGATCATGTCCACCGTCCCGACCGCGATGATCTTCGACGACCACGACATCCGAGACGACTGGAACACGTCAGACGTCTGGCGGCGCGAGATGGACACCCTGCCGTGGTGGCGACAACGCATCCGCGCAGGCCTCGCGTCCTACATCGTCTACCAACACCTGGGCAATCTCTCCCCCGCCGAACTCGCCGCCTCCGACGACTTCCACCGGGTCCTCGAGTCCGACGGCGATCGCTGGCCGCACCTGGTGGATCTGGCCGATCGCGCCGATGCCGAGACCGACGGCGTCAAGGGCGTGCGGTTCGGTTTCCGGTGGGACCTCGGGGCGTCGCGGCTGGTGATGCTCGACTCCCGCAACGGACGCATCCTGTCCGGCGGAGCCCGGAAGATGTTGAGCGACATCGAGTTCGATTGGGTCGAGCAGCAGGTCGCCGACGACGTGGAGAGCCTCGACCACCTCGTTCTCGGATCGTCGTTGCCGTGGCTGCTGCCACCCGTGCTCAGCGATGCCGAAACGCTCGACGAGATCGGCGCGCGCCGGGGCGGCCGGATCGGCCGGGTCGCCGAGCGCATCCGGCAGGGCGCCGACCTCGAACACTGGCCGGCGTTCTTCGCCTCGTTCACCCGGTTGAGCCGGATGATCCGCGGGGTCGCCGACTCCGGATCCCACGGACCGTCGTCGGTCACGGTGCTGTCCGGCGACGTCCACCACAGTTACGCCGCCCGGGCGGACTTCCCCGAACCGGTCGGCGCGCCGGTGTATCAGCTGGTGTGCTCGCCCGTACACAACGCGATCCCGTCGTACATGGAGCCGGTGTTCCGGCTCGGATGGTCGTCGCGACTCGCGACGCTCGTCCGCCGATGTGCGCGGTGGTGCGGTTCGCCCGACCTCCCGGTCACATGGCACAACGCCCTGGGCCCGCTGTTCGGCAACACGATCGCGACCCTGGCACTCGACGGCCGGCACGCGACGGTCGTCTTCGAACAGCCGGACCCGGACGGAGCGCTGCAGGTCGCCGGTCGGCTCCCGATCTCGTAGCAGACAGCGGGACATGGCACCGATTTCTGCTACGAAATCCCGTCAGTCCAGGCAGAATTCGTTGCCCTCCGGGTCTTGCAGGACGATGTGTCCGGCCTGCAACGGCGGCTCCGGCTCGTGACGCCCGATGCGCGTCGCACCCAGGCCGACGAGCCGGGCGGCCTCTTTCTCGAGCGCCGCCATGCGCTCGTCACCGACGAGTCCCGGAGCCGCCCGGACGTCGAGGTGCACGCGATTCTTCGCGGTCTTCCCCTCGGGGACCCGTTGGAAGAAGATTCGCGGTCCGTGTCCGTCCGGGTCGATCACCGCCGACGCGTCGTTGCGTCGTTCCTCGGGGACGCCAAAGGCATCGAGTGCGGCGTCCCAACTGTCGAAACCGGGCGGCGGGCCCTGGATCCGATAGCCGAGTACCTCGGCCCAGAACGCCGCCAGCGATGCGGGATCGGCAGAGTCGAATGTCACCTGGAATTCAGCAGCCATGCCGACCACCCTGCCGCACATCGAGGACGGAGCGGGTCCTCATTCGCGAGATGGGTTCCGAATCAGCGGAGCTTCTGCCCGTACACATGGGTGACCGCGAGGACCATGAGCACGCGACGGTCGGAGACCATCACGCTGCGGTACTCGTCCCAGTCGGGATGCTCGCCCGCGGCCTTGCGGTAGTAGTCGACGAGCGCCTCCACCTCGGGGCCGTACGGGTCGGTGCCGGGCCCGATGAGGGCGACCTCTCCCTCGGCGGTCGCCCAGGTGTAGCCGTCCGGGCTGGTCACCTCGATCGCCGCGCGCGGGTCACGTCGCAGGTTCTTGGTCTTCGCCCGGCCGTCGGTCATCGAGACGAGGATCGTATCGGTCTCCCGGTCATAGTGCTGGGTGACCGGCGACAGCTGCGGCAGTCCCGACGACTTGATCGTGGCGAGGATCCCGATCCTGGTCGTGGCCAACAGGTCACGGGGATCATATTCGGTGCTGGTCATGGAACCGGCAACTGCGGACCGCGGAAGACTATTCCGGACCGGATGACGATTCCTTGCCAATCCTCCCGGCCGTCGTCGCATCGACCGGCGAATCCGGTTACCTTCTAGCGGTGTTCACGATCGGGATAGTCGCGGCCACGCTCGCCGCGGTGGCCTACGGTTTGTCGACGGCGCTTCGTGCCCTGGGAGCCCGGAATGCGGCGATGCCGGGCGAGGAGGCGACGACGGCCACCGGCGGGCCATCGCTGAAGTCGACCCTGGAGACGTTCAAGGACCCCACGTTCCTCATCGGAACCCTGATGGTCGTCCTGGGATTCGGCGGCGGTGCGGTCGCCGCCCGACTACTGCCGCTGTTCCTGGCGCAGACGATCGTCGCCGGGAATCTGATCGTCACCGCGCTGCTGGGCAGCGCATTGCTGGGCACCAGGCTGCGGGGTCGAGATCTCGCTGCGATGGGTGTCGTGATCGCCTCGCTCTGCATGCTCGGAGCGTCGGCCTCCCACGAGGCGGAGACCCAGCACAACACCGCATTCCACTGGGCGCTGTTCGGCATCTCGACCGCCGTCGCGGTGATCGGCCTGGCCGTCGTCCACCTGCTCGGTCGGCGGGGCGCGATCGTCGCGGGAGCGCTGGCCGGTGCGATGTACGGCGCGCTGGCCGTCGCGGTCCGGGTGCTCGACGGCGTGCACCCCTTCGACCTCGTGGAACTCATCGAGGACCCGGCCGCCTGGACCATCGCCATCGCCGGGGCAATGGCGTTCTACGTGCAGACCGTGGCGCTGCAGTTGGGTCCCGTGAATGCGGTGACGGCGGTGCTCGTCGTCGGCGAGGTCGGGATCCCGGCGGTGATCGGGGTGCTGTTCCTCGGCGACCGCGCCATCGACGGACTCGGGTGGCTCGCCTACGTTGGTTTCGCCGGCGCGGTGGCGGGCGCCTTCGCGGTGGCGTGGCTTACGTCGTCGGAACCCGAAGACCGCCCGAGCGGGGTGGAACCGGCCCGGGCATGACGGCCCGCCGGACAATTGCGTGACGATCTGGACCAAAGGCACAGACTTCGATTTCTGTGTCATCGCCCGTAGGATCGGTGTCATGGAAGCCCGCGACATCCTGACCACCATCCCGACCGACACCGCGTCGGCGATCGAGTTGTTCGATTCCCTCCCGGCGGTCGAACCCGAGTCGATGTTCGGCACGTGGCGCGGAGCCGAGGTCCCCACCGAACATCCGCTGGACGGATTCCTCGCCGCGAGCGGTTGGTGGGGTAAACAGTTCATCGACGCGGAGAACGTGCATCCTCTGCTGTTCCCGACGCGCGATGGACGCGCACTCTGGGCGATGAATCCGGGTCTCGCGTTCGGCGCTCTGACCCTCGCCGAGAAAGCGCCGCAGACCAAGAGCATGTCGTTCGCCGCACCGATCGCCACCGGCCGCCTGCTCGTCCGGACCCGCAGGTCGCGGGCTCGGCTGCGGACCACCCGCTACCGTGGCGTCGACACCGCGACCATGATCTACGACCAGTTGCCCATCAACGACGTCTTCCGACAGGTCTCCGACGACGCGGTACTCGGCGCGATGGACCTGAAGGGCTCCCCGGCGCCGTACTTCTTCGCGTTGAAGCGGGACGGGTCACTGAAGGTGCTGTGAGCGGGGTCAGTCCAGCTCGGCCAGCGCGGCACGGATCTCGTTGACCGCGGCGACCGCCTCGCGCAGCGCCACCTTCGCCTCCGACCTGCCCTTCTCCACGGTCGACAATCGCTGACGCGCGAACCGCAGCTCGTCCTCGACCCGCGAGAGCTGCTCACGCAGTTCCCGCGCGCGATCGGCGAGCTCGTCGACCTCCGACGACGCCTCATCCACCGCCGACGATGCCTCGGCCAGGGCTGATCGGGCCTCCTGTTCCACGTCCTCGGCCCGGGCGAGGCGCTCCTCGAGCGCGCGTCGCGCCGCGGCGTCCTCCTCGGTCGCATCGGCACCCGACCGTCCTGTCGCGGTGTCGTCGGAGTCCTCGTCTGCCTCGCGGGTCTCGGCATCGGCCTCTGCGGCATCGGTCTCTGCGGCATCGGTCTCTGCGGCATCGGTCTCTGCGGCATCGGTCTCTGCGGCATCGACCTCGGCATCCGCGGTCCCGGTCGGCGGGTCGGGCACGACGAACACGCCGGCCGGCCCGAACCCGCTGTATTCGACCGCCGAGACCAGGCGTCCGTGCCGGAGCAGTCCGAGCGTTTCCGCATCGGCGATCGCCGCCCGCAGGGTCTGCACGATCTCGCGGATCATGCTCTCCGACAGTGACACACCGAGATCCTCGGCGGTGTCGACGACCCCTCGGGCGGCCCGGTCGACCAACTCCTTGCGCCGCGCGGACAGCTCGCGGATGGCATTGACGGCCGAACGCCGTTGCGCAGCAGTCAGATCCGCAGCGAGTTCACTGATCAGTTCACAGTCATCAGGATTGGCCCGCACCCACTGGTTGACCGCCCACGCCGACTGCGTCGGCCGGCGGAGACCCGAAATCCGCGTGGCGAGCTCGCGATCGCCATCCGTTCTGACCTCCTTGGCGAGCTCGTTACGCCGCGACACGAACTCGTTCGGCGTCAATCCGTAGAGCTCGTCTGCGATCTCGTCGAAGCGGGACATCATCGCACCTTCGGCGATCTGGTCATGGACCGATCGTACGTCCGCCCGCGGGCGATGATCTGAAACACAGCCGGCAGCTTGATCTTGAATCATTCCAGAAACGGGGGCATACTCGGTGCCATGCTCACCGACGACGACTGCGCCGCACGACTCCGTGCAGCACGCCTCCGCGTGACCCGACCGCGGGTCGCAGTCATGCGTGCGGTGCATGCACACCCCCACGCCGACACCGACACCGTCCTGCGCACCACGCGCGAGGAAGTGCCCGACGTCTCGCAGCAAACCGTCTATGACGTGTTGTCCGCGTTGACATCTGCCGGCTTGATCCGCCGCATCCAGCCCGCGGGACATGTCGCGCGGTACGAGTCGCGGATCGGCGACAACCATCACCATGCGGTCTGCCGCAACTGCGGTGCGATCGGGGACGTGGACTGCGCCGTCGGCGCCGCCCCATGCCTCACCGCATCCGACGACCACGGTTTCGTCATCGACGAGGCCGAGGTCGTGTACTGGGGCCTCTGCCCGAACTGCCGTTCCTGACCTTTTCCGTTCACACCCCGCTCACCACCACCCCATCCCGGGAATCGCTGTACCCCTGCGACCGATTCGCACCCGCGGACCGGCCGTGCGCACGCGCGTGGCCGGCGTCGCCTCGCGACACCACCAGGGCGCCGCCCCCCGTCCTTGAAAGGAAAGTCATGACACAAGAACACCCGCCGATCGCCGAGGCCAACACCCAGCCGAACGCCGGTGGCTGCCCGATCATGCACGACCGGGCCAGCAAGCCCACCGAGGGTGGCGGCAACCGGGACTGGTGGCCGAACCGGCTGACTCTCACACCGCTGCAACACAATCCGGACGTCGTGAACCCGCTCGATGAGGATTTCGACTACCACGAGGCGCTGAAGGACCTCGACGTCGAGGCCCTGAGAGCGGACCTGACGGTGCTCATGACCGATTCGCAGGACTGGTGGCCGGCCGACTTCGGTCACTACGGCGGCCTGATGATCCGTATGTCGTGGCACGCCGCGGGCACGTACCGCGTCCAGGACGGGCGCGGCGGCGCCGGCGCAGGTATGCAGCGGTTCGCACCGCTGAACAGCTGGCCCGACAACGCCAACCTGGACAAGGCCCGTCGCCTCCTGTGGCCGATCAAGAAGAAGTACGGCCAGGCGATCTCCTGGGCCGACCTGCTGGTCTTCGCGGGCAACGTCGCCCTCGAGTCGATGGGCTTCAAGACCGCCGGCTTCGCATTCGGACGAGTCGACGAATGGGAGCCCGACGAGGTGTACTGGGGCCCCGAGCTGGAGTGGCTCGCCGACCGGCGCTACCGGGGAGATCGTGAGCTCGAGAATCCCCTGGCCGCCGTCCAGATGGGACTCATCTACGTCAATCCCGAAGGGCCCAACGGCAATCCGGATATCCTGGGCTCGGCGCGCGATATCCGCGACACCTTCGCCCGGATGGCGATGAACGACGTCGAGACCGCTGCCCTGATCGTCGGTGGCCATACCTTCGGCAAGACCCACGGCGCGGGCGACGCAAGCCTGGTCGGCCCCGAGCCCGAGGCCGCCGCTCTCGAGGACGCGGGCCTGGGCTGGCGCAGCTCGCACGGCAAGGGCAACGGTGCCGACACCATCACCAGCGGCCTCGAGGTCACCTGGACCCCGACCCCGACGCGTTGGGACAACTCGTTCCTGGAGACCCTCTACGGCTACGACTGGGAGCTGTACAAGAGCCCGGCAGGCGCCAACCAGTGGCGCCCGAAGGACGACGCCGGCAACGGCACCGTGCCGATGGCATTCGGCGACGGCTCGACCCACCCGTCGATGCTGACCAGCGACCTGGCGCTGCGGTACGATCCCGAGTACGGCAAGATCACCCGTCGCTGGCTGGACCACCCGGAGGAGTTGGCCGAAGAATTCGCCAAGGCCTGGTTCAAGCTGCTGCACCGAGACATGGGTCCGGCGATCCGTTACCGCGGACCGCTGGTCCCCGAGACCACCTACGCCTGGCAGGGCAACGTTCCGGCGCACACCGGTCCACTGGTGTCGGAGGCGGACATCGCGACGCTGAAGACGATGCTGCTCGACTCCGGTCTGTCCGTCTCGCAGCTGGTCAAGACAGCATGGGCAGCCGCATCGTCGTTCCGCGGCAGCGATTTCCGCGGCGGCGCCAACGGTGGCCGCCTGCGTCTGCAGCCGCAGGCGAGCTGGGAGGTCAACGAGCCCGCACAGCTGGCCGGCATCGTCGCTGAGCTCGAGGCCATCGCCGAGTCGTTCACCGGTGAGGCCGGGGCGAAGATCTCCTTTGCCGACCTCGTGGTCCTCGGCGGCGTGGCCGCCATCGAGAAGGCCGCCCGTGAGGCGGGCATCGACGTCACCGTGCCGTTCACGCCGGGTCGTACCGACGTGACGCAGGACGACATCGACGTCGACTCCTTCACCTACCTGGAGTCCACGGCCGACGGCTTCCGCAACTACGTGAGCGAGGCCCGCACCGGCGACCTCGACCAGCCGGCCGAGTTCGCGCTGATCGACAAGGCGAACCTGCTCACACTGTCGGCCCCCGAGATGACCGTTCTGATCGGAGGCATGCGTGTCCTGGGTGCCAACCACCAGGACTCCGAGCTGGGTGTCCTCACCGACACGCCGGGTGTGCTGACCAACGACTACTTCGTCAACCTGCTCGACATGTCCACCAAGTGGACGAAGACAGAGGACGTCAACGTCTTCGTCGGCATCGATCGTGCGACCGGCGAGCAGACCTGGACCGGCAGCCGTGTCGACCTCGCGTTCGCCTCGAACTCTCGGCTGCGCGCGCTGGCCGAGGTCTACGCCTCCGACGACGCGAAGGAGAAGTTCGTCAAAGACTTCGTCGAGGCGTGGGACAAGGTCATGAACCTCGACCGGTTCGACCTCGAGGCACAGTAGTCTCTCGCTCGCCCGACTCTCACACGGCGGGTCACACCGAAGCGGGTGGCACCTCTTCCCGGGGGTTGCCCGCTTCGGTGATCTCGGCACATCTCCGCAGCTGATCCGCGGGTGCCCGGTTCACCCGGCGGGATCGCGAGATCGTGACTATGCTGGCGCTTTCCCTCGAGGTGGCGGGTCACCGCCTGACAGAAGGAGAGCGCGATGTCCGGCGTACACAAGTCCCTGGGCCACATCCGTCTGACCTCGCACAGCGGTGGTTTCGACGCGCCGCCGATCAGGTGGGGCGCACCCGCCCCCGCCGAACGCGGACCGGTGATCGGGACGACCGCAAACCGGTCGCACCGCAACGTGATCGGGACGCACAGCGGGTCGTACAGCGTCTACCGCGCGCTCGCCGTCGCAGCCGGGGCGCTGTCCCGTGACCACCGCGCGGATCTCACCAACACCTCCCCCACCGACCGCATCGGCCCCTACCCCCAATGGGCGGATCCGAAGGCGATCGTGTCGCTCGACCCCTGGGGCGCGACCGTCGCCGAGAACTGGCCGGAGCTGCTCGGCGCCGGTCACGACATCCGGCCCACCATCGCCGTGACAAAAGCGCACGTCATACTCCCGGAGATCACCGACGCCATCGAGAGAGGACGACTCATCCCCGACGGCAAGGTCCTGCTGTCGAGCGGTGCAGCGCTGGTGACCAAGGCGGCCGTCGAACCCGTGTGGTATCTGCCCGGCGTCGCCGAGCGATTCGGGTGTTCGGAGGCCGAATTGCGCCGCACCCTGTTCGAGGAGACGGGCGGCATGTACCCCGAGCTGGTCACCCGGTCGGATCTCGAGGTGTTCCTGCCGCCCATCGGCGGGCAGACCGTCTACATCTTCGGAGATGCGCGTGACCTGGCCGATCCGTCGGTCGAACTCACCGCCCGCGTGCACGACGAGTGCAACGGTTCCGACGTCTTCGGCTCCGACGTCTGCACCTGCCGGCCGTATCTCACGCACGCGATCGAGGAGTGCATCCGCGGTACCCAGAACGGCGGAGCCGGGCTGGTCGCCTACTCCCGCAAGGAGGGCCGCGCCCTCGGCGAGGTCACCAAGTTCCTCGTCTACAACGCCCGCAAACGTCAAGAGGGCGGTGACACCGCCGACCAGTATTTCGCGCGCACGGAATGCGTTGCGGGCGTCCAGGACATGCGCTTCCAGGAGCTCATGCCCGACGTGCTGCACTGGTTGGGCATCACGAAGATCCACCGTCTGGTGTCGATGAGCAACATGAAGTACGACGCGATCACCGGTTCCGGCATCGAAGTCGGTGAGCGCATCAACATCCCGGACGAACTCGTCCCCGCCGACGCCCGCGTGGAGATCGACGCCAAGGTGGCCGCCGGCTACTTCACGCCGGGCCCCGTCCCCGATCCGGAGACGTTGCGGAAGGTCAAGGGACGGGGGCTCGAATGAGCAGCGCGGTGACCCAGACCCCGTCGTGCGAGGACGCCGCGGCCGCCGCCGCCTCGCTGCGATCGGCGGCCGCGGTGCGCGAGCGGTCGCGCCAGCTCCTCGTCCGGGCACGGGCCGGACGATCGGCGTGGTTCGCCGTGGACGACGCTGCGCTGGCAACGGCCGCAGACGTCGTGGTCGAGACGACGCGGGAGCGATATCCGGACGGGGACATCCCGTTTCACAGCCGCTGGCGACACTTCGAGGCCGGCGGTGTCGATCGTCTCACCGCGCTCGACGACGCACTGCCCGGCGACACCGCGGATCGCAGCCGCGCCCTCATCGATGTCGTCGTCGTGAGCGTGCTGCTCGACGCCGGCGCCGGTCCCGACTGGCGCTACCACGAGGCGTCGACCGGCCGGGAGCTGACCCGGTCCGAGGGACTGGGCGTCGCCAGCTGGGACGCGTTCCGGTCTGGCCTGTTCTCCGGCGACCCCACGCATCCGCTGCGCGTCGACGCCAAAGGCCTGCGGTCGATCTCCGTCGACAGCCTCGGTGCGGCGTTCCAGGTGACCCGGTCGAATCCGCTGGCCGGACTCGAGGGACGCGTGGAACTCCTGCGCCGACTCGGTGACACCCTGGCCGGAAGGCCGGAGATCTTCGGCGTGCCGGGACGTCCGGGCGGCCTGTTCGACCTGTTCTCCGGTGACGGTCGCACCACCTTACGGGCACCCGACCTGCTCGCGGCGGTACTGACCCACCTGGCTCCGATCTGGCCGTCGGACAACAGGATCGGGTCCGAGCCGCTCGGCGACTGTTGGCGTCACGAGGCGGTCTCCGGCCCGGGCATCACCGCCGGATGGGTGCCCTTTCACAAGTTGTCACAGTGGCTCACCTACTCACTCCTCGAGCCGTTCGTGTGGGCGGGCGTGGAGGTCACCGACCTCGACGGACTGACCGGCCTGCCCGAGTACCGCAACGGAGGCCTGCTTCTCGACACCGGTGTCCTGGCCCTGCGGGACGAAGCCTGGGCGCGGGTGGAGTGGGAGGTCGGCGATCCCCTCGTCGTCGAATGGCGGGCGTTGACCGTCGCCCTGCTGGACGAGATCGCCGACCTGGTCCGCGAACGCCTGGGAGCCGACCCCGCGACCATGCCTCTGGCCTGTGTCCTCGAGGGCGGGACCTGGGCGGCCGGGCGCATGCTGGCCGCACGACTTCGGAACGGTCTGCCCCCGTTGACGATCCGTTCCACCGGCACCGTCTTCTGAACGGCACCGTCTCCAGATCGCGAGAGAGGAAGCCATGAGCGCCGCTACGAGCACCGTCGTCGTCATCGACCACCCGCTGGTGCAGCACAAGCTGACCCTGATGCGTCGGAAGGACACCTCCACCAACGATTTCTGCCGTCTGCTGACCGAGATCTCCACACTGATGGCCTACGACGTGCTGCGGGACATCCCGATGCACGATGTCACGATCGAGACCCCGCTCGAGACCACCACAGCCGCCGAGATCGATGGAAAGAAGCTGGTCTTCGCCGCGGTCCTGCGCGCCGGGGCCGGCATCGCCGACGGCATGCTCACGGTCGTCCCGGGCGCCCGGGTCGGGCACATCGGGCTCTACCGTGACCCGAAGACGATGGTCGTCGTCGAGTACTACTTCAAGATGCCGTCGGACCTCGACGAACGCGACGTGGTGATCGTCGACCCGCTGCTGGCGACCGGGTTCTCGGCGGTCGCGGCGATCGACCGCGTGAAGGAGTACGGCCCGAAGTCGATCAAGTTCGTGTGTCTGGTCGCATGCCCGGAGGGCATCGCCGTGTTGCACGACGCCCATCCGGAGGTACCGGTCTACACCGCGAGCGTCGACCGGGAACTCGACGAGAACGGTTTCATCCGACCGGGACTCGGGGACGTGGGTGATCGGGTGTTCGGGACTGCGTGAGCAGCCCTCGTTCCGAGACATGCCGTGCCACGGCGACCGGGCTCCCGACGCGGTGTGGGCGACGCCGCTCGAACGCTGCACGATCACGTCACCGCGACCGGGTGCGCAACGAGCAGGGGTCACGACGAGCGGGGACGTCGTGGTGCCGCCGGGGCGGTGCGGCCACGGCGCCCGGCGTCGCGCCCATGCGCGACCCCCGACGGACGAGTGCGCCGACGTGACCGAGAATGATGCAATGCCCGCCGCCGCGACCGTCGCCGAACGCCTCGAACAGCACCAGGTCGCGCTGTATCTCCTGGCCATCGGCGCAGGTGTCGCACTCGGGTTCGCCGCGCCGTCGGCGGCGGGGTCCCTCGACGTCGTGGTCACGCCGTTCCTCGCCGCACTGCTGTACGTGACCTTCCTGCAGGTGCGCGCCGCCGACCTGGTGGCCTCGCTTCGGGACCGGCGGTTCCTCGGCGCCGTGCTGCTCGTGAACTTCATGGTGGGTCCGCTCGTCGTCGCGGCGCTGTCTCCGCTGTTGCCCGCCGATGACGCGATCCGGGTCGGTGCGCTATTGGTGCTGCTGTGCCCGTGCGTGGATTACGTGGTGGTGTTCAGTGGTCTGGCGGGTGGCGCGAACCAACGCCTGCTGGCCGCCACCCCGTTGCTGTTGCTCGCCCAGATGGTCCTGGTGCCGGTGTATCTCACGCTCATGCTCGGCGACGGACGCGACGTGATCGACCCCGGACCGTTCCTGTGGGCGTTCATCGTGCTCATCGTGCTGCCACTCGCGGTGGCATGGCTGACCCAGGCGTGGGCGGCGCGCAGCACCGCCGGCCGATGGGTGAGCGACGCGGCGTCGCCCACCATGGTGCCGCTGATGATGGCGGTCCTCTTCACCGCGGTGGGTTCGCAGGTGCCGCGGATCGATTCGCGGATCGCCGATCTCGCCGGCGTGATCGCCGTCTATGCGCTGTTCATCGTCGCCATGTGTGTCATCGGACTTCTCGTCGCACGTGGCCTTCGACTGCCGGGCGATTCCGGAACCGCGGTGGTGTTCTCCGGCGTCACCCGCAACTCGCTCGTGGTCCTGCCCCTCGCACTCGCACTTCCCGTGGACGCCGAACTCGCCGCGGCGACCGTGATCACTCAGACGCTGGTCGAATTGATCGCGATGGTGACGATGGTGTGGGCGTTCAAGCGTGCGGCACGTCGACGCTGAGACCCCCGTCCATCGAACTCCGTCCCGTCGCATTCGACTTCTCTTCGCCGGCGAGAAGTCCACGCAGATCGAGACCTCGATGACCTGCGCGGCACGCCGGACCTGCCGCTGATGGCCTGACCGGCCCTCACACCTCGCCCGCATCGTGCATGAGGATCGCCACCTGCACGCGGTTGGAGGCGTCGAGCTTGGTGAAGATGTGGGAGATGTGGGCCTTCACCGTCGCGAGACTCATGTAGAGGCGTTCGGCGATCTCGGCGTTCGACGCGCCGCGCGCGAGTTCGACCGCGACGTCCTTCTCGCGCGCGGTGAGTGTGGCGATTCTGGTTGCCGCAGAGGCGGATCGGGCTCCCCCACCGTCGACGACCTGTTTGATCAGCGCCGCCGTGACCGAGGGGCTCAGCGCGGGTTGTCCGGCGAGCACGTTGTGGATGGCGGCGACGATCTCGTCGGGCGGGGTGTCCTTGAGGAGGAAGCCGTCGGCCCCCATGGCGAGTGCGCGGACCACGAAGTCGTCGGCGTCGAAGGTGGTCAAGACGATCACCGCGGGCGGATTCTCCGTCGCCTTGAGGCGGCCGGTGGCCGCGATTCCGTCGAGCACCGGCATCCGCAGGTCCATCAGCACCAGGTCCACCGGATCGGCACCGTGGCTGTCGAGGGCCTCCTGGCCGTTCGCGGCGTCGGCGACGATCTCCAGTCCCGGGTCGCCGCCGAGGAGGAGCCTGAGGCCCGATCGGACCAACGGGTCGTCGTCGACGATCATGATGCGCGCGGTCATGCCTGCCACGGTAGCCAGACGTGGAGCAGGAATCGCTTGTCCTCGCTGACCGTGGCCGACTGGCGGCCGCCCTGCAGGCCGACGCGCTCGGCGAGACCGACCAGACCGAACCCGGGGACCGGGGCGGTGGCGGGCGCCGACAGGGGCAGGGGGTTCTCCACGAGCAGGTCGATGCCATGGTCCTCCCCGCCGCGGATGTGCAGCGTGACCGGCACGTTCGGCGCGTGCCTGCGAGCGTTGGTGAGCGCCTCCTGGACGCACCGGTACAGGGTGCGGGCGATCGCCGGGGGAAGTGTGGCGACGTCGATCTCGCAGCGGGAGTCGATCCGCATCCCGAGCGTGCGGGCCTCTTCCACCAGAGCCGGGATGTCCGGGGCCTGCTGCTGCGGCTCCTCGGGCTCGGCGTCGCCGGGCCCCTCACGCAGCACTCCGAGGACCTCGCGCAGTTCGGTCAGTGCCAGGTGCGAGGTCTCCTGGATCGTCTTGGCGGTCTCGCGAACCTGTTCCCCGGTGAGATCGGTGCGGTATGCGAGCGCACCGGCGGACATACTCATCGCCGAGATCCGGTGGGCGAGGATGTCGTGCATCTCGCGAGCGATCCGTGCCCGCTCCATCGAGCGTGCCTGCTGAACCCGGGCCTGCTGTTCGGCCTCCGACGCCAGCGCCCGGGCCCGCCAACTGGCCAGCAGTTCACGGCGAGACCCGATGTACATGCCCCAGGCCACCATCGCCGCCGTGGCCGCGGCGGTGACGGCGTACTGCACGAGAACCGGGTCGTCCTCCTCGGCGGGCGTGGAGAAGAACTCGACGGCAACCACGTTCGCGACGAGGCACAGGATCGCCAGCGGGATGATCTCGCGCCATCGACGTCGCGTCGACACCGATACCAGCGCGAGGACCGCCGGCCCCAGTGAGGTCGCCGACACGACGCCCACGACGTTGGTGAACACGGCGACGGCGACCGGAAACCGGCGTCGCCACCAGATGACGGCGTACGACACCGCGCCGAGCGCGAGGTCGAGGAAGAACCACCACCGCACCTCGTCCCAGAGATAATCGGCGCGGGAACCGAAGGCGACCACCGAGATCAGCAGCATCAGGGCCAGCCGCCAGGTGTGACCGGCCCACGTCAGCCGGGGTTGGTACTGCTCGGGTTGCACGTCCACAACCGTAGTCGGATTTGTCGGTTCCGGCGTCCGACCATCGTCTGGCGCGCTCTACGACTTTCGGCTGATGGACTTCCGTCCCCGCGGCCGATGTGTGCGGGACCCGCGGCGGACCACGATGGACGCCATGATCACAGTCCAGAACCTCACGAAGCGCTACGGCGACCACGTCGCGGTGGACGATGTCTCGTTCACGTGCCGGCCGGGTCAGGTGACCGGGTTCCTCGGCCCGAACGGGGCGGGCAAGTCGACGACGATGCGGATCATCGCCGGGCTCACCCCGGCGACGTCGGGAACCGCGCAACTGTACGGCGTGGACTACCGGTCGATCCCGAATCCCGCCACCCAGGTCGGTGTTCTGCTCGACGCGTCCGCACAGCACGCCGGCCGCACCGGCGCAGAGATCCTGCGGCTCGCCGCGATGACGATGGGCATCGGTTCCGACCGCGTCGACGAGATGCTCGAAATGGTCAGCCTCACACCGGAAGAGGCGAACCGCCGGGTCCGCAATTATTCCCTCGGCATGCGGCAGCGGCTCGGTATCGCGGCCGCGTTGCTCGGCGACCCCAAGATCCTCATCCTCGACGAGCCGGCCAACGGACTCGACCCGGCCGGCATCCACTGGATGCGAACCCTGTTGCGCGACTACGCAGATCGGGGCGGAACCGTTCTCTTGTCGTCGCACCTGCTGCACGAGATCGAGATCATCGCCGACGACATCGTCGTCATCGGCGGCGGGCGGATCGTCGCGCAGGGCACGAAGGCAGAACTGCTCGCGGGTGCGGGCACCCGGGTGCACTCGCTCGACGACGAGGCCCTACTGCAGGCGCTGACGGCCGCGGGGATCGTGGCACGCCCGTCCGCCTCGGGCGGTCTCGACGTCGAGGCCGAGCCCGTCGAGGTCGGGCGGGCCGCCGCCGCGATCGGCGTCGTCCTCACCGAATTGCGGCCCGCCGACGGCGCGCAGCTCGAGGAGATGTTCCTGCAGCTCACCGCCGACACCCAGCGTGAAACCACCACCCTCGAAGGAGCCCTCCGATGACCGTCGCCGACTTCCGGGCACCGCTTCCGCCCACCGCCGGGATCGATGTCGACCGCCCGGGTATCCCGTTCACACGTCTCGTCAGGGTCGAGCTGAGGAAACTCGTCGACACCCGGGCCAGCTTCTGGCTGACCGCGTCGATCGCGCTCATCTCGGTGATCATCACCGTCGCGATGCTGATCGCGAACCGGAACACCCCGGAGAACCTCGATCTCGGTGAGTTCTTCGGCATGATGAACATCCCGACGGCGATCATCCTGCCGATCCTGGCGATCCTGCTGGTCACCGGTGAATGGAGTCAGCGAACCGCGTTGACCACCTTCACGATCGAGCCGCGCCGCCAACGCATCATCGGCGCCAAACTCGTGGCGTCGGTCATCACCGCGGTGGCCGCGGTCGCGATCGCGCTGGTGCTCGGCGTGATCGGCAACGGCATCGCGGCGATCGCCTTCGCCGACCCCGCAGGAGCCTGGGAGCTCGGGATGGCCGGGTTCGTGAATTCCTTTGTGATCCAGGCGTTCGGACTGTTGCTGGGATTCGCCTTCGCGGCACTGATCCTCAACACCCCGGGTGCGATCGTCGCCTACTTCGCGCTCCCGACCGCCCTGTCGGTGGTCAGCGAACTGGTCCCCTGGTTCAAAGACAATCTCGGCCAGTGGATCGACACCACGCTCACGCAGATGCCGTTCCAGTCCGGCGAGTGGGCCACCGGCGGTGAGTGGGCCCGCCTGCTGGTGTCCGCGATCGTGTGGATCGTGATCCCCCTCGGACTCGGCATCGTTCGGGTGATGAGGTCGGAGATCAAGTAACCCGACGACAAACGGCCGGCGCGGGTACCACCGGTGACGAGGGGTCGCCGGCGGTACCCGCGGTGTCGGCACCGGCCCGGTATCACCGGCGAATTCCTCGCGATCCCGGCCACCTGGACGAAGATCCGTCGCCGCCCGGCCGGACGCCGGAGAAGACCGAGACCCCGTTGGCGAACCGGGACCGTGCGCGGGTGGCAACCGAGTGCGTCTCTCACGCCGAGACGGGACACTCCCCCATCCACCGTGGAGCAGAGATCCCCGGTTCCCGACGACGTGTGGTGTCTGGGGCCGTATGTGTCTGGGGCCGGTGTATCCGACGAGCGGGGAGGCGGGGCGTTCCCCTCTTCTCACCGGGTCAGTGTCCTTCGTGCGTGGCGAGGTAGGACGCGATCATGTCGCGTGCGCACCCTCCTCATCAGAACCGGTTCAACCGGTTCCGGATTACTTGCACACCTTCCCGCCGACAAGCCACATCCCGGCCGTCAGCGCGTGGAAGCGCGCAGGTTCTGCTTCTTCTGCCGGTTGCCGCAGTAGTTCATCGAGCACCCACGGCGCGTGCCCGCACGACTCGTGTCGACGTACAGGCCGCGACACTCCGGCCGCGCACATGCGCGCACCCGCGTTCGCGACTCGCCGCCGAGCACCCGGACGGCGTCATCGGCGATGACCCCGAACAGACTGTCGACCCAACTCCTCGAAGGCAGGCACCAGGTGGCGCGGCCGTGTTCGAGGGTCAGGTGGCCGGCCCCGGCGACGGAGAACTCGTTGAGCCGGTCGACGTCGGCGGGGTCGGATTCTCCGTCGGTCGACGTCGGCGGGGTCGGATTCTCCGTCGGTCGCCGTCGCCGTTCCGATCCGGTGGATGACCTCCCGCAGCTCCCGCGCGCGCACCAGGTCGCCTTCGGCGAGTTCACGGGGCGGGGCCCGAAGCCGTTCAGCTCGAACCAGGTCGCCGGCGACGTCGGCGTGACGAGTCGTTCCACCGCGACACCGAAGCTGTCGATGAGTGTGGCCGTGAACCGGAACGCCGGCACGGGGTTGTCCAGCCGGAACTGCGAAGCACGGCCATCCATGCGATCGCTCCCCTCTCGGTCGAACCCACTCCAACAATCGATCCCGAACCACCTTGAGGAGTTCGGCGAGAGGGCTGAGGAGTTCAGAGGGCGCGGTTCCACGACGACGGGTCCGACCGTCGATGCCCGCACGGGGTCTCCGAGACGGGGAACCTCGCTTTCGTCGGCCTGCCCGCCGTCAGGTGCGACCGGCGTCAGGCGCGGACGGCGGGAGTCCAGGCGAGGATCAGATCGACGAGCCCGGGGAAGCGGGCGTCGAGGTCGTCGAGGCGGACCCGACTGCGGCGTTCGAGGCCGTACTGGCGTTGCGTGATGACACCGGCTTCGCGCAGGGCCTTGAAGTGGTGGGTGAGGGTGGACTTCGGACGGTCGAAGCCAAACCAGCCGCAGGTGTGGTCGTAGTACTCGGATTCGGTGAGAAGCCGCTGCACGATCGTCAGGCGGAGCGGTTCGGAGAGTACCGCGAAGACCTTCTCCAAGCGGATGTCCTCGCGAGCCGGTTCGGGCAGCGGCGCCGGCAGGTCGTCCGGAGTCTTCTCGTCGCGGTAGGTCATCGCGAGTGCCCTCATGCCCTCATCATACCCGTTGTACGACTTGATTCGTACCGTCGATTCTGTTCGACTATTTCCGAACCGATACGAATCAACTCGAACTGGAGGTGGGATGAGAACGGACACCAGCGGGCGCGCTGGGACACGGCTGGGGTGGTCGGTTGCGGCGGCGGGCACGGTTACCGCGGTGTTCGCGCTATCGAACGCGCCGACACCGCTCTACGTGCGATGGCAGGACGAGTGGGGGTTCTCCTCGGCCACGCTCACGGTGATCTTCGCCGCGTACATCGCCGGGCTCATCATCACGTTGTCGGTCGCGGGGCGGATCGCGGACCGGTACGGCAGGCGCCTCGTGCTCGTGCCCGGTGTGCTGCTCGCGGTGTTTTCCAGCGTGCTGTTCCTGCTCGCGCGGGACGTGGTGTGGTTGCTGGTCGCACGCCTGCTCGCCGGAATCTCCGTCGGCGCCGCCGTGACGGCGGGGATGGCGGCGGTGGTCGACCTCGCTCCCACCCGCTCCCGACATCAGGCGTCGCTGCTGTCCTCGGCCTCGATGGTCTTCGGCGCCGGTCTGGGGCCGCTCGTCTCGGGACTACTGGCGCAACTACTCGACCGTCCGCAGAGCACGGTGTTCGTGATCATGACCGCGGCCACCTCCGCGGGCGCGATCCTCGCCCTGCTTCTGCCGTTGATGCGCCCCGCGCCGACTCCCCGGCGCCGGTGGCAGTTCCCGAGCCCGCCGCCGGAGCACCGCCGCGAGGTGGCGTGGGGCATTGCGACGTTCGCCCCCGGCATCACCGCGACCTCCTTCGTGCTCTCCCTCGGCCCCTCCGTGTTGCGTGAGGCGATCGGGGTCACGAACTCACTCGCGGCGGGCGCGATCGCGTGCGCGATGTTCCTGGCCGCCACGGGTGTCCAGTTCGCACTCTCCCGGCTGACCACCCGTACGCACCTGTTGCTCAGCTCGGTGGCCGCCGTCGTCGGTATGGTCCTGCTCGGACTCTCGGTGACGGTCCTGCCCTCCCCCGTCGTGTTCGCGGTGTCGGCGCTGCTCTCCGGTGTCGCGCAGGGCCTCGGGCAGCTCGCGGGGCTGACGCTGATCGCCACCCGCATCCCCGTCACCCGGCGCGCGGAGTCGAACGCGGCCCTGAACATCGCCGGTTACATCCCCGCCGCCGCGCTTCCCATCGCCACCGGCCATCTCGCCGACACGTGGGGACTCCCCTCCGCGGTGCTCGCCTTCGCCGGCATCCTCGGTCTCACCGCCATCGTCGCCCTGGTCGTGGTCCGCGCGCGCACCGGCTCTCATCCGGACGTCGTCGAGCCCGAACCGGTCGCGGCGGAACGGAGCGAACAGCGGTCGGAGTAGCACTCGTCGTCGTGGCCCATCGGGACCTGTCGCGGTCGCGCGTCAACGCGGCCTCGACCCGCGCGCTGCCGGAAGACGGCCGCACCACAGTTCGCATCCCGGCCGACACATTCGTTCGGCGACGGGTTCGACGCGGTCGAGGTGACGGCGCTGCGGGTGGGCATGGGCTCGGTATTGCAGTCGAAATCCCCGGATCCCGGTGACCTGGACGAAGATCCGTCAACGGTGCGGCCGGACACCGGGAAGACCAAGGAGCCCCGTCGCCGAACCGGGACCGATGCCGGCCCAGCGTCCGGCCGACCGCAGCAATTTCGGTCGGGTCGAACGGAACCCCGGCCGGCCATACTCGATGCGTGACGACCTCCGACACCCCGACGCCCGGTGATCGCGACCGACTGCGCGAGTTGCTCGAAGCCGTGCTGTCCGACGAGCACTCGACACTCGAGGAAATGGCGACCGGCGCCTACTCGTCACCGTTCCATTTCGCGCGGCAGGTCAGCCGGGGAGCGGGTGAATCGCCGGTGGCGTTGCGCAGGCGGGTTCTGCTCGAACGTGCGGCGTGGCTGCTGCAGCGTGGCAGGACGGTGACCGAGGTGGCGTTCGAGTCCGGATACGAGTCGGTCGACGGGTTCGCCCGCGCCTTCGGCCGTGCGTTCGGGTTCAGCCCGAGTCGCGCGGCGTCGGAACGAGCGCAGTCGTCCGGTGGACACAGCCACTGGTTGCCGGCACCCAACGGCATCCACTTCCACTCCCCCACGGCGCTGTACGTCGACAGCGGCACGCCGACGGTGGAGAGCGCCGGCGACATCGTGATGCTGATGGTCCGACACGACCTCGACGACGTCGACGCCCTGCTCGATGCCGCGAAAGCCGTCGACGACGCGGAGTGGACGCGCAGACGTCTGCCAGGTCATCAGAACCTGGTGTGGAGTGGGCCGGAAGAGTCTCTCGCGCAGGTGTTCTCGCATCTCGTCGCCGACAAACTACCCTGGCTGGCGACGATCGAGGGCGCCGACACGCCGCCGGATCCGCCGTCGGACCTGACCGGGCTCGTCGAACTGCACCGGCAGATCACTCCCCGGTGGCTCGCCCTGATCCGGGACATCCGTCGTCGAAATGCCTGGCAGGACAGTGTTATCGACGCACTGTGTGATCCACCCGAATCGTTTCTGCTCGCCCAGATCGTCGCACACGTCCTGACCTTCTCCACGCATCGCCGCCAGCTCGCGCGGTGGATGCTGCGCGACGCCGGCGTCGACGTCGCCCATCTCGACCCCGATCCGATCACATGGCACCGCAAACATTCCGGAGGATTCTGATGGCATTTCGCTACTACACCGCGACCACCCTCGACGGGTTCCTCGCCGACGACCACGACAGCCTCGACTGGCTGCTCGGCCAACCCATCGACGAGAACGGCCCGATGAGCTACGACGACTTCTTCGCGAACGTCGGGATTGCGGTGATGGGATACACGACCTATCGGTGGCTGCTCGACAACGAGCTCGCGGAGGGCAAACCGTGGCCGTACGAGATCCCGTCCTTCGTGTTCACACATCGGGCGATCGAGCCCGTCCACGACTCGATCACCGTGGTCAGCGGCGATCCCGCCGAGCATCGGGAACGTCTGCTCGATGTGAGCGGCGGCAAGGACGTGTGGATTGTCGGCGGCGGTGATCTGGCCGCTCAGTTCGCCGAGGCCGGGATGCTCGACGACATGATCGTGTCGATCGCGCCGGTCACCCTGGGATCCGGGCGTCCGCTCTTCCCGCGCCGATTCGACCTGGATCTGCAGGAGTTCGACCGCAACAAGGCCTTCCTGTGTGCGCGTTACTCGATCGTCGGCCCGCGGAAGGCGCCCGGCGACGCCGCCGACACGGCGTCCGCGGGCGCGTCGGCCACCTAGCCCTCGCCCACCGACCGGCGCAACACCTCGGATTTCTCCCCGCGCGCCCACTTCGGCAGGATGAAGATGCCCTCGGCCTCGGCGGTGACCTTGTCTCCGACCGAGATGGAGCCGGTGACAAAGGTTTTCACGCCCTCGACCCGGTTCACACGCGCCTCGCCGCGGATGCGGCCGAGCGGGGTCGCACTCCGGTAGCGGACGGTGAGGGTGCCGGTCATACCCGGGACCTGCTGGTACTCGGCGGTCGAACCGAGCAACTGGTCGAGGATCAACGCCAGCACCCCGCCGTGCACGAGACCGGCCGGGCCCTCGTACGCCGCCCCCAACTCGACCTCGGTCCAGCTGAGGTCGGGTTCGTGGTTGAGCACCACCGGCGGGGCGATCGGGTTGCGCCGACCAAGGACCGCGTTGCCCCACGACCGCTTGGTGCCGTCGGCGTTGAACCGGATGCCGAATGCGCCGGGCAGTTGTTCCTTGCGGAGAATCGCCGTGGCGGCCTCGATCAGGCGGCGCGCTTCGGCGATGTCGGTCTCGTCCACCTCCGTGCGCACCGTGGCGTCGATCAGCTCCCGCACGCTTTCCGCGATCGACGACGCGAGCTCCGACTTGTGCGCGAGCTCCTCGGGAGAGAGATCCTCCTGGATGTATCCGCTCATGCGTCCATCTAACAGAGGTCCCGGCGGTCATGCCCGCGGGGGTCGGCGCGGCGGGAAATCGCGGCGCCGGTCCGGGCACGAGACCTACTGACCGCCGAGTAAGCTGCGTCGCATGACTGACCAAGCCTGGAATGACCGTGACTGGATCGCGTTCGACGTCACCGTCGCCGACGACATCGCCGAGGTCTCCCTCAAGGGCCCCGGCAAGGGCAACGCCATGGGCCCGGACTTCTGGCGCGAGCTGCCGGAGATCTTCGGGCACATCGACACCGATCCCGCGGTCCGCGCGGTCGTGCTGACCGGGTCGGGCAAGCACTTCTCCTACGGGCTCGACCTCGTCGCCATGGGCGGCACCCTCGCCGGCGTCCTGGCCGACAATGCCAAGGCCGCGGCGCGCACCGAGTTCCTGGATTCGCTGCGCAAGCTGCAGGCCGCGATCACCGCGGTCGCAGACTGTCGCAAGCCGGTCGTCGCCGCCGTCTCGGGCTGGTGCATCGGCGGTGGCGTCGACCTGATCTGCGCCGCCGACGTCCGTTACGCCAGCGCCGACGCCAGGTTCAGCATCCGCGAGATCAAGGTCGGCATGGTCGCCGACGTGGGCACCTTCGCCCGGCTGCCGTTCATCATCGGCGACGGTCACATGCGCGAGCTCGCCCTGACCGGCCGCGACTTCGACGCCGCGCACGCCGAGAAGATCGGCCTGGTCAATGCGGTCGCCGACGACCAGGCCGCCGTGCTGGCGCAGGCGCGCGCCACCGCGCGCGAGATCGCCGACAACCCGCCGCTGGTCGTCCACGGCATCAAGGCCGTGCTCGACCACACCCGCAGTGCCGCTGTCCACGACAGCCTGCGGTATGTGGCGGCCTGGAATTCGGCGTTCCTCCCCAGCGAGGACCTGCAGGAGGCCATCACCGCCGTCTTCGAGAAGCGCAAGCCGGAGTTCAAGGGTCGCTGAGACTCAGAGCCGTGCGACGTGCACCTCGGCCGACAGCGGATGGCCGGCGTCGAGATCGATGAGCCCCCGTACCCCGTCGAGGGGGCGACCGTACGGCGGCGCGACGTCGACGCCGGGCGCCCGCTCGGAGACGACCTCGACGAACCGCTCGCGGAGCCTGTCGTTGGCCGTCATGACACTGCCCATCCAACTGATCCGCGCCGACTCTCCCGGGCGGTGACCGCTGCGCGCCAGCGCGGTCACCGCCGAGTGGGCGAGTTCGGCCGCGGCGTCGTCGACGATGCGCCGGGCGACCACGTCACCGGACCGTGCCGCCTCGTCGACCATCCTCGCGAAACCCGCGACCAGCGCGACGCGCGCCGGGTCTCCCTGGACCACCATGTAGAGCTCGGGCAGCGGACCGAACAGGTCGGCGGCGTGCTCCTGCAGCACCGTGGCGTCGCCGCGTCCGTCGAGAGCCCGTAACGCGGCGTCGATCCCGGCCCGGCCCATCCAGTAGGCGCTCCCGGCGTCGCCGAACAGGTATCCCCAGCCGTCGACCCGGTGCACGCCCGCCCGCCCGACGCCGAGCGTGACGACGCCCGTGCCGACCGCGGTGACCACACCGGGTTCGCCGGCGTTGGCGGCGAGATATGCGGTCACCGAATCATGGGACAGCACAACGGCATTCACCCCGATATCGGTCAGCGACGCGAGCAGCGCCGACGGCCGCGCGGCCTGCGGGGTGAGACCGGTGATCCCGGCGGCCAGGATCCAGTCGCCGGAGCCGATGCCGGCCTCGTCCACGACGCCGCGCACGGCCTGCCCGATCTGCTCGACCACCGGACGGTCGGTGCGGACCGGCCCGAGTTCCCGATCGTCGATCACCCGGCCGCCGTCACCCGCGGACGACTCGATGCGCAGGCGCGTACCCGTCTGACCGCCGTCGATGAGGAAGTATCCCGTCGCATGCTCGCCCACGATCGCAACGGTATCCCCTCCGGCGGGCCGAGCGACCGATCGTCGACTGTCGACGCGTCGAGTGGTCGTGTAAGACTGGGCAGATGAAGGTGCGGCGCAGCCTTGCGATCAAGATCGGATCGATTCCCTGGATGCCTCGTTATCTCCCGCAGATCGTGATGGGTGACAACGCCATTCAGACGGTCACCCGCAATCGGGTGACCCTCCTCGACATCGCCGACCTTCCCAACATCACCATCAAGGTCCCCGGCCGCAAGACCGGCGCCCTCCGCGTCACCCGATTGCTCGCGGTCCCCGACGGTGACGACTGGCTCATCGCCGGCTCCTACTTCGGCGGACCCAAGATGCCGGCCTGGGTGTACAACATCCGCGCGGCAGACCAGATCGAGATCGTGGTCCACGGTGAGACCTCCACCGCGGTGCCGACCGAACTCGAGGGCGACGAGCGGGCCGAGGCGTGGCAGAAGCTACGCACCGTGTGGCCGAACTTCGATCTCTATGAGAAGCGCACGGAGCGACGGATTCCCGTCTTCCGGATCCGCCCGGTCTGATGTAATGACCGGAGGTGCGGGTTGCCACGTCGACCCTTGTGCGGCGGGTCACGGGCTCGCGCCTGTTCGATCCACGTGAGGGTCACGCGGCCGGTTCGGCGCTGAACGTCGGCGGCCCGGCGGTCAGGTCGACCTCACCGACCAGGTACTGGTCGTCGGTCGTCTCGACCCGAGGACCGTTCTCGTCGTATTCGGGCGTGTAGGAGACGCGCCATTCGACGGCGCCCGCGACGTCGACCACCCCGCCGGGGCGTCGGAGCAGATACCGCAGGCCGGAGAGGTCGGTCGGCGCCGTCCAGCGAACGTTGCCGTCGACAGCGGAACGGTGTAGCCGCTGGGTACAGCCGTCGACATCGGAACCCGCGTCGGCGCGGGTGGACGCGGCGCATCGGGTGAGGTATGCCGACACCGCGTCGGTGACCGCGGACACCCCAGTAGGGCTCAGTTCGGCCACGACCGTCACCGACACCGGGGCTTGCGGGGTCAGCGGCGGGTCGTCGACAGCGGTGGCGGTGAAGTCGGTGTCGCGGGAGCCCCATCGCAACGGTCCGGGGAAGACGTGCACCGTATCCCCCTGCTCCACCTCGGCGCCGAAGAGGGTCGGGCGTGGGACCTGCAGCGATTCGATGTGCACGGCGATCGCGCCGTCGACGACGGCCCAGCCGTCACCGGCGCGCCGCGTCGCGATCTCGGTGTCCACCTCCCGGCCGCCGATCCGGTAGCGCGCACGGACGACGCCGACCTGCTCACCCGCCTCCCCTGTCTCGGCATCGGCGACCTCGATGTCGCTGATCGGGGCGTCGGACCGCTGCTGTCGGAGGGTGCGGTCGGTGAGGAACCGTTCGTCGGGACGCGGATAGATCACCGACAGCGCGTGCGACGCGTCGGCGTCGGCCAGGGCCGTCAGATAGGTGCGGACGGCCTCGCCGGGCGTGCGGGCGTGTTCGTCCTCGCGGGACAGGCCCACGAGGAGCACGGACACCAGCACGACCGCGAGCAGCAGCGCCCCGATCCCGAAGAGGATCGTCCATGCGCGGCGGCTCATCGGCGCCGCCGCGCATGGACGTCGGCCAAGGCGCCGATCAGGACGCGTTTCCGCCGGTGAACGACTCGGTGAGCCGGCCGGCGAGCAGCTTCGCGAACTCCGCCGGATCCTCGAGTTCACCGCCCTCGGCGATCACCGCCATGCCGTAGACGAGCTTCGCGACGGGCTCCAGCTTCTCGCGGTCACCGTCGGCGAATGCCTTGTTGAGCTCGGTGATCAGCGGGTGGTCCGGGTTCAGCTCCAGGGCGCGCTTGGTCTTGGGCAGGGTCTGGCCCGAAGCGCGGTACAGCTTCTCCAACTGCGGCGACATCGACCAGGTGTCACCGACGAGGCAGGCCGGGGACTCGGTGAGGCGCGAGGACAACCGGGTCTCGCTGACGTCGTCGGACAGCGTCTCGGTCATCCACTTCATCAGATCCTCGAAGGCCTTGTTCTGCTCCTCCTTGGCCTTCTCGTCCTTTTCCTCGTCGTCATCGTCGAGATCGACCGCACCCTTGGCGATGGACTGGAAGCGCTTGCCCTCGAACTCGACACCGGAGGTCACCCACATCTCGTCGACCGGGTCGGACAGGATGAGCACCTCGATGCCCTTGGCGCGGAACGCCTCCATGTGCGGCGAGTTGACGATCTGCTGGCGCGACTCGCCGGTCATGTAGTAGATCGCGTCCTGGCCACTCTTCATCCGGCCGACGTAGTCGGCGAGCGTCGTCGGTTCCTCCTCGGAGTTCGTGCTCTGGAAGACCGACGCCTTGAGCAGTGCCTCACGGTTGTCGAAATCGTTGACGAGGCCTTCTTTGAAGACCCGGCCGAACACGTCCCAGAACTTGCGGTAGTCCTCGGGACGGGTGTCGCGCATCTCGGTGATCGTCGAGATGACCTTCTTGGTGAGGCGACGGCGGATCGCGCGGATCTGGCGGTCCTGCTGCAGGATCTCGCGGGAGACGTTGAGCGAGAGGTCTGCGGCGTCGACGACGCCCTTGACGAACCGCAGGTACTCGGGCATGAGTTCCGCGCAGTCGTCCATGATGAACACGCGCTTGACGTACAGGTGGATGCCCACCTTGGAGTCGCGCATGAACAGGTCGAACGGCGGCTGCGTCGGGATGAACAGCAGGGCCTGGTATTCGAAGGTGCCCTCGGCCTGCAGCGTGATGGTCTCCAGCGGGGAATCCCAGGCGTGCGAGACGTGCCGGTAGAACTCCTGGTACTCCTCGTCGGAGACCTCCGAGCGCGGCTTGGCCCACAGGGCCTTCATCGAGTTGACGGTCTCCTCCTCGACGACCGTCTTGGTCTCGGGAGTCTTCTTCTCGCCGGACTCCTGGTCACCGTCGCCCTCCGACTCCGGCTTCTCCACCGGGACGGTCTTCTCGACGTCCATCCGGATGGGCCAGGCGATGAAGTCGGAGTACCGCTTCACCAGCTGACGCAGCTTGGTCTTGTCGGTGTAGTCGTAGAGGTGGTTCTCGGTGTCGACGGGCTTGAGGTGCAGCGTGACCGCGGTGCCCTGGGGTGCGTCGGGCACCTCGTCGATCGTGTAGGTGCCGTCCCCGGTCGACTCCCACCGGGTGCCGGTGGTCTCGCCGGCCTTCCGGGTCACCAGCGTGACCTTGTCGGCGACCATGAAGGTCGAGTAGAAGCCGATGCCGAACTGGCCGATGAGCTCCTCGGCCGCGGCTTCCGACAGCCCCTTCTCCCGGGCCTCGGCGAGCGAACGGCGCAGTTCGGCGGTGCCGGACCGGGCGAGGGTGCCGATGAGCTCGATGACCTCGTCACGGCTCATGCCGATGCCGTTGTCGACCACAGTGAGCGTGCGCTTCTCGGCGTCCGGGACGAGCTTGATGTGCAGGTCGGAGGTGTCGACGTCGAGGTCCTTGTCGACCAGCGACTCCAGGCGCAGCTTGTCGAGGGCGTCGGACGCGTTCGAGATCAGCTCGCGAAGGAAGCTGTCCTTGTTCGAATAGATCGAGTGGACCATGAGATCCAGCAGCTGCCGCGTCTCCGCTTGGAACTCATGAACTTCGGGCGCAACGCTCATCGCAGTCCTCCGTGTTCTGTTCTTCCATGTTCTGTTCTCGCCTGATGTGGTCTCGGCGGACGTGTGCACGGCACGCGCTGACGCCCGGCGCGACACGTCGTCACGGACACCGACTTTACCGAGCACCGGAGTGGCTACCCTGGGTCGGGACCGACTACCCCGAATGTGGATCGAACCCGTCGGGTCGATGCACCGGGAACGATCAGGAAGCCAGGTGGATGGGTACACCTCGACTGCTGTTGGTGCATGCGCACCCCGACGACGAGTCGCTGTGGACCGGCGGGTTGACCGCCCGTCACGTCGACGCGGGGGGCGAGGCGGATCTCGTGATGTGCACGTGGGCCGAGGGCACCATCCGGCACAAGGAACTCACCGATGCCGTCGACATCCTCGGGATGCCGCGCCCACCGATCATGCTCGGGTACGCCGACGACCGCCGGCCCGAGTCCGCACCCGACACCGAGCGGCTGTGCGCGGCGTCCTTCGACGATCAGGTCCGGACGCTGACCAAGCACATTCGGGACCTGCAGCCGGACATCGTCGTCACCTACGACGCGCTGGGCATCTACGGGCACCCCGATCACATCCACGCGCATCGTCTCGCGGTGGCGGCCGTCGACGCCGCCGCGTCGCACAAGCTCTATCACCGTGCCGGGCCGGCATGGCGGGTCCGTTCCCTGTACTTCGCGACGATCCCCGAGTGGATGATGGACCTGCTCGCACCCAGCCTGTTCCCGGAGATCCCGCGCGAACAGCTGCCCGGGACCCCCGACTCCGACATCGACGTGGTGGTAGACGTCGCCGATCTCGCCGCCCGCAAGAAGGCCGCGGTCGTCGCGCACCGGTCGGAGGCATCGCGCAGCCGCGCCATCTCGGGATTCCTCGGGCTGCCCGACGAGGTGCAGGAGCGCCTGCTGAGCGTCGAGTGCTACCAGCGCCGGGACCTGGTGCCGGGTGGGTGTGAGCTGATCTGAGCTACAGCTCGGTGAGCGCCGAGCGCAGGCCGCTGGCACGCTGCACCCGGCGGTTGACCGCCGCGGCGAGCACCTCGGGGGTCCCGATGATCCGGACATGGCTCTTGGCACGCGTGATCGCGGTGTAGAGGAGCTCCCGGGTCAGCAGCTCCGAGCCGGCCGGCGGGAGCACGACGGTCACCCGGTCGAACTGGCTGCCCTGACTGCGATGGATGGTCATCGCGTGCACCGACACCACGTCGGCGAGCTGGGTGGGGTGCAGCAGCCGGATGTGGCCGCCCCGCCGGAATGCGACCCGCACCGCGTCGGTACCCGTGGTCTGCGCGGTCCCGGTGGTCTGGGAGGCCTCGGGGTCGGCGATGACCACGCCGGTGTCGCCGTTGAAGGTGCCGGTCTGGGTGTCGTTGGCGGTCACCAGGATCGGTTGTCCCACGTACCAACCCAGATGTTCGGCCTCCGTGGTGCCGAGCCAGTCGGTGATCCGAGTCGTCCACCCGCGGACACCCCAGGCGCCCTCGCGGTGGGCGCAGAGCACCCGGTGGCTGTCGAGGGCGTCGAGGGCCGCCTCCGCGTCGGCGCGCCGCGCCGCCGTGCGCAGTGCCCGCCCCCACGCGAGGATCCCCTCGGTGACCGTGTCGAGGTCGTCGGGTGCGACGAGTTCGACGTCATCGACGTCCGCCGCGGTGACCAGGTCGAGGACGGTGTCCGGGTCGCCGGCGTTTACGGCCGCGGCGACCTTCGAGATGCCACCGCCGAACCGGAACTGCCGCCGGAGAGTGATGACGCCGTCGGCCATGCGCGCCAGGTCCTCCGCATCGATGCCCTCGGCCTCGACTCCCTTGACGTCGGTTCCCCTGAGGTCGGCTCCATCGGCGCCGACCTCCTCGGGCACCCGGCCGGTGTCCGGGTCCAATCCCACGGCGGAGAACGCCTGCGCGAGCGCCGCCGGGGGCCTGCCGTCGGCGGCTTCGGGCAGGTCTGCGCGCTCGACCAGGTCGGCGAGCACCGCACCCGCCTCCACCGAGGCGAGCTGGTGCGGGTCGCCGACGAAGACGAGCCGCGCGTCGGGCCGCACCGCCTCGAGTAGCCGGCTCATCGCGGTCATCGACAGCATCGAGGTCTCGTCCACGACGATGACGTCGTGCGGGAGGGTGCGGCCACGCCCATGCCGCGGGTTCGATCCCGGCCGCCAGCCCAGCAGGGAGTGCAGCGTGACGGCGTGCGCGGTGACCGGCAGGGTCGCCTCCGACTCGACCGAGGCCTGCAGCTGCGCGGCGGCACGGCCGGTGGGCGCGCACAGGCCGATCCTCAGACCCGGTCCCTGGAGTCGGTCGAGGACGGCGAGGATACGGGCGACGGTATAGGTCTTGCCGGTACCCGGACCGCCGGCGAGGACGGTCGTCCAGCGAGTGGCGGCAACGGCGGCGGCGAGCTTCTGCCGCATCCCGTCGGCGGGCGAGGAGTAGACCGCGGCGATGGCCTCTGCGAGGGCGTCGGCGTCCACGGCGGGCGCAGACCTCGCGCGCCGTTCGAGGATCTCGCGGATGGTCTGTTCCTGCCGGAAGTACTTCTGCAGGTACACGAGTGGGCCGTCGGCAGAATCCCGCACGACCAGCGGCCTCAGTGGTCCGGCGGCGCTGCCGGTGACAAGCGGGCTGGCGGCGAGTGCGTCGAGGATCTCCTGCGCGGGCGGCAGGCTCAGGTCCGGCGTCTCACCGTCGACACGCTCGTCGGCGGCACCCTCGGCCGCGACGAGTTCGCCGAGGCGGTCGAGTGCCAGGCAGGTCGAGCCGAGCCGGACGGCACGGACCGCGAGAGCGGCGCCGAGTCTTGCCTTTTCACTCACCGGCTCGCCGCACATCCGGATCAGCCGGTCGGTGATGTGGACGTCCGCGGCGGCGAGCACGCCGGCGGCGTTGAGGTCCGCGAGGAGTCCGGTGGCGGTGTCGACGAGCTGGACGTCGGGCAGACTCATCGCGCACCTCCGGTTCGGGCCGGGCTCGTCGTGTCCGCCCCGGCGAGCGCGTCGGACAGCTCCACGACGAGTCCCGGCGGGAGATCCCACTGGAAGACACCGCATCCGGCCGGGGTGTCGGGTCCGGCCATGCCGCGCACGAAGTGATACTGCACCGGCCCCAGGTGCCGGGCGGGATCGTAATCCGGTATCCGCCAACGCAGATACCGGTGCAGCGCAACCGAATACAGCATCGCCTGCAACGGATAGTGGGCGGCGATCATCTCACCGGCCATCGCCTCGGCGTCGAAGTCCTCCACGACGAGGTCGCCGGGCCGGATGCGGTTGGTCTTGTAGTCGACGATCACATACCGGCCGTCCGGGATCCGCAGCACGGAATCGATGCTGCCGGTGAGGAATCCGCGCAGCCTCCGGCCGGGGACGGCGCGGAGGTGCTCGGCATAGGGCCGCAACGGATCCCCCGGCGGGAGGTGCTGTTCCATCAGGTCGGCGAGATGTCCCAGCGTGGTGCCGATGCGGCCGTGTGACGCGGCGGCACCGGCCGGCCCGAGCGGCAACTCGAAGTCGAGCTCGGCGAGCCGGTCACCCGGCGCGATGCTCCACAGGTCTCCGAAACCCAGCGGGGTGGTGAGCACACCGACCAGCGCCGCGACGAGCTGCTCGGGATCGATGTCGCCGGCGAGACCGCCGAGCGCCCTCGAACAGAGTTCCCGGACGTGCTCGACGATGTCGGTAGCGGAGGTGTCGACGTATTCGAGGACCTCGTGCACGAGGGTGCCGAAGGCGGCGCCGAACGGCATGCCGTTCATCAGCGACGGCGTACCGGGACGCGCTGCACCGGAACCGATCTCATCGTCGAGCGAGTCGTCGGGCACGGTGATCGGTTCGTCGTCGAGGAGGACGGCCGCCTCGTCGTCGGGTTCGCTGCCGGTGCCGACGATCGGCTGGGCCGGTCCGCCCGGGGCCCCGTGCGCTCCATGGGCGACGTCGGCGGTGAGCGCCGAGTACGAGGTCCTCCGCCAGTCCTGGTCGATGCGGCGTTCGAAACCGGCGACGTCCAGGGCGTCGGGGTCGATCCCCGGGTCTACCGGCGGCGCAACGGCGTCGGTGGCGTGTCGTCCGGCGGGTTCGATGGAGATCGCCGGATCACGTTCGGCGAGCGAGCGCAGTACGGAGACGCACTCGGAATCGGCTTCGGGGATCGGCACCTCGGAGGCGACCGTCCACTCCCCCATCATGCCGGGCTGCCGCCGGGCCTCCTCACCACCGAAGACCAACCGGTGCAGCGGCCCGGTGGGTGTGTTGACCGACGGCGCCCACCAGGCCACCACCTGTGACTGGGCGCGGGTCAACGCGACGTACAGCAGGCGGAGGTCCTCATTGGCGACCTCGGCGGCGTAGCGACGCCGGCGTTCTTGGCGTCCCGGGGCCCCGAGGCCACCCACATCGAGTCGGCGGGTCCCCTTCTCGTCGTGGTACGTCAGGTTGCCGCGGTCGCCGATCCAGGTGCCGTCCCACCCGAAGGGCACGTAGACGATCGGGAATTGGAGCCCCTTGCTCGCGTGCACGGTCATGATCTGGACGGCCCGGGTGTCACGGTCGAGTCGGCGACTCTGGTCCTCGTACCGCTGCCGGGACGAGGTGTCGGTGACGCGTTCGGTCAGCCATTCGACCACGGCGCTGAGCCCCTCGCCGCTCTCCACGACGTGCTTGTTGCACAGCGCCGACACCTGGATGAGGTCGGTGAG
Organism: Gordonia aurantiaca; assembly: GCF_039939235.1. Lineage (NCBI taxonomy): Bacteria > Bacillati > Actinomycetota > Actinomycetes > Mycobacteriales > Gordoniaceae > Gordonia > Gordonia aurantiaca. The sequence continues at coordinate 106,895 of NZ_JBDUUF010000006.1, read as the reverse complement.
GGTGCGTTCGCCGTTCTCCACCGCGAGGACGCGCGCGGCCACCCGATGGCCGTCGAAGAGTCGCTGAGCCATCGCCGCGAAACCCGCCTCCGTGAAAACCCTTGCCAGCGAGGCAAGCTCGGCGGCCAGCTCGGCGACCTCGGATTCGGAGGCGGTCGCGACCCGTTCGGCGGACCAACCGAAAAGGGTGGTCATCGCGGCCAACCGCACACGATCGGAGCGGGACGGCTGTTCGAGGGCGCGCAACACCCACAGCCAGTGGCGGGCCGCGGCCGTGGTGAAGACGTTCACGCCGGAACCGATGACGGAGTTGATGCCGCGGTCGGCGAGTTCGCGCTGCAACGGTTCGATGGTGCTGTTCTGCCGGACGAGCACGGCGATGTCGCCGGGGTCCACGGGACGGGTTCTGCCACCGTCGTCGATCCGCGTCCCGCGCGCGAGCGTGGCAGCGACGTCGTCTGCGACGTCGGCGATGATGCGCGACCGGACATCACCGACCGAGGGCAGGTTGTACGAGTTGAGCGCTGTGAAGTCCGTGCGCAGGAAAGCACGTATCCGCAGCGGCGGGCACCCTTCCTCGAGCCGGCTGCCCTCGAACGCCGCGCGTACCGGTCGGGCGACGATGTCGGGGTGGCCCAGGGTGGCGTCGCCGTAGATCTGTCCGAGAGCGTCGACCAGGGCGCCGTCGGAGCGCCGGTTCACGTCGAGGGCCTTGAGGGTGTCGGCCGACGACACCGCGGACAGGTAGCTGAGCACCTCGGCGCCGCGGAAGCCGTAGATCGACTGCTTGGGGTCGCCGACGAGGATCATGCGGCGGTGGCCGTGGAAGCAGCGACGCAGGATCTCCCACTGCAGCGGGTCGGTGTCCTGGAACTCGTCCACGAGAACGACCGAGAAGGTGTCCCGGATCCGTTTGCAGGCACGCTCCCCTACCACGTCGTCGGTGACGATGCGGTGCAGGATCGCCTGCAGGTCGTCGTAGGTGCGCACACGGGCGTCGCGCTTGCGGTTCTCGACGTGCTGTCGCACCGCGCGGGCGAAGCTGACCCGTCGTGCCGCGATCGGGTCCTCGGCGAGCTCGGCGTCGGTGGGCGCCAGGTCGACCGAGGCCTGGCGCACCGCGTCACGAGCGATGTCCCGGGCGTCGGAGAAACTGAATTCCGGGGCGTCGCTGGCCCAGAAGCCGCGCAGGTACAGGTCGAGGGCGACCTCCTCGGTGAGCTCGTCGACCTCCTCGACGATGGAGTGGACGAGTTCGCGTTCCCCGAGGAAACCGAGCGCCTCGAGCATCCGGTTGCAGAACGTGTGGGTGGTCGCGATGGTCGACGCGTCGAAGTCGCTCAGTGCCCGGGCCAGGTGACGTCGACGTGCGTCAACCTCTTCCGGCACGCCGCTCGCCAGTTCGCGCAGCAGGAGGTCCTCGGTCCGCTCCGCGGTGGCCAGGGCGCCGGCCGGATCGGTGAGGGTCTCGAGCAGCTCACGCACCCGGGACCGCATGCGTTCGCGCAGCTCGGCGGTGGCCGCACGACTGAACGTGACCAGCAGCATCTCCGAGATGGGCACGCCGGCGGCCAGATGGCGGGCGGCGAGGCCGACGATCGCGTAGGTCTTGCCGGTGCCTGCGGACGCCTCCAGCACGGTGGTGTGTTCGGGCAGGTCCGCGGTGATGTCGAAGGGTTCGGGCTGTCTCACGTGGTCTCCCGGTGCTCTGCGACGGGCGCCCAGACCGCGCGGGCCAGTCCGGCGAACAGCGAATCCCCTTCGGTGAGGGCGAGTTCCACGCCGCCGAGGGTGCGGTCGGCGGGTGGTGTCACCGCGAGGACATCGTCGAATCCGACCTCGGCGCGTACGTCTCCGCCGAACGCGAGCCTGACGTAGGGACTCGTCGCCGGACCGAACCGGTCCTCGAACGCGCGGCGTGCGCTGGTCAGGGCCCACTGGGCACGACGGCCCGGGCCGTCGTGGTCGACGAAGGCGAGCGCGGGTTCGAGTGGCAGCGGCAATGGCCGGCGCAGGCCCTCGTCGCGCAGTCGCACGAGGTCGTAGAGCAGCGCATGTGCGTCGTCGGGGCGGCGGAACGTCACCGTCGAGGTGCCGCTGCCCTTCGGTGCGCGTCCGACGAACACGCCGCTGCCGACGCGCTGCGCCGCGGCGTTGCCCTGGTCGGCCGCGGCGGCGACGGCGAGCAACGTGATCCAGAGTGTCAGTTGCTGTTTCGCCTTCAGTTTGGAATAGGTGGCGCGCACGATGCGGGCGCGGTCGTCGTCGCCGGTGAACACGTCGCCGATGGTGCCGTGGACGCGGCGCCCGTCTGGTAGGGCGACGAGGACGTCGAGGGTCTGCGGCGCCCCCGGGCGCAGCGGCGCGACCACGCCGTGGAGACGGGTCACCGCCGACGAGATCGCCTGTAGCTCGCGGGTGCCGAAGGCGAAGGGCGGCAACGTGCCCCGGCGCAGCTCGGCGGCCTCGCAGTCGGCGAGCGGGACGCCGGACAACATCCGGGTGAGGAAGCGGTCGCCGATCCCCCACTTGTCGAGGGGCTCGAGTTCGACATCGAGTTGGTCGTCGTGGGGCGTCTCGTCGTCCGGGATGCGGGCGCCGAGCCGCTGGCGGACGAAACCGGTGATCGGGTCGACGTGGAACTCGATCAGCGTCGACAGGTCGATGTCGGAGTCCTCGAGAGTCGTCTCCGGCCCGGGCAGCTCCCGTCGTGCGACCGGGACGATCGCCTCGACCCGTCCGCGCAGCGCCTTCGCGCCGTCGAGCAGGGAGGCGTCGTGGCTGAAGGGGCCGGGGATGCCGGGCACACCGCCGTCGACGAAGTTGCGGGCGTCGAAGCCGTGCAGGGTGTGCCGGCGCACGATCGAGTCGTCACCGGCGCCGGTGAGACCGTCGAGGGTGTCGATGAGTTCACTGACCACCACCGCAGGCGGGATGGGCCGGCCCGACACCGGGTCGGCGCCGCTGTAGAAGACGAGCAGCGCCTCGCGCGCCGCGTTGATCGCGTCGAGGAAGCACTGGCGGTCCTCGTCGCGCGGATTGCGCTCGCCGACGAGCGGGTCGACGCCGAGGATGTCGTCGCCGTCCATGCGCTGCACGCGCGGGAACACCTCCGCGTCGATCCCGAGCAACACGATGACGCGATGCGGCACCGACCGCATCGGCACCATGGTGCACACCGTGAGTTCCCCGGTGCGGAAGTTGGAGCGGGTGGGCCGACCGGCGACCAGCGCAGACAGCAGGTCCCGGACATCGGCGAGCCGGAGTGTCTCGTCGGTGTCGGCGAAGGCGTCCTCGAGCATCCGGATCGCCTGTGCGCGTTGCCAGTCCTCGGTGGGTGCGGTGGCCGTCAGCGAGCCGACCGCCCCGACCAGTGTCTGCGCCCAGTGCCGGGAGGGCGCGGGGGCGCCGAGCGCGCGGAGGATGCGGCCGAGTCGGTCGAGGAATTCGTCGAGGCGCCCGACCAGGTCGATGCCGGTGCTCTCGACGCCGGCGAGCGGCAATGCGGCACCGAGCCATTCGTCGTCGGTCTCCTCGGCGACGACACCGAGGGCGATACGGTCGAGGCCGGCGTCGAAGGTGCCGTGCCGGAACCGTTCGAGGCCGAAGCGCTTGCGTTCGGCGGTGCCGAGGCCCCAGCGGACGTTGCTGTGGATCAGCCATTCCCGGACGAGGTCGAGGTCGTCGTCGGTGAACGCGAACCGGGCACGGACCGGCGGGGCCGCGAGCAGGTCGAGGACGTCGCCGGCGGTGACGCGTCCGGCGGCGAGTTCGACGACCGCGACGATGGTGTCGATGATCGGGTTGACGTGACGCAGCCCGCGGTCGGCGAGGCGGACCCGCAGATCGAACGCGGGATGGGGCAATCCGGTCTGCCCGAACGCGCCGCGGATGAGGGGGGCGAAGGTCTCCACGTCCGGGCACATGACGAGCACGTCGCGGGGTTCGAGCGTCGGGTCGGCGGCGAACAGGTGCAGCAGGCGGTCGCGGAGCACCTCGACCTGCCGTTCCGGACCATGACACGCGTGGACCTCGACCGAGCCGTCGTCGGTGACGTCGCCCGCGCCCACCCGGACGGCGTCGTCACGGATGCCCGCCTGCAACGCGCCGAGCAGGGTGTCGGTGCGGGGAGGCCCCGCCGGTTCGTGATGGAGGTCGGCGTCGACGATGCCGTCGAGCCGCAGCTGCAGTTCCTGCAGGTCACGGGAGAGTCCGGCCAGCAGCGGGTTGTTCAGCTCGGGCACCGGCCGCGCGCGCCTGCGCGGCGGAACCCCGACGCCGGGCGCGGCGGTGTCGAGGGCACGCAGGTGGTCCCAGAGCCTCGGACTCGGATGCGGGACGAACAGGTGTACGTCGTGGTGGACGGCGACCGCGGCGATGATGTTTCGGAACGACTCGGTGATCCGAGTGGGACCGAAAACCGACAGGCGCTCGGGCAGGTCGGCGGCCTGCGGGTCGGCGCGGAGCCGGTCGCACACCTCGTCGAGCAGTTCGGCCGGGTGCGGGCGCCCGATCTCGGCGCGGACCGCGCGCCAGAAATCGGCCTGCCAGGCGAGGTCCTCGCGCAGCGGTGCGCCGGCGCCGTCGAGATCGTCGCCGGACGCCCATCCGGCGATCATCGAGGGCCGGGACCGGCCATACCGCTCGAAGAGTTCGGCGAGATGGTGGGCGGTCGCGTAGCGGCGCCCGATGTTCGGGGACGACTCGTCGCCGAAGCCGACGTGCCGGGCGATGACGGTCAGCTCCGGATCGTCGATGCGCTCGTCGAGCACCCGGAGCACCGGCCACACGAGTTCCGCGGCGCGCCAGGGATTCTCGATAGACAGAGGAGTGCCGGTGACGAGCCGGTTTCCCTCGAGCACGGCATCGGCGACGGCGTCGGCCAGCCGGGCGGGGCCGGTGAAGTCGATGTTCGCCGCGATGCCGTCGGCCCCGCCGGGACCGGCGCCGAGCCGGCACGCGAGGTGCTGGGCGATCCATCGTTCGACACCCGCGGCGGGCACCGAGACGATCTCGGTTCGCATCGGGTCGCGCAGCGGGGTGGACAGGACCTCGGCGAGCGCGTCGGCGAGGGTGTCGGTCCGTTCCGCTCGGTGAAGGATCAGCATCCGTGGGTCTCGGGATTCGGGGGTCTCGGGATTCGGGGGCCTCGGGATTCGGGGGTTCGGGATTCGGGGGCCTCGGGAATCGGGGTGTCGGGCGCCCTGACGAGCGGGCCGCCGACCGGGATCAGCTCGCGGTGTTCGCGCGACGGCCGCCGAACTCGATCGGCCGGCCGAGGCTACGGGTCAAGACCTCGCGCAGCTTGTCCTGGATCGGCGCGGGCCGCCCGGCCGCGGGGTCGACGACGACCATCGTGGTCTCTGCGGACGCACAGTGCACGCCCTCCTTGTCGAACAGGCGCAGGGCCATCGTGAACGACGAGTTGCCGACCCGGCCGATGCAGGACTTCACGATCACGGGATGCGTCGAGTAGTGGACGGGCGCATGGAACTCGATGTCCTGCCGGACCACGAGGAACGAGAAATCGCGCGGTCCGTCCGAGATCCAGGTGTGGAACGAGCGGACGCGTGCCTCCTCGAAGAGGCGTGCGATCTGCACGTTGTTGATGTGGTTGTTGATGTCCATGTCGCCCCACCGCAGATGGACGGGGATCTCGAGGACGTAGTCGGCTGTCGCGGAGTCAGATGCCACGAGGCAACCTTATCGGCGGGACACGCGCATGGTGAACAACGGTGCACACCGCGCCGAGACCGTAGACTCGCGGCGGGGGAACCGCAGGACCATACGCCGTGCACCGGACCGGGAGGACACAGGACCGGGAGGACACAGGACCGGGAGGGCACGGCGGCCGCAGTGAGGGGACTCGGGTGAACATCGACACCGCACGGGCACGGCTGCGCCCGGTGTCCGCGCACGACATCGACGACCTCGTCCATCTCGACAGCGATCCCGAGGTCATGCGATACGTCAGCGGCGGGACGCCGACGCCGCGCGCCGTGATCGAGGAATGGATGGTCCCGCGCGCCGAGGCCGAACGACGACGCCACGGCACCGGCACGTGGGTACTGTGCGATCCGGCCACGGGCGCGTTCCTCGGCTGGACGTCGTTGCGGACCCCGCGGCACAGCAACCGGGCCGAACTCGAACTGAGCTACCGCCTGCGTCGAACGGTGTGGGGCCGGGGCCTGGCGACCGAGGCCGCGTTCGCCCTCATCGCCTTCGCGTTCGACCATCTGAAGACCGAGCGCGTCTTCGCCAGCACGCTCGCCAGCAACCTGCCGTCGCGGCGTGTCATGGAGAAGGTCGGCATGTCGCTCACCGGCATCCATCTCTGCGACGAGTCCGACGCGCCCGGGCACGGTAGGAATTCGGCTCCCCCCGCCTACGACCCCGATCGCTACGAGGTGGAGTACGAGATCTTGCAGACCGAGTGGCGACAGCGTTCTCTTCGCTGGTCATCGCACCGCGACCTGTCCGCGTGAACCGGCATTCCGCCCGTTCGGGGGTTCCCCGACCTGCCCGGCGACCCGGAATACGCGACTCTGGCCGCGCCCGGCGCGCAGTCATTGACTACCGTTGTGGGCATGCACGGTTTCTCGTCGGCTCGCACGACGATCTGAACGGCCTCCCGCGGTCCGATCAGACCACCATCAGCCCCCGCGGCACCGACGACGAACCGTCCACCATCGAGCGAGAAGGAGATGTCTGGAGATGAGCAGCCCCGCCGCCCAGGCCCCCGCACCTGCGGGCAACGACCGCAGGAAAGTGGTCATCATCGGCTCCGGCTTCGGCGGATTGTTCGCCGCCCAGCGTCTGGCCAAGGCCGACGTCGACGTGACGTTGATCGCCAAGACCACGCACCATCTCTTCCAGCCGATGCTCTACCAGGTCGCGACCGGCATCGTCGCCGAGGGTGAGATCGCCCCGGCCACCCGCGTCGTCCTGCGCAAGCAGAAGAACACTCAGGTGCTCTTGGGGAACGTCTTCGACATCGACCTCCAGGCGAAGACCGTCACCTCACGATTCCTCGAGCGCATCACGGTCACCCCGTACGACGACCTGATCGTCGCGGCCGGCGCCGACCAGTCGTACTTCGGCAACGACCACTTCGCCGAGTACGCGCCCGGCATGAAGACCATCGACCACGCCCTCGAACTGCGCGGCCGCATCCTCGGGGCCTTCGAGCAGGCCGAGCTCTCGCATGATCCGGCCGAGCGCGCCAAGCTGCTGACCTTCGTCGTCGTCGGCGCCGGTCCGACCGGTGTCGAGCTCGCCGGCCAGATCGCCGAGATGAGCGACAAGACCCTCAAGGGCGCGTTCCGCAACATCGACCCCACCGAGGCCCGCGTCATCCTCCTCGACGCGGCGCCGTCCGTGCTGCCGCCGTTCGGCCCGAAGCTCGGCAAGAAGGCCGCCGACCGCCTGGAGAAGCTGGGCGTCGAGATCCAGCTCAACGCGATGGTGATCGACGTCGACTACGACGGCCTCGTGGTCAAGGAGAAGGACGGCACCACCCGCCGCATCGAGTCGCAGTGCAAGGTGTGGTCGGCAGGTGTCCAGGCCAGCCCGCTGGGCAAGTTGCTGGCCGACCAGTCCGGCGCCGAGCTCGACCGCGCCGGCCGCGTCAAGGTGCTGCCCGACCTGACCATCCCGGGCCACCCGGAGGTCTTCGTGGTCGGCGACATGATGGCCGTTGACGGTGTCCCGGGTGTCGCGCAGGGCGCGATCCAGGGTGGCCGTTACGCCGCGGACGCGATCAAGGCGTCGATGAAGGGCCAGACCCCCGAGCAGCGCAAGCCGTTCAGCTACTTCGACAAGGGCTCGATGGCGACCATCTCGCGCTACTCCGCGGTGATGCAGGTCCCGATCCCGGGCACCAAGAAGAAGTTCGAGACCGAGGGCTACTTCGCGTGGCTCGGTTGGCTCGCGCTGCACCTCGTGTACCTGGTCGGCTTCCGCAACCGCCTGAACACGCTGATCAACTGGTTCTTCGCGTTCACCACCCGCGGCCGCTCGCAGCTCGCGGTCACCGAACAGCAGGTCTACGCGCGCACCGCGCTGTCGGCACTGGAGAAGCAGAACGCCGAGATCGAGGAAGCAGCCAAGCAGCGGGCGAAGTCCGGTGCCGCCGCCGAGTCCGATCCGGGGACCGTGGCGTCGAGCGAGACTGACGCCACCGGCTCGGTGCCGACCGAGGGCGAGAACTCCAAGGAGAAAGAGCCCGAGGCCAGCTGACCGGCCGGCCCCACGACTTCCGCAACCCTGGTTCCCCGTCCGGAACCAGGGCTGCGGTGTCAGTTGGGGGCGAGTGCGGCGGTGTCCAGGGCATCGGTCAGGCGCCGGGTCGCGGTCACCGACCGGCCGAGGGCACTGGTCAGCGTCGCTTCCCCGCTGAGGCGGAGGCGCGCCGCGAACGCGGTGGGATGCACGTCCTCGCCACGGTCGTCGGGGTAGCGGAAGACACTGCTCATCGCCCGATGACCCGTCGCGGCGGCCGGCGTCGAGGCCCCGAGCGCGACCCGGTGCGCGAGCATGATCTCTCCCCCGACCTCGACGCGCAGGCCTCCGGTCCACCGGCCGGCGCGGTCGCGTTCGTCCCGTACCGGGTCGTCGGCGCTCGACGCCCGCCCGATCTGGACATGCTCGTGCAGATCCAGGGCTGCGCCCGGGTGCAGGCCGACGACCAGATCCGAGGTGTGGACGGCGCCGCCGGCGACGATCGTCGGCTGCGGTTCCACCCTCAGCCGTCCACCCGCGCCGACCTCGAGCTCCCAGCGTGCCCGGGAGTCGGCGCGGTCGTGCGCCGGCAGCGCGATGGTGGCTGCGACGCTGCCCACGTCGAGGTACGCGCCCGGCTCGACGCACACCCGGACGACGATCTCGTCACCGCCGAGCGGGGTCGCCGCGGTGCCGACGAGCTGGACCGCACCCGGTGAGGTGACCCGGACGGCGAGACCGCCGGTTGCGCTGTGCCGCACCCCGCGGTCGGCGGTCGCGACGATCTCGACGTGGGTGCGCACCGGTCAACCGGCCGTCACGGGTGCGGCGAGCTGCTCACGCACCCACTTCAGCACGTCGGTCGCGGCCGGGTCCTCGGTCAGCGAGATCATCGCCGTCGGCCGGCCCTCGCGGACCTTCTCCGCGTCGCGCCTCATCACCTCGAGGTCGGCGCCCACGCGCTCGGCGAGATCGGTCTTGTTGATCACCAGCAGGTCCGAGAAGGTGACGCCGGGACCACCCTTGCGGGGAACCTTGTCACCGCCGGCGACGTCGATCACGAAGATCTGCACATCGATGAGACCGGTCGAGAAGGTCGCGGTGAGGTTGTCGCCGCCGGACTCGACGAGGATCAGGTCCAGTGGCGGGTTCGCCTCGATGAGGTCGTCGATGGCGTCGAGGTTGGCGGTGATGTCGTCGCGGATCGCGGTGTGCGGGCAGCCGCCGGTCTGGACGGCGGTGATCCGCTCGTCCGGGAGAACCGCGTTGCGGCGCAGGAAGTCCGCGTCCTCGGTGGTGTAGATGTCGTTGGTCAGGACCGCGACCGACAGTTCGTCGCGGAGCTGGCGGCAGAGTGCGGCGACCAGCGCGGTCTTCCCGGAACCGACGGGGCCGCCGACTCCGATCCGCAGCGGCTCCCCCGGTTCACGCTTGCGACGGGGCCGGTCGTGGTCGTGGGTGTGGGGCTGCCCGTCGATGAGATGCGGGGGCATCGGTGACTCCTCTCGGTCGGGGCTTGCTCGGCCTCGGGTGTTGCTCGGCTTCGGGTGTTGCTCGGCCGGGTCCCGGTCAGGGGTTCACGATCAGGACATGAACAACGGCATCGGTTGGCGCTCATGACGTTCGGCGAGAACGTCGAGCACCGGATCGGACAGGTCCGCGAGTCCGACGGCCGCCTCGGCGGCGACGCGTTCACACTCGGCGCCGAGATCGGCGATCATGATCGACACGTCGGCCGGGTCGAGCGCGAGAAGGCGCTGGCCCGCGGTCGCCGAACCGCTCATGGTCGTGTACACGAGGACCAGTGCGGTGTGGAATCCCGACAACGACGACGCGGCGCCGATGGACCCGCTGATCACCGGCAGGTGGGTGGTCGGACGGTGTGGCGACCAGTCGTGGTCGGGGAACATCCGGCGCGCGAGGCGGACCATCCCCCTCCCCTGCGCCAGCGACGCCTTTCGCGCGGCCGCCGACGGGGTGCGGGCGTCGGTCTCCCGTTGAGCCGCCGCGACGTCGAGCTTGCCGTCGGCCACCGCCGCGGCGATCGACGCCGCCACCAGTCCGCTCGTCGTCACGCGGCGGTACAGGAAGTCCGCGAGATCGCCCGCGGTGCGGACGAATCCGTCGGCGATCGCCTGTTCGACACCGCCCGAGTGGACATGTCCGCCCACCGGCAACCGCGAGTCGGCCAACGAGAGCATCATCGCGAGCGGTGCATATCCGGGCGAGGACGGTGTCGCCGGCATCGGGTTCCCGGACATCAGAACAGGAAGTAGCGCTGTGCCATCGGGAGCTCGGAGACGGGTTCGGCCTCCCACACCTCACCGTCGACCCTCACCGCGAACGTGTCCGGATCCACCTCGATGGTCGGACAGGCGTCGTTGTTGACCATGTCCGCCTTGCCGACCCCGCGCGTGTTCTTCACCGGGACCAACCGGCGGTCGACACCGATGCGCCCGGCCAGGTCGGGGTCCGCACCGGGCGCCACGAAGCCGACCGAGGTGGCGGCCGCGAGCTTCGGTGCCGCACCGAACATCGGGCGCGGCAGCACCGGCTGCGGGGTCGGGATCGACGCGTTCGCGTCACCCATCGCCGCCCAGGCGATGGCGCCGCCCTTGATGACGAGCTCCGGCCGGACGCCGAAGAATTTCGGATCCCATACGACCAGATCGGCGAGCTTGCCGACCTCGACCGAGCCGATCTCGTCGTCGAAGCCGTGGGCGACGGCCGGACAGATCGTGTACTTCGCGACATACCGCCGGGCGCGGTTGTTGTCGGCACGGCCGTCCCCGGGCAGCGAACCGCGCTTGCGCTTCATCACATGCGCGGTCTGCCAGGTGCGCAGCACGACCTCGCCGACCCGGCCCATCGCCTGCGAGTCCGAGCCGATCATCGAGATCGCGCCGAGGTCGTGCAGCAGGTCCTCGGCGGCGATCGTCGAGGGTCGGATCCGGCTCTCCGCGAACGCGAGATCCTCGGGCACCGTCGGGTTCAGGTGATGGCACACCATCAGCATGTCGAGGTGCTCGTCGAGGGTGTTCACGGTGTGCGGACGCGTCGGATTCGTCGACGACGGAAGCACATTGGGGTACGTGGCGACCGTGATGATGTCGGGCGCGTGTCCGCCGCCGGCGCCTTCGGTGTGATACGCGTGGATACCACGCCCGGCGATCGCGCCGAGCGTCGACTCGACGAAGCCGGCCTCGTTGAGCGTGTCGGAATGCAGGGCGACCTGGACCCCCGTCTCGTCGGCGACCCTCAGGCATGCGTCGATCGCCGCCGGGGTGCTGCCCCAGTCCTCGTGGAGCTTGAAACCGGAAGCGCCGGCACGGATCTGCTCGTGCATCGCCTCGGCGCTGACGGTGTTGCCCTTGCCGAGCAGGGCGATGTTCATCGGCCAGTGATCGGTCGCGGCCAGGATCGACGACAGGTGCCACGCGCCGGGCGTGACCGTGGTCGCCTTGCTGCCCTCCGCCGGGCCGGTGCCGCCGCCGATGAGCGTGGTGATGCCGTTGCCGAGCGCCTCGTCCATGATCTGCGGACAGATGAAGTGGACGTGGCAGTCGATGGCCCCGGCGGTGACGATCTTGCCGTTGCCCGCGATGATCTCGGTCGACGGCCCGATGACGAGGTCGGGATGGACGCCGTCCATCGTGTCGGGGTTGCCGGCCTTGCCCAGCGCCACGATGCGTCCGTCGCGAATACCCAGGTCCGCCTTGATGATTCCCCAGTGGTCGAGGACGATAACGCCGGTGATGACGGTGTCCGGGGCGCCGTCGGCACGGGTTGCGCGACTCTGCCCCATCGACTCGCGTATCACCTTGCCGCCGCCGAAGACGGCCTCCTCGCCCGCGCGGCCGGGGCCACCCGACAGGTCGTCGGTCACCTCGATCAGCAGGTCGGTGTCCGCGAGGCGCACCAGGTCACCGGTCGTCGGACCGAAGAGCTGCGCGTACCGGTCACGTCCGAGGATCGCCATCATGCCCTCCCGTCGTCGGGGTCGGTCACCGGCCCGAGCGCGCCCGGCGGATCCAACGAGATCCCGTGCACCTCACGGGATCCCCCGAGCGGGACGAGGGTGACGGTCATCTCGATTCCCGGCTCGAACCGCACCGCGGTCCCGGCCGGGATGTCCAGGCGCCGGCCACGCGCGAGTCCACGGTCGAACTCGAGCGCGGCGTTCGCCTGGGGAAAGTGGACGTGGCTGCCCACTTGCACCGGCCGGTCACCGGAGTTGACCACGGTCACCTGCACGGTGTCGGCGCCGGCGTTCAGCTCGATGGTGCCGTCCGCGGCGATCACCTCGCCGGGGACGACTGCGGACCGTGTCCCGGTGGATGGCGTACCCGACATCTCGGCCTCTCTCGGTTGCGTAAACGACTGGGGCGTGCGGTTCTACGAGATCGGGTCGTGCACGGTCACCAGCTTGGTGCCGTCCGGGAAGGTCGCCTCGACCTGGACGTCGTGCAACATCTCCGGCACACCGTCCATGACGTCCTCGCGGCGCAGCACCTCGCGCCCCGAGGTCATGAGTTCGGCGACCGACCGGCCGTCACGGGCGCCCTCGAGGACATGGTCGGTGATGATCGCGACCGCCTCCGGATGGTTGAGCCTGAGTCCGCGGGCCTGCCTTCGTCGCGCGAGTTCGGCCGCGTACGAGATCAACAGCCGTTCCTGTTCATGCGGCGACAATCGCACCGAGATCGCTCCTCGCAGTTCGCCGACCGTGGTCGTGCTCGTGTTCGTGACAGCGTCGACACATCTCGACACGGGGACATCCTGCCACGCACGACGGCACTCGGCGCGCCGACACGAATCCGGCGGACCGGATGACCCCGGGACGTGCCGATCAGCTCCCGACGGCGAGACCGCCGCCGCTCGACCGCAACTCGTCGAGCCACTCAGCGGTGACAAGCGGGGCGACCGCGGTGACCTCGCCGTGGGTGAAGGCGCCCGCGTGCACACCGCGCCGGATGACGAGGGCGAGCGACATCGCGGTGGCGGGTTCGTCCATGACGTCCGAGCCGGTGCGTTCGGCGTAGGCCTGCAGCCGCTTCGCCGCGACCGGCATGGCGGACCGGTAGAACCCCGCGACCGCGAGCCAGCGCGTCACCAGATGGCCGGGATGCATGTCCCAGCCCTGGTAGAAGCCGCGTTCGAGGGAGCGCACGACCAGGCCGTGGTGGCGCCGCACGGCGGCCTCGACGACATCCGGTGTGCCGACCGGGACCACCTGGGTGGAGCCGTCGCTGACCCAGACCCCGGTCTGGGCCGCCGCCACCTGCATGACGGCCTTGGCGTGATCGGCGACCGGATGGGCCAGTGACTGCTGCGCGGACACGATGCCGCAGGCCGCGCTGTAGTCGTAGGTGCCGTAGTGCAGCGCGCGCACGCGGGGCCGGCCGCGGTGGATGGCCTCGGCGACGGTCGCGCGGCCGTCGGCGCCGAGCACCGCCTGCGGGATCTCCACCTGCAGCTCGTAGCCGAGCGCACCCTCCGGGAGCCCGTGGACACGTTCGAATTCCGCGCAGATCAGGTTGACCGCGTCCACTTGTCGGGCGTCGCGCAGCTTCGGGACGGTGAAGACGAATCCGTCGGGCACACCGCCCGCGGCGTCGAGGACCAGTTCGAGCGTGCGCAGCCCGCGGCGTCGTTCGCCGGCGCCGAGACCCTTGGCGCGCACCCCGGCGAGGCGGGGCGCATGCGGGCGCATCGAGGTCCACGCGGCGAGCACCTCGCCCGCGTGCCGGGCGTGTGCGTCCTCGACCGCGTCGTCGCGCCGGCCGTACCCGTCCTCGAGATCGATGCGCAGATCCTCGATCGGGTTGTTCTCCAGGCGCGTGCGCGCGACCTCCGCGGCCTCTGCGCCGGCGAGGTCGACGAGGACCGGACGGACGTCGTCGGCGAGCGCGAGCGCACGACTCCCCCAGTCACGCGGTGTCTCGACGTCCACGTCGGCGGCGCTGACGTAGACGGTGTGCACCGGCTGCGGCTCGGGTCGGTCGCCCGGGAACCCTGCGGCCAGGTCGGCGTCGACAGCGGTGAGGATCTCCTCGATTCGGGAACTGGTCTCGCGATCCACCGGCGCTCGCTACGCCTCGAGGTTCTGGAGGCGGACCTGCGTCTTGGCGAGCAACCGGCCGTCCTGGTCGACCATGTCGACGGCCCACAGCTGCTGACGGCGTCCCCGGTGGATCGGGGTGGAGGTGGCGGTGACCGTGCCGGACGAGACCGAGCGCAGGAAGTCGGTGTTGTTGTTGACGCCGACCGCGTGACCGCCGATCCCCGTCTCGTGCAGCCAGAGGAAGCCGCTCATGCTCGCGACGCTCTCGCCGATCGCGCAGTACACACCGCCGTGGACGATGCCGAACGGCTGATGGTGCTTCTCGGTGATCTCCATCTTCGCGACGATCCGGTCGGGACCGGCCTCGACGACCTCGAGTCCGAGCACGCCGTCGAGCCCCTTGCCGACGGAGCCCTGGATGATTTCGTCCGCACTGTTCGCAGTCATGGCGTCAACATTCGCACGAGCGGGCCGGGCTCCGCGAGAACGACCCGCGGACGCCCGGACAGAGAGTGCGCGACAGATCAGTGAACCGGGGGGAACACTGCCGCGCCTCCGGTCGTTGAGTGTTCACAAACCGGAGAAACCGGAAGGCCCCGCACCTCGTGGAGATGCGGGACCTTCCGCGGCGTGGACCGGGGGTCTCTGCAGCCCTCAGGACTCTCGCACGGTCCGACGTGACACTTAATGTAGGCTAGCCTTACCAACGTGTCAAGGCCAGGGCGAAACGACACGTGAACGGCGAAAACGTCCGAGCCGAACCACAATGGAGTGGAGCGCAGCGGGCCGGCGGACACACAGAGGAAGGCACAGCGGTAAAATGCGAAAGATGAATGGGCTCGGCGACCTCGAACGCGCGGTGATGGACACGTTGTGGGCCAGCTCGGAGCCGCAGACCGTCCGGCAGGTACATGCCGCGCTGTCGCGCGACCGGTCGCTGGCGTACACCACGGTGATGACCGTGCTGCAGCGCCTGGCGAAGAAGAACCTGGTCACCCAGATCCGGGACGACCGGGCACACAAATACGTCCCGACCCACCCCCGTGAGGACCTGGTGGCGAGCCTGATGGTCGACGCCCTCGCCGAGGCCGACGCCCCCGGATCGCGGCATGCCGCTCTCGTCTCGTTCGTCGGACGGGTCGGCGAGGACGAGGCCGCCGCTCTCCGCCACGCACTCGATGAGCTCGAAGCCGCACGAGGAACACGCGAGAAGAGTTAGATTCGCGGCACGCCCCCACACAGCCCACCCTGAGGAAGTCACCGGATGACCGCCCTGCTCTTCGGCATCGTCAGCCTGGTGCTCGCAGGTCCCGTCCCCGAGGCACTGTCCCGGGCCCGGTGGCCGATGCGAGCCCCACGCGCGGCGATGACCCTGTGGCAGGCCATCGCACTCGCCGCCGTGTTGTCGGCGTTCAGCTGTGGCCTCGCGATCGCGGCGAATCTCCTCGTCATCGGCCCGGACGGGCGGCCCTCCACGAATCCGCTGCACGAGATCGACCGGCTCGGCCTCCCCTTGTGGCTGGTCTGCGTTGCCGTCTTCGTCTTGACGCTGCTGATCGGCGCCCGCCTCTTCTTCACGACCATCCGCGTGGGCATGCGCACCCGCGCCCGCCGCAAGGCCCATCGCCAGCTGATCGACATCCTCGACCGCTGCAACCGCACCGACGCCGACGACCCGCTGTACGCACGTGACGTCCGGATGATCGACGTCGAGCAGCCACTCGCGTATTGCCTTCCCGGACTACGGCAGCGCGTCGTCGTCAGCGAAGGCGTCGTCCACCGACTCACCCGCGACGAACTCGTCGCGGTCATCGCTCATGAGCGCGCACATCTGCGTGCCCGCCACGACCTCGTCCTCGAGGCCTTCATCGCGCTGCACGAGGCGTTCCCGCGCTTCGTCCGCTCGCAGTCGGCGCTGGGCGCCGCGGAACTGCTGGTGGAGGCACTCGCCGACGACCAGGCCGTCCGCAAGACCGCGCCCACCACGCTCGGACGCGCCCTCGTCGCCTGTGCCGACGCGGTCGCCCCGCGCGGCGCCATGGCCGTCGGCGGACCGACCACTCTCACGCGTGTCCACCGGCTGCGCGACGACCGGCCGGCCCGCTGGATCGCGGTCGGCGCCTACACAGCGGCCGCGGCCATCCTGGTCCTGCCGACCCTGGCGGTGGCGATCCCCTGGCTCACCGAGCTCAACCGGCTGATGTCGGCGTTCTAGTTCCCCGGTCGCGGCCCGACGTGCATATCGGCGTGAACCCGCACCGGAGAGTCACATCGGGTGAGGCAGATCGCCGTCAGGGGTCGCTAGGCAATAGGCTGTCCGCATGAACAACGTCGAGGCATCGTCATCGTCCGGTAAAGCGCAGATCGGTGTGACCGGTCTGGCCGTCATGGGTTCGAACATCGCGCGCAATTTCGCCCGCCACGGGTACACCGTCGCGCTGCACAACCGCAGCATCGCCAAGACCGACGCCCTCATCGCCAACCACGGCGACGAGGGCAACTTCATCCGCACCGAGACCGTCGAGGAGTTCGTCGCCGCGCTCGAGCGTCCGCGCCGGGTGCTCATCATGGTGAAGGCCGGCGAGGCGACCGACGCGGTGATCAACGAGCTCGCCGACGCGATGGAGCCCGGCGACATCATCATCGACGGCGGCAACGCCCTCTACACCGACACCATCCGCCGTGAGGCCGCGATGTCGGCCCGCGGACTGAACTTCGTCGGCGCCGGCATCTCCGGCGGCGAGGAGGGCGCACTCAACGGACCGTCGATCATGCCCGGCGGCCCGGCCGAGTCGTACAAGTCACTCGGGCCGATGCTCGAGTCGATCGCCGCGCAGGTCGACGGCGAGCCCTGCTGCACCCACATCGGCCCCGACGGCAGCGGACACTTCGTCAAGATGGTCCACAACGGCATCGAGTACGCCGACATGCAGCTCATCGGCGAGGCCTACGACCTCATGCGCAAGGCCCTCGACATGCCGGTCGCCGAGATCGCCGACGTCTTCCGCGAGTGGAACAAGACCGAACTCGAGAGCTACCTGATCGAGATCACCGCCGAGGTGCTCAGTCAGGTCGACGCCGAGACGGGAAAGCCGCTCGTCGACGTGATCGTCGACGCCGCCGGACAGAAGGGCACCGGCCGCTGGACCGTGAAGTCCGCCCTGGACCTGGGCATCCCGACCACCGGCATCGCCGAGGCCGTTTTCGCCCGCGCCCTGTCGAGCTCGACCGACCAGCGCGTCGCAGCCCGCGGCCTCAAGCCGGGCAACCTCGGCGACGCCCCCGCCGACAGGGCCCAGTTCATCGAGGACATCAAGTCCGCGCTCTACGCATCCAAGGTCGTCGCCTACGCCCAGGGCTTCGATCAGATCGCCGCCGGCAGCGCCGAGTACGGCTGGAACGTCGACCGCGGCAAGCTCGCCACCATCTGGCGCGGCGGCTGCATCATCCGCGCCCAGTTCCTCAACCGCATCCGCGAGGCCTACCAGGAGAACCCCGAGCTGCCCAGCCTGCTGCTGGCGCCCTACTTCCGCGACGCGGTCGAGGTCGGCATCGACAGCTGGCGTCGTGTGGTCTCCACCGCCACCCTGCTCGGCATCCCGGTGCCGGCGTTCGCCTCCTCGCTGTCCTACTACGACGGCCTGCGCGCCGAGCGTCTGCCCGCCGCGCTCACGCAGGGTCTGCGCGACTTCTTCGGCGCCCACACCTACCAGCGCGTGGACAAGGAGGGCACCTTCCACACGCTGTGGAGCGGAGACCGCTCCGAGGTCACCGAATAACAAGGTCCCCGAACAACGAGGTCACCGAACCAGGAGCCAGCGAGCAACCGGTGCGATTCATCGAAGGCCATCGGCCGACCCACGATCTGACCTACGACGATGTGTTCATCGTCCCGGGGAGATCCGATGTCACCTCGCGCTTCGACGTCGACCTGTCGACGTCGGACGGCACGGGATGCACCATCCCGATCGTCGTCGCGAACATGACCGCGGTCGCCGGTAAGCGCATGGCCGAGACGGTCGCCCGCCGCGGCGGACTCGTGGTCCTCCCCCAGGACCTGCCCATCGAGGCAGCCGCGGCGTCGATCGCCTACGTGAAATCGCGTCACCTCGTGGCCGACACGCCGGTCACGCTGAGTCCGTCCGACTCGGTGACCGACGCGGTCGCACTCATCCCCAAGCGCGCCCACGGACTGGCCGTCGTCGTCGAGGACGGCCGTCCCGTGGGTGTCGTCACCGAGAAGCGGTGTCGCGACATCGACCGGTTCGCCCGTGTCCGGGAGGTGCTCGACCCCGACATCGTCACGATGCCCGTCGACACACCGCCGCGCGAGGTCTTCGACGCGCTCGGCGACCTCCATCTCGGGCTCGCGATCCTCGTCGACGACGACGGGAGACTCGCCGGGGTCCTGACCCGACTCGGCGCGCTGCGGCACTCGATCTACCAACCGAACGTCGACGCGTCGGGCCGGCTGCGCATCGCCGCGGCGGTCGGCATCAACGGCGACGTGGTCGGCAAGGCGCGGGCGCTGGTGGCAGCCGGCGCCGACGTACTGGTCGTCGACACCGCGCACGGACACCAGGAGAAGATGCTCTCGGTGTTGAGAACGGTCGCCGACGCCGACCTCGGTGTGCCGATCGCGGCCGGCAACGTGGTGTCCGCGGAGGGCACCCTCGACCTCATCGCGGCGGGCGCGTCGATCGTCAAGGTCGGCGTGGGTCCGGGCGCGATGTGCACGACCCGCATGATGACCGGCGTCGGCCGCCCGCAGTTCTCCGCGGTCGCCGAATGCGCCGGCGTCGCGGCGAGCCACGGGGCATCGGTCTGGGCCGACGGCGGGATCCGGCATCCCCGCGACGTCGCGCTGGCCATCGCGGCCGGTGCGTCGAACGTGATGATCGGGTCGTGGTTCGCCGGGACGCACGAGTCGCCGGGCGACCTCCTCGAAGACGAGGTCGGGCCGTACAAGGTGAGCTTCGGTATGGCGTCGAAACGCGCGGTGGCCGCGCGCTCGAGCGGTGACAGCGCCTACGACCGCGCCCGTAAGGCCCTGTTCGAGGAGGGCATCTCATCTTCGCGTATCCGGCTCGACCCCGACCGCCCCGGCGTCGAGGACCTGATCGACCACATCTGTTCCGGAATCCGCAGCACCGCGACCTACACCGGTGCGCGCAACCTGCGAGAGCTGCACGACAAGGTGGTTCTCGGGGTCCAGTCGCCCGCCGGTTTCGCCGAAGGGCGTCCCCTGCCGGGCGGGTGGTGACGTGGAGGTCCTGCTTCTCGTCGTCAGCCTTGTCGGATTCATCGCCCTGACCCTCGGCACGGCCTTGTTCGTGGCGGCGGAGTTCTCCCTGACCGCGCTGGAACGCTCCACGATCAATGCCGATGTCGCCGCCCGCGGCGACCGGCGGTCGCGCCTGGTCCAACGCGCGCATTCGACGTTGTCGTTCCAGCTGTCCGGCGCCCAGCTGGGCATCACGATCACCACCCTGATCACCGGCTATATCGCCGAACCCGTGCTGGCCCGCATCCTCAGGCCGCCGATGACCGCGCTCGGCGTCAGCGAATCCGTCGCCGCGGGAACGTCTCTCGCGCTCGCGCTGATCATCGCGACCTCGTTGTCGATGGTGCTCGGCGAGCTCATCCCGAAAAACCTCGCGATCTCCAAGGCCCTGGCGGTCGCCCGCGCGACGGCCGGGCCGATGACGATGTTCTCGGCCGTGTTCCGCTGGGCCATCAACGGACTCAACGGGACCGCCAACTGGATCGTGCGCCGTTTCGGCATCGAACCCACCGACGAACTCGCCTCGGCCCGCTCCCCGCAGGAGCTGGTCTCCCTCGTTCGCAACTCGGCGCGCCGGGGCGCGATGGACGAGCAGACCGCGGCGCTGGTCGACCGCTCCCTGCGATTCGGCGAACTCACCGCCGAGGACCTCATGACCCCGCGCGTCACCATCGACACACTCGACCGCGGCGACACCGTCCGCGACCTCGTGATCGCGTCGTCGCGCACCGGCCACTCGCGGTTCCCGGTGGTCGTCGACGGCGACCTCGACGACCTCGTCGGCGTGGTCCACATCAAGCAGGCCTTCACGATCCCGCCCGAACAGCAGGCGACCACACCGGTGACGTCCATCGCGCGGGCCGTGCCGCGCGTGCCGGCGAGCCTCGACGGTGACGCCCTCATGGAACGCATCCGCGCCGACGGCATGGAACTGTGCGTCGTCATCGACGAGTACGGCGGAACGGCGGGCATCGTCACCACCGAGGACCTGATCGAGGAGATCCTCGGCGACGTCACCGACGAACACGACGACGAGCGTGCCGATGTCGCAGTCGAGGGCAACGGCTACGTCTGCTCGGGTCTGCTGCGCATCGACGAGCTCTACGCCGCCACCGGCTACCACGCCCCGGACGGGCCGTACGACACGCTCGGCGGACTGATCATGTATTGCCTCGGACGCGTCCCCGAGGTCGACGACGTGGTGGATCTCCCGCACCGCTCCCCCGTCGGCGACGGCCGCGAGGACGGCGACGACTCCCCCGAGACGCCCGACACGGGCCCGGAGATCACGTGGCGTGCCACCGTGACACATATGGACGGCCGGCGCGTCGACGTCGTCGCGTTGCGTCCCGCGCCTGCGGACGGCCCCCGACTCCCGGAGGCCGTCGATGGGTGATCTCTGGGCGGTTGTGCTGGCGGTCGTGCTCCTCGCGGGCAACGCCTTCTTCGTCGGCGCCGAGTTCTCGCTGATCTCGGCGCGCCGCGACCGGCTCGAGGCACTCGCCGAGAGCGGGAAGAAGCGTGCCCGCACGGTCATCCGGGCCGGTGAGCACCTGTCGTTGATGCTGGCGGGCGCGCAACTGGGCATCACGATCTGTTCGATCCTGCTGGGTCGCGTCGGCGAGCCGGCGGTCGCGCATCTCATCGAGAAACCGCTCGACCTGCTGCACGTGCCGCACTCCCTACTGCACCCGATCTCGTTCACGGTGGCGCTCTCCCTGGTCGTGGTGCTGCACATCCTGCTCGGCGAGATGGTGCCGAAGAACATCGCGCTCGCCGGCCCCGAGTCGGCGGCGATGCTGCTGGTCCCGATCCACCTGGCCTTCATCCGCCTGGTCCGACCGCTGATCGCGTTCTACAACTGGACCGCCAACATCTCGCTGCGCCTCATGCGCGTGGAGCCGAAGGACGAGCTGGAGTCGACGGTGTCGCTCGGCGAGCTCGCCCAGATGCTTGGTGAGTCCAAGCAGGAGGGCCTCATCGACGCCGAGGAGCACGAGCGTCTGACCCGAGCGCTGCGATCGGTGGGCCGCAGGGTCACCGAGGTGATGATCCCGCTCGAGGCGATGCGCAGCGTCAAGGTCCAGGTGTCGCCGACCGGCGCCGTCGGCCCGACCCTCGGCGCGGTCGAGAAGGCGGTGAGCGAGACCGGTTTCTCGCGGTTCCCCGTCCGCGGCACCGACGGCACCTTCACCGGCTACCTGCATCTGAAGGACGTGCTCGACGAGATCCTCGACGAGCACATCGGACCGGACACCATCATCGGCGCCGACAAGATCCGGCCGCTGCCGGTCATCGCGTCGGACGCCCCGCTCGACGAGGCGACCACGATCCTGCGGCGGACCAGTTCACACCTCGGCGCCGTCGTCGACGAGACCGGTCGTACCATCGGCATCGTCGCCCTGGCCGACCTCGTCGAGGAGTTCGTCGGCAACGTACGCGACGAGACCCACCGGGTGTGAGTGCCGTGACAGTTCGACTCGAATCGCAGACCGTGTTGAGCGGGACCGAATGGCGGGCGCGTCGGGATGCGCACCGCCGCCGCGTCGACGCCCTGATCGGCCCCTACCTCGCGGCCCGTCGTCGCGGGCTCAAGCACCCGGTCATCGACTTCCTCTTCACCTACTACTCGTCGCGCCCGTCGCACGTCCTGCGCTGGCATCCCGGTTTCGGGATCACGCTCGCCGACGCCGACGAGTATCTCTCGCTGCGCGGCTACGAACGGACCGACGACGCCGTGTCGGGGGTGCGCGTCGGCGAGGAGTATGTCCGGCGCCGCACCGACACCCTGGAATCGACCGTGGCACTGCTGCGCGCCACCGCCTCGCGGCCGGCGCGCCTGGGCTGCTTCGGGCTGCACGAGTGGGCGATGGTCTACCGCGCCGACGAGACCCGCCACGACATCCCGCTGCGCCTCGGAGCGGACGGAACCGACCGCGTCGTCGAGTCGATGCCGTTGCGCTGCACACACTTCGACGCGTTCCGCTTCTTCACCGAGCCGGCCCGGCCGCGCAACGAGAACCAGCTGACCCGCTCCACCCAGATCGACCACGAGCAGCCGGGATGCCTGCATGCGACGATGGACCTCTACCGGTACTGCTTCGGGCTCGCGCCCCTGCTGCCGGCCGGGCTCACCGTCGATTGTTTCGAAGTCGCACTACGGGCCCGTGATCTCGACATGCGGGCCAGCCCGTACGATCTACGACATCTCGGATACGACCCGGTCCCGGTGGAGACCCCGGCCGGACGGGCGGAATACGTGCGCGAGCAGTCGGCCATCGCCGAACAGGGCTCACGGCTGCGCGCCGAGGTTCTCAGACGCTGCGAAGAGCTGCTGGAGATCGTGTCGCAACGGTGATCCGATGTGCATGGTCGCCCACTCTTACCGGCAAGTAACATAGACGAGTCGTCATTCTCGAGAAAGGCAATCATGTCGGACCGGATCACCGTCAACGGGTTGCAGGTCGCCAAAGTCCTGTACGACTTCATCAACAACGAGGCGCTCCCCGGCACCGGTGTAGAGGCTGATGCCTTCTGGTCCAGTGCGGCATCGGTGATCGCCGACCTCGCGCCGCGCAACCGCGAGCTGCTGAAGGTCCGCGACGAGCTGCAGAGCAAGATCGATGCCTGGCACCGCGACCACAAGGGCGCCGACCTCACCCCGGGTAGCGCGGACTTCGACGCCTACAAGTCCTTCCTCACCGAGATCGGCTACCTCGCCGAGGTTCCCGCCGATTTCCAGATCACCACCGACAACGTCGACCGCGAGATCTCCGAGACCGCCGGTCCGCAGCTGGTGGTGCCGGTCCTCAACGCCCGCTTCGCGCTCAACGCCGCGAACGCGCGTTGGGGTTCGCTGTACGACGCGCTGTACGGCACCGACGCCATCCCGGAGACCGACGGCGCAGAGAAGGGCACCTCGTACAACAAGGTCCGCGGCGACAAGGTCATCGCGTACGCCAAGGAGTTCCTGGACAAGGCCGTCCCGCTGGAGCAGTGCAGCTACACCGACGTCCGCGGCTTCGCCGTCGTCGACGGAGCGCTGCAGGTGACCCTCGACGGCGGCGCCACCTCCACCCTGGCCGACCCGTCCTCCTTCGTCGGCTACCGCGGTGACGCCGCCTCGCCGTCGAGCGTGCTGCTGCGCAACAACGGCCTGCACCTCGACATCGAGATCGACCCGTCGTCGCCGATCGGCTCGACCGATCCCGCCGGCATCAAGGACGTCGTCGTCGAGTCCGCGATCACCACGATCATGGACTTCGAGGACTCGGTCGCCGCGGTCGACGCCGACGACAAGGTGCTCGGTTACCGCAACTGGCTGGGCCTGAACAAGGGTGACCTGGCCGAAGAGGTCTCCAAGGGCGGCAAGACCTTCACCCGCGTCCTCAACGGCAACCGCGAGTACACCGCGCCCGACGGCTCGACCTTCGAGCTGCACGGCCGTTCGCTGCTGTTCGTCCGCAACGTCGGCCACCTGATGACCAGCGACGCGGTCCTCGACGCCGAGGGCAACGAGGTCCCCGAGGGCATCCTGGACGGCCTGGTCACCTCGCTGATCGGCATCCACGGCCTCTCCGGCGCGGGGAGCGAGGCGAGCGGGCCGAATGGTGCACGGGCCGAGGGTCTGCAGAACTCGCGCACCGGCTCGATCTACATCGTGAAGCCGAAGATGCACGGCCCCGACGAGGTCGCCTTCACCGTCGAGCTGTTCGGCCGCGTCGAAGAGGTCCTCGGGCTGCCGAAGAACACCCTCAAGGTGGGCATCATGGACGAGGAGCGGCGCACCACGGTCAACCTCAAGGCCTGCATCAAGGCGGCCTCCGAGCGCGTGGTGTTCATCAACACCGGCTTCCTCGACCGCACCGGCGACGAGATCCACACCTCGATGGAGGCGGGTGCGATGGTGCGCAAGGCCGAGATGAAGAAGCAGAAGTGGATCGCGGCGTACGAGGACTTCAACGTCGACACCGGTCTGCACGCGGGTCTGCAGCACAAGGCCCAGATCGGCAAGGGCATGTGGGCCATGCCGGACCTGATGGCCGACATGCTCGAGCAGAAGATCGGCCATCCGAAGGCCGGTGCCACCACCGCGTGGGTTCCGTCGCCGACCGCCGCGACCCTGCACGCGCTGCATTACCACTACGTCGACGTGTTCGAGCGCCAGGACGAGATCGCCAAGCGCGAGCCGGCCTCGGTCGACGACATCCTCACCATCCCGCTGGCCAAGAAGACCGACTGGTCCGACGCCGAGAAGCAGGAGGAGCTGGACAACAACTGCCAGTCGATCCTGGGCTACGTCGTCCGCTGGATCGACCAGGGTGTGGGCTGCTCGAAGGTGCCCGACATCCACGACGTCGCACTGATGGAGGACCGCGCCACCCTGCGCATCTCCAGCCAGCTCCTGGCCAACTGGCTGCGTCACGGTATCGTCTCCGAGGCCGACATCGTCGCCTCGCTGGAGCGGATGGCCCCGGTCGTCGACCGACAGAACGCCGGTGACCCGAAGTACCGCCCGATGGCGCCGGACTTCGACTCCAGCATCGCCTTCCAGGCGGCGAAGGAACTCATCCTCGAGGGCGCCACGCAGCCGAACGGCTACACCGAGCCGATCCTGCACCGCCGTCGTCGCGAGTTCAAGGCCGCCAACCCGGCCGGCTGACCCGCCGGAGCACGCTCTGATACGACCGTGCCGGACCGTCTCGGTCCGGCACGGCGTATCGTCGTACCCTGCGCCTGATGGTCGAGCATGCGGACCGGTGCGGCGCGGCGTGTTATTTTGCGCACAACAGCAGGGAGGACATGGGCGTTGGCACATCATCGCAGTGGCGGCGGGCAGAGCATCCGCAGCCGGGGTGTCAGCCGTGGTGTCGTCGCCGCCATGCTCTCGATCCTGCTGATCGCCGCCGTCGTCGTCGCCTGGCGCGGTCTCGGTGACGTCATCGACAAGCAGGGCGACGCCGCCGCCGCCCAGTGTGTCGAGGGTGCGGCGTCGGTGCCGATCATCGCCGATCCCGACATCGCACCGGGCCTCACCGCGATCGCCGAGGCATTCGCCGAGACCAAGCCCGTGGTGCGCGACCACTGCGTCACCATCGCGGTCCGTCCCGGTGACGCCAAGGTCACCCTCGACGGACTCACCGGCACCTGGGAGGCCGAGTCCATGGGCGACTACCCCGCCGCCTGGGTCCCGCAGTCGTCGGTGTGGTCGGCCGACCTCGCCGCGGCAAAACCCGGATTGATCGAGGGCAACACCCGCTCGCTCGTGTCGACGCCGGTGGTCCTCGCCGTCTCCCCCGAACTCGCGAGCGCCGTCGGCGACCGACTCGACTGGTCGGCGATCCCGACCCTGCAGCGTCGCGACGGCTCCCTGACCGACTTCGGGCTGCGTGGTTGGGGATCGCTGCGCATGGCCATGCCGGTCGGTGCTCGGTCCGACGCCAGTGCGCTTGCGGCCCAGGCGGTCGCGACCAGCGTCACTCGCACCACCGGTCCGCTCACCACCGCCGACGCGGAGTCACCGCGGGTCACGTCGAGCGTGCGGGCCATGCTGCAGGGTGCGCCCGTCTCCCCCGACGGCACGCCGCAGGGAGCGGCCACGGTCATCGCCGATGCCCCGGATCCCGCGCGCGCCTCGATCCACGTCGTCCCGATCACCGAGCAGCGGCTGTACCAGATGACCAGGTCCGACACCGAGTCCCGGCTCGCCGAGCTAGTGCCCGGCGGACCGACCCCGATCGCCGACTACCCCGTCATCCGGCTGTCCGGGGAGCAGGTCAGCGACGTCGCCACCGACGCGGTGTCCGAGTTCATCTCCTTCGCGTCCGAACCGGAGCAGCTGCAACAGCTCACCGAACTGGGCTTCCGCGGCGACGCCCCGTTGCCGCCGCCGACGCCCACGGTCAACTTCCCACGCACGCCCGACCCGATGCCCACCCCGGAGAACGGCGCGATCGTCGCGATCAACCGGGTAGTCTACGGACCGGCGAGCGTGCCCGCGAGCTCGGCCACCACACCGGCCCCGTCGGGCACCGCAGGCGGATAGTGGCCGGCCAGACGACGAGGTGCTCCTCACCCACCCCGGGTGAGGAGCGCCTCGCGCCGTCGCAGATCCGTCAGCTGCTGTAGGCCTCGATCGGGGCGCAGCTGCACACCAGGTTGCGGTCGCCGTAGGCACCGTCGATCCGGCGCACCGCCGGCCACACCTTGGTGCGGCCACCCGCGGACGGGAGACCCGACGGGTACACGGCGATCTCCCGCGAGTACGGGTGATCCCACTCGCCCACCAGGCACTCCGCCGTGTGCGGGGCGCCGCGCAGGGGATTGTCGTCGACCGGCCACTCGCCGCGGCCGACGCGGTCGATCTCCTGTCGGATCGCGATCATCGCGTCGCAGAACGCGTCGATCTCGTCGAGATTCTCGCTCTCGGTGGGCTCGACCATCAGGGTGCCCGCCACCGGGAAGCTCATCGTCGGCGCATGGAAACCGTAGTCGGCCAATCGCTTCGCGACGTCGTCGACGGTCACGCCGGTCTCCTTGGTGATGGCGCGCAGGTCGAGGATGCACTCGTGGGCGACGAATCCACCCTCGCCGGTGTAGAGCACCGGGTAGTGCTCGCCGAGCCGCTTGGCGACGTAGTTGGCGGCGGTGATCGCCGACAGCGTCGCCATGCGCAGGCCGGCCGCACCCATCATCGCGATGTACGCGTAGGTGATCGGCAGGATCGTGGCCGACCCGTAGGGCGCCGCCGAGACCGCGCCGGTGTCGGGCAGCTCATCGGCCAGCGGGTGACCGGGCAGGAACGGCGCGAGGTGCTCACGCACCGCGACCGGGCCGACGCCGGGGCCGCCACCGCCGTGCGGGATGCAAAACGTCTTGTGCAGGTTGAGATGGCTGACGTCGCCGCCGAAGTGTCCGGGACGGGCCACTCCCACCAGCGCGTTGAGGTTCGCGCCGTCGACGTACACCTGGCCGCCGGCATCGTGGACCGCGGCGCATATCTCGCGGATGTCGTGCTCGAACACACCGTGTGTCGACGGATAGGTGATCATGATCGCCGCGATCCGGCCCTCGTTGGCCGCGATCTTGGCGCGCAGGTCGTCGAGGTCCACGTCGCCGTTCTCGCGGCAGGCGACCACGACGACGCGCATGCCGGCCATCACGGCCGAGGCGGCGTTGGTGCCGTGGGCGCTCGACGGGATCAGGCACACGTCGCGGTCGAGGTCGCCGCGGCTGCGGTGGTACCCGCGGATCGCGAGGAGGCCCGCGAGCTCGCCCTGTGAACCGGCATTGGGCTGCAGGGATATCCGGTCGTAGCCGGTGACGGACACGAGCCAGTTCTCCAGGGTGGAGATCATCTCCCGGAAGCCGACGGAGTCCTCCGCGGGCGCGAACGGGTGCAGCTCGGCGAAACCGGGCCAGGTGATCGGCTCCATCTCGGTGGTCGCGTTGAGCTTCATCGTGCACGAGCCCAGCGGGATCATGCTGCGATCGAGCGCGACGTCCTTGTCGGACAGAGCACGGAGGTAGCGCAGCATCGCGGTCTCGGTCCGGTACCGGTTGAACGCCGGGTGGGTCAGGTATTCGCTGGTGCGGTTCTCGATCGGCAGCGCGAAGCGCATCGGCTCGACGCCGGCGACGCCGAACGCGCGGAGCACGGCGTCGAGGTCGGCGGCGGTGGTGGTCTCGTCGCAGGCGATCGAGACCGTGTCGGCGTCGACGCGACGCAGGTTGATGCCCTCGTTGCGCGCATGTGCGATGACGGCGTCGGCCTGGCCGGGCGTGCGCACCTCGATGGTGTCGAAGAACGACGCGTGCTCGACGGTGAGTCCGGCCGCGGCAAGCGAGTTCGCCAGTGTTGCCGCGGCGTCGTGGGTGCGGCGCGCGATGGCCCGCAACCCGTCGGGCCCGTGGTAGGAGGCGTACATCGCGGCCATCACCGCCAGCAGCACCTGCGCGGTGCAGATGTTGCTGGTGGCCTTCTCGCGACGGATGTGCTGTTCGCGGGTCTGCAGCGCAAGACGGTAGGCGAGGTTGCCGTCGGCGTCCTTCGAGACACCGACGAGGCGCCCGGGCAGCTGGCGCGTGTGCTTGGCGTTGACCGCGAGGTAGCCGGCGTGCGGGCCGCCGAAGCCCATCGGGACGCCGAAGCGCTGTGTGGTCCCGAAGCAGGCGTCGGCTCCCTGTTCGCCGGGCGGGGTGATCAGGGTCATGGCGAGCAGGTCGGCCCCGACCGCGACGAGTGCGCCGCGCTCGTGGGCCGCGGAGATGATCGGGCCGGCGTCGACGATGCGGCCGGTTGCGCCGGGCACCTGCAGGATGACACCGAAGAACTCGCCCTCGGGCAGCCCGGCGCCGGGCAGTTCCGGATGCAACGACGCCCCGACGACCTCGATGCCGAGTGGCTCGGCCCGGGTCTCGATGACCGCCCGGGTCTGCGGGAAGAGGTCGGCGTCGACGACGACGCGCGGCGACTTCGACTTGCCGGCGCGGCGCAGCAGCGTCATCGCCTCGGCGGCCGCGGTGGCCTCGTCGAGCATCGATGCGTTCGCGACCTCCATGCCGGTGAGGTCGGCGACCATGGTCTGGTAGTTGAGCAGCGCCTCGAGGCGTCCCTGGCTGATCTCCGGCTGGTAGGGCGTGTAGGCCGTGTACCAGGCGGGGTTCTCCAACACGTTGCGCAGGATTACGCCCGGGGTGTGGGTGCCGTAGTAGCCGAGGCCGATCATCGATCGCTTGACCGTGTTCTTCGCTGCCAGCGCGGCCAGCTGTTCGAGGACCTCGCGCTCGCCCATGGGCTCGGGCAGCGCGCCGAGTACGTCCGAGTCGAGTTCGTCGGCGATGACGGCCGGGATGACGCGGTGGGCGAGTTCATCGAGCGACGAGACACCGATCACCGCCAGCATGCGCTGCAGCTCGTCGGCGTCGGGTCCGATGTGGCGATCGACGAAGCCCGCGGGAGCGGACGAGGAATCGGAGGAGGACATGGAGGGCAACCTCTCGCGGGCGCCGGCGTCTACGGCCGGCGAGCTGGCCTCCCCCTCTGTCATGTCACCGGCGCTGGACCGGCGGACGCCTGAGAGATTCGGTGCCGCGCGACCTCGCGCGACGACCTTTCACCGTGGGCGGACGAACATGTCGTCACTTTCCAGAGACGCCGTCACCACCACGGTCCGGGTGCCTGAGA
This sequence comes from Gordonia aurantiaca, assembly GCF_039939235.1. Classification (NCBI taxonomy): domain Bacteria; kingdom Bacillati; phylum Actinomycetota; class Actinomycetes; order Mycobacteriales; family Gordoniaceae; genus Gordonia; species Gordonia aurantiaca. Next base: position 77,141 of record NZ_JBDUUF010000006.1, on the reverse strand, counting down.
GTTTGTCGGAGAGGTGTTGCTCCTTCGGCGGCCACCTGGTCGGAACCGGTGACTCTCTCCCGTGGCGTAGCGACGCGGAACCAAGTGTACGCAGCACGCCGTGCCGATGGGACCGGCGACGCGGCGAGAGTCATCCAGATCACTCGCCGCACGCCCCGTGGGGATCAGCCGGTGCGGCGTGCGCGGTTCTTGCGGCGCGCGGCCAGCTCGTCCTCGGGCGCGGCCTCGCTCACGCCGCCGTCGGCGCGTTCACCGGGGAAGTCGGCGATGGTGCCGGTCAGCTCCCGCATGGCGCCGCTGACGGCGATGCCGAAGACCCCCTGGCCGCCCTGCAGCAGGTCGACGACCTCCTCGGCGGAGGTGCACTCGTAGACGGTGGTGCCGTCGGAGAACAGAGTGATCTTGGCGAAGTCCTCGACACCGCGCTTGCGCAGGTGGTCGACCGCGACGCGGATGTTCTGCAGCGAGATGCCGGTGTCGAGCAGGCGCTTGACGATCTTCAGGACGAGGATGTCCTTGAACGAGTAGAGGCGCTGGCTGCCCGAACCCGCAGCTCCGCGGATCGACGGGACGACGAGGCCGGTGCGGGCCCAGTAGTCGAGCTGGCGGTAGGTGATGCCGGCGATCTGGCAGGCGCTCGGGACGCGGTAGCCGATGAGCTCGTCGGGCACGGTGTCGTCCGGGAACAGGCCCGGCTCGATGTCCTCGAGGGTCCCCTGGACCGGTGCCGCGGGACGCTCGGTCGAATGCTGAGCCGACGGGTCGCTCGACTTCACTTCGCTGTCGACCGGACGATCGCCCACTTCTGACTCCCTCGCAAAGCTCGGACCGGATGCGCGCCACGTGCCTGACATCCACGTCCACAGTACGCGGTCCAGGCCCTGCCGGGTCACCCGATCATCATCTTCATCGGCCCGTGTGTGGTGCGCGATGTCTCCGATGACGCTATGCCGGGAAGGGAACCCGATCAACGCGACGCGCCCTAGATCTCAACCTCAAGTTGAGATTGAGATAAACGGTGACCTCTCGGTTGCCGATCCGTGACCGGCCGAACCGTCAGGCGCCGCTGGCCTTGAAGTCGTCGGGCGACACGTTGTCGAGGAACTCCTTGAACTTCTCGACCTCGTCCTCGGCCGAGTCGTCGGCGGCCTCGCCGCCCATCTCGTCGGGCTCCTCGTCCGGGATGATCAGACCCGCCTCGGCGAGGACCTCCTCGTCGGCGATGATCGGGACCCCGGCACGCATCGCGACCGCGATGGAATCCGACGGCCGGGCCGACACGCGCAGATCGTCGGCGAAGACCATCTCGGCGTAGAAGGTGCCCTCCTGCATATCCACGATCCGGACCTCGAGCAGGGTCTGGCCGAACTCGCGGATGAGGTTCACGATCAGATCGTGGGTCAACGGACGCGGGGGCTCGATCCCCTTCTGCCGCAGGGCGATCGACGCAGCCTCACTCTGTCCGATCCAGATCGGCAGGTATCGCTCACCGTCGACCTCACGGAGCAGGAGCACCGGCTGGCTCTGCGGGGGCTCGACCCTGATGCCCACCACACGCATCTCGCTCATCTCGCACCTCCCAGACGCCTCGTACGGCGATCGATTGCTGATGTCGACGCTACACCGCTCCGGCGCGGTGCGGCGGTCGACTCGCGGCGGGGCGGTGGGGTATTCGCAGCTCGAAGCCCTGCGGACGCACGAGTCCGGCGACGGATCAGTCGAGGACGTCGCGGACGGCGGCCTTGACCAACTGCGTGTGCAGGGTCACCGACAACGCCGCGATCTCGCGCACGAGTTCCTCGGCACGGTCGCGTGCACCGGTCCCCTTGCCCTTCGCGATGGGGCTGGCGATCTGGGCGACCAGCCCGGCCTCACGATCGGCGGACACCTTGAACGCGCGGAGGTGACGGGTCTCGAGCCCGTAACTGGCCAGCGCCGCAGCGGCTTCGACGAGACGCACCGCGTCCTCGTCGAAGAACCCGGCCGGACCGGGCGTGAGCAGCCCGTTGCGCTGCAGCTCGGTCACGAACGCCGAGTCGACGCCCGTGCGCTCGATGAGCTGCTCACGGGAGACGCGTCCACCCCGGGAACCGAAATCGGTCGCCGGGGCGACGGTGCCCCGGGCGGTGGACAGCGCCACCGTGCCCCCGGGGCCGAACCCGCCCTCGCCCTTGTCGATCGCGTCGAGCTGTTCCTTGATGACCTTGAGCGGGAGGTACCGGTCTCGCTGGGCGGTCAGCACGAAGCGCAACCGCTCGCAGTCGGCCTCGCTGAACCGCCGGTAGCCGGACGGCGCCCGCTCAGGGGTCACCAGACCCTCCGACTCCAGGAATCGGATCTTCGAGATCGTGATGTCGGGAAAATCATCACGCAACCGGGCGAGGACCGCGCCGATCGACATCGATCCTTCGCCTCGAGGGGCCGCAGACGCCGTCACGACCGGGTCAGGCGTCGGATTCGTCGCGCGGACCGCTCAGGAAGACCAGCCGGAACTTGCCGATCTGGACCTCGTCGCCGTTGGACAGCGTGGCGGTGTCGACGGGCTCGCGGTTGACGTAGGTGCCGTTGAGGCTGCCCACGTCGACAACCTGGAATTCGTTGTCGCCAAGGCGGAATTCGGCATGACGACGACTGACGGTGACGTCGTCGAGGAAGATGTCGCTGTCGGGATGACGACCCGCGGAGGTCGTCGGCTGGTCGAGGAGGAACCGCGATCCCGCGTTGGGTCCCCGCTTCACGACAAGCAGCGCGGTCCCGGGAGCGAGTCGTTCGACTCCCGTGTCGGCCGGCTCACTCGAGGTGCTCGCTCCGGAATCGAGTTCATTGATGAACTCCTCCCGGAACACCGAGGTGGTCTCCACCGGCGCCTCGAAGTCCCTGTCGTTATCGCTCACCACTTCTCCTTCGTCGTCGTCAGTGCAACCGCACTGTCAGTGCGCATTCGCACTGTTGGGCCAACCGCACTCCTCCGGCCACCACGTCGGCGTCCCCGACCACTTGGCGCATCGGGTCGGCGTCGGTTCTCACCGAGTCGGCCGGTCGAAACTACATGACAGTGCGGACGGGTAGATCTCGGTGCGTGATCGCGCAGTTTCGCCTGCCACGTCACGCCTCGTTCCCACTGCCGTAACCGTACCGGTCACACCGATCGCGCCGGCGAGCGAGTCGACTCCGGCAACGTCGATCATATCGTCACCGGAGGTCCTGCCGGGCCGATCGAGGTCACCGGGACCCCCCACGGCGGGGAGTGCTACCCCTCGATGACGGCGCGGTACCCCGCGGCGTCCAGGGTGGCCCCGAGCTGTTCGGCCAGGGCCGCCTCGTCGGAGACCTCGATCTCCACCAGCCAACCCTCGCCGTACGGGTCGGAATTGACCAGTTCGGGCGACGCGTCGAGCGCGCTGTTGACCGCACTGACCGTACCCGTGACGGGGCCGTAGATGTCGGAGACACTCTTGGTGGATTCGACCTCGGCGAAGGACTCGCCGGAGGTCACCTCCGTCCCGGTCTCCGGTAGCTGCACGAACACCACGTCGCCGAGCGCGTCCTGTGCGAAGTCGGTGATGCCGACCCGCACGGTGGTCGGACCGGTCTTCTCGATCCATTCGTGCTCCGCGGTGTAGCGCAGGCTGTCTGGCACGTTGCTGTCGGTCACGAGAGCCCCTTTCGTCTCGGCTCAGACTCTACTGTCTGCTCAGGTGTGCTCTGCACGACGCGGCGGCATGTGTCGCAGCACCAGCACCGTCTGATACCAGTACAGGACGAAAGACCACAGGTAGAGGCCTACGCCCCAGAGCAGGAAAGCCCATCCGATCGGGTACGCGATGGTCCCCACGATCGAATCGAGTTGTCCGGCAAGCAACCACGGGAACGCGCTCATAAGCGCGAACGTCGCCGCCTTGCCGATGTAGAGCACCGGCAGCGCCAGCACTCCCCTGGTCTTCAGCAACGGCGCGGTGGCGAACAGAAGCACGTCGCGGCCGATGATCACGCCGATGAGCCACCACGGGATGAACTCCCGCACCCCGAAGGCCAGCGGGATGATCACGATGTAGAGCCGGTCGGCGAGCGGATCCAGCAGGGCGCCGATCCGCGACGACTGGTCCAGCAGCCGCGCCAGCTTCCCGTCGAGCCAGTCGGAGAAGCCGGAGAACATCAGGATCGCGAACGCCCAGCCATCGGCCTTCTCGACCAGCAGCATCCAGACGAAGACCGGGATGAGGACGAGCCGCAGCACGCTCAGGGCGTTCGGGACCGTGAGGATCCGGTCGGGAGCCGGCGCGGCGGCCGCCTCCTCGTCCGTCACCGGAAGATCCCGATGATGCCCTGCAGTGTCTTCGCCCCGCCCGAGGAGAATAGATTGTCGTGGACCATGTAGGTCCAGGTCGTCGTCGAGCGGTGCAGGGACGCCGAGTCGAGGTCGACGCCGTCGGCGGTGATCTTCGCCTCCCGGAACGTCTTCCGCGCGTTCTCGAGGGCCTCGGCGGGCAGATTCGAGAACTCGTGGACGATCATCCGGTGGAACTCGTCGAGCGGGCTCTCCTTGCCGAGCGCGCGCAGGTGGATGCTCGAGCGGGCGTCGGCGACGAACGCGAGATGGTCGGCCCAGGCACGGTCGAGGTGATAGAGCATGATCTCGCGTGCGGCCTGGGACAGCACCTCGCGCGGCACCGGCGCGACGGCTGTCGCGGTCGACTCGTCCGCCTTCTCCGGCTCGTCTGTCTTCGCCTCGTCGGACTTCGCCTCGTCGCCGGCCTCCGCCGCCGCGTCGGTCGCCGGTGACCGCTCACCGGTGAGTTCGGCATAGCGCTCGGGTTCGAGCTCGGCGAGCTCCTCGAGCGCGAGGTCCGTGGTGAGGAGCTTCATGCGCCGTTCGACCACGATCTCGCGCTGCTGGTTGACCAGCTTGTTGTAGCGCCACGTGTTCGCGTGCAGTTCGAGGCGGACACCCTCGGCGATGCGCTGGGCCTGCTCGATGAGGTCGATGCCCTTGCTGCCCATCGAACCGTCCTCGTTCGGCGAGACCGGGTCGCGCTTGAAGGCCATGTTCTTGGTGACGAGCGGGTCCTCGAGGCTGGAGAAGAACACCGAGGTGCCCGGGTCGCCCTGGCGTCCCGCGCGGCCGCGGAGCTGATCGTCGAGTCGGGCGGTGTCGTACCGACCGGTGCCGACGACGCACAGGCCGCCGAGATCGACGACCTCCTGGCGTGCCTCCGGATCGTCAGCGGAACCGCCGAGACGGATGTCGGTGCCGCGTCCGGCCATCTGGGTGGACACGGTGACCGCGCCCTTCTTGCCGGCCTCGGCGATGATCTTCGCCTCCTGGGCGTCGTTCTTCGCGTTCAGCACGACCGACTGCACGCCCGCCTTCTCGAGGAAGTACGCCAGCTCCTCGGACTCGGCGACGTCGTGGGTGCCGATGAGCACCGGCTGTCCGGTCTCGTGCACCTCCTTCACGTACTTCACTATCGCCTCGACCTTGTTGGCCTTGGTGTCGTAGACGCGGTCGGGCAGGTCGGTGCGGATGTTCGGCGTGTTCGGCGGGATCTGAGAGATCCGCAGGTCGTAGAACTGACGGAACTGCTCGCCCGCGGGCAGGGCGGTGCCGGTCATGCCGCACACCTTCGGGTAGCGGCCGATGAGCGCTTGCACGGTGATCGTGTCGATGACCTCGCCGGAGTCGGTCTGCGCGAGCCCCTCCTTGAGCTCGACGGCCGCCTGCACTCCATCAGGCCAGCGTTGCAGCTGCGCGACGCGACCGCGGGAGGCGTTGATCAGGTGGACGCCGCCGTCGCGGACGATGTAGTGGATGTCGCGCTCGAGCAGGAAGTGCGCGTGCATCGCGACGTTGAGGTGCACCAGCGTGGTGCCGACGTGTTCCTCGCTGTAGAGGTCGATCCCGCCCAGTTCCTCCTCGACGAAGGCGGCGCCCTCGTCGGTGAGGGTGACGTTGCGGCCCTCCGGATCGATCTCGTAATGCTTCTTCTTCATCCGCGACACGACGTCGTGGATGGCCTGGTCGGGCACCTCGGTCTCGGTCGAACCGGCGAGCACGAGCGGGACCAGCGCCTCGTCGACGAGGACGGAGTCCGCCTCGTCGATGATGGCGACGTCGGGTTTCGGGGAGACCAGGTCGCCCTCGGACAGCGCGAGCTGGTCGCGCAGGACGTCGAAGCCGATCTCGTTCACCGACGCGTAGGTGACGTCACCGGCGTAGGCCGCCCGGCGCTCGTCGCGGCCGGAGTTCTCCGACAACGCGTGGACCTCGATGCCGAAGAACTCGAACAGCGGGCCCATCCACTCCGCGTCGCGGCCGGCGAGATAATCGTTGACGGAGATGACGTGGACCTGATGGCCCTGCAGCACATAGCCGATCGCGGCGATGGCGCCGGCGAGCGTCTTGCCCTCACCGGTGGCCATCTCGACGACGTCGCCCTCGAGCAGGCGCAACGCGCCCTGGAGCTGGACGTCGAAGGGGCGCAGCCCGATCGAGCGGTCGGCGGCCTCCCGGACCAGCGCGAGAAACCTGGCGCGGTCGGCGGTCCGGGCGCCGATGTCGAGCTTCTCCGCCTCCGCGACGAAGGCGTCGTCGGCCAGATCGGCAGCCCAGTCGGTGTGGTTTCCGGCCTCCTTGATCAACGCCAGCGACTTCGACTGGTTGCGCGTCGACTGGGCGCCAAGAAGTCGCCACATGCTGTTGGTCAGCTTTCCCACCGAAACACTTCTCCTGATCGTTTACCGGCCAACTACCCGACCCGCGGGCCACTCGGGGCCGTCAGGTCAGGAACAACGGTACGCGGACCCTGGTAGAGCGGGGTCGGCGACATTATGATCACTCCATTTCCGACGTCGAGTCCCGAGCCCTGAGGACGGCCGATGCCCAGCAGCCCAGCGAGCAGACGCAGATTCCGTGTCGTCCGGGCCGTGGTCGCGGGCCTCGTCGTGGCCACCGGCGTCGGCCTCGGCGCATTCAACGCCTGGTGGGTGGCGCTGTTCATCGGCGTCCCACTCGTCTTCGCCGGTCTCGCGATCGGTCCCCGCGCCTCGCGGATGTCCGAGCTCCCCGGCTTCCGGCGCGGCGTCACCCGGGACTCGCCGCGGATCGAGGTGGAGGCCCTGACCCGCAGCAGCCTCACCGCCGAGGACCTCCAGCCGACGCTCGTCTCCGCGACGATCCACCCACCGGATGACACGTCCTACCGCGCGCGGTGGCTCACCTCGATGGGCAGGGGCCACTTCCAGGCCCTGGCGTCGAATCCGTTCACGACTGTCCCGCCAGAGCAGTTGCCGCCCCGCGATCGGACGCCGTCCCCGACGTTCGACGACCAGCCCGGCCGCTGGGCGGTGGTCTATCCCGCGGTCACGTTCCTGTCGGCGTGCACGTTGTTGTTCGGCGTCGCAGAGAACTGGGAGATCACCGCGCCCTCGCTGCCGTCGCTGACGCCGGTCACCGGTTTCGGCGGGTCCGACGACGCGGACGCGACGCTCGCCGACCGGCACGAGCGCCTGCTCGACGAGATCGTCGACCACCTCGGCCCCGATGCGGTGCAAGATGTGCTGCGGCTCAACTACAACCTCGGCTCCGGTTCGGACCAGGCCGTGGTGTTCGACCCGTCGAACGGGCGCGCCACCAGCATCAACGTGTGGGACGGCGGTTCCAACGCCTCGCCGGTGCCGAACACCGACCGCGCCGACAAGACCTTCGACGCCGCGGCGATCGAGCCCCGGTCGCTCGGCCGGATCGCAGAGTCGATGCTCTCCGAGGTGTCGGAGATGCTGCCCGACTCCGGGCTCGAGCGGCTCGGCATCCAGCGGCCGCAACCGAATGCGCCGGTCACCCTGACCGGGACCATCGACCCCGGCGACGCGTACATCCGCGACGTGGACGTCCAGGCGCTCACCGACGGCACGGTCGCGAAGTTCTTCGATCCCGCAGACTTCCCCGTCGCGTTCACGGTCGCACGTGAGGCACTCGCCGACGCCGGTATCCCCACCGACGCACCGTTTGTCGACGATTTCGTCCTGCGCGGCATAGCGGACAACACTCCGATCATCAGCGCCAGCAGCATCCAGAACAGCGGCGGCGTGCTGTTCCGATACACGACGCCCGACCGCACCGGTCAGATCGTGGTGGCTCCGGGCAGGTTCCCCGAGATCAGCACGTCCACCGGCAGGTACCGGCCCGACGGCTTCGCGTTCGACGCCCTCTCACCGCAGCTCTTCGACCGGATCCGCGACGACGCGATGAGACGAGGCTCGATCCCCGGATACGACCGGGCCGCGGTGACCATCGACGTGAGCGACGTCCCCACGGTCGACCAGGAGCACGTGATCCGGATCGAGATGGCCCGGGTCGACGCGTCGAAGGGCATGTACTCACTCGACGGGACGTTCATCAAACCCGCCCACCACTGAGCCGTTGCGGCACCGGGGGCGACTGGCGACCGCTCGGCGGAGCAACTGCGCCGGACCGCTCACCGGGAGCGCGACGTCCCTGCCTCCAGTGCGCGCCTCGTGACGTTCGCCAGCTCCGTGATCGCCGCCTCCGGCGGGTGGAGCACCCCGCGGTCGGTCATCGTCGAGACGATGTCGCGGACCCGTCCGTAGTAGGTCGCCTGTTCGGTTGGCGTGTTGCTGGCCTCGGCGTGCTTGTAGAGCTTCAACGCGGTCTCCAGCGAGTTCTGATCCGCGGGGTCCAGGTAGTCGGTGCCCACGCGACGTCCGTGCTTCTCGCATGCGATCCAGGCGCGGCGCAGCCGACGCACGGCCTGCTGGTACGCATCGGCGACGCCACGGTCGCCCGGGTAGGTGTCGGTGCGCAGCGCGGTCGCCTCGTCGAGCGCGTGGTGGAAGTCCTGGGTCTGCTCGACGGTCACATCCGTGACGGCCGGATACCGCAACACCATGGCCGGATCGAGCTCGTAGGTCGCATAGGCGCCCAGGATCTCGTCGTGGCGGCGCGTCGACTCCTCCCAGAGACGGCGCGCGGCCTCCTCGGTGCCCGCGTCGGCGATACGTGGGCGGTGCAGGTCGACGGGCGCGGGATCGACGCGGGGCGGGTCGGGCTCCGGTGCGGGCGATCCGACCGACACGGTGACCGGGGCCTTGTCGACGGTCACCGGGGCAGCACGCTTGTCGGTCGTCGACACCCGCTGTGGGGCATGCGCCCGCAGACGGTCGACGATCACCTCGGCAGCCGGGTCGCCCTCGACGATCGCGACCCGCCAGAGGTCGGTGTCGAGATCCTCGTCGGGACGCGAACCCACCGTCGGGACGTCGCGGGCGAAGGTCAACTTCAGGTACTTCTGCCCGAGAACGGTCAGGTGCCGCGCCCGATCGCCGGTCATGGGCGAGGTCTCGTCGGCCGGACCGCCGATCGCGAACGACCGCAGCGCTGTCAACGGGTAGGCCTCCAACGTGCGGTCCTCGTTGCCGAAGTAGACGGTGTCGTCGTCGACGGTCAGCAGCACGGCCCGGCGCGGGCCGAGCCTGCCGTACGCGGCGACACACAGCGAGAGACCCAGCAGGGCGGCGACGACCATTGCGATCGTCATCCCGTCGAACCCGGCGACGTTCAATCCGACGAGCGTCACCAGCGCCGCGACCACCAGCAGCCAGGCGGCCGAGGCGGAGTGGTGGTGACGACCCGTCAGATACTCGGCTCGGCATGTAACCGGGACCACGAACCCCACCTCCGAACTCCGTATCGCTTCCGTCGTCCGGTCGGCTACCGTGGTGAGCGTGAGCCTCGGGGATCGCACTCAGTCATCACACAGTCGACGCACGACCCGTGGACGTCGCATCAGCTTACGCAGTCTGGCGCTGGTCAGCGCGTTTTCCACGGCAGTAGGGGCCGGCGCGATGTCCGCTGCATCCGCACCGGCGGCGCCCGCAGTGCCCCATTTCGTCGGCAAGTCGTACTCGTCCACGGTCGTGACCGGCGCCCAGATCCCCGGCGGCGGCCCCTTGCAGGTGGCATTCCCGGCCGCCAACCGCATATCCCTCGACGCGGGCTGCAACCGCCACGTCGGCGAGCTCCAGATCGATGGCACGGTCCTGCGGCTGGGGTCGCTGGCATCGACGATGATGGCCTGTCCAGGCCCCCGCGCACAGGCCGACAACTGGATCACCTCGTTCACCTCCCAACCGCTGACCTGGTACTCGGTGGGTCAGGCACTCGTCCTGGTCGGGCCCGACGCACAGGTCCTGCTGACGGAGAAGTACTCGTGAGCAGTCCCGCGCCGGCGGTCGTCACCGTGACCGGCGCGGCGGGCAGCATCGGCTATGCAAGCGTCTTCCGCATCGCTGCCGGCGCCATGCTCGGCCACCACCAGCCGATCGCGCTGCGGTTGCTCGAACTGCCCCAGGCGATCCCGGCGGCCGTCGGCACGGCGATGGAACTCGACGACGGCGCCTTCGGCCTGCTGAAGTCGGTCGACGTCCTCGACGACCCGCGCAAGGCATTCGACGGCGCGAGCTTCGCGCTGCTGATAGGTGCGCGCCCGCGCACCAAGGGCATGGAACGGGCGGATCTGCTGGCCGCGAACTCGAGCATCTTCGCCGCACAGGGCGAGGTGATCAACGATGTTGCGGCGGAGGACATCCGGGTGATCGTCGTCGGCAATCCCGCCAACACCAACGCCGCGGTCGCCGCCGCCCACGCGCCCGATGTGCCGCCGGAGCGGTTCACCGCGCTGACCCGCCTCGACCACAACCGCGCGATCGCACAACTCGCCCGCCACACGGGTGTGGAGGTCGGCGAGATCAGCCGTGTGACCATCTGGGGAAACCATTCGGCGACCCAGTATCCCGACATCTTCCACGCGCGAGTCGGTCGCCGCGGTGGGGCCGAATTCGCGGCCGACCGTGACTGGCTCGTCGACGACTTCATCCCCACCGTCGCCAAGCGCGGCACCGCGATCCTCGAGGCACGCGGCGCGTCGTCGGCGGCCTCGGCCGCCAACGCGACCATCGACCACGTCCGTGACTGGGTGCTCGGCACGCCGCCGGACGACTGGACCTCGGCGGCCCTGCCGTCCCCCGGCGCGTACGGGGTGCCCGAGGGCCTGGTCAGCAGCTTCCCGGTGCGCTCTGTCGACGGCCGGTGGGAGATCGTCGAGGGGCTGGAGATCAACGAGTTCTCGCGTGCCCGGATCGACGCTTCGGTCGCAGAATTGCAGGCCGAGCGCGACGCCGCGTTGCGTCGCTGACCGGCGCCGAGGCCGTAGGCTCATGCCATGGCCAAGAAGGACAAGGCGAAGCAGCAGAAGATCTCGAACAAGGTCTACGAGGCCGAACTCTTCCGACTGCAGACCGAGTTGGTCAAGCTGCAGGAGTGGGTGCGCGCGAGCGGCGCCCGCATCGTGGTGGTCTTCGAGGGGCGGGACGCGGCCGGCAAGGGCGGCACGATCAAACGGATCACCCAGTATCTGAGTCCCCGTGTGGTGCGGGTCGCCGCACTACCAGTGCCCACCGAACGTGAACGCGGCCAGTGGTACTACCAGCGCTACGTCGCCCATCTGCCCGCGCCCGGCGAGATCGTGCTCTTCGACCGCTCCTGGTACAACCGCGCCGGGGTGGAGAAGGTGATGGGCTTCTGCACCCCCGAAGAACACACCCGTTTCCTGCGGCAGACACCGATCTTCGAGCAGATGCTCATCGACGACGGCATCATCCTGCGCAAGTACTGGTTCTCGGTCTCGGTCGAGGAGCAACTCCGGCGGTTCCGTGCGCGAATGAAAGATCCGGTGCGGCAATGGAAGCTGAGTCCGATGGATCTCGAGTCGGTGTACCGCTGGGAGGACTACTCACGCGCCAAGGACGAGATGATGGTGCATACCGACACACCCCAGAGTCCCTGGTACGTCGTCGAATCCGATGTGAAGAAACACGCGCGCCTCAACATGATCGCGCACCTGCTCGACAGCATCGACTACCATGAGGTGCCGCGCCCGGAGGTGACGCTGCCGAAGAAGCCGGTCGAGTCCGAGAACTACCGCCGGCCGCCACGGTCGCTGTCGAAGTACGTGCCCGACCACGTGGCGACCCTCATCCGCACCGACAACTGATGTGGATCGGGTTCTGCGAGTTCGACTATCGGCTCGGTGACGTCCACTCGCTCAAGGAGAAGCGTTCGGTGGTGCGACCGATCGTCGCCGAGATCCGGCGGCGCTATCAGGTCTCGGTCGCCGAGGTCGGGCACCTGGACATGCATCGACGCGCGCTGATCGGTGCGAGCGTGGTCGCGGCGGATCGCGGGCACGTCGTCGAGCTACTCGACGCGATCGAACGATCGGCCGCGAATCACCCTGAGATCGAATTGCTCTCGGCGCGCCGCCGAATCATCAGCTCCGACGATCTGTGACGACGCCCGCCGCGATCGCCGCCTCCCGGTACGCCCCGGCAAGGGTGTCGACGGTCTCGTGGGCGTTCAGGCCGCTCGGATTCGGGACCACCCACAGCTGCGCACCGTCCCAGGTCTCGTCCTGGAGACCGGGCACGGCGCCACGACGACCGAAAGCCGTTCGGTATGCGGTGATCCCGGCGACGGCCACGACCCGGGGCCGCACCTCGGCCACCCGTTCGCGCAGCCGTCGGCCACCTTCCCGGAGCTCGTCGGCGGACAGCTCCGCCGCGGTCGCGGTGGCCCGTGCGACGACGTTGGTGATGCCGACCCCCCGCCGGATGAGCAGTGCGGCATCCTCCGCCGACATGCCCTGAGAGGCATCGATGACCCTGTCGACGATCCCGGCCCGGGCGAGCGCCGGGTAGAAGCGGTTGCCCGGCCGGGCGAAGTGGGCGCCGGTCGCCGCGGTCCACAGGCCCGGGTTGATGCCGACGAACAGCAGACGGCAGCCGGGACCGACCAGGTCGTCGACGGTGCGGTCCTGATAGGAGAGCAATTCGGCTCGGGTGAATCCCATGCGTGAACGGGTCGACTCAGGCCTCGTGTTTCTCGGCGACGCAGAACTCGTTGCCGTCGGGGTCGGCGAGGGTCACCCACGCAAAACCGGGCATCTGCCGTTCGGCGATCCTGGTGGCGCCCGCCGCGACCAGCCGGGCCACCTCCGCGTCGACGTTGTCGGCGGTCAGGTCGAGGTGCATCTTGTTCTTGCCCGGGGTCGGATCGTCGACCTTCTGGAACGCGAGCAGCGGGCCGCCCTCACCGAGCGACACGACGGGGAAGAAACCGTCATTCTCCTGAATGATGTTTCCGCCCAGCTGTTCGGCCCACCAACGCGCGAGCGGCATCGGGTCCGTGGTGTCGAGCGTGACCATTCCTACCGTGAGACTCATGGGAACAACCTAGCGCCGCACCCCGACATCGCCGCCCGGGACCCGCCCGCCCACGAGTCCGCGCGGTCGTCACGGGTTGCTCAGGACGGCCCGAAGCGCCCCGGCGAACACTACACTCACGCTGATGCTCGGATTGTCGTACACGGTGCTGGGCGGACTCGGAGCTCAGATCGGTTCTGAACCCGTGGAACTCGGCACCCGCAAACAGCGGGCCACCCTGGCGCAGCTCATCCTCGCCGAGGGTGCGCCCCTGCGTGCCGATCGACTGATCGAGGGCATCTGGGGTGACGCACCTCCCGAACGCGCCGAGGTATCACTGCAGTCCTATATCTCGGGACTACGCAAGGCCCTCGAACCCGACCGCAAACCCCGTGCGCCGTCGACGGTTCTGCTCACCCACGGCACCGGATACAGCCTCCCGACGACCCCGGAACAGGTTGACCTGCGACGTCTGACCGCCGGCATCGCCTCCGCACGCGACCTGATGCAGGCCGGCGACACCGCGGCCGCCGCGCCGCTGTTGCAGAACGTCCTCGATTCCTACCGGCCCCTCCTGCCCGAATTCGAAGGTCTCGCCTTCCGCGACGAGGCCGCCGACCACCTCGACCGCATGCTCCGCGCGGCCCGTGAGCTGTCCTTCGAGGCGCGCATGGCCGCGGGCGATCACCGGATCCTCGTCACCGAGCTCGAGAGCGCCGTCGAGCGCTCACCCCTCGACGAGGGACTGTGGGTGCTGCTGGCCACGGCTCTCTACCGGGTGGGACGTCAGTCGGATGCGTTGGGCGCGATCGCAAGTGCACGCCGCATCCTCGCCGAGGAGATCGGCGTCGACCCCGGGCCCCGGCTGCGCGATCTCGAACGCGACATCCTCGATCAGGCACCACATCTCGACACCCCTGCCACGCCACGCGAGACCGTCCCCGTGGCCGCTCCCCAGGCCATCTCACCGACGCATCCCGAGGCAGGGTCGGCCGGCGAGACCTCGCGCACCGACGCCACACCGGACACCGACGGGGCCGACACCCGAGAGCCCGAGATCGAGGACCCCGACGATCTCCCCTCGCTGGTGGGCCGCGTCGACGAACTGGCAACCCTGCACCGCGCGGTACTGTCCTCGATGACCGGCCACGGCGGCGTGGTCGTCGTCGAGGGCGAGCCGGGAGCGGGCAAGACCGCACTGATCGACGAAGCCGGGCGACGCGCAGCCGGCGCCGCCGACCTGTTCGTGCTGTGGGGACGCTGCGTCGACGACCCGGCGGCGCCGTCGATGTGGCCGTGGGTCCAGATCCTCGGCGCGGTGCTCCCCCGCCTCGATCCCGCCGACCGTGAGCGCCTGCTCGACAGTCCACTCGGCCGCATGGTCACCGAGGGCGTCAACGTCATCCCGCCGCCACGCCAGATGCCCGACGCCGCAGCACGATTCCAGTTCTACGACCAGGCCGCCGACCTGCTCGACGGGGTGGCCGAACGACACGAGTTGATCATCGTGCTCGACGACCTACAGTGGGCCGACGGCGCGTCGCTGGAACTGTTCGCACACATGGCCTCCCGCCGGACCCCGGGCGTCACGTTCTTCGCGTCGGTGCGCACGCCGACCCGCCGGCGCATCGTCGCGTCGACCCTGGCCCGGCTCGCCCGCCTTCCCGAACACCGGCGTATCGCGGTCGGCCCGCTCAACGGTGACGACATCTCCGAGCTGATCCGCCGCGAGACCCTGCAGTGGCCCGAGGTTGCGACGGTGTCGTCGATCGAACGGCGCACCGGCGGCAACGCCTTCTTCGTCCGCGAGCTCGCGCGCATCCTCGCCGCGCAGGGCTCGATCGCGGGCAACGCGGTCCCGTCCGGCGTCCGCGACGTCGTGCGACAGCGTCTTCTCGGCCTGTCATCTCAGACATCGGAACTCCTCGACATCGCGGCGCTCATCGGCACCCGCGTCGATCTCGTCCTCCTCGCGTCGGCCGCGGACATGCCGGTCGACGAGGCACTCGAACTGCTCGAATCGGCAGCGGCCGCGGGCGTCATCGACCTCGGTCCCGAAGACCCGTTCGGGTTCAGCTTCAGCCACGACATCATCCGCGAGGCGATCGCCGACGGGATCTCGTCGATGCGCGCGCGGCGCATCCATCTCGCGATCGCCGATGCCCTGTCGGAGAACTCGTCGCCACATGCGGTCACGCGCATGGCACGGCATCTCTGGTCGGCGGGTCCGCTGGCCGATCGCCACCGCACCACCGACGCCTTGCTCACCGCCGGCGGCATCGCCTTGCGGACATACGATTTCGATGGTGCAAGCAGGCATCTGGGCGACGCGGCGACGCTGGCCCACGCGACCGGCGACCAGGAGGCCGAGTTGCGGGCCATCGCGACGCAACACGCGAGTGAGGTGTCCGCCCACGGTTACTTCGCCGCCGATCCCGAACTCCGGGAACGCGCCCGCACCCTCGCGTCGGCACTCGGCGACACCCGACTGCTCGCCGACCTCGACTACGCGCGCTGCGCCGCACACATCCAGGTCTCCGACACCGAGACCGGACACCGCCTCGCCGCCGAGCTGAAGGCACGAGCCGACCGCTCCGACGACCCGGTGGTGGTCCACCTGGGTATGCAGATCGCCGGATTCGACGAGTTCACGCGGGGCAACTTCGGGGCGGCCCACCGCATCCTCGACGAGTACGCCCCCATCCAGGCCGTGACGGGGTTGCGCGACGACCAGATGGCGATGGCGCGCGGCTACCGCGCCTGGGCGGCCGCGATCCACCGCGGCCGCGACGCCGGACGATCGCTCTTCGCGACCATGGCCGACATGCTGCCCGACCCGCGGTCGCGCCTGGGCACCGCGATCTTCGCGGTGGGCGCGGCCGCGATGATCGGCGACACCGAGTGGGCACTCGAGGCCGGGCAGATCATCGACTCCGACCGGCCCGGCCCGCTCGCCTATCTCCGCCGCAGCGGGGAACGCATGTACTGGTGGGCACGCGCGATGTCCGGCGACGTCGACGACGCGCTCGTCCGCATCGAACAGCTCGATGCGGCCGCGGCCGGCACCGACGACGCCGCCGGCATGTCGGGGAACAACGCCCGACAGCGCACCGGCGAGGGTTTCTGGCTCGGCCTGCACGCCGAGGTCCTCCTCGCGGCGGGCGAACTCACCGAGGCCGCCGCGCTCCTCGACCGTGCCGACGACCTGGCCGCACGGACCGGCGAACGATACGGCGACGCGCACCGCATCCTGGTGCGGGCCCGCCACGAACACGCCGACGACCGAACGCCCGAGGAGGTCGCCGACACCCTGCTCCGGGCCCGTCGGACCGCTGTCGACCAGGAGGCGAATGCCCTGGTGGAGCGCATCGACGCGCTCGCCGACGGCTGGGGACTCCGTCTCCCCGCCCGTCCGGGCGGTTGAGACCGGCACGGCCCAAGTCCGCTTCAAGTCGCCCCCAAGCCCTCTCGGCCAGGCTGGTCGTCAGACCCGAGGCGATGCCCCCGGTATCCGATCCGCTCCCGGCGACGACGCCGACTCCAATCGAGGACAACTACATGACCGCAACACCCGCCTCGCCGACCGGCGGGCCCGAGAACCTCACGGTCCGAACCCGTGGTTCCGTACTCGCGCAGCTGCGCGCACGCATCGCCGGCGAGGTACTCGGACCCGGCGACCCCGGCTACCGCCGGGCGCGCGCCGGTTTCAACCGCCTGGTCACCCATCGGCCCGCGGTGATCGCCCTGCCCGAGAATCACTTCGACGTCGTCGAAGCCGTCCGGTTCGCCGCCGAAGAAGATCTGCGCATCTCCGTGCAGTGCACCGGACACGGCACCAGCGCGCCGGTCGACGGCGGACTGCTCATCAACACCTCCGGACTGAACCGGGTCACCGTGGACCCGATCGCGCGGACCGCACGGGTCTCCGCCGGCGCGACCTGGAGGTCCGTGCTCGACGCCGCTGCCCCGTTCGGCCTGGCACCCCTTATGGGGTCGTCGAGCGGGGTGGGCGCGGTCGGTTACACCCTCGGTGGTGGTTTCGGCTGGCTCGGGCGCCGGTTCGGGCTCGCGGCCGACCACGTCCGCGCCTTCGATCTCGTCACCCCCGACGGCACGCCCCGCCGGGTGACCGAGGCGGGGCATCCGCACCTGTTCTGGGCGCTCCGCGGCGGAGGCGCCGGGAGCCTGGGCGTGGTCACCTCGATGGAGATCGACCTCGTCGAGGTCTCGACGGTGTACGCGGGCAACCTCTTCTATCCCGTCGAGGACGCCGAGGAGGTCTTCGCCCGCTTCCGCGACTGGGCACCCGCCCAGTCCGAGGAGCTCACCTCTGCCGTCGCCATCCTGAACCTCCCCCCCGACGAGGACGTCCCGGAACCCCTGCGCGGCGGCAGCTTCGCGGTGGTGCGCGGCTGCTGGTCGGGTGAGCCGGCCGCGGGCGCGAAGCTCGTCGACGAGTGGCGCGAGTGGAGGACGCCGGCGGTCGACATGTGGGGCGAGATGCCGTTCAGCGCCGCCGATTCGATCAGCATGGACCCCACCGACCCGATGCCGCACATGGTCACCGCCGAGTGGTTCGACGACCTACCCGATGCCGCGATCGACGTCATCGCGCAGAGGTCCCGCCCGGCGCCGGGCACCGCGCCGCTGATCGTCGTCGGCGAGATCCGCCATGCCGGCGGCGCCGTCGCCCGTGGCGCCGCCGCGGCCGCCAACGACCGGGCTCGGTCCGGTCGGTTCCTGTTCGAGATGATCGCCGTGGTCCCCGACCCCCATGTCGCCCTGACGGTCGAGTCGACGCTGCGCGTCACGCGGCAAGAGCTGGCGCCTTTCGTGACCGGCGCGGCCTACCTCAACCTCATCTCCGGACCGGAACGCGCGGCCCGCGCCGAGCACGCCTTCAGCGCCGGCAATCGCCGGCGACTGACCGAGATCAAGGAGGCGGTCGATCCGCTCAATCGGTTCAGTCGCAGCGACATCGGCTGACAGGCGTCGGAGCATACCCGGCGACACACTTGCGCCAGGAGCGCGCCTGTGGGCTGATGGTCGGCATGAACGATCCGGCCCGGCAGCTCGTCCCCCTCGTCGTCGTCGACGCCGCGAACGTCGTCGGGTCGGTGCCCGACGGCTGGTGGCGGGACCGCCGGGGAGCCGCGGAACGACTGCGGGACCGCCTCGCACGGCTGGCCGACTCGGGCCTCGACGCGGTGCCCGGACCGGTCGAGATCGTCCTCGTGGTCGAGGGCAAGGCGCGCGGCGTCGCCCCCGTCGACGGCGTCGAGGTGGTCGAGGCGCGCGGGTCCGGTGACGATGCGATCGTCGACGTGGTCCGCGAGCGGCGGGATCGTCGTCGGATCGTGGTGACCGCCGACCGCGGGCTGCGCACCCGCGTGGCCGGGCTCGGCGCCGAGGTGTGCGGTCCGTCATCGATCCCGCGCCGCCCGATCCCGCGCCGCCCGATCCCGCACCGCCCGACTCGGGAATAGCAACTCCCCCGCGCGACCGGATCCCCGGCGCGCACGGATCCCCAGGACGGACCGACGGCGCCGGAGGTAGATTTTCGCGCCCTCTTTTCCGCCGACCGTGCACCACTCGTGCCGATCACGGCGATAATCCGTGGCGAGCACACCGTCGAGAGGGAACCTCGTATGCACGATGTCGACGTACTGATCGCGGGCGCCGGCCCGATCGGACTCACCGCAGCCATCGAATTGCGGCGCCGGGGCGTCGGGGTGCGGATCGTCGATCCGCGGCTCGAACCACCGCAGTACGCGAAAGCCATTGGCATCCAGCCCCGTACGCTCGAGGTGTTCGAGAGCATGGGGATCATCGAACCGATCCTCGACGCGGGCCTGGAGATGCGCGGACAGCTGATCTACGTCAACGGCGAACAGGTGTCGCGCTTCGACCTGTCGCTGCCGGACGACGTCCCGTATCGCTTCCATCTGGTACCGCAGTACGCCACCGAGCAGGTGCTGCGCGACCGGCTCGACGACTTCGACACACCCATCGAGCGCGGCGTCCGCGTGACGGCGTTCGACCAGGACGACGACGGCGTGACGGTCACGCTCACCGATCTCGACGGACGGTCGACCACCGCCCGCGCCCGCTATCTGGTCGGGGCAGACGGCGCGCACAGCACGGTGCGCAAGGGGCTCGGCCTGACGTTCGAGGGCGGTGCGTTCCCGGAGCAGTACATGCTCGGCGACGTGGTGGTGGACTGGTCCATGCCGCGCGGCTACGCGGTCCGCGCGATGCATCAGAAGGACGACGGCACCACCGACGACCTGCTGGTGGCGATCCCGTTGCCCGGCCGGGGCCGGTACCGGATGTCGATGTTCGTGCCCGACGAACTGGCCGCGGAACCCGATTCCTCCGGGGACGGTGTCGCGCACGGCTTCGAGGGGCCACGAAAACCGGATCTGTCCCACATCCAGGCGGTCGTCGACCGGTTGGCCCCCGAACCCGCAACCGTCTCCGACCTGAGGTGGTCGTCGGTCTTCCGCATCAGCCACCGGATCGTCGACTCCTACGGCCGCGGACGGGTGTTCGTCGCCGGCGACGCCGCGCACATCCACCCGCCGACCGGGGCACAGGGCATGAACACCGGCATCCAGGATGCGCACAATCTCGCATGGAAGCTCGGTCTCGCCGTCGCCGGTAATGCCGCGCCGGGGCTGCTCGACACCTACGATCTCGAACGCCGGCCGGTCGGCGAGGAGGTCGTCGGCCGGACCGTCCGCGATGCACGGGAGGGCATCGGCGCCGACTCGAACGACATCGGGTTCATCATGCGTCGTGAGGCGCAGTTGCTGATCTCCTATGCCGACAGCCCGCTGGCCGCCGGGTCCGCGATCCCATCCGTCGCGGCCGCGCCGCGTGCCGGTGAACGCGCCCCGGACGCAGCAGGACTCACGCGCGAATCGGTCAACCACCCGCTGCGCCTGTTCTCGCTGCTCGGCGGCGTCGACCATGCGCTGATCCTCTACGCCGACGCGTCCGCGGGTCCCGAGGACGTTCCGTGCCTGGAGGCACTGGCCGACGACATCGTCGCCGCCGCCCGTGGCCGCATGACGGTCCACGTGGTCGCCGCGCCCACCGCTCAGGTCGGCAGCATCGAGATCCCGTTGCTGCGTGACTCCGAGCGACTCTTCGAGGCCGGATACCGACCTGACGGATCGGCGATCTTCGTGATCCGTCCGGACGGTTACATCGGGTACCGCGGCCCGCTCGGTGACACCCGTGCGGCACTGACCTACCTCGAGTCGACGTTCGCGTAGACCGGGAGCGAGTTGAGCAGGTCACACCGGACGAACCATCCGGGTCCGACGGGCTGCGGCCACCGTAGGCTCACCGCATGACCAGATGGGTGCAGGTGGGGCGGGTCCGGTCGCTGGCCGGCCGGGTGAACTCGTCGGCTCGACGCCGCGTCGACGACTCGTATGTCGGGCGGTCGCTGGGGGCCGGCGAGGTGATCTACCTCGTTGCCCCCACCGGGCACCCCAACTACGGCGACGAGATCATCGCCCGCACGTGGCTGCGGCATCTGGCCCGCATCCGACCGAACGCGACGGTCGTGCTCGACTGTCACAGCCCCGGGTCGGCGAATGCGCTGCTGCGCGACGCACATCCGAAGATGATCGTCGTCGACACGCTCTGGCAGCTCACCGATTACGCCAAGGACGCCGAGCCTGGCGACCCGTGGTCGTGGGTGGCGCGCGCGGCCGTCGACTCCGGTATCGCACCTCGGCTCGCGGTCGGGATCGACCTGCTCGCCACCGCGACCACGATCCACCTTCTCGGCGGCGGATACGTCAACACCGTGTGGCCGCACCATGTCTCGTTGTTCGTGGCGGCCGAGGCCGTCGCCCGGACCACCGGGGCACGCCTGGTGGCGACCGGACAGGGACTGGTCCCGACGGTCGAGGAACCCGCCTGGTCCGCGCTGACCGCCGCGCTGCGGGCGTTCGACGTCGTCGACGTACGGGACACAGCGTCGGCGCAGGCGCTCGGCGACGTGCACGCCACGGCCGGCAACGTCCGTCACTCTGGTGACGACGCCTGGCTCGCGCTGCATCGGCCGCAGCCGCCGCTGTATCGCGTGGACCCGCCCGGTGAGCGGGAACCCGGTGTGGTGCTGTGCCTGCAGTCGGACCTCACCGAGAAGTTCCGTGGTCCCACCGGAACCGGTCTGGACGCGCTCACCGAATTCGTGCGCGCGACGCTCGACGCCTGGGAGGTCCCGGGTTCGGCGGTGACCGTCGTCGAGGGGATCCCCGGTCACGACTACACGATCCCGCATCGCCTCGGCTCCCGGCTCGAGGGCAGACGGGTCCTCGGCTTCCGAGACATCTGGTACCACGGTCTGCCCGCCGGGGCCGGCGACACGTGGATCAGCACACGGTTCCATCCGCATCTGCTGGCCGCGGCCGCAGGTGATTCCGGCGTGGCCGTCGTGCCGATGCCGGAGTACTACTCCACCAAGCACCGGTCGCTCGCCGACGCCGGATCCGCGTGGACGATCGTCGACTCCGGGGACACCGTGCCCGAACGCCCGGCCGCGGGCGGCTTCTCCCTCATGGACCGGGACACCGCGATCGCGACGAAAGTGGCGTCGGCACACGACATCTACCCGGTCGCGCCACTGCTCGCCCATCGCGCGTAAGGTCGGCGGCATGGCGAGAACCGTTGCGAGAGCCGATACCGTCGACCGCGCCGGACTGGTGGAGTTCATCCGGCCGCGCCATCAGATGATCCTGAGCACCGTCCGTTCCGACGGACGTCCGCAGATGTCGCCGGTGACCGGCGGCGTCGACGACGAGGGCCGCATCGTCATCTCCACCTACCCCGCCCGGGCCAAGGCGACCAACGTGCGCCGGACCCCGGTGGCGAACGTCGTTGTGCTCTCCGACGAGTTCAACGGCGCCTGGGTGCAGGTCGATGGCGACGCAGAGGTCCTCGACATGCCCGAAGCCGAGGACGCCCTCGTCGACTACTACCGCTCGATCGCCGGCGAGCATCCGGACTGGGACGAGTACCGGGCGGCGATGCGCCTGCAGGGCAAGTCGCTGATCCGGATCACCCCGACCCACTGGGGTCCCATCGCCACCGGCGGTTTTCCCGCCGACGTCGCGGCGAAGCTCGACGCACAGGACGGCTGAGACCCGCGGCATCCTTGCCGGGACCGAAGGGCGTATCACCATGAGCAACAAGGTCGATCTGAAGAAGACACTCGACAGCTATCAGGCGAGACGCGGCGAGTTCCGCATCCTCGAGGTGCCGCCGATGCGGTATCTGATGATCGACGGCAGCGGCGATCCCAACGACTCACCCGAATTCGCGGCCGCCGTCGAGACCCTCTATCCCGTCGCCTACGGACTCAAGTTCGCGAGCAAACGCGAACTCGGCCGCGACTACGTGGTGCCGCCGCTCGAGGGTCAGTGGTGGGCCCCGGACATGTCGGTGTTCACCGGGGCGCGTGACAAGTCACGGTGGAACTGGACGCTGCTCCTGTTCGTGCCGGAGTGGATCGACGACGAGCTCGTAGCCACGACCATCGCCAAGGTCGGCGCGAAGAAGGCGCCGCCGCGCATCGACGACCTCCGCGTCGAGGAGATCGATGAGGGCCTCTGCGTGCAGACACTTCACCTCGGGTCGTTCGACGACGAGGGCCCGATCCTGGCCCGCATGCACGAGGAGTTCATCCCCGACAATGGTTTACGCATGACGGGGCGTCACCACGAGATCTACTTCAGCGATTTCCGCAACGTCACCCCGGACAGACTGCGGACGATCCTGCGCCAGCCCGTGGAGCGGGTTCAGCGGTAGGGGTCGGTGATCTCGCGGAGCCGGGTCATCGTCTTCTCCAGCGCGGCGAAGTCGTCGTCGCCCAGATGCGCTCGCCACTCTCCTTCTATCTGCTCGACCTCGTCGGCCGCGCGCACACACAATTCGATCCCGCGCTCACTGAGGGTGACCAGCCGCGCCCGACGGTCCGACGGGTCGGCCACCCGCAGCAGGTAGCCCGCGGACTCGAGCTGGTCCACGATGCCACCGGCCGTCTGCTTGGTCACCCCGGCCTGTTCGGCCAGGTCGGTCAGCCGCATCGGTTCCGGGGCGAGACGCTGCATGACCCGCGCCTGCGCGAGGGTGATGTCGTCGGCGCCCTCCGCGGCGAGGCGGGCCATCACCCGCCGCTCGAGGTACCGGTGTGCCACGAACATCAGCACACCCAGCGGTGGTCGATCGTCGCTCATGCCGTTGACTTTAGTACGGAACCCTGACTAATATAGTCAGGCATCCTGACGAACTGCGACGGGAGGCGGCCGTGGACACCGACACCCTCTGGCGCCACATCGACCGCGAGCGGATCGACCTGGCCGACCTCATCGAATCCCTCACCTTCGAGCAGCTCGCGACGCCGTCGTCGTGCGCGGGATGGACGATCCGGGACGTGGCGGTCCACCTCACGCAATCGCACGCGAACGCGCGTGACGTTCTCGCGGCCGCGGTCCGCTACGGCTTCCGTTTCAACACGATGATCCGCGAGATGGCGATCCGCGATCAGACCCCACCCGACGAGGCCGCGGACAAGCTGCGCCGAATGGTCGGGTCACGACGTCACCCGTTCGGCACCAACGAGCGCGCGCCACTCATCGACGCGCTGTTGCACGGCCAGGACATCGCGGTCCCGCTCGCGATCGACCGACCGATGCCGGTCGACGCCGCGGCCACCGCGGCACGGGAGATCTGGGATGTCGCCTTCCCGTTCTTCGCCCGACGCCGCAACCGTGGCCTGCGATTCGTGGCCACCGACGTCGATTTCGAGGTCGGTGCCGACCGCGTGGTCGAAGCCCCGATCCGCGACATCCTGATGCATCTCAGCGGACGCACGCCGGTGCACAGACTGCCGGTGTCCGACGACTCGGATTCCGGCTCCCGGGCGGGCTGACCCCGCCCCCGGAGGCCAACCGGAGGGAATCGAGATCGCCTCGCGCAGCGTCGATCCAGTGTCACCGCAGCCCGGGACCGGCCGCAGCGGTTCCCCACCCACGGCCTGCGCCGCAACCGGCGACGAGAGGCCGCGCCGCGGGTGACGATTGCGCACCCACGTGTCGCCGGAGCCGCGTCGCACGGCGAGTTCGACCATGCGCAGGCCTCGAGGTGGACCATACGTGGGTTGTGTTCACCGAGGCGGCCGATGCGGAAACCGAGTTCCCGCAGTGGTTCACCGCGCTGTCGCATGTACGCTGCGGCATGAACGCTCTCGCGTGGACGGATTCCGTCCACCGGCCACACACGCCGCCGTGTGGACGCTCAGGTCGAGCGACGGTCAAAGCTGGTCGCCGACGGGCCGATCGTGGCTATAGTCGGCATCACAGCCCGACTCGACCGAACGGATCGCCATGTCGACAACTGTTGCCGAGAGGATTGTCGAAGAACTCGACCGTGCGGGGGTGCGGCGGGCCTACGGGATTCCCGGCGACTCACTGAACGGTCTCACGGACGCTCTGCGGACCACCGATGCCATCGCCTGGCAGCACGTGCGACACGAGGAGGCCGCGGCCTTCGCCGCCTCCGCGGAAGCCGCCCTGACCGGCGAACTCGCGGTCTGTGTGGGCAGTTGCGGGCCCGGCAATCTCCACCTGATCAACGGCCTCTTCGACGCCCACCGCAGCCGGGTGCCGGTCCTGGCGATCGCAGCACACATCCCCGGACCGGAGATCGGCAGCGGATACTTCCAGGAGACCCACCCCGAACAGCTGTTCCGCGAGTGCAGCGCGTTCTGCGAGATGATCAGCACCCCGGATCAACTGCCACGCCTCCTCGACGTCGCGCTCCGCACCGCCGTCGAACGACGCGATGTCGCGGTGCTCGTGATCCCCGGCGAACTGTTCCTCAAACCGTGCCCGAAACGCCGTTCCGGCGCACCCATCCGGAAGATCCCGCGGATCGTCCGTCCCACCGATGCCGAGTTGTCCCGTGCCGCCGACACTTTGAACGCCGCGCAGCGCGTCACGATACTCGCCGGGGCCGGCGTCGCGGGAGCCCACGACGAGGTCGTCGAACTCGCCCGAGTCCTCCAGGCGCCGATCGTGCACGCCCTGCGCGGCAAGGAGTTCATCGAGTACGACAACCCCTACGACGTCGGAATGACCGGATTGCTGGGCTTCTCGTCGGGGTACCGCGCGATCGAGAAATGCGACACGCTGCTCATGCTGGGCACGGACTTCCCGTACCAGCAGTTCTTTCCGTCGAAGGCGACGATCATCCAGGTCGACATCCGCGGCGAGCAGATCGGTCGGCGCTGCCCGGTCGACGTCCCTCTGGTGGGAGACGTCGGCGACACGGTGCACGCGCTGCTGCCCCTGATCGCCGGCGGACGCGATCCCGAACATCTCGACACCTCACTCGCCCACTACACGAAGGCACGTCGACGCCTGGACGACCTCGCCGACAACGACCGCAACAGAACCCCGATCCACCCGCAGTACCTCACTCGCCTGATCAGCGAAAAGGCCAGTGACGACGCCGTTTTCATCCCCGACGTCGGCTCGCCGGTGGTGTGGGCCGCGCGATACCTGAAGATGAACGGTTCACGCCGTCTGATCGGGTCGTTCACACACGGGTCGATGTCGAACGCGGTGTCCCAGGCGATCGGTGCGCAGTCGGCGTTTACCGGCCGTCAGGTCATCGCCCTCGCCGGCGACGGCGGACTCGCGATGCTCCTCGGCGAGCTGCTGACGCTCACGCAAAACAAGCTGCCGGTGAAGATCGTCGTCTTCGACAACTCATCGCTGAACTTCGTCGAGGTGGAGATGAAGGCGGCCGGGTTCGTCAACTACGGAACCAACCTGGAGAACCCGGATTTCGCGCGGCTCGCCGAATCCGTGGGTCTGTGGGGCCGCAAGATCGAGCGGCCCGACGATCTGCCCGCCGCCATCGACGGGTTCCTCGCCCACGACGGCCCGGCACTGCTCGACGTGACCACCGCCCGCCAGGAGTTGTCGATCCCGCCGACCGTCACGGCGGCGCAGGCGAAGGGCTTCACGCTGTACGCGCTACGAACGGTGTTGTCCGGTCGTGGCGACGAGATCATCGATCTCGCCGAGACGAATGTGTTCCGGCGGTTGTTCGACTGACCATCCCACCCGGGCGGCACCCTCGAAGCGCCGGAGCACGGTCCCGACCTGGCAGGCCCGACGCTGCCCGAGCAGGCCGATGGTCTCACTTCGGATCGTGCTCTCCGAAGAGAATTCGACCATCATCCGGCAGGTGTCTGTCTGACCGAAGCATCAAAACTCACGGTCGACGAAGCTCCGTTCACGAGTCGCCGCACGAAGTCCTGGTCGTCGGTCACCAGCATGGGGATGGTTGTCAGGTCGATCGGCGGGGTCTACCGGCGCCCATCTGGGAGCGGGTCAGAGGATGTGATCACGAGACCGGATGCACCAGCACGCCGAGCGGCATCGTACTTTCGCTCGAATGTGCAGCCATCACGCGGTAAGACAATGAACTGATCCTCGACGTCTGCGCCGCCTTCGGTGCACCCGTCGCCCAATGTCGATGACAGCCGTGCTTCCACCACTTTGGCACCGATGGAAAACGGGAAGTGCCTCAGCCGGACCGGCGCACCGTCGACGATGGCATCTACATCGGACGCCACATACTCATACCCCGCCGGACCCGGTGGCGAAGACGACGGCGATGCGGCGCCGTCGGCGACCCTGTCGGCACCTGGCGCGCCGCCGCACCCGGCCAAGACCGTGGAAGCAACGAAAGCCACTGCCATCGATGTCTTCATGGCAGGCGACCTACTCATGAACTCCCCCGGATCTCTCACGGTTCCAACGGTTTCCGCGAAGCCGAACGTCTGATCGCCCAGCCGGGTGTCCAGCGCAGCACGCCATCGTATGGCGCCTGCCTCGTCCGAAGAGACGAATGGGTAGTGGTGCGGTTCGACCATTTCGAATGCCAGTACGTGATAGGCCGCAGCCTCCGCCCCGATCTTGCACCACCACGTGACCCCGAGCCGCCAGGTCGAAACACCACGCACAGCGCCGAAGGCACGGACAATCGCCGCGCGACAGAACGAAACACTCAGCGCGCCAACAAGAACTGCCCCCGGCCCACCCACCAAGGGCCACCGCGTCCGCGCGGCTGCAGACAACCCGATGTTCGGCCATCGAATGCTCATGCAGTGTGCCACACCACCCATTTGCCAAGAATGACTGCGAGAGCGGCCCCGTCGCGCTCGCGCCCGACCGTGGCTGCGAGCGCGACTGCGACTGCGACTGCGACTGCGGCCAACGGTGTCAGGTGGGGTGTCCAGCCCGGCGGTCACACCATCTCGACCGGCGGCGACAACGCCGCGCCAGTCGAATTCGGCGGGTGGCCGGCAGCGGTCGTCGGGGTGAGGATTGCGTCAATGCGGCGACGCGGCCACCGAGATGTCCGCTGTTGACAAAGTGCTCGCGAAGGTCGGCCGGAAGCGTGCGCTCAACCGCGGGCCGGCGTGGGTGAGGCGGGTGACCCACGATGCGACCTCGACCCCACTCGAGGTCATGGGCGTGGTGACACCCAGCCAAGCAAGTGATACACAGGAAGGAATCCGTCTCATCGAACACCAGCCGAGCCGGACGTCAACCGTTGGGGGTAACCGTGTCCACGATGCTGCCGAGCCAGACACCGCCGTCGAACGAGCCGCCGTCGAACAAGCCGTCGTCGAACAAGCCGTCGTCGGGACAGCAACCGGCCGCCGACCCGGGCACGCCGCCCTTCCCGACCGCCGTCGCCTACGACGCCGCGATGTCGAACCGGGCACTGAGACTCGCCCGCTCCGCGGCTCGCAAGCTCACCGGTAAGGACCTGTTCCCCGAACCGGAGCACCTGCGGGGCTTCGCCGAGGACATGTTCCGTACCGACCCGGTCGCCGAGCGCTTCGTCGACGAGGTCTACGGCGCCCTCGGCCCAGAACCAGCCCGCGCACTCCTGGACAAGGCACTCACCGACGGGCTCGACAGCGTCGAGAACCCGCCGCCGGCGCTGGTCGAACTGTTCGAGGAATTCGAGACGGTGCCCGACTGGGTCGACCCGAAACTCATCGCCGAGGGTGAGGAGATCTGGCGACGCTGGGGCACCTTTCTGTTCAGCGTCGCCGGCGGCGAAACCCTCGAGATGTACACCGAGGCGGCCGTCGCGAAACCGTTGTCGCTGGCCGGCGGATACGCCGGGGACAACGCACTGCGCCGGTTCCTGGAGACCGCGAGGTTCTGGATCGACGTCTCGCAACCGGGCGCCCTGCTGACCCCGGGTTCGGCGGGACGTGCGACCGCGATGCGCGTCCGGGTCATGCACGTGTGGGTGCGACGGACCGTCGCCGAGCATCCCGAATGGGATCGCGAGCGCTGGGGCGAGCCGATCAGCCAGTCGTATCAGCTGCTCACGCTGCTCGGCGGGAGCGTCGTCCCGGCGCTCGCCCTGTGGCTGACCGGTGTGCAGACCACTCCGCGCGAGATCCGCGTCCTGCTGCACTACCAGCGCTACCTCGGACACCTCCTCGGCGTGCGCACCCAGTGGTATCCGGAGACCATCGCCGACGCGCTGCGCCTGCTCGCGTTCGTGAATTCGACCCGCAGCCACGACTCCGGCAAGGACGGCGCCGAGCTCATCGAGTCGTTCCCGGCCGCCTTCGCCAATGCGGACGCGACCGGCCTCGAACGGCTCCGCGGTAGGTACAACTCGATGATGTACGCCGCCTACTCGACGATCTACATGATGCCGACGACGCGGATCCGCTACCGAATGCCCAATCCCCTGCCCGGCATCGCGCTGATCGTGCTGCGATGGCCGCTCGTCATGGCAGCGGAGACTCTGCGCCGGGTGTCGCCCGGGTTCCGGCGGTTGCACGAGAAGGCGATGTGCCGCCACCGCGAGAACTGGCACCGCTGGCAGTCGTCGGGGCGTCCCGCGGAGTTCGCGCACGGCAAGGGCCTGCGGCGATGATCACCGGTGCTTCGCCGAACAAAGTGACGGAAACGCCACCTCGGGTTTTGCGGTCGGACCCGGCACGATTAGCGTGAACGGAATGACGCAACCCCCGACCACCGCCCCGACGTCGCCCACTGAGGTCCCCGACCTCGCCGAGCGCGTCGGGCACTACTACGTCCTCGACGGCGCGTACGAAGTGGGACGCGAGAAGGTCCGCGAATACGCCCGGGCCGTCCAGGACTACCACCCTGCCCACTGGGAGCCCGAAGCTGCTGCGGCTCTTGGCTATTCCGGTCTCGTCGCGCCGCTGACGTTCACGTCGATCCCGGCGATGGCGGCCAACCGCGAATTGTTCGAGTCGGTGATAGTCGGCTACGACACCTACGTCCAGACCGAGCAGGTCTTCGAGCAGCACCGCCCGATCGTCGCCGGTGACGAACTGGTGACCGACGTCGAGCTGTCGAACGTGCGCAAGGTCGCCGGCCGCGAGCTGATCACCGTGACCAACACGATGACCGACGCGAACGGCGAGAAGGTGCACACGATGCACACCACGGTCGTCGGCGTGACGGCCGAAGAGGTCGATCCCCAGCTCGGCCCCGCCGTGCGGAAGGTGATGATGCACGACGTCAACATCTTCAGCCACGACGACACCCATCACCTCTACGAGAAGACCGTCCGCCCCGAGGGCGAGGTCCGCGTCGCCGACGGCGCGGCCCGCGCATCCGGTGCGCGCTCCTTCGACGAGCTGTCGGTGGGCGACGAACTGCCCGTGCACACCGCCCGTATCTCGCGCGGTGACCTGGTCAACTACGGCGGTGTCGCGGGCGACGCCAACCCCATCCACTGGGACGAGGCCATCGCGAAGCTGGCCGGACTGCCCGATGTGATCGCGCACGGCATGCTCACGATGGGTCTCGGCGCCGCGTTCGTGTCGGAGTGGTCGGGCGACCCGGGCGCGGTGACCCGCTACGCGGTGCGCCTGTCACAGACGGTGCCGGTGTCGGCCGATGCGGGCGGTGAGATCGAGTTCAGCGGCCGGATCAAGTCACTCGACCCCGACACCCGTACCGGCGTCGTGCTCATCACCGCCAAGTCCGGCGGCCGCAAGGTCTTCGGCCTGGCGACGATGAACATCCGCTTCGCGTGAGAGCCGGGCGTTGCGCGCCCACGCCCGGTCGTCTCGGACGCGAAAGCCCCCGACGATGAATTCGCCGGGGGCTCTCGCGTCTGCGGGCCGCAGAAGGATCATTCGAGGACGAACACCGGGATCTGCCGATCGGTCTTGGTCTGGTACTCCGCGTAGGGCGGGTAAGCCTCGACGGCGAGCTTCCACCAGTGCTCGCGCTCCTCGCCGCTGATCTCGCGAGCGGTCAACTCCTTGACCTCGGTGCCGTCCTGCACCGTGACCTGCGGGTTCGCCTTCACGTTGTGGTACCACACCGGATGTTCGGGGGCGCCGCCCTTCGACGCGACCATGGCGTACTTGCCGTTCTCCTCGACGCGCATGAGCGGGACGTAGCGCTTCTTGCCGGTCTTGGCTCCGGTGACGGTGAACAGGACGATCGGGCGACCCATCACCTCGACGCCGTCGGTGGTTCCTGTTTCGAGGATCTTCTGGGTCTGGTCGCGGACCCAGCCCTCGGGGCTCAACTCGGCTTTGGCAGTCATGGTGTGGGCAACATCCCGACGGCCGCGCCTATTCCGTTGCGTGGGCCACACGATGTCGCGAGCGGCCGGCGTCGGACTCACCGTCCGGGTCGTCAGCCGGTGAGCGCCTCGGTCTCGACCCTGGGCACCGCGGCGAGCAATTCGCGTGTGTAGGGGTGCTCGGGGCGCCCGAAGACGCGATCGGCCTCACCGTATTCGACGACCTCTCCCCCGCGCATCACCAGGATGTCGTCGGCGACGTGATGGATCACGCCGAGATCGTGCGAGATGAACACGAGCGACACCCCGGTCTCCACCTGCAGCATGGCGAGCAGGTCGAGGATGCGCGCCTGGATCGACACGTCGAGGGCCGACACCGGTTCGTCGCACACGATCACCGACGGCTCGGGCGCCAGCGCACGAGCGATCGCGACACGCTGCCGCTGGCCGCCGGACAGGTGCAGTGGGTGACGCTTGCGGAAGGCATCCGACAGGCCGACATCGTCCAGGAGCTCGGAGATCCGCTCGTCGAGCGCCTTACCCCGGAGGTCACGTGACCGCAGACTGTCTCGCAGGATGCGTTCGACATTCCAGCGGGGATCGAACGAGCTCAGCGGGTCCTGGTAGATGACCGAGATCTGGTGCCGGTTCGCCCGACGTTCGCTGTCGCGCAACGAACTCCACGGCCGGCCGTTGAGTTCGACCGTCCCGGAGTCGGGTTCGGTGAGTCCGAGGATCATGCGCGCGGTGGTGGTCTTGCCCGAACCCGACTCGCCGACGATGCCGAGCGTCTTTCCCGGCAGCACGTCGAAACTCACGCCACGCACCGCCGGACGTGACGTTCTGTTCTTTCCCTCGAACGACTTGCGGAGATCGCGCACCCGCAGCGCCGGGGTGGCACCCGGATCGGACGCCACCGGCGGTTCCGGCAGTGTCTCACCGCTGCTGAGCAGGGTGCCTTTGGAGGTCCGCGACGGCACGGACGCGAGCAGCCCCTTGGTGTACTCGTGCTGCGGCCGGCGCAGGACGTCGCGGGTGGCGCCGTGTTCGACGATCTCGCCCTGCCGCATGACGGCGACACGATCGGCGAGCCGGCCGACCACGGCGAGATCGTGGGAGATCAGGATGACGCCGTTGCCACGGGCCTTCGCCTCGCCGAGGACGTCGAGGATCTGCGCCTGCACCGTCGCGTCGAGCGCGGTGGTGGGTTCGTCGGCGATGAGCAACTTCGGGTCCTGGGCGAGCGCCGACGCGATGAGCGCGCGCTGCCGCAGACCGCCGGAGAGTTCGTGCGGCCGTTGCCGGGCGCGTACCCGGGGTTCGGGCACGCCGACCAGGTCCAACAGCTCGACGACCCTCTCCTCACGCTCGGCGCGCCGGAGCCCACCCCGGCGGAGCAGGCCCCCGTCGAGCCGTGCGTGCGCGGTCAGCGACTCCCCGATCTCGCTCCCGACGGTCCGGAGCTGATCCAGGGACACCAGCGCGTCCTGGAGGACGAAACCGATCTCGCGGCCGCGGAGTCGCCGCCAGTCCCGATCGGTGTATCCGAGCAGGGACCGCCCGGCGAAGTCGATCGCCTCGGCCCCGATCCGTGCACCCTCACCGGTGAGCCCGATGAGGGTCCGGGCCGTCACCGACTTCCCAGATCCGGACTCACCGACGATCGCGAGGCATTCTCCGGCGTTCACCGCGAACGACACGCCCTTGACGACCTCGCGGTCGCCGAACGACACGTGCAGGTCCCGGATCTCGGCCAATGGCGCCTCGGCGCCGGTGACGTCCACGGTGGCAGTGGTGTCCGTGGCAGTGGTGGCGACTGCGGTCATCGGGTGGTTCCTTCCAGTCGGGCGCCGAGGTGGCGGCCCACGGTGGTGAATGCCAGCGCGGTGATCACGATGACGAGGCCGGGAAAGATCTCCAGCCACCACGCCACGGTGATGTAGGTGCGGCCGGCGTCAAGCAGCGCACCCCACTCCGGCGACGGAGGCGCGACGCCCAGACCGAGGTAGGCCAGGCCCGACGCCCAGATGATCGCCTGCCCGATGCCGAGTGTCGCGGTCACGATCATCGGCCGTAGAGCGTTCGGGGCGATGTGTTGCACCAGGATTCGCGTCCGCGAGTGTCCGAGGGCGGTGGCCGCCTCGATGTAGGCGGAGTTGCGGACCGCCAGCACCTGTCCGCGGATGATCCGCGCGTAGCCAGGTGCGATGCCGATACCGATCGCGAGGATCAGCGTGCTGCGCCCGGGACCGAAGACCGACGTCAGCAGGAGGCCGAGCAGGATCGTCGGGAAGGCGAACAAGACATCGATCCATCGATTGGACAACGCCTGGGCGAGGCGACCCGACAATCCGGCGGCGATGCCGAGCACCACCGCGATGACGAGGGCCACGGTCACCGCACCCAGGCCGATTGCGAGGGACTGCCGCGTTCCGAAGATGACGCGGCTCAACAGATCTCGCCCCGACAGGTCGGTGCCGAAGGGATGTGCCCAGGTGGGCGGCGACAGCGTCGCGTCGAGGTCGATCGCGAGCGGATCGTGGGGCGCGAGCGCTCCGGGTGCGACGACCGCGATCAGCAGCAACAGGAGAACGACGAGCGCGGCGATGACGGTGGGCGGGACCGACCGACGGCGCGGCGTCTCCGGCAACGCGGTGACGGTGCTCCGAGAGGTCTTGATCTCCGGGGCCGGCGCGGATGGTTCTTGGATGGTCATGGCACCTCGATCCGGGGGTCGATGACGGTGTAGAGGAAGTCGACCAGCAGATTGGCGACGGTGTAGATCGCGGCCACCAGCACGACGATGCCGCTCACGAGCGGAACGTCACGGGCACTCGCGGCGGCCACGAGCGTCTGGCCGATACCGGCGCGTGCGAAGACCGTCTCGGCGATCACCGCACCCGACAGCAGTGCGCCCATCGCCCATCCCGACACGGTGATCGCGGGGAGCACCGAGTGCCGCAACACATGTCGGGCGCGCACCGACAGGTCACCGAGTCCTCGGCTACGGGCGGTGAGCACGAACGGCTGGTCGAGCGCGCGGGCGAACTCGTCGCGCGCGATGCTGCCGAGGAAACCGGCCAGCGGGATCGCCAGCGTCAATACCGGCAGGACGAGACCTCGCAGGGAATTCCCGCTCTCCACCGGGAACCAGGCCAGGTCGATCGCGAAGACCACGAGCAGGATCGATCCGAGCCAGTACTGCGGGAGGCCGGCGCTGACGGTCTCCAGCAGGGCGCCGAACGCGCCGACCGGACCACGACGACCCGCCGTCAGCGTGGTGGTGACCAGCACGAGCAGCCAGGCGACGACCAGTGCGCTGAAGGTCAGCACAAGGGTCGGCCCGAGCTGTGCGGCGATCACGTCGGTGACGGGTTCGCTCAGCTGGTACGAGGTGCCCAGGTCGCCTTTCAGCAGCCCCCGCAGATAGTTCAGGTACTGATCCCAGATCGGGTCGGTGAACCCGTACTGCTCGTTCACCGGACCGGTCTCGTCGGGTGTGCGTTCCCGACTCTCCCCGGACGACAGGTTGAGCAGCAGCGTCGCCCGGTCACCTGGCGCGAGGACCTGCAGCAGGAACGTGATGGTCGCCGCCGCCCACAGCACGAACACGGCCGAACCGACTTTGCCGAGCCACCGTGACCACGTCGCCGCGCCGATCCGCCGGCGGTGCGCCGGCCGATCGGCGACCTCGTCGACGGGCGCGGTCGTCGTCTTGTCGGCCTGGATGGTCATCGCACAAACCTCGCATCCGCGAACACCGGTTCGCCTTGGGATTTCTCGACCCACACGTCGTGCAGCTTCGGATGGACCGCGATCGACGTGGTCTGCGTGTACAGCCCGATGGACAGCGCCTTCTCACCGATGAGCTGCTGTGCCCGGCGGTAGTACTCCCGCTGTTCGGTCGGGTCCGGCGAACTGTTGGCCTTCTCGATGAATCCCTGCAGCACCGGGTCGTTGTAGTACGCCGTGTTGTGGGGGTTGGGTGAATCCTCGAGTCGCTGACGCCAGTTGATGTACAGCAGGCCCGGGGTGGGACTCGTCCAGTAGCCGACGTACGCGTCGTAGGTGTGCGGCTTGGCGTAGTTGCCGCCGAAGTACTCGCTCTGGGTCGCCGGCACGAGTTCGATGTCGAAGCCGACCTCGCGTGCCTGATAGGCGATGTCCTGCAGGATCGCAGCCCCCTCCGGGCCGACGATGGCGTCGGCGGCGTAGACGATCCGTGCGGTGAGCCGTCGGCCATCCTTGGTGCGGATGCCGTCGGAGTCCCGCGACGTCCAGCCCGCCTCGTCGAGCAGCGCGTTGGCCTTGTCCGGGTCACGCTCGTAGGCGCCGGCGTCCGGATCGTAGTCGGGGGTGCTCTGGCTCAGCGCGCCGTTCGAATTGAACGGCACC
The DNA here is from genome assembly GCF_039939235.1 of Gordonia aurantiaca. Lineage (NCBI taxonomy): Bacteria > Bacillati > Actinomycetota > Actinomycetes > Mycobacteriales > Gordoniaceae > Gordonia > Gordonia aurantiaca. The sequence goes on along the minus strand of NZ_JBDUUF010000006.1, from coordinate 41,831 downwards.
ACACCGAGAAACGCGGTCTCGACTGCCTTCTCGCGGTCGGCTGAGTAGGCGAACGCCTGACGCACCCGGACGTCGTCGAACGGGGCGTGTTCGACGTTGAGGGTGATCGCGTTCGGCCGCCCCGGGGTCACGTATTGCTTGGTCTGGAAGCGCGTTGTCGCGTCGGCCCAGTTGATCGGCGGGACGTTGTAGATGACGTCCGACGACCCACTGGTGAGCGAGCCGTATCGCAGCACCGGGTCCTTGAGGAATTTCCAGATCACCTTCTCGACGTAGGCCGGACCCTGGTGCTTGGCGTTTGCCGGCGCCGAGTTGTAGTGCGGGTTGCGGACGAAGGTGATGCTGCGGTTGCGGTCCCAACGTTCGATGACGAACGGTCCCGAGCCGACGGGTTTGGAGCAGTTCTCCTTCGGTCCGCGGGCCAGTGCTGTCGGCGACTGAATTCCGAAGTAGCCCTGCGTGAGCACCGTCAGCAGCGGGCTGTACGGACGCTTGAGATGAAGCGCGAACGTGTGCTCGTCGATGACCTCGCCACGGTCGTAGTACTGACCGATGTAGGCCATCACGGTGCCGTTGGGCGCATCCGGATCGAGGTACCTGTCGAAGTTCTCCTTCACCGCCGCGGCGTCGAGGTCCGTGCCGTCGGTGAACTTTACCCCGGGCTTCAGACGGAAGGTGTAGGTCTTGCGGTCCTGGGAGATCTCCCAGCTCGTGGCCAGCCACGGGACCGGGGTGCCGTCGTCGTCGAGGGAGACGAGGTTGTCGAGGTATTGTCTTGCCAGGTAGGCGTTCTGGACCCACCCGCCGTGGATGCACGGCGGCTCCTGCTCGTGGCCGTACTCGATGACACCACCGTCGAGATACTCACCGGCAACCGGTGGCACGCCGGGCGAGGTGCCATCACCGGTGGCCGGCCGCTCCCCGCATGCGGTGAGCAACGCGGCCACCGACAGGCCCGTCGCGACCAGGGCTCGCGTCCGTCTGGAACGGACAGAACTGAACACGCCAAGTACTCCTAGGATTCGAAAGTCGTTGATCGACAGTCACGGAAAGTTCTCCGCCGGCGTCGACGTGCTGGAGACGCACCTATCAGACCGTGCATTTCAGACCGCACGGTCGGCCCGCGGTTCGTGACGAACGGTAGCGATCGCGTCCGGCGTCGTCAGGTGTTGGATTCACCCTGAGCGCAACGACACACGGATCGGCCGCGATGAGTACCGTCATCGGCGTGTCTGAGCCAAAACCCTTGCGGTTCTCCGCGTTTGTCATGAACACCACCTCGCACATCCTGCATGGTGCGTGGCGTGCGCCCGACGCCCGGCAGACGGAGTTCAACTCCCTGCAGCACTGGATCGATCTCGCAAAGATCCTGGAAGAGGCAACATTCGACTTCATCTTCTTCGCCGATGTGGTCGGCCTGTACGACGACTACCGAGGCGACTGGAAGAAGTTCGTCGACACCGGACTGCAGATCCCCAGCAACGACCCGCTCGTGCTCGCGTCCGCGCTCGCCTCGCACACAGAGAATCTTGGCATCGCGATCACCAGCTCGATCCTGCAAGAGCACCCCTTCGACTTCGCGCGGAAGATGTCCACGTTGGATCACGCCTCGAACGGCCGGATCGCGTGGAACATCGTCACCAGTCTCTCCGGAAATGCCTGGCGCAACTTCGGATACGACAGCATCACCGCTCACGACGACCGGTACGCGTGGGCAGAGGAATACGTCGACGTGGTCTACAAGCTGTGGGAGGGCAGCTGGGATGACGGCGCCCTGATCCAGGACAAGGAATCCGGTATCCACGCCGACTTCGACAAGGTCCACAAGATCCATCATGTCGGCGAGCGCTACCGCGTCGAGGGCCCGCATCTGGTGGCACCGTCCCCACAGCGCACCCCGGTGCTGTTCCAGGCCGGATCGTCGCCGGCCGGGCGCCGGTTCGCCGCCCGTAATGCCGAGGCGCAGTTCATCGTGTCCCCCAACCCGCAGGCCGCGCGCGGTCTCGTCGACGACACCCGCCGCCTCGCCGTCGAGGCGGGTCGCGCGCCGGAGGACATCAACTTCTTCCAGGGGTTGTCGTTCGTCGTCGGGAGCACGGAGGAAGAAGCACGTCGCAAGGCGGCAGAGCTCGACGAGCTCATCGACCCGAGCACGATCATCGCCCATTCCGCCGGCGGCCTCGGCATCGACCTGGGCTTCTATGACCTCGACACCCCGATCGGCGAGATCAGGACCGAAGGCACGCAGAGCACCCTGCTGTGGCTGCGGGAGGCCGTGCCCGACCGTGAACCGACCGTCCGCGACCTCGCCGAACTGCGCAGCCGCAGCGGTCGGGTCGTCGGCACGCCCGAGCAGATCGCCGACCGTCTGGCCGAGTGGCGCGACGCCGGAGTCGACGGCATCAATGTCATCAATGCGACGATCCCGGGCAGCTACATCGAGTTCGCCGAGCACATCCTGCCGGTGTTGCGCGACCGTGGACTCGCCCAGCGGGAGTATGCGCCCGGCACGACCCGCCGCAAGCTCACCGGCCGGGACCGTCTCCCCGATACCCATCCCGCAGCCGCCTACCGTGGCGCGTTCGCAGCGAAAGCCGAGGTGCCGGCATGAGCGTCCTCACTCGCGTCATCACGGAACGTGCCGCAGTCCTGTCCGAGATCGCCGCGGACGCCGCAACCCGCGAACTCCAGGGCGACGACCCGCACGCACAGATCCGGCTGCTGAGCGAATCCGGCTACACCGCATTGACTCTCGATGACGAGTCGGGGCATGGCGCAAGTGTGCCGGAGTTCTTCGAGTTCCTCATCGAGCTGGCGCGCGCCGATCCGATCGTCGCGCACATCCTCCGGGCGCACTTCTGGTTCGTCGAACAGATCCGCCGCTTCCCATCCGGTCCGGTGCGCGACCGTTGGGTCACCGAGATCGCCGCCGGGAAGGTGTTCGGCAACGCGACAAGCGAGCGCACCGGCAACGCCGGCTCGTTGTCGTTCCAGACCGAGCTCCGCGCCGTCGACGGCGGATGGGTGCTCTCCGGGGTCAAGTTCTACAGCACCGGCACCGCCTTCGCGGACTACGTATCCGTCACCGCGACGGTGCGCGGCGGCGACCACGACGGTCAGGTCGCGAGGATCGTCCTGCCCGTCGATCGTGAGGGCGTCACCATCGTCGACGACTGGGACGGGATCGGACAACACCGTACCGGGACCGGCACCACTCGTCTGGAGAATGTTGCGGTGACGGCGGAGGACATCCTGTCGTTCACCGACCGCGGGTCCACCGAACCGGTCGCCAACGACGGACCGTTCCTGCAGCTCTATCTGCAGGCGCTGATCACCGGGATCCTGTTGTCGGTGACCGACGATGCGACGTCCCTGCTGCGGTCGCGCACCAGAACCTTCGATCACGCTCCCGTAGAATCACCCAGCCACGACCCGGTGCTGCTGGCGACCGTCGGCGAGATCGATGCCGCCGCCCACGTCGCACGGGCCGCGGTACTCGACGCCGCGCGGACCATCGAGGAGGCGTTCGCGCCGGCCCGCAGCGGGGTTATCGAACCAGATCTGTTCCACAAGGCATCGGCGGCCGCGGCCCGGGTCAAGATCCACGTCGACCGTGTCGGCCTGCGCGCCGCAGCCGATCTCTTCGAGGTCGGCGGTGCATCGTCGGCGAGTCGAGCAAAGAACCTCGACCGGCACTGGCGGAACGTCCGGACCGTCACCTTGCACAACCCGACGTCGTACAAGGCGATCGCACTGGGCGACCTGCTGGTCAACGACACTCCCCTGCCGGCGAACGGTTACTTCTGACCCGGTGCACTTGTCGGCGTAATGCGTGCAGAATCCCTCGCGGATGTGCGAGCAGCACACGCGCAGCCACCTTCCGCTGCTTGCGGTCCGAGGAGCGTGAGCGACGAGCCGCGAAGGGTTGGTGACCTGAACTCCCGACGTCGCCGCCCGGAGTGATGTCGTGGGTGATGTCGTGGGTGATGTCGTGTCCGGCGCTGCGGTGTTCTAGTTCCGGTAGGCGGTGTTGAGTAGTTCCGCGCACAGGGCGAGTTCGATCGGGGATGCGTCTTGGCGGTCGGTGTATGTCAACTCGAGTGGGTGTGGTGCAGCGGCGGGCAACTCGGGTTCGGGTTGGTTGTGGATGTCGTTGCGTACCTGGGTGAGGATTTCGCCGAATCGTCGACCGATGTCGGGTCGTCGGTTCACGCGTGCGGGGTTGGGTGGCGCCCCGGGCTCGTCGTTCAGCTGCCAGGAGCATCGGCCGGCGTCGGGTCCGGTGCGGATCAATACGGGTGGTGTACTGGCCGGGTTGGTCGCCGACCATGTGGTGATGGCGGGTGCAGGTCTGGATGAGGTTGTCGATGTCGGTGGACCCGCGGGATCAGCGTGCCGTCAGCGCTGATGGCGTATCCGGTGGTGCGGACGAGGTCGTGCAGGTCGGATTTGATGATCCGGTTCATCGGCAACCCGCGATGGACCTTGCCGAGTAGGCCGTCGTCGAACACTGCTTTCAGCAGCGCCGTCAGGGCGTCGTGCTGCATCTGCGCCGGGGTGCGGAGATCCCGCTCGGCGGCCGCCGCGAGCTGGTCGGGGTCGGCGTCCTCGGTCGAGCCGCGCGGTGAGTCCGGATCGTTGGGGTTGATCATCCCCGGGTCTGGCCCAGAAATCCAGAAACGTCCCCAACAACGCCCGTAGTTCGGGGGTTGGCGGGCCGATCAGTTTCGACATGCCGTCGGCGCGTTGCCGGTCGATCTGCAGTCGCCGTCGGCGTTTACGGTCGTCGGTGTCGGTGAGGGTGCCGTCCGGGACGAGGTGGGCGAGCAACTGCGCGCCGGCGCGGTCGATCTCGGTCAGGGTCATCCATGACGCGTATTCGGTCATGGTGCGTTCGGCGGCGGCTTTCACATCTTGGAGGATCGCGGCGGGGATCTGTTCCGCCACTTCCATCACCGCATGCACATGCTCGGAGCCGACCCGACCGTCGGCGAAACGCTTCCGCCAGCGCGGGCAGTTCGGGCTCGAGCGGCCGGCCGGTCAGGTCGGTGAATGTCGCGGTTGCTTTCACCTGGGCGCGGCGTTGACCCGGATGGGTCATCCGCAGTGTTTCCTGCATGTACTGCAGGATGTCGCGTCTGCCGGTCTTGCGGGGCACGTCACGGACCGCGATCTCCACCAGCTGCTGGTTACCGGGAACGGGCTCGTTCGGTCTCGCGGGCAACGTATTCGGCCTCAGGCATCGGACAACCCGGTCAGATTCGCCTGCCGTATCCTGTCGATCAACTCGTGGAACCGATCAACCAACTCCACAGCGTCGGGGCGGGGTGCGTCGACAGCGTCGACCGTGCCGGTGTCGGTCAAGACGGCCACCCCCAGAAACCGCGGATCGAAAGTATGTTCGATCACACACGCGGACCAGGCGCCGCGCAGTGGAAATCCACAAGATCAGGTGAGTGGTGAAGCCAGCGCAACCGTATCCACACCCGCATGACCGCTTCCTCCCGCGTGTCGACCGACGACCATCCCACGCCGGAAAGAACAGGTCGCGCGGGAAGGTGGAGGTCACGCGCAGACGACACCGCCCACGCACACGTGGAGCACCAGACGGAATCGTCTGGCTCGCAGCGCTTCTCAGTTAACTCCCGCGAGCTCCTCGTCGGCCGCCGTCTTCCCGAACGCGCCTCGGTACCGCGCCGCGGGATGACGATCGGGCAGCCGATCCCCTTCGCCGAAGATCTTGTGCCGCAACGTTCCCGGCCGGTACTCGCTCTGGATCAGGCCACGTTCCCGCAGCGTCGGGACCACATGGTCGATGAAGACCTCGTACGAACCGGGGATCTCGTAGTTCATCAGGTTGATACCGTCGACACCGCTCGCCTGCCACGCGGCGAGCTCGTCGGCGATCTTCTCCGGCGTGCCGACGATGCGGAGGTTGGTCGCGGTGTGGTGCGCGACGTCGCGCAGGGTCGCCGGGCGGTCGGTGACGATGTCCTGAATCCACCCGACCACCGACTGCACCCCCTCGGTCTGGATCTCGCCGACCGGGGTGTCGAGGTCGTCGTACCCGAAGTCGATGCCGATCGATCCCGACATGTGCGCCAGGTGCCCGTCGTGGTCGATCCACTCATCGAGTTCGGCCGCGAGACGGGCGGCCTCGGCCTCCGTCGACGCGGGCACGACGTACAGCCCCTGGAAGAACTTCAGGTCGTCCGCGCGCCGCCCCACCGCGACCGCACGGCGACGGATGTCGGTCGTGTCCCGCAGCGCCGCCTCGCGATTCGGCGCCCCGAGAAACACTGCCTCGGCGTTGCGCGCCGCGAAGGTGCGTCCCGCCTCGGACGCGCCGGCCTGGAACAGGAACGGCGTGCGCTGCGGACTCGGCGACACCAGGTGCGGCCCCTCGACCTGGTACCGCTTCCCTACGTGGTTGATGCGGTGGACCTTGTCGTAGTCGGCGTGGATGCCACGCTCGCGGTCCTGCAGCAGTGCGTCCTCCTCCCAGCTTCCCTCCCACAGCTTGTAGGTGACGTCGACGTACTCGTCCGCCCACGCGTACCGCTCGTCGTGCTCGGTGAGCCCCTCGAGACCGAAGTTCCGGCTCGCGTTGGGCAGGTAGTTGGTGACGATGTTCCAGGCGATACGCCCCTTGGTCGCATGGTCGAGCGTGGAGATCCGTCGGGCGAAGTTGAACGGATGCTCCTGGAGAATGCTCGCCGTGAACGCGATGCCTAGGTGTTCGGTCACGTAGGCGAGAGCACTCGCGAGGACGCTCGGGTCATTGCTGGGCACCTGCAGGCCGGCCTCGAAATACTTGCGTTCATCGCCGCGGTACGGCGCGTAGAGCCCCACTACGTCGGCGAAGAAGATGGCGTCGAACCTCCCCCGCTCGAGGGTCTTCGCGAGGTCCACCCAGTGGTCGAGGTCGTTGAAGTCCACCGAACGCGACGACGGTCTACGCCAGGTGCCCTGGACGATGTGACTGGTCGTGTTCATGACGAAGGCCGCGAAGTGCAGCGGCCGTGTGGCTTTCGGATCGGACATGAGCGCTTCCTCCGACTGACGATCTGCGGCGACGAGAAGTGGGATCGGACTGATGCACCGTAGGTCCGCGACGGACACCGGAACACGATTGCGCGCAGCATGATCGAAACCCACGGGTCGCCGTGGGGCGGCGAAAACCGCTGGACGGCGATCGGACACTGGAACCCATGAAACTGTGGGTCGACGACCTCCGCACGCCGCCGGAGGGTTGGACATGGGCGAAGACGAGCGCCGAGGCGATCGCCGCGCTCGCCGAGCACTCGGTCACCGAGTTGTCTCTCGACCATGACCTCGGCGGCGACGACACCGCCCGCCCGGTCGTGCTCTGGATGTGCGAACACGAGGTGTGGCCGACGGTGATCTCCGTCCACAGCGCCAACCCGGTCGGAGTCGAGTGGCTGACCGGGATGATCACGCGCTACCGCACCCGAAACCCTCCCCTCGGCGCCCATCCCACACTCCGGCCGTATCGAAATCCTCGGCCGTCGCAAAACTTATGAGACTCCTGTTTTGCGACACCACCCGAACCACTTCCCGAAACACGGTGGCGTTACTTGGAACACATCGGGTGCGTCTCGAATCCCGGGCGAGTCTCAGAATGATTTCGAGCGTTTTGAGATAGTGTTCTCCCCGTGACAACCGATGCGACAGGTGGCGCACCGAGGATGGCCCTCGGGTACGCGCGGGAGACTCCGGGGGCCCATCCCCTGGGGCCACAGATCGATGCACTGACCGAAGCAGGGGTCGATCCCGGCCGGATCTACACGGACCCGGCGGACCGCCGTCCCGTGACGGGGCCTCGAGCCGGGATGAGCGCCCTCCTCGACTACGCTCGCGCCGGCGACACGGCGGTGGTCGTCGGGATCGACCGGCTCGGCCGCAACGTCCGCGAGGTCATGATGATCGCTCGTGAACTCGCCTCGCGCCGAATCGGTTTGCGCTCGCTGCGCGAGGGCATCGACACCGACGACCCGGCAGGCGCCATGATCGTCGGGGTCCTCGCATCGCTCGCGGAGCTCGACGACGACCCCACACCTCGCCCGGTGCGCAGCCGGCCACGGACCGGCGGGCACGCTCGCCCGTCGTCTCACGTCGGTCGGCCCCGCGCGCTCGACGACGATCAGGTACTGCGCGCCGAGCAGATGCGCGCCGCCGGTGAGTCGGTCCCACGTATCGCCGAGGCGCTGGGGGTCAGCCGCGCCACCCTCTACCGGACCCTCGCGGAAAGGCGGTCGGTCCGGTGAACCGCGACGAAGACTTCCCCGACCTCGACATCGTCACGCCGTACGGCATCGTCACCCGTCTGCCGACGTCGTTCCCGATCTACGACGCGGATCTCGACGAGCACCTCGACGCCGATCTCTTCCAGAAGGGGTTCGAGGACGCCGAGGCCGACCTGTGCGCGCTGCCGCTGCCCTGGCGGTCGCAGCTGGCGCGCAAGGTGCTCGAGAGCCCGCCCGACCCCGACGACGAGGAGCCGAGCCACACCCGCGGCTACCGCGCCGCGATGTACGGCTACGTCCGACACGGGGGTAGGTGAGCCCAGGCCCGTCCGGGCCGGTCAGCCCACGCCGGCACCGGACTCCTGGGGTATGACGCGGCCGTCCCGCACGCGGTAGACCGCATCACACCGGGCGAGCGTCGACTCGCGATGGGTGATCCACAGCACCGTGCGCCCCGCCCACACCTGGCGCAGGCGGGCGATCACCCGCGACTCGGTGGCGGTGTCGAGCTGACCGGTCCCCTCGTCGACGACGATCACCGATCCGTCGTGCAGGACCGCCCTGGCCAGGGCCAGACGTTGCCGCTGCCCGCCGGACAGCGCCACGTCGCGGTCGGCGATCACCGTGTCGAGACCGTCCGGCATCGCCCGTACGACTGTGTCGAGGTCGACGGCGCGGAGGGCGTCCCAGAGACGCTCGTCCGTCGCATCCGGCGCTCCCAGACGCAGATTCGCCGCGATCGATCCCGGTAACAGGTAGGGCTCCTGGTCGACGACGGTGACCAGGTTGCGCAGTTCCCCGACCGGGATGCGCCGGAGATCGTGCCCGTCCCAGAGCACGCGCCCGGCAACCGGGTCCCAGATCCTGGCAACCAGCGCGCCCAGAGTGGACTTCCCGCTGCCCGTGGCACCGACGATGCCGACGAAACCTCCCGCCGGCACGGTCAGATCCACGCCATCGAGGATGCGCCGCCCGATTCGATTCCGGTGTTCGAAGACCACTCCGTCGAAACAGATCTCAGGGGCCGAGGTGTCGGGTCGCCAGGCGTCCGCGGGCACCGGATCCGGGGTGGCCGGTTCAGCGTCGGCGATCTCCCGCACGCGGCGTAGCGACGACCTCGTACTCCCCAGGAGCGCGGCGAAACCGTCGACGGCTGCGAGAGCGGGAAAGGTCGCGACCGTGACTCCCAGCATCGCCGCGATGGTCGGTGCATCCGCTCCGCCGGCGTGCGCGATCACGATGACGACGACGAGCGCACCCACCTGGAATCCTCTGGCCAGACCGGCACGGGCGGCTGCCCACCGCGCCACCGTCCGATACCGGACGGCCAGCTCCCCCTCGACGGAGTCGATCGCACGCATCCGCTGCGATTCGGCACCATGGGCGCTGATCTCTCGTAGGCCCGCGATCGAGTCCGCGAGATGAGCCGAGATCGCTCCGCCGAGACCGACCACCGTCGCCTCGGCGCGTCCCACCCGGGCCCGCCCGACAAACGGAATGCCGGACCCGAGGGCCACGAAGAAGAACAGCAAAGCGAACGCCAGATCCGAATGGCCGATCGCGATGAACCAGACGAGAACACCCGTGGGCATCACGATGGCCCCGATCGCCGGGACCAAGGTGTGCGCGAAGAACACCTCGAGCCGATCGATGTCGCGCGTCACCCGCCCGAGGAGGTCACCGGTACGGTGCCGATACGTGACGGCAGGAGCCAGCGCCGCCAGTCGCCGGTAGAAGAACACCCGCATCATCGCAAGGACCCGGAACGCCACCCAGTGCCCGGTGTAGTGCTCGAGGTAATGGAATACACCCCTTACCGACGCCAATGCCATGACCACCGCGAGAGCGAGCCACGGCGACCCGGACCGTGTGGTCACCGCGGACACCGCCGCTTGTGCGGCGTACCCGAGGAGAACCGCCCCGGCGGCTAGCTCCGCCACCCGACACAGGGCGGAGATCGCCAACGGCCACAAGACTGGTCGTCCGAAGGCGAGGAGCCAGCGGGTCTGTGCGGTCTGTGTACTCCGGTCGTCGCGGGTTGCGCGTTCGGTCATCGCCGTGCCCCTTCATCCCGCACGAGGTCGTCGTTCTCGGGTCGGGCGGTCTCGAGGGCTGCTTCGTCGAGATCGACCCCCCGATGGGCCAGTGCGGTGAGCAGCGCCGAGTGCGTCGCCATGACGACCGTCTTCCTCCCGGCCAGCGAGGCGATGGTCTCCGCGATGAGCCCTTCGGAACGCGGGTCGACATGGCTGGTGACCTCGTCGAGGATCAGCACCGGCGCATCCCGCAGAAGGCCGCGCGCAAGTGCCAGCCGCTGCGCCTGACCACCCGAGAGCGCGGTCCCGAACTCCCCCACCGCAGTGCCGAGCCCCTCGGGCAGCGCGTCGATCTCGGCGTCGAGGCGCGCCTGCCGCAAAGCCTCCCACATTCGTGACTCGGAGGCGTCCGGACATGCCAACCGGAGGTTGTCTGCGACGGACCCGGCGAAGAGATGTGTCTGCTGGTGGACGATTGCGGTGTGGACGCGGGGATCGCCCACCGCGCCGTCGAATTCGATGTGACCGCGATCCGGAACGAGGTCCCCGGACAGCAACGCGAGCACCGTCGACTTTCCCGCGCCGGAAGGCCCGGTCAGAGCGACGATCTCACCCTCCGTGACCTCGAGGGTGAAGTGCGACAACGTCGGTGCGCGCCCGGGATGGGAGAAATCGACGTCTTTCAGACCACAGGACACCGGCCTCGCGGACACCGGCCTCGCGGACGCCGCCGGACGGTCCGCGACCGGCGGTCGTGGTGTCCCGGTGCCCAGCAGTCCGACGACCTCCTTCTCGGCGGCGACCCCGGTCATGCCGATGTAGAAGAACTGGCCTATGTGGTCGATGGGCGTGGTCAACAGCACCGCGAGCAACACCAGCGCGAGTGCATGCGGTGCGTCGAGCCGGCCGACCGCACCCATGTGGACCGCGGAAGCCGTTGCCGCACCGATCAATCCGCCGTAGATGACGACGTCGGTGACGAGGAGGATGACCTGGTTGCCGAGCAGCAACCGCATCACGGTGCGGCGCTGGGCCTCGCTCTCGGCGGCCAGACGTTCCGCCTCCTGCCCGGTGCGCGAGTAGAGCGAGACGGTCCGCAGACCCCGCAGGGCGTCGAGGAACTCGGCGGCGAGTCTCCGAGACTGTTCTCGATGGCGGTCCGACGACCGCCGGAACATTCGCTGCAGACCACCCACGGCCGCCGGTGCGAGCAGCAGGAGGATGAACATCAGCCCGGCGATCTCCCACCCGGTCGAGAACCCGATCACCACGACCACGACCAGCGGCGTCGTGACCGCACCGATCATCGTCGCGATGAACCCCCCACGCAACGCGGCGATCTTGTCCGCCCCGTCGGTTGCCGCCGACACCAGGCGACCGGCCGGCGGCAGTTGCGCGCGGGCGACGAGATCGTCGGCGGCGAAGATGCGCCGCTGGACCGCGCGTCGGACCGAGCGCTCCACGTGACGTGCGGCCCGATCGTCGACGAGCGGGATCGAGGCGACCGCGAGCACCGAGATCACCGTCGCCGTGGCGAGGATCCCCGGCCAGGGCGTCGTTTCCCCGTCGGCCGGCAGCTCCCCGAGCGCGAGGTAGACGACGCAGGTCGAGACGACGCCCAGCCAGGTGAGACCGACACTCACCGCGGTGAGCCGGCGGACCGGTCGCTCGATCGGGAAACCCATCAGCACTCCCTTATTGAAAATGATTACTGTTATCGTTTGGTTGATCCCGGAGTATACGCACGAAAGGCACGACCGCTGTGGCAGCCCCAGAACCCCTCGTCGAGGACCGTCGCGAGACCCCGACCACACTGCGGCCCAAGCGATCTGCGTGGTGGTCGATGGCCGCGGCGGTCGGCGTCCTGATCGTGGTGGCCCTCGCCGGGATCGCGATCGGGCCGGTTACCGTCGGATGGCCGGACACGCTGCACGCGCTCGTCGACCCCGATGCCGCGGACGCCCCGCTGGTCCGCGACGTCCGCGCCCCCAGGGTCGTCGTGGCCGGGATCGTCGGCGCCGCGCTCGCGGGTGTGGGTGCGGTGATGCAGGCGGTGTTCCGCAATCCCCTGGCCGACCCGGGAATCACCGGTGTCGCGTCCGGCGCGGCCGTGGGCGCGGTGGCCGTCCTGGTCTCGGGCGTGTCCATCCTCGGTAGTGCCTCGGTGCCGCTCGGCGCGTTCGCCGGGGCCGCGGTCGCGGCCCTGTCCCTGCTGCTTGTCGCCCGCACCCGTACCGACGCGTCACCGGTGACCTTCGTCCTGGTGGGCATCACCGTGGGCTCGTTCTGCTCGGCGGTCACCGCGGCGCTCGTCGCCAACGCACCGACCGACTCCGCGGTGCGGTCGGTGATGTTCTGGATCAACGGCGATCTCACGTCGCGGACCTGGACCGACGTCTGGCTGTGCCTGCCGCCGATCATGCTGGGGACGGCCGTCCTCGTCTCCCGGCACCGGGTGCTCGACACCTTGCTCCTGGGCGAGCAGACGGCGACCAGCATGGGCATCGACGTACGACGCCAGCAACTCGTGCTCCTGCTGGCCGGCGCGCTCGTGACCGGCGCCGCGGTGGCCGTCACCGGCGTGATCGCGTTCGTCGGGCTGGTGGTACCTCATGCAGTCCGACTGGTGCTCGGCACCCGGCATCGCATCCTGCTTCCGGCGGCGATGCTCAGCGGTGCGATCTTTCTGATCCTCACCGATCTCGCGGCGCGGATGATCTTCTCTCCCGTTGTGCTGCAGACCGGTACGGTCGCGGCTCTGGTCGGTTCACCGGTGTTCGCGTGGCTGGTGCTTCGCAGCGGAGGTCACCAGGAGAGCGTCGCGTGAGCGCGCTCCTGTCGGTGCGAGACCTGCACGTGGTCGGTCGCTCACGCACCGGCGCCCCGCGCCCGCTGGTGGACTCGGTCGACTTCGACGTCGTGCCGGGCAGCGTGATCGGCATCATCGGCCCGAACGGTTCCGGGAAGTCCACGCTGCTGTCGGCGATCGCCGCCGGGCGCCAGATCACCCGGGGATCGATCCGGTGCCGCGACGTCGAGTTGACGGGAGCCCGTCCCCGCGTCCGGGCCCGTCACGTCGCCTACGTGCCGCAGCAGGCCCACCTCGGGTTCGGCCTCACCGTCCGCGAGATCGTCGGTCTCGGCGCTCACGCCAATGCGACGGGGCACCGGCACGATCGGTTGGTCGACTCCGCGCTTCGGCGCACCGGATGCGCGCACCTGGCCGACCGGCCCGGGGCTGCCCTCTCGGGAGGCGAATGTCAGCTCGTCCACATCGCGCGGGCGCTCGCCCAGGGGGCTCCCGTCCTGGTGATGGACGAGCCGGTGTCGGCATTGGATCTCGCCCACCAGGTCGAGGTTCTCGCGCTCGCACGATCCCACGCCGCGACCGGCCCCGACACCGCGACCGTCCTGAGCATCCACGATCTGGGCCTCGCCGCCCGTTTCTGCGACCGCCTGGTCCTGATGCAGGCCGGCCGGGTCGTCGCCGACGGGGCACCGGAGGAGGTACTCACGCCGCACCTCATCCGGCAGGTCTACGGCGTCCGAGTCCGCACCGACCGGGACCCGGCGACGGGATCGATGCGTGTCACCGCCTTCCCACGTGGGGCCGGCGATCTCCACGACGTCGGCCCGCCCGACGAGGCCGCCGCCCTCGACTCCCGAAACAGGCCCGGGCAACACCCGGGCACCCACCAGAAAGGTCGATGATGAAGACGTCCCACAGCGTTCGGTTTCTCGCCACAGCGATCGCGCTTGCCGCCGCACTCGCCGGATGCAGCGGCCAGACCGCAGAAGACCACGAAACCGAGGCCACGCCGCAGCGGATCGCCGCGCTCAGTCCCGACGTGGCCGAAACCGTGGCAGCGCTCGGGGCCGGCGACCGACTCGTGCTCATACCGGACTCGCAGACGCACCCGTCCCTGACCAACCACCCCGACGTGATGCGTGCGGTCGGTTCGACCATCGCCGCTCACGGTCCGGCGGACCCCGAACGGATCCTCGCCGCGAACCCGGACATCGCCATCGTCACGCCGCGACACGAGGGCGAAACCGACACGTCGACCCTGCTCGCCGGTTCTTCGGTACGGATGGTGACCCTCCCCAACACTTGGCAGAGCGTCGACGAGATGCTCACCGACATCATCGCCATCGGCGACGCCATCGGATCGTCACGACAGGCGACCGAACTGGCCTCGTCCATCCGCGACGGCATGGCGGAGATCCGGCCGGTCCCGGCACCGGCGAGATCGGTCCTCATCCTCAGCAACCAGGCCGGACGACCGATGATCAACGCGGGCAAGGGTTTCACTCAGGATCTCGTCACCCGCGCGGGCGGGCGCAACGCGGCCGACGATGCGGGGCTGTCGCGCACCGGCTTCGCCGATCCCGAGCAGGTCGTCCGCGCCCGGCCCGACGTCATCCTGCTCGTGGACATGCTCGGACTCGGTCGCGATTCCTTCGCCCCGATCCTGTCGAACCCCGCCGTCCGGCAGCTCGCCGCGGTCCGCGGCGACCGCATCCTGCTTCTCGACGGCAAACACAGCCAGGCGCTCGGACTGCAGAGCACGGTCGACGGCCTGCGCCGAATCCGTGACCGGCTCGGCGACACGTCCGACCAGCGGTAGTCGCCTCCCGGCGTCCACCACGTAATGTCGCAGCGATGCGACCGGCATCGGGTCGGTCGCATCGCCGCCCCGACGGCTGAGGCGAGAGGACTGCGAGGCGATGGACGACACCGGCTCCCACGGCGAGCTCCAGCAGGACGACGGACGGTTCCGGGTGACCCGATGGACCATCGAACCCGGCGGGACGATCCCGATGCATCGCCACGAGTTCGACTACGTGGTCGTCCCGCTCGTCGACGACACGATGTACGCCGTCGCTCCCGACGGCACCGAGATCGCCGCCGAACTCCGGGTCGGCCAGACCTACACGAGGTCGGCCGGCGTCGAACACCGGGTCGAGAACCGGGGCACCGACCGAATCGCCTTCGTCGAGGTCGAACGTCTCTGACAACCCGCGGCCGGCCCGAAAAGCCCGCTCTCGGACCACATTCCCCCGACCGAGGACACATGACGTCGAGGTCGTCGACGAATCGTGACCGGGCCCGACCCGAGCACCCGCAAGATCGCGGGTTGCGCCCAGAATCGCGAGCTGGAAATGGTGATTATTCAGGTGAACCCGCGATTTCGTGCCGTCGATGACGCGGCGACCCGGTGCCGTCGTCGCCGGGGCCGTACAGTACTTGCGTGGTGCAGCTCAAAGTGGGAAGCCAGCGCGACGACGCGGCGACCGATGTCCTCCTCGCGGCCGACAAGTTCAACCGACACACGTTCTGGTGCGGCCAGAGCGGTTCGGGCAAGACCTATGCCCTCGGCGTCGTGTTGGAGCAGTTGCTGCTCAACACCAGGCTGCCGCTGCTGATCCTCGACCCGAATGCCGACTTCACCCGGTTACCGGAGGCACGGGCCACCGCCGACTTCGAGACCGCCGCCGCGATCGCCGCGGCCGACATCCGCGTCCTGCATTCCACGCGATCCGACGAGCCGCAGCTGCGTACCCGTTTCCTGGAACTGCCGCTCGCCGCGAAAGCCGCAGTGCTGCAACTGGACCCGATCGCCGACGCCGACGAGTACAACGTTTTGCTGCACGCCGACGCCGCGCTCACCGCCACGCTCGACGAGACCAACTTCCTCTCCGCGCTCCGGGAGTCGGGCGACCCCGGTCGGCAGCAGCTGGCAACCCGCGTCGAGAACCTGCAGGTCCTCGAGTGGGACCTGTGGGCGCGCGGCGACATCGCGGCCACCGATGTCGTCGACGAACGGCCGGCCGCGACCGTTATGGACCTGGGCGGTTTCTCACATCCGGAGGAACCGAAGGTCGCCGCACTGAGCGTCCTCGAGCACCTGTGGGCGCGACGCGACGAGCGCCGTCCCGTCCTGATCGTCATCGACGAGGCACACAACATCTGCCCGCCGGTCGCCACCAACGCCGTCGAGCAGGCACTCATCGACCGGGTGGTCCAGATCGCCGCGGAGGGACGCAAGTTCGGCCTCTGGCTGTTGCTGTCGACGCAGCGTCCGACGAAGATCCACCCGAACGTGCTCTCGCAGTGCGACAACCTGTGCCTGATGCGGATGAACGCACCCCGGGACCTCGCCGAACTCGCCGACACCTTCGGGTTCGTCAACGAGCACATGCTCGCCCAGTCCCCCGAGTTCCGGCAGGGCGAGGCGCTGTTGGCCGGCGGGTTCATCCCGACCCCGACCTTCACCCGGATGGGCGCGCGGCTCACCGAGGAAGGCGGGGCCGACGTGCCGGTGCCGCTGGGTATCTGAGGGCCTGTCCCGCTACCGCCAGACCGGTTCGTCGCTGCCCCATGGGTGCAGCGGCGACGGATAGTTAGTCGGCGCCCCGGGGAAGTCGAGGATCGGCGGAGCGCAGATGACCGTCGTCGCGGAGACGTCGGTACCCGGGCGGATCGGTACCGACGTGGTGGGCAGGGACGCCGGACCGTCGTGCTCGCCATGGTTCTCCGAGGGGCCGGCCGTGAGCAGTTCGTGCGCGGTCCGAGCAAGCCTCATGTCGATGTCGAACGATCCCCCGACGGTCCGCTGGGCGCGGATGGCTGTGCTGATCGCCGCGGCGAGGAAATGTCCCGTCGAGTGGTCGAGCGCCTGCGCCGGCAGCGCGCCCGGCGTCGCACCGTCCCCGGACTCGAGGACGGCGATACCGCTCGCGGCCTGGACGAGACTGTCGAAGCCGCGGCGATCGCCCCACGGCCCGTCCGTGCCCCACGCCGACAACTGCGCGACGATGATCCCGGGGAAGCGCTCGCGCAGCGACTGCGGGTCGAGTCCGTACCTCGCGAGGGCCGTCGGCCGGTACCCGTGTACGACGACGTCGGCGGTGGACAGCAACTCCTCGAACCGCAGCCGGTCGGAGGGATCGTCGAGATCCATCAGCGCGCTGCGCTTCTCGTGACCGGTGTCGAGGTGCTGCCACGACGCCTCGGGGAGTCGCGGCGAGTCGATGCGCAGCACGTCGGCACCGGCGACGGCGAGATCCCGGGTGGCCACCGGACCTGCGATCACCCGGGTCAGGTCGAGCACCCGGATGCCTGCCAGAGGCGCCGCCCCGCCTTTCCGCCACGGGCGCGGGGCCGCGTCACCGGAGGACGCGAAGCGCACCATCGGGACGCCGGCGACGAGCTGCGCCTGGGGATGCTGCCGCCACTCGCCGGGATAGCGGACCGCGAAGACCAGCGCCCCGGCTGCCGCGGCGAGGTCTTCGAGGTCGAACCGCGTCCACTCGGACATCGCCGCTTCCACCGTCGGCCGCTCGGACCGCGGTGGGATCCCGAGGAGCCGCGCGAGCCGCTCTGCGTGGTGCGGATAGTTCGCGTGCGTGCGGACCCAGCCGTCCCGGACTCGCCAGAATCCGGACAGCGCTCCCCAGACCTCGGGCGGCTCACCGTCGAGACGGAACAGCTTCTCGCTGCCGAACGACGCCTGCACCTTGGACGCGTCCGGCGAGACCGTCAGACCGCGCCTCTCGATGACTCCCCGCTGCACACCGATCAGTGCCACGCCGAGAGAGGCGAGCGCCGCGCTGTCGTAGGCCAGTTCCGCGACGCGCAGCTTCGACGTCCACGTGGGCACGTCCGGTGCGGGCCGCAGGGCGGCGAGGTCGGCGGCGGAGAGACCGAGCGCCTCGGCGACCGCACGGCCGGCACGGTGGAGCCCACCGGCGGCATCCCCGTCATCGCGCACCGGGTCGGACGGATCCCGTGTCGCCGGTTCGGTCATCGTCGGCACCTCCGATCGGTCTCGTGATCCTGTCATTCGTTGCCGTCTGCATCAGATCCGGCCCCACGTGCGATGTCTGAGCGAGTAGATCACCGCAGCCATGTCCTGCTCGGCCCGGCCGAGTTCCGTCGCCTCCGCATACAGCTCGGTGCACACGTCCAGAAGTGGACACACGACCCCGTTGCGGTGTGCGTGTTCTCGTACGAGCGTGCTGTTCTTGAGTACGTCGTGGATCGCGGCGTGCGGCGTCCAGTCGGCCTCGACGAGCTTGGCCGTCTTGGCACGGGACACCGCCGAGGACATGGGTCCGGCGTCGAGCACCTGCCGGAGGAGGCCGGGATCGACCCCGTTCTCCTCCGCGAAGTGGAACGCCTCGGCGAGGGCGGTCACGAGCGGGATGAGAACGGCGTTGACCGCCAGTTTGGTCATGAGCGCCGACGGGACGCGGCCACAACGCACGACGGTCGAACTCATCGCGCGGATCAACGGCTCGACCCGGTCCAGGGATTCCTCGTCACCGGCCGTCAGGGACAGCAGTGTGCCGTCGAGCGCGGGCTGCCGCGAACCTGACACCGGTGCCTCGACATATGCGCCGCCGCATTCGACGATCCGGCCCTCGAGACGTTCGGAGAATGCCGGAGAGACGGTGCTCATCAGCACGACGATGCGGTCCCGGAACCGGCCCGCGTCCATCGATCCGAGCACCGACTCGACCGCGTCCTCGTCGGACAGCATGACGAAGACGACCTCGGCGTCGGCGAAGACATCGGCGGCTACCGACGCGACCGTCGCTCCGACTGCGCCGAGGCCGTCGCACGATGAGCGCGTCCTGTTCCACACGACCAGCGGAGTCCGCCGATGCAGGTTCGCGGCCATCGCAGAGCCCATGCGGCCGAGGCCGAGGAATCCGACCCGGTCACCCACGTCGGGCACCACCCGGTTCCCGGTGGCCCTCACTCTGGCCGCCACCGATCAAGTCACCACCGATCAAGTCACCGTCGATCAAGTCACCGTCGATCAGGTCACCGTCGTGGGTCGGCCGCGGGCCGGGCCGGTGGCGTTCCCGGCGACGGGTGACGAGGGCGAGGACCACGATCACGAGGGCCACGACGACGAACGCCGTCACGGTTCCGGCGTCGAGAAATCCCTCCGACCCGGCCGCGTCGGCACAACTCCCCTCCCCGCGGAGTTCGCGAACGCACACGCACGCGACGCATGCCTGATGCAGGGCATCGGCCAGCACCGTGTGAGCCGACCCGAAAACCGTCATGTGATCACCGACCTCCACTGTCTGGACCTACGCCACCGATCCAATCTCCGGAAGCATGCGCACAGATAGATCCAGTTGGGGTTAACTGGACCCATGAGCCTTTCGACCATCGGTCCGCGGATGTCGGCCCGAACCCTGATGAATCTCGTCGGCGAGCTCGACCCCGCTCGCCCGGTCTACGAGGCCCTCGCCGAGCGGATCCGGCTGCTGATCCTCGACGGTCGCATCCCGGTGGGCACCCGGCTTCCCTCCGAACGCGAACTCGCCGCCGCATGCGGGCGCAGCCGCACGACGATCGTCGCGAGTTACCAGATCGTCCGCGACGCCGGCTACCTGGTGAGCCGGCAGGGTTCCGGGAGCCGCGCGATCCTGCCCGATCCCGGTCGGGGCGAATCGGATTCCCGGGCAATCGACTTCGCGCGCGCGGTGCCCCCGCCGGTCGATGGTCTCCGTGACATCTTCGCCCGGATGGGCGAGCGCATGGTCGACGCGCTCGACGGGCCGGGATTCGATCTGGTCGGCAACCTCTCGCTCCGCGAGGCCATCGCCGAGCGCTACACCGATCGCGGCCTGCCCACGACCGCAGACCAGATCATGGTGACGATCGGCGGGCAACATGCGATCTCGCTGGTCGCGCACACGCTGCTCGGTCGCGGCGACATCGCACTCGTCGAGGCGCCGACCTACCCGCATGCCTACGACGCGCTCAAACGCGCCGGGGCCAGGTTGATCACGACGCCGGTGACGTCGGCGGGATGGGACGTCGACCGACTGGTGGACGCCCTGACCGGCGCTCGGCCGGCGCTCGCCTACCTGGTCCCCGACTTCCAGAACCCCACCGGCGCGTCGATGCCCACCGAGGCGCGGGCACGCGTAGCCGAGGCCGCCCGGTCGTCGGGCACCGCCCTGGTCATCGACGAGACGACGGCCGACCTGAACATCGACCGCCCCTGGGACGACGGCCCGTTCGCGCGTCACGCGAAACGGGTCGACCCAACGCTCGGGACGGGTGTGATCACCGTCGGGTCGTTGAGCAAGTCGATCTGGGGTGGTCTCCGGATGGGCTGGATCCGCGCCGACACCACGGTGATCCGGCGCCTCGCGCAGGCCCGGCCCGCCGGCGACCTCGGCACCCCGCAGATGGAGCAGTTGCTCGGCGAGCAGATCGTGCGCGCCATGCCCGAGCTGCTCGCCCGGCGACGCGCTCTGCTGGCCGAACACCGTGCTGCGCTGGTCCGCCTTCTGGGCGAGCGGCTCCCGCAGTGGACCGTGCCCTTCCCCGACGGCGGGCTGTCGCTCTGGGTGCAGCTCGACTGGCCCGGCAGCTCCGCGCTGACCAGCCTGTGCGACGTTCGCGGGCTATCCCTGGTCGCCGGGCCCAAGTTCTCGCTCGACGGCGCGTTCGAGCGGCACCTGCGCATCCCGTTCACATCCCCGATCGCCGATCTCGAGCGCGGCGTCGACCTGCTCGCCGACTCGTGGGAGCAGCTCACGGTCCGACGCACCCGCCGGACCGTCATGTCGCGGATGCCCGGAGTGGTCTGACGTCGACCAGTCCACTTTTCTCGACTGGATCATGAGCCCGTTCTCCGTTGCGTGATGCAATCTGCAGCGGCAGAGAGGATCGAGATGCACCAGTTCCAGTGCGTGCCAACGGCACAGCGGGATGCCGTCTACACCGAGTTGCTACGGACTCCCGCGATGAGCGTCGGCACCTACGTGGTCCCCGCCGGGGCCGACGACCCGCAGCGTCCGCACACCGAGGACGAGGTCTATGTCGTCCTCGGTGGCCGCGGGCTCCTACGCACCGAGCACGGGGACGACGTCGCCGAACCGGGGGTCGCACTGTTCGTCCCGGCCGGAGAGCGTCATCGCTTCGTCGAGGTCACCGAGACGCTGTCGATGTACGTCGTCTTCGCGCCCGCCGAAGGGACCCGATCGTTCCCTGCGAGCGGAGAGGAGAGGTGAACATGTCCGAGACCGGATGCGAGGTCGTATTCGAGGATGTCGAGATACGGTGCGCCGACGGGCTGGTACTGCAGGCGCGGTACTTCTACCCGGCTGAACTCCCCGACGACGCGGTTCGCGCCGTGATCGTAGCGCCGGCCACCGGCGTGCAGGCGCGCTACTACTGGCGGTTCGCGACCCATCTCGCCCGCAACGGATTCGCCGCGCTCGTCCCCGATTACCGGGGCATCGGCCGGTCGGCACCCGACCGGTCGCGCGAGTACCGCAAGCTGAAGGCCCGCTGGCACGAGTGGGGCACCCTCGATGTGGAGGCCTGCATTTTATGGCTCCGGGATCGCTTGGGGCCGCAGGCGCGGCTGAGCGCGGTCGGCCACAGTTTCGGCGGATTCGCGGCCGTGCTCGCCGAGCACGCCGGCGAACTGGACCGCGTGATGATGGTCGGCGCCCAGCACGCCCACTGGCCCGATTACGCGAAACCCGAGCGGTACCGGCTCTTCCTCAAGTGGCACGTCGTCATGCCGGTCGTCGCCGGAGTGCTCGGCTACTTCCCCGGCAAGCGGCTCGGGTGGCTGGAGAACCTCCCGAAGGGCGTTGCCCTGGACTGGGCACGCGGCGCCGCCGACTATTCGACGACCATCGGCGATCGAGGCGTCGAGATCCTCGGCCGCAGCGCGCAACTCGAACTTCGTGTGCTGGCGGTGAACACCACCGACGACCCCTACGCCACCCCGGCGGCCGTGCGTCGCACCCTGGACTATCTGCCGCGCTGCACGTGCGAGGAGATCTACTACACGCCGGACATGCTCGGCGTCGCAGAGATCGGGCACTTCGGGCTCTTCCACGACCGGTTCAAGCACACGTTCTGGGGGTGGGCGGTGGACTGGCTCGTCGGTCCGCCGGCCCCGGAGGCGTCGTCGCGCCGCAGCGAGGTCACCACTCCTCGGGATCAGCCATCGAGCCTGCGGCGGCACGGCCGGTGAAGCCCCCCGCGACCATCCGCTCCCGGGCATCGGCGTGATCGTTCTGCCTCCGAGCGCGGCAGGTTCATCTCGTCGCCGCAGTGATTTCGTTGCCGCAGTGGTCTCGTTGCCGCAGTGGTCTCGTTGTCGCAGTGGTTTCGTTGCCGCAGTGGTCGCGTTGCCGCAGTAGGCGCAGCGCTTCCGGTAGATGCCGTGCCCGACCGGGAAGATCGGCAGCAAGAACAGGGTGAGCCAGGTCGTCGTGAGTCAGGTCGTCGACCGGAACAGGCGCGCTGCGCGGCCTGCACGCGGCAGTACAGGCACACGAGGATCTGTGCCGCCACGACTTCCACCATGGTGTGTGAGCCGAAGATGATCATCCGGTCTGTCCCCCACTTGTCCGGCTCGTGCGGCACGGAACCGGCCGAGGAGGTCGCTCCGAACACCAGGGCGTGTGCGGCACGGGCCGGCCTCTCTCCACTGCCCCGCACCTGCGCAGCGTCGTCGAAACGACCAGAACACGACTGAGCCACGAGAACACGAAGAGGGCGCTCCGGATCGGATGCGCCCTCTTCGTTCTGTCGGGCTGACAGGATTTGAACCTGCGACCACTTGACCCCCAGTCAAGTGCGCTACCAAACTGCGCCACAGCCCGTTGTCATCGACCTCTCGGTCTTCGACTGCCCACCGGAGCGGGCGGAGTAAAGATTAGCCGACGAGTGCTGTCCTGTACCAATCGGCAGGTCAGAAGGGGTGTCGTGGCCCTCCGTCCGGGCCGCAGACCCACCCCGGATGGACAGATCCACCACCCCGCGAGGGGGAGAATCTGTCCAACAAGGGTGGGTTTGCGGCGACGGTCAGCGCTTGCGGCGCTGCTCGCGCTTGTCGCGAACGCGGACGTTGATCCGCACCGGCGAACCGTCGAAGTTGAATTCCTCGCGCAGGCGGCGCTCCAGGAAGCGGCGGTAGCCGGCCTCCAGGAAGCCCGTGGTGAACAGCACGAAGGTCGGCGGCCGCACGGATGCCTGCGTCGCGAACATCACGCGAGGCTGGCGACCGCCGCGCAAGGGTGGCGGGTTGGCCGCGATGACGTCCTTCAGCCAGCTGTTCAGCGGCCCGGTGGAGATGCGCTTGTCCCACGACTCGAGCGCCGCCTCCATCGCGGGCACGAGCTTCTGGACGGCGCGACCGGTCATCGCCGAGATGTTCACCCGACGCGCCCACGGCACGCGCGCGAGTTCGCGGTCGATCTCCTTGTCGAGCTGATAGCGGCGATCCTCGTCGACGAGGTCCCATTTGTTGAACGCGATCACCAGCGCGCGGCCGCTCTCGATGATCATCGACAGCACGCGCAGGTCCTGTTCGGTGATCGGCTGCGAGGCGTCGATGAGCAGGATCGCGATCTCGGCGGCGTCGAGCGCGGACCGGGTCCGCAGCGACGCGTAGTACTCGTGGCCGGTTGCGTTGCGCACCTTGCGGCGCAGGCCCGCGGTGTCGACGAAATACCATGGCTTGCCGCCGAGTTCGACGAGCTCGTCGACCGGATCGACGGTGGTCCCGGCGACGTTGTCGACCACCGAGCGCTCGGTGCCGGCCAGCTTGTTCAGCAGCGAGCTCTTGCCGACGTTCGGCTTGCCGACAAGTGCCACGCGACGCGGGCCGCCCAGCGTCGGGACCTCGCGCGGGGTCGACGGCAGCTTCTCCAGGATGACGTCGAGCAGGTCACCGGCGCCGCGACCGTGGGCCGCCGACACCGGGTACGGCTCGCCGAGACCCAGCGACCACAACGCGGCCACCTCGGGCTCGAGACGCTCGCTGTCGACCTTGTTGGCGCAGAGGATGACCGGCGTCTTGGACCGACGCAGGACACGTGCAACGGCCTCGTCGGTGGCGGTGGCGCCCACCGTCGCGTCGACCACGACGACGATCGCGTCGGCGGTCCGCATCGCGAGTTCGGCCTGCGCCGCCACGGCCTGCTGCAGGCCCTTGGCATCGGGTTCCCAGCCGCCGGTGTCGACGACGGTGAACCGGCGTCCGGACCAACTCGCCTGGTACGACACACGGTCGCGGGTGACACCGGGGATGTCCTCGACGACGGCCTCACGACGGCCCAGGATGCGATTGACGAGCGTGGACTTGCCGACGTTCGGCCGTCCGACGATGGCCACCACCGGCATGTGCTCGACCTCGGCGACCCCGTCGGCGCCCTCCACATCGGCCAGCTGCCAGTCGGATTCGTCCGACCACGTCCCGTCACCGGGCAACGCGGCCAGATCTGTATCGAAGTTGTCGCTCACCGTTCTGCTGCTCCGATCCGGCTCTCCACGAGTGCACACAACTCGTCGAGCACCTCCATCAGGGTCTTGTCACTGGTGTCCACCACCACGGCGTCCTCGGCCGCCCGCAGCGGCGAGACCGCGCGGGTCGAGTCGAGATGGTCGCGCCGGTTCACGCTCGCCAGCACCGCGTCGTAGTCGCTCTCGCGGCCGGCGTCCAGGTTCTGCTTGTGGCGTCGTTCGGCGCGTGCCTCCGGCGTCGCGGTCAGGAAGATCTTGACGTCCGCGGCCGGGAACACCACGGTCCCGATGTCCCGGCCCTCCACCACGACGAACCGACCCTCGGCGTTCTCCCGCTGCAGCGCAACCAGTTTGGTCCGCACCTCGGGAACCGCCGACACCGCCGACACCGCACTGGTGACGCGCTCGGTGCGGATCGGCCCGGACACGTCTCGTCCGTCGAGCAGCACCGTCGACGAGCCGTCGCCGTTCGGGATGAGCTTGATGTCGGCCGCCTGCGCGACCTTGGCGATACCGGCCGGATCATCAAGCGCCACATCGGCATCGAGAACGGCCAGGGTGACCGCCCGGTACATGGCGCCGGTGTCGAGGTAGCTCGCGCCCACCTTCTCGGCGAGCAGCTTGGACACCGACGACTTGCCCGTGCCGGCCGGTCCGTCGATCGCGACAACCCGTGTCGCAGAAGAGGTCACAGCCCGACAGCCTTGTACAGGGCACCGACCTCGTCGTTGCCGAGCACGCGCAGGCTGCCGGGACGCTGCTCCCCCAGCGCGACCGTGCCCACATGGGTGCGGACGAGCTTCGTCACCGGGTACCCGACTGCGTCCATCATGCGGCGCACGATGCGGTTGCGGCCCTCGTGCAGGACGATCCGCACCAGCGACTGTCCTTCGTGGACCTCGAGGACGGAGAACCTGTCGACCTCGACCGGGCCGTCGTCGAGCTCGATGCCCTCACGCAGCTGACGGCCGAGTCCACGCGGGACCTCGCCCTTCAACGTCGCCAGGTAGGTCTTGGGCACCTCGTACGACGGGTGCATCAAGCGATGCGCGAGCTCGCCGTCGTTGGTCAGCAGCAGCAGTCCCTCGGTGTCGGCGTCGAGGCGTCCGACGTGGAACAGACGCTGACCCGCCATCACGCGTTCGGCGACCACGTCACCGACGCAGGGACGGCCCTGGTCGTCGGCCATGGTCGACTGCCAACCCCTGGGCTTGTTGAAGGCGAGGTACTGCTTGTCCTCGTCGATGATCACGCGCGCGTCGTCGACATGGATGATCGCGGTGTTCGGGTCGATGCGCAGCCCCTGCTCGGTGACGACCACACCGTCGACCTTCACACGTCCGGCGGCGATCATCTCCTCGGCGCCACGACGTGAGGCCACGCCGGCCTGTGCGAGCACCTTCTGGAGCCGCACACCGTCGGCGACGAAGGTCGGGCCCTTGCCGCTCACCTTCTCCGGCGGCACCTGGTGCCGGGCGGGGCGAGCGTTGTTGAGGCGGATCTTGCCGGCCTCGACGTTGGGCTTGGACGTCCCTTTACGATGCGTCTTCTTGGTTCGCGTTTGCGGTACGGGTGCGCCCTTGCGGCGTTTTCCCGGTGAGCCATCTCGGCCAGCGGATGCCATCTTCCTCAGTCCTGTTGTCGATCGATCTGTGCGGTTCTAGTCATCTTTCAGGTCACCGTCGGTGACCAGCTCCTTCGAGTCTGACGCCTGAGGCTGCAATTTGGCGAATCGGGGATCCGACATCAGCTCGTCGTCGAGGTCGTCGATGACGTCGACATCGGGCAGCAGCGGGGCCAGATCCGGCAGATCCGACAGCGACGCCAGACCCAGCCGTTCCAGGAACAACTCGGTGGTGCCGTACGTGGTGGCGTTGGTCTGCGGGTCGTTGCCGACCTCGTAGATCAACCCGCGTGCGACGAGGGTGCGGATCACACCATCGACGTTGACGCCGCGGATCGCGCTGACCCGGGCGCGTGTCACCGGCTGCCGGTACGCGATCACCGCGAGGGTCTCGAGTGCCGCGCGGGTCAACTTGGACCGTGCACCGTCGAGCAACAACCGTTCGACGTACGGCGCGTATTCCGCGCGCGTGTAGAACCGCCACCCGTCGCCGGCATAACGCAGGTCGATGCCGCTGCGGGTCGCGGTGAATTCGGCGGACATGGCGTTGAGCATCTCCCGGACCCGAGTGGGGTCCTGGTCGACGGCATTCGCCAGTTCATCGGTGCTCACCGGGGTGTCCACGACGAGCAGGATCGCCTCCAGCGCCGACCGCAGCGTGGCGTCATCGAGGATCTCGCCCTCGTCCTCCCCCGCCGGCGCGGTCTGCTCGGGATCGGCCGGACCGGGGTCGACGGCGTCTGGAGTCGTATCGTCCGACTCTGCGGCTTCTTCCTCGGAGGCGGCTTCTTCCCCAGGGGCGGCCTCTCCATCCGGGGCGACGACTTCGTCGGCGGCGGTCGCGTCGGGCGCGGCCTGTGCCGGCGTGGGGTCGGACGCGTCCGGAGAACCCCCGGCGTCGACGCCCTCGTCCAGCGCCTCGTCGTTCACGTCGTCAACGTCCTCGATCGGTCCGTCGGTCATCCGTAGTCCTCTGCCTTGTCGATACGCAGGTCGTCGATGTCGCGTTCCCCGGTCCACATGACCGAGAGGTCTCCGAGTGCCTCCGGCTGCTCGAAGGCGATGGCCTGTTCGCGGTAGAGCTCGAGAAGCCCCAGGAAGCTACCGACGATCTCGAGTCCGTTCTCGCAGTCGGCGATGAGGTCGCGGAACGTCAACCACTGCCCCGTCGCCGCACTGAGCAGCTTCGCCATGCGGCGCGCCTGCCCTGGGACCGAGACCTTCTGCACGTCGTGCAGGTGGTCGAGCCGCACCGTCGGGACCGGGCGCGGGGTCAGGGCCGTGGCCGCGACCTCGGCGAAGCCCTGGGCGTCGACGCCGAGGGTGACCTCCGGCAACAGGTCCTCGAACCGCTTCTCGAGGGACACCGAGCGCGGATAGCGCTGGAGAGCCGCGGCCTCCAGCTCGCCGAACAGCTGCGCAACCTGTTTGTAGGCCCGATACTGCAGCAGCCGCGCGAACAGCAGGTCGCGGGCCTCGAGCAGAGCCAGGTCCTCCGGGTCCTCGACCTCGCCGGACGGCAACAGGCGCGCGGCCTTCAGGTCGAGCAGCGTCGCCGCGATGACGAGGAACTCGGTGGTCTGGTCGAGTCCGACCTCCGGCCCCAGCTCGCGCGTGTAGGCGATGAACTCGTCGGTGACGACGTGCAGCGCGACCTCGGTCACGTCGAGCCGGTGCTGCGAGATCAGTTCGAGCAGCAGGTCGAACGGGCCCTCGAAGTTTCGGAGCTTGACCCGGAACCCGGAGTCGTCGGACCCGTCCCCCGAAGCGGACTCGCCCCTGTCTCCGGACTCGCCACCGCCCCCGGACTCGCCACCGTCCCCGGGCTCGTCCCGGGACCCGGTCCCCGGGCGACCGTCAGGGTTCGCGGCCGTACCGGACTCCACCACATCTGCGGACTCGGACGACTCCGGCTGCACGTCGCCCGCCGCAGGATCCGTCACCGCCGAGTCCGTGACCGACGGAGCCGAAGTCGCCGAATCAGGCACTTCCGCATCCGTCACGACCTCCGCCGCACCCGATGCGCGTTCCACCCCGTCGTCCCCCACGGCGTCGGCCTCCACCGCATCGGTCCGATCGGCGTCGATCGTCATGTGCGCTTGACGTTGCGGGCGATCACCTCACGAGCCAGCGCCCGGTACGCCTTTGCACCGGCCGACTTGGGGGCCCAGGACGTGATCGGCTCCCCGGCGACGCTCGTCTCCGGGAAGCGGACGGTACGGGTGATCACCGTGTCGTAGACCGCATCGCCGAACACCTCGACCACGCGCTGCATCACCTCGCGCGAGTGCAGGGTGCGGGCGTCGAACATGGTCACGAGGATGCCACCGAGTTCGAGGCGCGGGTTGAGGCGGTCACGCACCTTGTCGATGGTGTCGGTGAGCAGCGCCAGTCCGCGCAGCGAGAAGTACTCGCACTCCATCGGGATCAACACGGTGTCGGCACACGCGAGCGCGTTGACGGTGAGCAGGCCCAGCGACGGCTGGCAGTCGATGAGCACGACGTCGTAGCGGTCGAGCACCGGGTGCAGCGCCCGCGCGAGGGACTGTTCACGCCCGACCTCGGTCACCAGCTGGATCTCGGCGGCCGACAGGTCGATGTTGCTGGGGAGCAGGTCGAGACCGTCGACACGGGTGCGCATGAGCACGTCGTCGGTGGCGACCTGCGGCGGCACGAGCAGGTTGTAGACGGTCTGCTCGAGCTCGTGGTGCGGCACACCCAGGCCCGCGGACAGCGCGCCCTGCGGGTCCAGATCGACCAGCAGCACGCGACGGCCGTACTCGGCGAGCGCGGCGCCGAGATTGATCGTCGACGTGGTCTTGCCCACGCCGCCCTTCTGGTTGCACACCGCGATGACGGTGGCCGGACCGTGCCGGTCGAGCGGCCGGGGTTCGGGGACCTCGCGGTAGGGACGCCCGGTGGGACCGATCTCGCTGGAGTCGTGGTGGTCGATCTCGTCGGCGTCATGCCCCGGCGACACCTGGATGCTGTACTGATCCCCCGGACGGGTGCCAGACTGCGGTGCGCTCGGAGTGGTCACGAGTCCGCCGCTCCCTTCACTCTTCACGTTCGATATTCGTGTCGGCCGGTCGGCTGGAACCGGATTCACCGACGACGACTCGTATCAGCCTAGGACATCCCACCCGTCGAACCGCTGTCGGCGCGCGGTCAACGGGCCCGCGGATGTGCGACGGCATACACCTCGCGCATCGTGTTCACCGTCACCAGGGTGTACACCTGGGTGGTCGTCACCGACGCGTGGCCGAGCAGCTCCTGCACGACGCGCACGTCCGCGCCACCGTCGAGCAGGTGCGTGGCGAAGCTGTGCCGCAGCGTGTGCGGTGAGACGGCCTTGTCCAGGCCCGCCTTCTCCGCGGCCGAGACCAGCACCTGCCACGCCGACTGCCGCGACAACCGCCCGCCGCGTGCGTTGAGGAACAGCGCCGGCGTCGCCCGCGAGACGAGCGCCGGGCGTCCGCGCACCAGGTACGCCTCGAGTGCCTCGACGGCGGGCCCGCCGAGCGGGACGAGCCGTTCCTTTCCGCCCTTGCCGCGTAACAGGACCGTGCGGGCGTCGAGGTCGAGGTCGTCGATGTCGAGGGAGGTGGCCTCGGAGATGCGGGCGCCGCAGCTGTAGAGGAACTCCAGCAGTGCCCGGTCCCGCAGGGCCCGGGGGTGATCCGCCGAGCCGACGGCCTCGAGGATGGCCAGCACCTCGTCGACGGGCAGCGACTTCGGGAGGCGCCGCGCCGGTCGCGGCGGCTTCACGCCGTGCGCGACATCGGCCGAGACCATGCCCTCCTCGAGGGCGAACTTGTGAAATCGCCTGGTGGCCACCAGGGTTCGAGCCACCGAGCTGTCGGCGAGCGGCGCGGAACCGGCGTCGGCGTTACCGCGTCGGAGTTCGACCAGGAATTCCCGGATGTCCTCCTCGGTCACCGCGTCGAGGGAGTCGATGCCACGGGATTCGAGGTAGCGCCGATAACGCTCCAGGTCCCGCCGGTACGACGAGACGGTGTTCGCCGCCGCACCTCGCTCCACGGTCAGGTGGTCGAGGTAGCGCGAGATGTCGGCGGCGATGCTCACGATCTCCTACCCGCGTCCGGCGGCTGTCACGACTGCCCGTCCCGCGCCCGGCGACGCCGTTCGCGCAGGGCGGTCGGCTCGTCTCGCCACGGCGCGTCGACGCCGCGCAGTTCGACGCCGGCCCGTTCGGCCGCCGAGGCGGCGAGGATGCCTGCGACGCTGGTCGCATTGACGATCTCGCCGGCCAGCACCATCCGCACCGCGTCGTCGAGCGGCAGCCACTCGACCTCGATCTCGGCTTCCTCATCGACCCGCTCGGCGGCCTCGAGCCGATGCAGGTCCTCGGCGAGATACAGACGCAGGGCCTCGTCGGTGAACCCGGGCGACAGCGCGAGGTCGACGAGGACGTGCCAGGAGTCGGCGGCCAGATCGGCCTCCTCGGCCAGCTCACGCTTGGCTGCCTCGAGCGGCTCCTCGCCATCCTGGTCGAGCAGGCCGGCCGGCAACTCCAGGAGTCTCCGGCCCACCGGGTGCCGGTACTGGCGCACCATCGCGATCCGGCCCTGCTCGTCGCGAGCGAGGATCGCCACCGCACCGAAGTGCTCGACGACCTCTCGCTCGGCGACGCGCCCACCCGGCATGACGACGTCGTCGACACGCAGGGTGATGATCGCGCCGTCGTAGACCGAGCGCGAGCTCCTGACCTCGAAGTCGTGACCCAACCGGTCAGTCCTCGCCGGCGGCGTCGGCAGCGATCTCGGCGACCGGCTCGACCTTGACGTCGTTGACCGCCGCGACGGCCTCCGCCGGCGCGTCGTTCGACTCGTAGTCTTCCCCGAGGTCGACCGGAAGGCGTTCTGCCGCCTTGTATTTCAGCGCCGCCTCGATGAAGGCGCGGAACAGCGGATGCGGTCGCGTCGGACGGCTCTTGAGCTCCGGGTGCGCCTGTGTGGCGACGAAGAACGGATGCACCGACTTCGGGTACTCGACGAACTCGACCAGGTGGCCGTCCGGCGAGGTCCCGGAGAACACCAGGCCCGAAGTGGCGATCTTGTCGCGGTAGGCGTTGTTGACCTCGAAACGGTGACGATGGCGCTCGGACACCTCGCGGGTGCCGTATGCCTCGGCGACGACCGACCCCGGCTTGAGGACCGCATCGTAGGCGCCCAGGCGCATGGTGCCGCCCAGGTCGGCCTCACCGGCGACCGCATCCTCCTGGTCGGCCATCGTCGAGATGACCGGGTGCGGGGTGTCGGGGTCGAACTCGGTCGAGCTGGCGCCGTCGAGACCCACCGAACGCGCGGCCTCGATCACCACGCACTGCAAACCCAGGCACAGGCCGAGCAGCGGGATGCCACGGCGACGTGCATACGAGATCGCCCCGACCTTCCCCTCGATGCCGCGGATGCCGAAGCCGCCCGGGATCAGGATGGCGTCGACGTCGCCCAGCGCGGCCTGCGCACCCGCGGGGGTGGCGCAGTCGTCGGACGGAACCCACTTGATCTCGGTGCGCGCCTTCCAGGCGAAGCCGCCCGCACGGATGGCCTCGGTGACCGACAGGTAGGCGTCGGGCAGGTCGACGTACTTGCCGACCAGCGCGACGCGCACCGTCTCACGCGGCTCGTGCACGCGGCGCAGCAACTCGCCCCACACCGTCCAGTCGACGTCGCGGAACGGCAGGCCCAGCTTGCGGACCACGTACGCGTCGAGGTGCTCGTTGTGCAGCACCTTGGGGATGTCGTAGATCGACGGGGCATCGGGGGTCGAGATGACGCCGTCGAGCTCGACGTCGCACATGAGCGCGATCTTCTTCTTGAGCGACTCGGGCACGTCGCGGTCGCAGCGCAGGATGAGCGCGTCGGGCTGGATACCGACGTTGCGCAACGCGGCGACCGAGTGCTGGGTCGGCTTGGTCTTCAGCTCGCCCGACGGCGCCAGGTACGGCACCAGCGAGACGTGGAGGAAGAAGACGTTGTCGCGACCCACGTCGTGACGGACCTGGCGGGCCGCCTCGATGAACGGCAGCGACTCGATGTCGCCGACGGTGCCACCGATCTCGGTGATCACCACGTCGGGCACCTCGCCGTCGGCGTCGGGCTCGGCCATGGCCAGCACGCGCGCCTTGAGCTCGTCGGTGATGTGCGGGATCACCTGCACGGTCTCGCCGAGGTACTCGCCGCGTCGTTCCTTGGCGATGACGGTCGAATACACCTGTCCCGTGGTCACATTCGCGGTCTTCGACAGGTTGCGGTCGAGGAATCGCTCATAGTGTCCGACGTCCAGGTCGGTTTCCGCGCCGTCCTCGGTGACGAACACCTCTCCGTGCTGGAAGGGGTTCATCGTGCCCGGATCGACATTCAGATACGGATCGAGCTTCTGCATCGTGACCCGGAGGCCTCGAGAGGTGAGAAGTTGACCCAGGCTGGAGGCCGTGAGGCCCTTGCCCAGAGAAGAAGCCACGCCACCAGTGACGAAGATGTGTTTGGTGTCGTGAACGTGTCGCAAAGGTCGCAAAAGCGTGTCTCCCGTCGGCCGAATCGGGGCCGATGCCCTGATTACCTACGGGACTCCAGGGTAACACCACACGACCCGTGCGCCGTACCGCCACACCGCGGCGCGGCGTGGCGGTACTCACGAATGACGATTGCGCTCTCCCGCGCGGCGCTATGTGGCCGGTTTGCCGTCGGCACCGACGGTGACCGCGGTGGCACCCGCGCCGGTGCCATATGCGCCGGTCGAACCCTTGCCCTCGGCGGCGAGCGCCAGGATCGTCGTGATCAGTCCGGTCGGCTGATCGACGTTGTCGACCGTGGAGACCGCATTGGACAGCGACGGATCGGATCGCACGATCGCGATCGGCGAGCCGCCGTTCGCCGAGCCGGTACGACCGACGAGGACTCCGCCCGCGCCGCGGGCCGATGCGGTTGCCGCGAGCCGGGCCACGAGGGCGCCCTGCGCGCCGGAGTCGGGACCGAACTCGTCGCCGGTGACCACGACCATCAGATCGGCGGGCGTCACCGCACCGTTCACGTAGTCGATGAACCCGCCGTCACGCAGCGTCGACAGGCCGGTCTTGCGATCGGCGGGCGACGCGGGACGGGTGGCCTTGTTGTACAGCACCAGCGTGCCCAGCAGGTCGCCGACCCGGCTGCCGGAGTCGGTGAGCTCGGCGCGCAGCATCGCGCCCGGCGGGATCGTCTGGTCGACGATGGTCCGCAGCTGTTCGGCGTTCTCGTCGCCGAGCAGCGAGTCGGTCAGCGCGATCTGCCCGGCGAACCGAGCGCCGGCGTCATGGAGATTCTCCTTGACCGCGTTGACGTCGGACTCGGCCGCGTTCGGGGCGGTGACCACGAGCACCGACTTGCCGCGCAGCGTGTTGGCGATCAGCCGGGGCGCGATGGCGAGGTCGAAACTGTTGGCCGCGTTGAGTTTTGCGTTCAGATCGTCGCGCTGGTCCTCGAGATCGCCGATCCGGTCACGGCTGGTGCCGGTCAGCGAGTTGACTCGGTCACCGACGAAGCCGGAGCCGAGGAACAGCCCGAGTGCGAGCGCGAGGAAGACGGCGACCAGTGAGACCGCGTGTTGTCGTAGCGAGATCATCGCCTATCGGTTCCAGACCTCTCGTGCCCAGTCGAGCAGCGCGTTCCACTGCATGACGATCCAGTCGGTGATGTCGGTGCCGGCGTTGGACAGCAGCACCGCCGCGATGACCGCGATCAGCGCGGCGAGTACGACGCAGGCGATCGCGGCGCCCGACACCCGGCTGCGGTACAGGGTCGTGATGGCCTTGGCATCGACGAGCTTCTGCCCCACCTTGAGACGGGTCAGGAACATCGACGGGTTGCTCTCCCGACGCGAGCGGTCGAAGAAGTCGTCGAGGGTGCCCGGGTAGCCGACCGTGACGATGAGGTCCGCGCCGTGGTAGTCGGTCAGCAGCAACGCCAGGTCGCTCGCCGAGCCGGCGGCCGGGAAAGTGGTCGCGCCGATGCCGAGATCCTGGATTCGCTCCAGGCCCGCGGCGTGCCCGTCGGTGTCGGCCGGGAGCACAAGCTGCGCACCGCATTTCAGGGTCGCGGTCTTGATGTCGTCTGGGTCGCCGACGATGATCGCCGGCTTGTGGCCCGCCTTCATCAGGGTGTCCGCGCCGGTGCCGACACCGATCATCACCGGCTGGTACTCCTTGATGAACGGCTTGAGTGCCCGCAGATCGGCGGCTCGATCGGGCCCCTCGCCCACGATGACCACGTGCCGGCCCGCCAGGTCCACGTCGATCTCCGGCACACCGACACCGTCGATCAGCAGCGGGGACTCGCTCCGGATGAACTCGATGGTGTTCCCGGAGAAGGCTTCGAGGTGATCGACGAGGCCTGCCTTCGCGCCGATCATGATGTCTGCGATGTCGCGTTCGTCGAGTTCGGTGCCGAGCGCGATGCGACGCTCGCCGATGAAGAGCCGGTCGTCGTGGACACGCACCTTGGCGCCGTCCTTGACGCGCTTGAAGATCTCCGGGCCCACGTCGTCGAGGAGGACGATGCCCGAGGCGACGAGAACCTCCGGACCCAGGTTCGGGTACCGGCCCGTGATCGAGCGCGACGCGTTGACGACGGCGACGACGTTGGCCTCGACGAGGGCGTCGGCGGTGACGCGGTCCAGGTCGACCTCGTCGATGATGGCGATGTCGCCGGGACCGACGCGGCTGAGCAGCCGCTTCGTGTTCTTGTCGATCCTGGCGATACCGGTCACGCCAGGCAGTTCTTCGGTGTTACGCGCGAGCAGTGCAGGCATCTTCATGCCCGCAATGATTGACCGAAGTCACGCGTGAACCACGGAGGCGCGCCGTAACACGCGAAACTTTTGTCACACACGCAACACGCGTTTCACGGCTACGAGGCCCGGTTCGCCGCCCTCTCCTCCTCTGCGAGAGCGAGGAGTTCCTCGGCGTGTGCGCGGCCGGTGTCGGACTCGCCCAGGCCGGCGAGCATGCGGGCGAGCTCGGCGACGCGCTCGTCACGATCGAGGGTGCGCACGCTGCTGGTGATCAACGCGCCCTTCCTGGACTTGCCGATGACCAGGTGGTTGTCGGCGAAGGCGGCGACCTGCGGCAGGTGCGTGACGACGATGACCTGGTGGGCCCGCGCAAGACGCGAAAGCCGCTTGCCGATCTCGACCGCGGCGCGGCCGCCGACACCGGCGTCCACCTCGTCGAAGACCATCACCGATCCGGAGGTCGGGGCGGCCAGCACCACCTCCAGGGCCAGCATGACGCGCGACAGCTCACCGCCCGACGCCGACTTCGCGATCGGCAGCGGCGTCGCCCCGGGGTGCGCGACCAACGCGAACTCGACCTTGTCCGCACCGTCGGCCCCAGCGTGGGCGCGGGCGCCGTCGACGGTGATGGCGAGCCGGTCGTCGGGCGACGCCGGTTCGGGCGTGACGGACACGGCCAGCGCGGAGTCGCCCATGGCCAGGCCCTTGAGCTCCTTGGACACCTTGTCGGCCATCGACGACGCGGCCTTGGCGCGCAGGGTGTGCAGCTTCGCCGCGGCGGCCTCCACCTTCTCGCGAGCGGCGACGGCGGCGGCCTCGAGTTCCTCGATCGACGCCTGCGGATCCTCGATCTCGGCGAGCCGGGCCTCGGCCTGGCGGCGCCATTCGATGACCCCGTCGACGTCCGGAGCGTACTTGCGCACGAGCGTCTTGAGCTCGGCCTGGCGAGCCAGGAGTTTGTCGAGTTCCTCCGCGTCGGCCGGGAGGCTCGAGGTGAACGCGGTGAGCTCGGCGCCGACGTCTGTGATGACGGTCAGCGCCTCGGAGACACGCGGGACCAACCCGCGCAGCGTCTCGTCGGCGGCGCCTTCGAGCAGGGTGCGCACCGTGCCGAGGCCTTCCACGACCGACGAACCGGAATCCCCGGCGACGATGTGGTGGGCCTGATCCGCGGCCGAGCGGATCGACTCGAGATCCGTGAGCCGGCGGATCGTCGCGGTGAGTTCCTCGTCCTCACCCGGGTACGGGTCCACAGCCGCGATCTCGTCGATGCCGAAGCGCAGCCGGTCGGCCTCCTGCGCGAGTTCGCGGTGGTTCGCGCGACGGGTCTCGAGGTCGTCGAGGATCTCGACCCACGCGGCCCGGGCCTTGCGATATACCTCGAGCGCGGCGGCGGTCTTCGAGCCGCCGAAGGTGTCGAGCGCGGCCCGCTGGTGTTCGGGTCGCAGCAACCGTAGCTGGTCGTTCTGGCCGTGGATGGCCAGCACCGAGGTGGTCAGCTGCCCCATGACGCCCACCGGCACCGAACGACCGCCGAGATGGGCACGCGAACGTCCGTCCGCACTCACCGACCGCACCGCGATCACGGTGTCGTCGTCATCGAGTTCCGCACCCGTCGAATCGAGGATGTCGGAGATGACCGGGTCCTGCAGCGCTCCGTCGAGCCGGAACCGACCCTCGACGACCGCCTTGGCGGCGCCGGTCCGCACGCGCGTGGCATCGGCCCGCGCCCCCGACAGCAGGTGCAGGCTGGTGACGATCATCGTCTTGCCCGCACCGGTCTCGCCGGTGAGCACCGTGAATCCGGGATGGAATCGAGCCCGCGCCTCCTCGATGACACCGAGTCCGGTGATCGACAGTTCTTCGAGCACCCCTAAGCCTGCCTCCCTCGCCATCCCGTGACCGGGAGGGCGAACTTGGTGACCAGACGGTCGGCGAACGGGTCCGAGTCGATCCGGATCCAGCGCACCGACCTCTCGCTGCGTGTGACCTCGACGCGGTAACCCGCCGGCACGTCGAGGGCTCGGCGGCCGTCGCACAGCGCGACCGCCGGTCGTCCGTTCTTGTCGACCTCCACCGCGATCCGCGACCTCGGGCTGGTGACCATCGGACGCGTGAACAGTGCGTGGGCATTGTTCGGGACCACCAGGATCGCCTCGAGGTCGGGCCACATGACCGGACCGCCGGCGGAGAACGCATACGCCGTCGACCCGGTCGGGGTCGAGATCAACACGCCGTCGGCGCCGAACGCCGACACCGGACGGCCGTCGACCTCGGTGACCAGTTCGAGCACCCCGTGTTTGGTGGTGTTGAGGATCGCGATCTCGTTCAGCGCCCAGCTGCGGGCCGCGGCCGGCTCCGGATCGGTCGGGTCGACGATCGCGACGTCGAGCGTCATACGCTCCTCGATGCGATAGTCACCCGCGATGAGCTGGGCCATCACCTCGTCGACGCGATGCGCCTCGGCCTCGGCCAGGAACCCGATGTGCCCGAGGTTGATCCCCAGGACCGGGACGTCGGCCGGATAGGCCAGCTCCGCGGCGCGCAGGAAGGTGCCATCGCCGCCGAGTACGATGACGAGCTCGCACCCGTCCGCCGACGCCGACTCCACTGGCGGCACCTCCACCACCGCGCCGAACGACCGCAGATGTTCGGGGTCGACCGGGATGTTCTCCGGCGGCAACGACTCTGCGCGGTCGACGAGCGCCGGCGAATAGAGGATGTCGTGATCCTGCGCCCCGCGGTCGAGGGAGTCGTGATCGACGATCCGCAGCGCGACGCCGGCGGCAGCACAGTGCCGGGCGATCGCCTCGATGGTGCCCAGCACGTTCTCGCGTCCCGTGTGGGCGACCACCAGGAACTCGCGGGCACCGGCGACCTCGGCCACCGAATCGTCGGTCACGGGTGGATTCCTCCCAGGAAAGTTCGGTCGGTCATGTGCGGTCGGCGGCGGACGAGCCGATCGCGAGCCGGGCTCGGACTCAGCGGGGTCCTTCCGCGACGGCACGGTCGATCATGAAGCGCAGCTCGTCGGACGGGGCCGACCGCTCGACCCTATCGCTCTCCCCCGACGCTCTGCTTGTCTGGTCGCCCGGCCGGTCCTTGCGCAGCCACAGGAAGTATTCGACGTTTCCCGACGGGCCGGGCAGCGGGCTGGCCACCACACCGAGCGTCGTGAGTTCGAGCGCGGCCGCCTGGGTCGCCACGTCGAGGACGGCTTCGGCGCGCAGCCCCGGATCCCTCACCACTCCACCGGAACCGACACGATCCTTGCCGACCTCGAACTGCGGTTTCACCATCGGCAGCAGGTCGGCGCCCGCAGTGCAGCAGCGCGCGAGAGCGGGCAGCACCAGGCCCAACGAGATGAACGACAGATCAGCCACGACCACGTCGACCGGACCGCCGATGGCCTCGGATTCCAGGTGGCGCACGTTGGTGCGGTCGTGCACATGCACACGATCGTCGTTCTGCAGCCGCCAGATCAACTGCCCGTAGCCGACATCGACGGCGACCACCTCCCGCACACCCCGGCGCAGCAGGACATCGGTGAAACCGCCGGTCGACGCACCGGCGTCGAGGCACCGACGCCCCACCACCGACAGTCCCTGCGGCTCGAACGCCTCGAGCGCGCCGAGCAGCTTGTGGGCGCCACGGGATGCCCAGTCGTCCTTGGGGCCCTCCATCACGACGATCGGCGTGTCGCGGGTGACACCCGTGGCCGGCTTGGCGGCGACCGTCCCGTTGACCTTCACCACACCGGCGTCGACGAGCTCGCGGGCCTGTTCGCGTGATCGGGCCAACCCCCGCCGCACGAGTTCGGCGTCGAGTCTTGCTCTGGTCGCCATGTCAGCGAGCCCGCCGCGGCGTCATCGGCGGTCCACCGCATCGAGTGCTGCGGTCAGGACGTCATGGGCCTGCTCCAGCAGGGCCGCCTGCCGTTCGAGCACGGCAAGCGAGAAGGTCTCGCCCGCCGCCTCACGGATCTCATCGACGCGGGCGAGCAGCTCGGACACGGTGGCCTCGACATCGGGCGCGTCGAGTTCGACCTCCGCCGACTCGTCGAACGCCGACATCGGGTCGTACTGACGCCGAGGCATCGCGCCCGGACTGGGCCGGGGCGTGTTCTGCGCAGACTGATCACCTGGGTAACTCATCGCTGACAACGCTAGTCGACGACGGTGACACCCAGCGAGGCCAGTTTGTCGCGTGCCGCGCCCTCGGCACGGATCCGGAGATCCTCGGGCTCTGCGGTGCCGGCATCGACGGCCGCCCAGGTCGCGGCGGCGAGCGCCGGGACGAGTCCTGTCTCGTCGCCGTCGCCGGTCACCGAGACCGTCGGGCCGTCGACGGTGATCGTCCAGCCCGGCTGGGCCCCGACGCGCACGGAGTCCACGTCC
Source organism: Gordonia aurantiaca (assembly GCF_039939235.1). NCBI lineage: Bacteria > Bacillati > Actinomycetota > Actinomycetes > Mycobacteriales > Gordoniaceae > Gordonia > Gordonia aurantiaca. The sequence goes on along the minus strand of NZ_JBDUUF010000006.1, from coordinate 2,409 downwards.
TCGAACAGACCCGCGAGATCGTCGACGACGAAGGTGGGCCGCTGCTCGGGCGGGGCCGCGAGCAGATCGGTCACCGTGCTCACGCCGGTCAGGACGAGTACGCTCTCCACACCGACCGAGTGACCGCCCTCGATGTCGGTGTCCAGACGGTCACCGACCACCAGCGGCGCGGAACCGCCGGCGCGGGCGATCGCGTCGGACATCAGCGGCGCGGCCGGCTTGCCGGCCACGAGCGGCTCCTTGCCGGTCGCGTGCCGCAGCGCGGCCACCATCGAGCCGTTGCCGACCAGCAGGCCGCGCTCCGACGGCAGCGTCGCATCGACGTTGGTCGCGACCCACAACGCGCCGGCGCGGATCGCCAGCGCGGCCTCGGACAGCTGGGCCCAGCCGGTCTCCGGCGAGTGGCCCTGGATGACGGCCGCGGGACGGTCGTCGGCGTTGCGGGTGACCGCGATGCCGACCTCTCGGACCTCCTGGGCCAGTCCCTCGGTGCCGATCACGAGGGCGCGCGATCCGGGCGGGAGATGCTCTGCCAGCAGCCGGGCGCCGCTCTGGGCGCTGGTGACCACCATGTCCTCGGTCGCCTCGAACCCGAGTTCGCGAAGGTGCGCGGCGACCTCGGCGGGCCGGCGGCTCGCATTGTTGGTCACGAAGAACCGCGCGGTGTCGAGCCGCTCCAGGGTCTCCTTCGCGTTCGGAAGCGCCCGGTTACCGGCGAACACGGTGCCGTCGAGGTCGAGCAGCAGCGCGTCGTAACGGTCCGGGAAGGTGTTCTTCCGCACGGCCGCCGGGGGAACGGTCGCGGACTCCGGTTCCGCGTCGGCCGGCGCGGCGAGAAGGTCGTCGGGAGACTCGATCAGATCGGACGCGTCCTGTTCGACATAACTCGACGTCGCAGACAGGTCCGCGGTGCCCTGCAGGGAGGCGATGTCGTCCCGCGTGTCGACGGCCTCCTCGGCAACGGCGGCATCCGCGGCCGGCTCCACCGGCGCCGAATCGGCTTGCGGAGCAACCGGTTCGCGCTCAGTCGCCGATTCATCGGTGCTCGACCGCCCGGCCTCGGCCTGCTCGGCGCTCTCCTGCTCGGCGCTTTCCTGCCCGCGGTGCTCCTGCCCGGCGTTCTCCTGCCCGGCGTTCTCCTGCCCGGTGTTCTCCTGCCCGGTGCTTTCCCGACGGGGCGCAACCTCTCCCGGGGCCGCGGGCGCCGAGGCCGATGTGGCCGTTGTCGCCGCCCCAGCGAGCACGGCGGTGCCGTCGACTCCGGGCTCCTCGATCGCAGGTTCGTCATCGTGGGCCAGTTCCGTCAAGCGGTACTCGGCATCGGTGACGTCATCGACGTCGGCCGCCGCGGCGTTCATGTACCAGGTGATCGCCTCGTCACGACGACCCGCCGCATGCAAGGCGGAGGCATACGCATAGAAGAGGCGGGCGGGGCCGGTCCCCACCTGGCCGGGCTTGAGGTTCTCGGCCTGCAGGGTGACGATCGCCTTCTCCGGCTCGCCGAGATCGATCCGGGCGCCGGCCTCGACGATGCGCATCTCGGTCGCATCCTCGCCCTTGAGTGCGCGCCCCTCATCCCCACGGGCGATCTCGACGGCACGCTCCGGACGTCCGAGGCCACGCTCGCAGTCGGCGATCAGCGGTAGCAGCGCGGGATTGCCGGTGATACGGCGCGCAGCCCTCAGTTCGGTCGCGGCCTCCTGCCATTCGCCGGCGTTGTAGGCCGCGATACCGACGGTCTCACGCACGACGCCCACGCGGGAGGCGCGGCTGCGGGCGGCACGCGCATGTTCGAGCGCCAGCGCAGGGTCCTCGAGCAGGACCTGCGACACCATCACCAGGTGGCGCGCGACGATCTCGGCGTTCGCCTTGTCGAGGGTCAGCAGATCCCGCCGCACCTCGGGATCGAGGTCGGACGCCGAGATCTCGTCCGGAATGGGCGGACCCGGCTGCCGGCTTCCCCGGTCGGCACGCTCGCGACCCGGGCGATCGGGACGGCGCCCACGACTGCCACCACCTCGTTGGTCGCCCTGACCGCCGCGCCGCTGACCCCGAGGGCCTCCCTGTCCTCGAGGATCCCGCTGATCCCGCGACTCCCGCTCACCGCGTCCTTCACGACGCGGACGATCACGATCACTCATGGTTGCCAATCTATGCCTTCGAACCTCGTTGGGAAGCATCCACCACCGACGACGCCGGCGTGATATCCACCGCCCAGAGACGGTATCGGGGATATGAGAAAGGCCCCGTATTCGACGATCTGGTCATCGAATACGGGGCATTTCTGAAATTGTGTTCGGCGGTGTCCTACTCTCCCACACTGGTTAAGGTGCAGTACCATCGGCGCTGGAGGGCTTAGCTTCCGGGTTCGGAATGGGGCCGGGCGTTTCCCCTCCGCTATGGCCGCCG
>NZ_JBDUUF010000005.1:0-323829 GCF_039939235.1 Gordonia aurantiaca | reverse complement strand
AAACAGGCCGCCGCTGAACCCGTGGCCAAACAACATCAAATCGCCTAGCATTCACCATGACTCGTTGATCACCACGCGTGAACCCACGCCGACCCAAAGTCCACCACCCCACGGGACACTGTCATCGCGGGTTCGCCCACCGTTGTGGGAAACCCGTGTTCTTCCCCAGATCGACTGCGCTCGGATGGCGACCACGGCTGGGCGCCTCCACCCACCGCCACACTGTTCCCATGCTGGGTCAGACACAGGCAGTGGGGCTCAATGCCTTTGCCGCGCACGTCGTCGACGTGCAGGCGAGTATCAGTTCGGGGTTGCCGGGGTTCGCGGTCACCGGCAACCCGGACCCGTCGGTGCGTGAGGCGCGCGACCGTGTGCGGGCGGCGATCCGGAACTCGGGATTGCAGTTCCCCGAGTTGAAGGTCACCGTCGCGCTGTCACCGGCCGACATGCCGAAGGTCGGCTCCGGATTCGACCTGGCCATGGCCGTGGCCGTGCTCGCGGCGACGGATCAGGTGTCCTCCGAGATGCTCGCGTCGACGGTGTTTCTCGGCGAGCTCGGACTCGACGGCAACATACGGCCGATCCGCGGAGTCCTGCCTGCGGTCATCGCGGCGCGAAGGGCGGGGTACCGGCGAGCGGTCGTGCCCATCGAGACCGTCGCGGAGGCCGCGCTGGTCGACGGGGTGGACGTCGGAGGGGCGTCGAGTCTGAAGCAGGTGACCGGGTGGCTCGAGGGGCATCACGCGCTCGACACCGTGCACGAGGTGGCCGCCATACCACCGCCACCGGTGCCCGACATGGCCGACGTCGTCGGCCAGCACGAGGCACGGCATGCGCTCGAGATCGCCGCCGCCGGAGCGCATCACGTCCTGATGACCGGATCGCCGGGGATCGGCAAGACGATGCTCGCGCGCCGACTGCCCGGCATCCTGCCACCGCTCGGACTCGAGGACTCGCTCGAGGTGACGGCCATCCACTCCCTGGTCGGTGAGCTGTCTCCGGGCCGTCCGCTCATCACCGAACCGCCGTTCGTCGCACCGCACCACAGTTCGTCGACCACCGCGCTGCTCGGCGGCGGAACGGGGTTCGCACGCCCGGGTGCGGTGTCCAAGGCCCATCGCGGGGTGCTGTTCCTGGACGAATGCGCGGAAATGAGCAGCCATGTCCTGGAATCGCTTCGGGAACCGCTCGAGGACGGGGAGGTCCGGGTACCGCGACGGGATGGTGTCGCCACCTATCCCGCGCGGTTCCAGTTGATCCTCGCGGCGAATCCGTGTCCGTGTGCACCTGCGCACGACGTCGACTGCGTGTGCACCTCGGTCGCACGACGCCGCTACCTCGGCAAGCTGTCGGGGCCGCTGATGGACCGTGTCGACATCCGCGTTCGCATGGACCCGCCGGGGGATGCCGCCCTGATGAGCGGGACGGGGGAGACGAGTGCAGACGTCCGTGCCCGGGTGACCGCGGCTCGTGCGGCCGCGATCGAACGCTGGTCCGAATTCGGGTGGCGCACCAACGCCGAGGTCCCCGGCTCGGCGTTGCGACAGAAGTTTCCGCTTCCGTCCGACGTGCTCCGGCCCATCGAACTGTTCCTGCGTGACGGCCGGGTCACCGCGCGGGGAGCCGACCGTGCCCTGCGTCTGGCGTGGACACTCTGCGACCTACGCGGTGCCGACCGACCCGTCGAAGACGATGTCGCACAGGCACTCCTGTACCGAGATCGAGGGGCCAGTTGGTGACCGGGTACCCGGAAGAGCTCCTGGCCTGGGCCTACCTCGCGCGCGTCGCCGAACCGCCGTGTGCCGAGGTGATCGAGCTCGTCGACGCGATGGGTCCCACCGACGCCGCGTCAGCCATCCGACGACGCTCCGTCCCGGACGGATTCGATCCGGTCCTGGCAGTCACCGCCGCACGTCACGACTCCGAGTGCGCCGCTGATGATCTCGACGCGGCGGCGCAGGTCGGTGCACGCCTGGTGACCCGCTCGGACCCGGAATGGCCGGCCTGGTCGCTGCTCGCACTTGGTCAGGCGGACACGGCGGCGCGCGGTGGCGAACCCCTCGCGTTGTGGGTGCGCGGCCCCGCTCGACTCGACGAGCTCGTCGCGGATTCGTTGGCGCTCATCGGTTCCCGTGCAGCATCGGATTACGGAAGACATGTGACCGGGATGCTCGCCTCGGGGCTGTCGGCCGAGGGGTTCTCGGTGATCTCCGGCGGCGCCTTCGGAATCGACGGTGTCGCGCACAAGGCGGTCGTGGCCGGCGGGGGAATGACCGCGGCGGTGATGGCGTGCGGGATCGACCGCGATTACCCGGCCTCGCATTCTGCGCTGCTGGGCGAGATCGCCCGTACCGGTGCGGTGATCAGCGAGTACCCGCCCGGGACGACCGCGGCCAGACACCGCTTCCTCACCCGCAACCGACTCGTCGCCGCGCTGTCCGGCGGGACGATCGTCGTCGAGGCCGGCCGGCGTTCCGGCGCCGCCAACACCGCGGCGTGGGCGCGGAAGCTGGGACGTCCGCTCGGTGCGGTGCCCGGCCCGGTCACCTCGTCGACCTCGGTGGGTTGTCACCGGATGATCGCCGACGGCCTGGCGGTGCTGGTTGCCGACGTCGCATCGGCGGTGAACCTCGTCCGACCCGACGGCGGGGGTGACGTCGGCCGGGGTCGCCTGAAGCCCACCGATGGCCTGACCGAGGAGCAACTGCGCGTGCACGACGCCATTCCGGCGCGCGGGGGCGTGGGCATCGAGGAGATCGCCTTCGCGGCCGGACTCGAGGTCCCGGTGGTGCGCGCGGCGTTGGCCAGGCTCGACGTCGGCGGCCTGGTCGAGAACGCCGGCGGTCGGTGGAAGCTGAGTACCGGATGACCCGGGCGGGCTCACCTCCTCGTCAGCATCTCCACGAAGATTCGAAGGTCCTCGACCGTCGCCTCGCCGATCCGGTGCTGGGCGTAGACGTACCCGATCCCGGCGTACAGAAGGGTCGTCGCGCGCGCATGTGCCTCCGCCTCGTCGAAGCCGAGGTCGCGCATGGCCTGCTCGGTGATCCGGAAGACCCGGTCGTCGAGCTCCGAGATCGACTCGGCCATCGAGGGTTCGGTCTCTGCCCAGCGCCGCATCGCGGCCTCCATCCGCCAGCGGTGCGGGTCCGACAGCAGTCGGGTCATGCCCTCGATGCGTTCCCGTGGCGGCCGGTCCTCCAGCGCCGCAAGCTCGGCGACGACCTCGGACCGGACCTGCCGGCAGTGGGTGGCGAGCGCCGACTTCATCGCCCCGACGTCGGCGAAATGCCAGTAGAAACTGCCCTTCGTCACCCCGAGGCGGGTGGACAGGCTCGCGATCTTCAGGCCGCCGATGCCTTCCTCGACGAGGACCTCGAGTGCGGCGTCCAGCCAGTCGGAGGTGGCCAGTCGAGAGTTCCTGCGCGCAGGGCGGTCCTCGACGGGTGGGTGCTCCACGGGCCGGTTGGGCATGCGACCGCCTCTGCTCGGGTCTCACGACGAGTGATGTGAAGAATGGCAAATTCACAGATCACATCGCCGCATTGAGAGCAAACCTTACAACCCTTCATAACTTAGGTCGGCCTAACTCATGGCGTAGGGTGTTCGCATGGCCAAGCGTGTGAACACGATGACGGTGCTCCGGCGTGAGCAGATCGGTCCCCACTTCGTCCGTCTGTATCTCGGGGGCGAGGGATTCGACGACTTCCAGGTCGCGGTCGGCTCGTCGGGGGAGCCCGACACCGACATGTACGTGAAGTTCATCTTCGCGCCCGAGGGTGTCACCTATCCCGAGCCGTTCGACCTGCAGGAACTCCGGGCGACCCTGCCGGCCGACCAGATGCCGATCCTGCGGACCTACACCGTCCGCCGTGTCGACGCCGAGAACCGCCAGATCCTCGTCGACTTCGTCGTACACGGCGACGAGGGCATCGCGGGTCCGTGGGCGAAGACCGTCGAACCCGGCATCACCGTCCGGTTCCTCGGGCCCGGGAGCGGCTACCGCCCGCGCCGCGACGCCCCCTGGCACCTGTTGGCCTCCGACGAGGCGGGTCTACCCGCGCTCGCCGCGGCCCTCGAGGCGCTACCCGACGACGCGATCGCCAAGGTGTTCATCGAGGTCGCCGGTCCTGAGGACGAACTCGACCTCATCGCGCCACCCGGCGCCGAGATCACCTGGGTGTACCGCGGCGGACCGGCCGGCGAGGTCGACGACTCGCGCGCGGGCGACAACGCCCCGCTCATCGCCGCCGTCCGCGAGGCCGAATGGCTCGACGGCGAACCCCACGTGTTCATCCACGGCGAGGCGCAGGCGGTCATGCAGAACCTGCGCGGCTACATCCGCAAGGAGCGCGGCGTGGGCGCCGCCAACGCGTCCATCTCCGGATATTGGCGCCGCGGGCGCACCGAGGAGGGCTTCCGCAAGTGGAAGGCCGAACTCCGTGCCGCCGAGGAAGGCGCCACCGCTGGAGCGCAGGGCTGAATCCGGCGACCGGACCGAAGCCGTTGCGCGCGCAGGCAATATCGATCGCGCAGGCGGTATCGATCCGGCCACGATGAGCGTGTGCGGTTGCACCGGCCGCCGACGCGCGCTGTGCTGACGGGCATGCTCGACGACTTCGCCGACCACCTGCGCCTGGAAGCGGGCCGCAGCGAACACACCATCCGCGCCTACGTCGGTGGCGCGCGGTCGTTGCTGTCGTTCGCGGGTGCGCGCGGGGTCGCCGCGGCGGACATCGATCTCGCACTGCTGCGCGCATGGCTGGCCGAACTCACGCGGCGCGGCGCGGCCCGAACGACCGTCGCGCGCCAGGTGTCTGCGGCGAAGACGTTCTGCGCGTGGGCCGTTCGCGAGGGGATCATGGCGACCGATCCGTCGCAACGGCTCAAGGCGCCCAAGGCGCATCGCACGCTGCCCGCGGTCCTCGCGCCCGCACAGGCGGAAGCCACGATCGTGGCCACCACCGCCGACCGCGACCCCGACGACCCGATCGCGCTGCGCGATCGGCTCATCGTCGAGCTGCTCTACGCGAGCGGGATTCGCGTCGGCGAACTCTGCGGCCTCGACGTCGACGACGTCGACACCGGTCGGCGCATCCTGCGGGTCATCGGCAAGGGCGACAAGGAACGGTCGGTCCCCTACGGGGACCCGGCGGCCCGCGCACTCGACGACTGGCTGCGGCGGGGCCGGCCGAAGCTGGCCACCGATGAATCGGGACCTGCGCTGCTGCTCGGCGCACGGGGACGACGTCTGGACCAGCGCATGGCCCGCAGCGTCGTGTCGAGCGCGGTCGAGGCGGCCGGGGGGCCGGCGATGGGGCCGCACGGCCTGCGGCACAGCGCGGCCACCCATCTCCTCGAAGGCGGCGCGGACCTGCGTGTGGTGCAGGAGTTGCTCGGCCACTCGTCGCTGGCGACCACCCAGATCTACACGCACGTCAGCGTCGAGCGGCTCCGTGCCGTTCATCGCCAGGCGCATCCGCGGGCCTGATCATGCGCGCCGCCCGATCACCCGTCGCCCGGGGCATCGACCGGCTTGAGCCGGACCCGGATCGCGCCCAGCAGGCCGAGCGGATCCAGATACTCGGCCGACCGCCCGGCGCCGCGCCGGGCGCCCCAGTGCAGACACGCCACCGCCGGGCATCCCGCGTGGCCGGAGCCGACCGTGCCGATCACCTCGCCCCGCGACACATGCGAGCCCCGGCGGACCGATGCCGTCACGGGCTCATAGGTGGTGATGATCCCGTCGGGGTGGGCGATCGAGACGACGCCGCGCCCGGCGACCTCGCCGGCGAACCGCACCCGCCCGGCCCCGGCTGCCGTCACGGGAGTCCCCGGTACGACAGCCAGATCGACCCCGCGATGGCCCGGAAGCCAGCGCTTGTCCGGGGCATCGAAACCGGTCACCACCAGGGGCTTCGGGCGAAGTGGGGCGGAATAGCCACGCGTCTCGGCGACCGCCGCGGGACACGGCGGGCAGACGGTGACGACGAGGATGATCAGGACACTGCGGACGACGGTCGGCATACCTCTTCGACGCACCGGAGGGCCGGACGGATCCATCCGTGCGTCGGAGACGACCGCCGTGTTTTGGTTCTCGCTGGTCGACGGGCGTAAACTCCTCTGCGCACCTCATCGGCTGTTGATGAGGTGACTTCGCGCGCCTGCGAACACACGCCGAGTGAGCGGTCCCGGGCACGGTCTCCATGGCCGGTCCGGGTGACACCCGGTGGCGGGCGCCAGGGTCGACACCGACCGGTGCCGACGGACAACTGCGAGACAAAGGAACAATCATGGCTGTCGTGACCATGAAGCAGCTGCTTGACAGCGGCGCACACTTCGGGCACCAGACCCGCCGTTGGAACCCGAAGATGAAGCGGTTCATCTTCACCGACCGCAACGGCATCTACATCATCGATCTGCAGCAGACGCTGACCTACATCGACAAGGCCTACGAGTTCGTCAAGGAGACCGTCGCCCACGGCGGCACCATCCTGTTCGTCGGCACCAAGAAGCAGGCTCAGGAATCGATCGCCGCAGAGGCCACCCGCGTCGGCATGCCGTACGTCAACCAGCGCTGGCTCGGTGGCATGCTCACCAACTTCTCGACCGTCCACAAGCGCCTGCAGCGCCTGAAGGAACTCGAGACCATGGAGCAGACCGGTGGCTTCGAGGGTCGCACCAAGAAGGAAATCCTGATGCTGACCCGCGAGAAGAACAAGCTCGAGCGCACGCTCGGCGGTATCCGGGACATGGCCAAGGTTCCGTCGGCCATCTGGGTCGTCGACACCAACAAGGAGCACATCGCCGTCGGTGAGGCCCGCAAGCTGAACATCCCGGTCATCGCGATCCTGGACACCAACTGCGATCCGGATCTCGTCGACTACCCGATCCCGGGCAACGACGACGCCATCCGCAGCGCCGCTCTGCTCACCCGCGTCATCGCCTCTGCCGTGGCCGAGGGCCTGCAGGCCCGCGCCGGCGCCGCCGGTGGCGACGCCAAGCCGGAGGCCGGCGCCGCCGAGCCGCTCGCCGAGTGGGAGCAGGAGCTGCTGACCCAGGCCGCCGCGCCGGCCGGCGAGAACGCCGCGACCGACCAGGCCACCCAGTAACACCCGGCCCGGGCAACTCCACCACACTCTTTTCGAAGGAGGCTCGCCAACGATGGCGAACTACACCGCAGCCGATGTGAAGCGTCTCCGCGAGCTCACCGGCTCTGGAATGCTGGACTGCAAGAACGCGCTGGCCAACAACGACGGAGATTTCGACAAGGCCGTCGAGGAGCTGCGCATCAAGGGCGCCAAGGACGTGGGCAAGCGCGCCGAGCGCTCCACCGCCGAGGGCCTGGTCGCCGCCAAGGACGGCGCGCTGATCGAGATCAACTCGGAGACCGACTTCGTCGCCAAGAACGACGAGTTCCAGAAGCTCGCCGAGGACATCGTCACCGTCGCCGCGCAGGTCAAGACCAATGACGTCGAGGAGCTGAAGAAGGCTGCTCTCGGTGACGGCACCGTCGCCGACGCGGTCGCGGCCCTCTCGGCCAAGATCGGCGAGAAGCTCGAACTGCGTCGCGTCGCCCATTACGACGGCCCGGTCGCCGTGTACCTGCACAAGCGTGCCTCGGATCTGCCGCCGGCCGTCGGCGTGCTGGTGTCCTACACCGGTGAGGGCGAGGCCGCCGAGGAAGCCGCCCGCAACGCCGCGATGCAGGTCGCCGCGCTCAAGGCGAAGTACGCCACCCGCGAAGAGGTTCCGGCCGACGTCGTGGAGAACGAGCGTCGTATCGCCGAGGAGACCGCCAAGGCCGAGGGCAAGCCGGAGAAGGCACTGCCCAAGATCGTGGAGGGTCGCGTCAACGGCTTCTACAAGGACGTCGTGCTGCTCGACCAGCCGTCGGTGCAGGATTCCAAGAAGACCGTCAAGGCTCTCCTCGACGAGGCCGGTGTGACCGTCAAGGGCTTCACCCGCTTCGAGGTCGGTCAGGCCTAATCTGATCGATCCGGTTCTGCCGGAACGAGACTCGACTCTCGCCCCGTCTCCCGTCGTGGAGGCGGGGCGAGAGTCGTTCGGGAGCGGAGAGGTGAGCGTGTCGCGGGTCGCTCCGGGCGAGGACGTACGATGGTTCACCGAACCGACCCAGTGAGGAAGCGAATGAGCGAACCGTCCGACCCCACGTCATCCGAGAACACCAAGACCCAGCGTTCCGGATTCAAACGAGTCCTTCTGAAGCTGGGCGGTGAGATGTTCGGCGGGGGCGAGGTCGGTCTGGACCCCGACGTCGTCGCGACGGTCGCCGACCAGATCGCCGATGTCGTGAACTCCGGTGTCCAGGTGGCCGTGGTCATCGGCGGCGGCAACTTCTTCCGCGGCGCGGAGCTGCAGCAGCGCGGACTCGACCGGGCCCGTTCGGATTACATGGGCATGCTCGGCACCGTCATGAATTGCCTTGCTCTGCAGGACTTCCTCGAGAAGCGCGGCATCAACACCCGCGTGCAGACGGCCATCACCATGGGCCAGGTCGCCGAGCCGTACCTGCCGTTGCGCGCCCAGCGTCACCTAGAGAAGGGTCGCGTGGTCATCTTCGGCGCCGGCATGGGCATGCCGTACTTCTCCACCGACACCACCGCCGCGCAGCGCGCGCTCGAGATCAAGGCCGAGGTCGTCCTCATGGCCAAGGCCGTCGACGGCGTCTACGACGACGACCCGCGCACCAACCCCGACGCCAAGCTCTTCACCGAGATCACCCACCGCGAGGTGCTCGACAAGGAGCTGAAGGTCGCCGACGCGACCGCCTTCAGTCTGTGTATGGACAACAAGATGCCCATCTTGGTGTTCAATTTGCTCCAGGAGGGCAACATCGCCCGCGCGGTCGCCGGGGAGCGGATCGGCACGCTGGTCAGCACCTAGCCTGCCCGGTTCGGACCTGCGCAACCCACAACCGGCCACCGCGAGGGGGCCCGACGGAACGGAAACAAGGAAGAGATGATCGACGACGCGTTGTTCGACGCCGAGGAGAAGATGGAGAAAGCGGTCTCCGTCGCCCGGGAGGACATGACCTCCATCCGCACCGGACGTGCGAACCCGGCCATGTTCAAGGGCATCAGCATCGAGTACTACGGCTCGATGACCCCGATCACCCAGGTGGCCTCGATCACCACGCCCGAGCCGCGGCTCGTCGTGATCAAGCCCTACGAGGCGTCGACCCTGCGTGACATCGAGACCGCGATCCGCAACTCCGATCTCGGTGTGAACCCGACCAACGACGGCAACATCATCCGGGTCTCGATCCCGCAGCTGACCGAGGAGCGACGTCGTGAACTCGTGAAGCAGGCCAAGGCCAAGGGCGAGGACGCCAAGGTCGCGATCCGCAACGTGCGCCGCAAGGCGGTCGACGAGCTCAAGCGAATCCAGAAGGACGGCGAGGCCGGCGAGGACGAGGTCTCCCGCGCCGAGAAGGAGCTCGACAAGACCACGGCCGGTTACGTGGCCCAGGTCGACGAGCTCGTGAAGCACAAAGAGAACGAATTGCTCGAGGTGTGAGCGAGAAGACTTCCGACCCGGAGAAGAAGTCGCGGGCGGGTCGTGATCTGCCTGCCGCCATCGGTGTCGGCGGCGGCCTCGGCGCAGCGGTCATCCTGATCCTCCTGTTTGCGCCGATGCTCTGGTACGTCCTGGTGACGGCCGCGCTGGCGATCGCCACCTGGGAGGTCACCAAGCGACTCGGCGACGCGGGTCACAAGGTTGCGTTCTGGCCGCTGCTCATCGGCGGCCAGGCCGTCATGTGGATCAGCTGGCCCTACGACCAGGCCGGAGTGCTCGTCGCCTTCGTGGCGACGGTCCTGGTGTCGATGGTGTGGAAGCTGCTCGCCCAGGGCATCTCCAACGCGCCGGAGAACTACCTGAAGGACCTGGCGCTCACGGTCTTCGTGTTGGCCTGGCTGCCGCTGCTGGCGTCGTTCGGCGTGCACCTGGTGACCCAGCCCGACGGCGCGGCCCGGGTGGCGACGCTCATGGTCGTGGTGGTGTGCTCGGACGTCGGCGGCTACGCCTCCGGCGTCCTGTTCGGCAAGCACCCGATGGCGCCGGCGATCAGCCCGAAGAAGTCCTGGGAGGGACTCGCCGGGTCGCTGGTCGTGGGCACCGTCGGCGCGGTCGGCTGCGTCTGGTTGCTGCTCGGCAGCCACTGGTGGATCGGCCTGGTCCTCGGACCCGTGCTGGTCGTGTGCGCAACCCTCGGCGATCTGGTGGAGTCGCAGGTCAAGCGCGACCTCGGCATCAAGGACATGGGCACGCTGCTACCCGGCCACGGCGGCATCATGGATCGCCTCGACAGCCTGCTGCCGTCGGCGTTCGTCGTGTGGGCGGTGCTGACGGCCCTGCTCTAGCCGGGAGCCGGCCGAAGGCGCGGTTACTCGACGGCCCGCCGCAGCGCCCGCCGCAGCTGCAGCATCCGCAGTCCGCCGATCAGGGCGACCACCAGGGCGCCGGCGATCGCGGCGATGAGGAGGCTGATGCCGAGCGGGAGGTTGACCTCCCAGAAGATCAGCTCGATGCGCTGACTCTCCAGGTTCTGGACGATGAACACCAGCAGCAGGACCAAGATGATGGCGCCGATGATCACACCGAACCACGTCGCGCGCGTCTTGGTGTGCTCCACATCGGCCACGGTCTGCCGCAGGCGGTCCCGTTCGGACAGGATGGCGTCGGCGTCCTCGCCGACCGGCCCGGTATCGGGTGTGGTCATGGGTTCATCATGACATGCGACAATGGCCAGATGACCTCATTACCGCTGGTGTTCGACGCGCCGAAACGCGGACGGCCGCCGACGCACTTCGCCGACCTCGACCACGCCGGTCGGGTGGCGGCGCTGGCCGAACTGGGGCTTCCGAAGTTCCGGGCCGATCAGCTGGCCCGCCAGTACTACGCACGTCTCAACGGTGACGTCGACGAGATGACCGACCTGCCCGCGTCGGCCCGCGACGGTGTGCGCGAGAAGCTCTTCCCGCAGCTGCTGACGCCGGTCCGGCACATCGCCTGTGACGACGGCTCGACCCGCAAGACGTTGTGGCGCCTGCACGACGGCACCCTGCTCGAGAGCGTGCTCATGCGCTACACCGACCGCAACACCCTCTGCATCTCCAGCCAGGCCGGTTGCGGCATGGCCTGCCCGTTCTGCGCCACCGGCCAGGGCGGACTCGACCGCAACCTGTCGACCGCGGAGATCGTCGACCAGGTGCGTGCGGCGGCGCGGTCGCTGCGCGACGGCGACCTCGGTGAGCCGGGCCGGCTGTCGAACGTCGTGTTCATGGGGATGGGCGAGCCGCTGGCCAACTACAAGCGGGTCGTCAGCGCGGTCAAGCAGATCACCTCGCCGGCGCCCGGGGGGCTCGGCATCTCCGCTCGCCATGTCACCGTCTCGACCGTCGGACTCGCACCGTCGATCCGCAGGCTCGCCGACGAGGGACTGTCGGTGACCCTCGCGGTGTCGCTGCACACACCCGACGACGAGCTGCGCGACACCCTCGTCCCGGTCAACAACCGCTGGTCGGTGGCCGAGGTGCTCGAGGCCGCGCGCTACTACGCGGACACGACGGGGCGCCGGGTGTCGATCGAGTACGCGCTGATCCGCGACGTGAACGACCAGCCGTGGCGCGCGGACATGCTGGGGGAGAAGCTGCACAAGGCGCTCGGCCCGCTCGTGCACGTGAACCTGATCCCGCTCAATCCGACCCCGGGCTCGGAATGGGATGCCAGCCCCAAGCCGGTGGAACGCGAGTTCGTCCGCCGCGTCCGCGCGAAGGGCGTGTCGTGCACCGTGCGCGACACCCGCGGCCAGGAGATCGCGGCCGCCTGCGGTCAGCTCGCCGCCGAGGAGCGTTAGCCGGGGGCGGGACCGGCCTCACCCGGTCACGGACAGCAGAAAAACGCTGAGCGGCGCACCGCTCAGCGTTTTTCTCTTCGGTTCTGGTGTCAGGGGAGTGGCCCTATGACCACTTGCCGCGGCTCATCCACCAGCCGCGCACCGCGATGACCAGCACGCCGACCGCGAAGACGACGAGCCAGATGTCCTCGACGTGACCGGTGTGGTTGCCGATCATCATCAGCAGCAGGAAGGCTGCGAAGAAGACCGCAGCGCCGTAGAAGGTCTTGGTGGCAACTCCGTGCCAGCCGAAACGAGCCGACGGTGCATCGGCGGGCTCACGACGCCAACCGGTGTCGATGACCTCGGTGTGCTCCACATCGGTGCTTGCCACAGCCACTCCTCACAAGCGCGGGTCGTCAGGTGTCTGACGAACGGTAGTAGTTCTCGATCAGCATAGCGGCACACCGGTTTCGCTGACGCTGCCCGGTGGGTGATTCGGTGACAGAATGCGGCGCATGGCTGCGTCTGAGACCTCGTCCGGGTACCGCCCGAGCCCGAAACCCGGCCGCTCCCTGGCCGACTACCGGGCAGAGAACTATCCGCGCGACATGATCGGCTACGGCGCCACGCCGCCGGATCCGCAGTGGCCCGGTGGCGCGAGGATCGCCGTGCAGTTCGTGCTCAACTACGAGGAGGGCGGCGAGAACAACCCCCTCGAGAACGACCGCGGCAGTGAGACGTTCCTCTCGGAGATCATCGGCGCCCAGGCGTTCCCGAACCGGCACATGTCGATGGAGAGCATGTACGAATACGGCTCCCGCGCCGGTGTCTGGCGGGTGCTGCGGACCTTCGAGCGCCGTGGGCTGCCGCTGACGATCTTCGCGGTCGCGCAGGCGATGGCCCGCAACCCGGAGGCAGCGGCCGCCTTCGTCGAACGCGGCGACGAGATCGCCTGCCACGGCTACCGCTGGCTCAACTATCAGCTCATCGACCCCGATGTCGAACGCGAGCACATGGAGGCCGGCATCGCACTGCTCACCGAGATCACCGGACGACGACCGCTGGGCTGGTACACCGGGCGCGACTCGCCCAACACGCGGCGGTTGGTCGTCGAGCAGGGCGGATTCGTCTACGACGCCGACAGCTATGCCGACGACCTGCCGTACTGGGTGAAGGTGCCGCTCGGCGACGAGGTCGTTGACCATCTCGTCGTGCCGTACACGCTCGACACCAACGACATGCGGTTCGCCTCGCCCGGCGGATTCCCCTCCGGCGAACAGTTCTTCGCGCATCTGCGCGACGCCTTCGACGTGCTCTACCGCGAGGGCGTCGAGGGCTCGCCGAAGATGCTCTCGGTCGGTCTGCACTGCCGGCTCGTCGGGAGGCCGGCGCGGCTGGCCTCGCTGGAGCGCTTCCTCGACCACGTGCAGTCCCACGACAACGTGTGGATCACCCGCCGCATCGACATCGCCGAACACTGGCGGAAGGTGCATCCGGCGAGCTGACGGGCCGGGGGCATCCGGCGTGCTGCCACAATGGATCCGTGCCCACACGTGTGTTGATCCTCGGCTCCACCGGTTCCATCGGCGTCCAGGCGCTCGAGGTGATCGCGGAACATCCCGATCGCTTCACGGTCGCCGGGCTCGGCGCCGGCGGCGCCAACATCGACCGCCTGGCCGAGCAGGCGGCCGCGTTCGGGGTGCCCGCCTCGCGGCTGGCCGTCGCCGACCCCGCGCGTGCGGGTGAACTCGCGCAACGACTCGGCGGGCCCGTCATCGCCGGACCCGACGCGATGGTCGACCTGATCGAATCGGTCGCCGCCGCCGACGGTGTCGACGTGGTGCTCAACGCGGTGGTCGGGTCGATCGGTCTCGCGCCGAGTCTCGCCACCCTGCGCGTCGGCGCGCGGCTCGCACTGGCCAACAAGGAGTCACTCGTCGCGGGCGGGTCCCTCGTCCTCGACGCCGCGGCCCCGGGCCAGATCGTGCCGGTCGACTCCGAGCACTCGGCGATCGCGCAGTGTCTGCGCGCCGGCACCGCCGAGGAGGTCGACCGGCTCGTCCTGACCGCGTCCGGCGGTCCCTTCCGGGGCTGGACGCGCGAGCAGCTCGAGGACGTCACCCCGCAGCAGGCCGGCAAGCACCCCACGTGGTCGATGGGGCCGATGATCACGCTGAACTCGGCGACACTCGTCAACAAGGCGCTCGAGGTCATCGAGGCACACCTACTGTTCGGGGTGGATTACGACCACATCGACGTCACCGTGCACCCGCAATCGATCGTGCACTCGATGGTGACCTTCGTCGACGGCGCGACCGTGGCGAAGGCGTCGCCGCCGTCGATGAAGCTGCCGATCGCCCTGGCCCTCGGCTGGCCCGACCGGGTCCCCGGGTCATCGCAGGCGTGCGACTTCTCCACCGCGTCGGCGTGGACGTTCGAGCCGGTCGACGACAAGGTGTTCCCGGCCATCGAGCTCGCCCGGGCGGCCGGCCGTGCGGGCGGCAGCCTGACCGCGGTCTTCAACGCCGCCAACGAGGCCGCCGCCGAGGGCTTCTTCGCAGGTGCGATCCGGTTCCCGCGCATCGTGGAGATCGTGGGGGAGGTGCTCGGCGAGGCGGATCAGTGGCGTGCGCAGCCAGGTACTGTGGAGGAGGTCTTCGCCGCCGACCGATGGGCTCGCGAGCGCGCTGCGGCGCTGGTCGCGGCCGCATCCTGATCGGCGCGCATCATGATGTGGACGGAGTGAGTACGTGAGTTTCGCGATCGGTGTCACCCTCTTCGCGGTGGCGCTGTTACTGTCGGTCGCCTGGCATGAGTGCGGCCACATGTGGGCCGCGCAGGCAACCGGCATGAAGGTGCGGCGATACTTCGTCGGCTTCGGGCCGACGCTGTGGTCGACGCGCCGCGGCGAGACCGAGTACGGCATCAAGGCGATCCCGCTCGGCGGGTTCTGCGACATCGCCGGCATGACCCCGCACGAGGAGCTCGCCGCCGACGAGCAGGACCGGGCGATGTACAAGCAGAAGCCGTGGAAGCGGCTCGTCGTGCTGTTCGCCGGCCCCGCCCAGAACTTCATCCTCGGTTTCGTCCTGATCATCATCGTCGGCCTCACCTTCGGCCTGCCCGACCTCAGCCCGCCGCCCACCCCGGCCAGGGTGGCCGACACCCAATGCGTGTCGTCGACCATCACCATCGCCGACGGCAAGCAGACCAACTCGCCGTGCACCGGTCCGGGACCCGCCGCGGCCGCCGGCCTGCGCCCGGGCGACGAGATCGTGGCGGTGAACGGCACTCCGGTCGGCGCGGCCGCCGACCTGACCCCGGTCATCCGCAAGGCCACCGGGCCGGTCGTGCTCACCGTGCAGCGCGGCGACGAGCGCCTCGACCTGACGATGAGGCCCGAGCCGGTCACCGTGACCGCCACCGGGTCCGACGGAACCACCGAGTCCGTCACGTACAACATGGTCGGCATCGCCTACGACGCGCCGCCGGCGATCCTGCACTACAACGGCTTCGACGTCATCCCCGGTGCACTGGTCTTCACCGGCGATCTCGTGGTCGAGACCTGGAACGCGCTGCTGTCGCTTCCCACCAAGATCGGCGACCTGTGGACCGCGGTCACCGGCGGTGAGCGCGCGCTCGACACCCCGGTCAGCGTGTACGGCGCGTCGGTGCTCGGCGGGCAGGCCGTCGAGCGCGGTCTCTGGGACATGTTCTGGATGCTGCTGATCAGCATCAACTTCTTTCTGGGCCTGTTCAACCTGGTGCCGCTGCTGCCGCTCGACGGCGGACACATGGCCATCGTCGGCTACGAGAAGGTGCGCGACACCGTCCGCCGCTGGTTCGGGCGGGCGCCCGGTGCCGCGGTCGACTACTACAAGCTGCTGCCGATCACCTACGCCGCGGTGGTGTTGATGGGCGGGTTCATGGTGCTCACCCTGACCGCCGACATCGTCAACCCGATCGATCCGTGGTGACCGGCCGCACCGAACCACCCCCAGCCCCGACAATCGACTCACAGAGGTGAACGAGATGAACGCCCCGAACCCAGCGAACGCCGTGCCGATCGGACTCGGCATGCCGGCCGGCCCGCCCCCGGTGCTGGCCCCGCGTCGCAAGACCCGGCAGCTGTTCGTGGGGCCGGTCGGCGTCGGCAGCGACCACCCGATCTCGGTGCAGTCGATGACGACCACCAAGACCCACGACATCAATGCGACGCTGCAGCAGATCGCGCAACTCACCGCCTCGGGGTGTGACATCGTGCGTGTCGCGTGCCCGCGTCCCGAGGACGCCGAGGCGCTGCCGATCATCGCCAAGAAATCGAAGATCCCGGTGATCGCCGACATCCACTTCCAGCCGAAGTACATCTTCGCCGCGATCGACGCCGGTTGCGCCGCGGTGCGTGTCAACCCCGGCAACATCAAGGAGTTCGACGGTCGTGTCAAGGAGGTCGCGAAGGCCGCCGGCGACGCGGGTATCCCGATCCGCATCGGCGTCAACGCCGGTTCGCTCGACAAGCGCATCCTCGCCAAGTACGGCAAGGCGACGCCGGAGGCGCTCGTCGAGTCGGCGCTGTGGGAGGCGAGCCTGTTCGAGGAGCACGGCTTCGGCGACATCAAGATCTCGGTCAAGCACAACGACCCGGTGATCATGGTCGAGGCCTACCGGCAGCTGGCCGCGCAATGCGACTACCCGCTGCACCTCGGAGTCACCGAGGCCGGCCCGGCGTTCCAGGGCACGATCAAGTCGGCGGTCGCGTTCGGCGCGCTGCTCAGCGAGGGCATCGGCGACACCATCCGCGTGTCCCTGTCGGCGCCGCCCGCGGAGGAGATCAAGGTCGGCGACCAGATCCTGCAGTCGCTGAACCTGCGGCCCCGCAAGCTCGAGATCGTGTCGTGCCCGTCCTGCGGCCGTGCCCAGGTCGACGTCTACAAGCTCGCCGACGAGGTGACCGCCGGCCTGCAGGGCCTGGAGGTCCCCCTGCGCGTGGCGGTCATGGGCTGCGTCGTCAACGGGCCGGGTGAGGCGCGCGAGGCCGACCTCGGTGTCGCGTCCGGCAACGGCAAGGGACAGATCTTCGTCAAGGGCGAGGTCATCAAGACCGTGCCGGAGGCGCAGATCGTGGAGACATTGATCGAAGAAGCGCTGCGGATTGCCGAGGAATCAGGACAAACTGGAGATGGCACGTCCGTCGGCTCTCCAGTCGTGACCGTCTCGTAGGTCGTCGGGCGCTGTCGCCGACCCATCAGGGGAGTGAGGAGCGGTGGTGCTGAAGCTACTGGGCGACAAACCGCTCGGCGCGCGTGACGCGGCAGCAGTCGAACGGGTCCTCACGTCGGATCCGGTCGCGATGTGCATGGTGGCCGCCCGGTTCGAGACGCACGGGATCAACCCGCGCCTGCTCGGCGGTGAACTGTGGACCGCGCAGGACCCGTCGACGTCGCTGTGTTTCTCCGGCGCCAACCTGATCCCGCTCCTAGGCTCGCCGTCGGACCTGGACTACTTCTCCGACCGGGCCGTCGCCTCCCCGCGCGCCTGCTCGTCGATCGTCGGCCGCGCCGAACTCGTGCTGCCCATGTGGGAGCAGATCGAACCCGTATGGGGACCGGCGCGTGAAGTGCGGCCCGTCCAGCCGCTGCTCGTGCTCGACGCCCCGCCGAAGGTCCCCCCCGACCCCAACGTCCGGCTCGTCACCCTCGACGACCTCGACGCCTACATGCCCGCGGCCATCGACATGTTCATCGGCGAGGTCGGGGTGGACCCGACCGCCGGCGACGGGGGCCGCTCGTACCGCCGGCGCCTCGCCTCGCTGATCTCCGCGCAACGGGTGTTCGCCCGCTTCGACGGCCCGGACGTGGTGTTCAAGGCCGAGATCGGGTCGCTGTCCCGGCGCGTCGGCCAGATCCAGGGCGTGTGGGTGGCGCCCGAACGTCGCGGCGAGGGTCTCGGACTGGGCGGGACCGCCGCGGTCGCCGAGGCCGTCGCATCGCACGGACGGCTGCCGAGCCTGTATGTCAACAGCTTCAACACCACCGCCCGTGCGGTCTACGAGCGCATCGGCTTCACCCAGGTCGGCACGTTCGCGACCGTCCTCGTCGACTGAGGCGATCCGCGCCGGCGTTCGCGCCGGTCAGGTCACATCCGCCGCGCCCGCGTGGCGTCCCGGAGAACGGGTGCCGCGGCCCTAGACTCGACCGCGATGTGGCGCACGCGAATCCGATGGACCCAGATGGTGATCGTCGCGGTCTGTGCTGTCCTGATCGCGGGGACCGTCGGCTGCTCGACGTCCGAGGACGACGGCCCGCGCCGCGCCGCCGAGCGCTTCCTCGAGGCATATTCCGCGCAGGACATCGACACGGCCGCCGGGTACACCGACGTCCCTGACACCGCACGTAAGGGGATGACCTCGGCGTGGGACGGGCTCGCCGCCGAGGCCCTCGACGCGAAGGCCGGCCGGGTCCGCGTCACCGGCGACACCGCGGAGGTGCAGGTCGCCTACACCTGGACCCTGCCGCGTGGCCGTACCTGGTCGTACGACGCGACCCTGCGGATGGGTCACGGCGACTCCGGTTGGGCGGTGCGCTGGGCATCGACCGCGGTGCACCCCAGACTCGGTGCCGATCAGCGACTCACGCTGCAGATCATCGAGGCGCCACGCGCCACGGTGAACGAGTCCGACGGCTCGGAGGTGATGGTCAACGGCAGCGTCGTCGGCGTGAACTTCGACCCGGTGAAGGCCGCAGAGCTCGGCGCGTCGATCCCGGACTCGGTCACCTCGGCGGTCGCGGTGCTGCGCCGGTTCAACAAGGATCTCGACGAACAGGCGATCACCGAGAAGGTGACCTCCGACCGGCAGCAGTACCCGCTTGCCCGGATGACGCACGCGCAGTTCGACCGGCTGCGCGACCAGCTGGCCATCCCCGGCGTCGTCACCAACGAGCAGGCCGAACTCGTACCCAAGGACCCGAAGTTCGCCCCGGCGCTGCTGACCGAGGTGAAGAAGGTCGTCGACGGAGAGGTCGCCGGACGTGCCGGCTGGCGCGTCGTGTCGGTCAACCCCAACGGGCTCGACGCCGATGTCCTCGCCGACCACGAACCCGATCCGGCGCCGGCGATCTCGCTGAGCCTGTCGCGGACCGTGCAGAACGCCGCGCAGCGCGCGGTCAACGCCACCAACCGGTTCCAGATCGCGATGGTCGTCGTGCAGGCGTCGACCGGACGCATCCTCGCCGTCGCGCAGAACCCCGCCGCCGACGCGCAGGGCCCGATCGCGACCACCGGCCTCTATCCGCCGGGTTCGACCTTCAAGATGGTCACCGCCGCGGCGGCGATCAACCGCCGGCTCGCGGGACCGGACAGCATCGTCGGCTGCCCGGGGGAGATCCAGATCGGCCCGCGCCTGATCCCGAACTACAACGGCTTCTCGCTGGGCGCGGTGTCGATGTTGCAGGCGTTCGCGGCGTCGTGCAACACCACCTTCGCGAAGCTGGCCAGCCAGATGGGCCCGTCCGACCTGGCGCACACCGCCGCGGCGATGGGCATCGGCCAGCAGTACGAGATCCCCGGTCTCGCCGCGGTGTCCGGCTCGGTGCCGATCGAGAACGAACTCGTCGCCCGCAGCGAGGACGGCTTCGGCCAGGGCAAGGTCCTGGTGTCGCCGCTCGGGTTGGCGCTGGTCGCCGCGACCGTCTCCAACGGTGTGAGAGCGCCGGTGCCGCAACTGATCCTGGACAAGCCGACCAAGGTCGAGGGGCCGACGCCGACGATGCCGCGCGAGGTGTACCAGCAGTTGCGGCCGATGATGCGCGCGGTGGTCACCGGCGGTACCGCGACCGTGATCGACGGCCGCGGCGCGGTGTACGGCAAGACCGGTGAGGCCGAGTTCGACGGCGGCTCGCACGCCTGGTTCGCCGGGTATCGCGGGGACATCGCGTTCGCGACCCTCGTCGTGCGAGGCGGCGACTCGAACAACGCGGTCGCCGTCACCCGTGACTTCTTCGACGCGCTGGGTCCGGGATACGGGGTCTAGCCGCGGTTCCGCTCGGGCAGGATCACCTTCCGCCCGCGGTGGTCGAGGACCTCGACCGGATGGTCATAGGTCTCGCTGAGCAGTTCGGTGGTCATCACCTCGTCGGTCGGGCCGACGGCAAGCAGTTCACCGTCCTTCATCACCGCCACCCGATCCGCGTAGGCGGCCGCGAGCGTGAGGTCGTGGACGACGAGCAGTACCGCGTTGCCCTCGTCACGGTGGGCGCCCAGGATCTCCAGGACCTGCTCCTGGTGGTGGATGTCGAGTGCTGCGGTCGGTTCGTCGAGCATCATCACCGGGGTGTCCTGGGCCAGCGCCCGCGCCAATGACACGCGCGCCTGCTGGCCGCCGGACAGTTGGGCGAAGGGGCGGTCGGCGATATCGCCGAGCTCGCACAGTTCGACGGCGTCGGCGATGATCGAGGGCGAGTCGGCCGCCCGCGGGGTCCGCAGCCACGGGTAACGCCCCATCCGGACGACCTCGGCGACCGTGAACGGTGTGTCCACCCGGTTCACCTGGGTGACCACGCTGCGGTGGCGGGCCAACTCCCGCAAGGGCGTGGTCGCGACGTCGCAGCCGTCGACGAGCACCCTGCCGCGCAGCGGTTTCCGGGTCCCGGACAGCACCGACAGCAGTGTCGACTTGCCACAGCCGTTGGGGCCGACCAGTGCCACCAGCTCGCCGGGATGCACCTCGAGGGTCACCCCGCGCACCACCTCGCGGCCGCCGAGTTCGACGTGTACGTCCTCGGCGACGATCCCCGGCGTGCCGTCCACGGCCGCCCGCTTCCGCGCGCTCACCAGCCGGCCCCGGCATGACGGCTGCGACGCAGCAGGATGAAGAACACCGGGCCGCCGATCAGCGAGGTGAACATGCCGAGCGGCAGGTCCGCGTCGCCGAGCATGGTGCGCGCGCCGAGATCCGCGGCGGTGATGACCAGGGCGCCGCCGATCACGCTGGTGGGCAGCAGGATCGAGTGCTTCGGCCCGACGATCAGCCGCATCACGTGCGGCACCACCAGACCGACGAATGCGATGATGCCCGCGAAGGCGACCGCCGCGGCGGTCAGCACCGCGGTCAGCACGATGGCACCGCGGCGCACCGACTCCACGTTCACGCCGAGCGAGGCGGCCTGGACCTCGCCGAGCGCGAGCAGGTCGAGTTTGTGGACCAGCAACAGGCACGCGGCCACACCGGCGATCACCAGCGGGGCGACCACCAGGATCTCGCTCCAACTGCCTCCGGCGAGCGATCCCAGCTGCCAGAAGATGATCTGTTCGCGGGCGGCGGTGGACGCGATGAAGGTGAGGAAGGCGATCACACCCGCGGCGAACGCGTTCACCGCGATGCCGGTGAGCACCAGCATGATGGCCGACGACGAACCGTCGCGCAGGGACAGCAGGTAGACCGCCGCGGCGGTGATCAGGCCGAAGACGAAGGCGGCACCGGCCAGGGCCCAGTTGCCGCCCGCACCGCTGACCCCCGCGCCGCCGGCGAGGACGATCACCAGGCACGCGCCGACCGCGGACCCCGACGAGACGCCGATGATGCTCGGTTCGGCGAGCGGATTGGCCAGCACTCCCTGCAGCAGGCACCCGGCGGCACCGAGCGCCGCGCCGACGAACAACCCGAGCACGATCCGTGGGAAACGGACGTTCCACAGTGCGCTCTCGCCGTTGGGGTGGGCGGGAAGCGGCCCGATCTCGAGATGCCAGTGATGGGCGATGCTGCCCAGGACCTCCAGCGGCGGCACGTGCACCTGCCCGATGCCCGCGGAGACGATCGCGACGAGCGTGGTCGCGACCACCATCACGACCACGACGACGGTGTTGCGCACCTTGTGCGAGGTCCCCACCGGCGCAGGTGCCTGCGCCGTCGTCACGGGCGCGCTCATACGTAGATCGCCTTCGCCAGTGCTGCGAGCACGAGTCCCACGTCGGGACCGAACGCGAGGATCTTGGTCTCGTCCATCTGCACGATCCGGCGGTGGCGGCCGGCCTCGGTCTCGGCGATCCCGGGCAGCCGCAGCACCCCGTCGGGCCCGCCGACGGTCGCGGCGCCCTGCGTCATCACGATGATCACGTCGGGGTCGGCGGAGATCATCGCCTCGGCGGTGACCACGGTGAAGGCGCCGGTCAGGTCGGCCTCGGCGCCGGCGTCCTTGCCGCCGAGCTCGGCGATCAGGTCGTCGACCCCGGACCCCGGGCCGGCGAGCAGGAGCAGGTTGCTGCCGCGGATGTAGAGGAAGGCCATCGTCGGGTCGCCGGACGGATCGGGCACCAGCTCGCGCGCCGCGTCGATCTGCGCGTTCGTGCGGGCGACGAGCTTCTCGCCCGCGTCGGGGACGCCGAGCGCCTGCGCGACCGAGCGCATGAGGGTGTCGTTGGAATCCAGATCGCGGGAGGCGGGGAACACCACCACGGGGATACCGGAGTCGTGGATCTGGTCGACCGCCTTCGCCGGCACCGTCGACTCGTTGACGAGCACCACGGTCGGGTCAAGGGAGAGAACGGCTTCCGCGTCGAGGGAGTGCCCGCGATTGGTGACCACCGGCAACCCCACGGCGGACGGGAACGAGGTCGGGACGTCGCGGCCGACGGCGTTGGGTCCCAGACCGAGCGCGAACACGATGCTTCCGAGGGTGCCGCTGATGTCGACGGCGATGATCCGGCTGACGTCGGTCACCGTCACCGGGCCGTAGCGCACCGAGTCGACCGTGACGGGTAGCCGCGGCGTGGGATTCGTGGTGACGGGGGTGACGTCGGTGGTCTCGAGTACCGCGGTCTGCGGCCCGTCGCGCAGATACGCGGCCGCGGAGTACCGCCCGTGGTCGATCGGGGTGACGAAGCATCCCGACGCGGTGAACGCCATGACCGCCGACGTGAGCAGGACCAGCAACGTCCGTACGGACCTGCTCGACGAATGCACCGCCACCACCTTCGGATCAGCTGCGTGTCCTGCCCCGGCACGCATGTTAGGCCAAGCTTACTTAACCCTGCCTTCGCGTCCGGGCACCGGCGTGCCGCCCGGCACGGATAAGGTGGTCGCATGCCAGTTCGCAGTGCCCTCACCCCCGGAACCCCGACGCCGATCCGGACCGTCCCCGATCACATCGAGCGTCCGGAATACGCCTGGAAGCCGACGGTCAACGAGGGACACGAGCCGTGGGTGCAGACCCCCGAGACCATCGAGAAGATGCGGATCGCGGGCAAGATCGCGGCCAATGCCCTCGCCGAGGCCGGCAGGGCGGTGGCCCCGGGCGTGACCACCGACGAGCTCGACCGCATCGCGCACGAGTACATGATCGATCACGGCGCCTACCCGTCGACCCTGGGTTACAAGGACTTCCCGAAGTCGTGCTGCACGTCGCTGAACGAGGTGATCTGCCACGGCATCCCGGACTCGACGGTCATCCAGGACGGCGACATCGTCAACATCGACGTCACCGCCTACATCCATGGCGTGCACGGCGACACCAATGCGACCTTCCTCGCCGGTGACGTCGACCAGGAGGTCCGCGACCTCGTCGAGCGCACCCGCATCGCCACCGAGCGCGCCATCAAGGCGGTCAAGCCGGGCCGCGAGCTCAACGTCATCGGCCGGGTCATCGAGTCGTACGCGAACCGCTTCGGCTACAGCGTCGTCCGCGACTTCACCGGCCACGGCATCGGCGAGACCTTCCACAACGGTCTCGTCGTGCTGCACTACGACGAGCCGAACGTCGACACGATCATCGAGCCGGGCATGGTCTTCACCATCGAGCCGATGATCAACCTCGGCGGTCTCGCGTGGGAGATGTGGGACGACGGCTGGACGGTCGTGACCGCCGACCGCAAGTGGACCGCGCAGTTCGAGCACACCCTCGTCGTGACCGAGGACGGCGCCGAGATCCTCACCCTGCCGGACGAGTGATCCGCGCCCGGCTCAGCCGGGGAAGCGCACCGGCCGAGGCTCGGTGCCGAAGCCGGTGGTGCCGTCGCCCAGCTGACCCTTGCCGTTGAGCCCCCAGCAGTACATCTCGCCGTCGGCGACCGCACATGCGCCGGCCGGACTGGCCGCGACGCGGGCGACCTCCCGCAGCCCGGTGACCGGGTCGGGGACGTGGTCGGGCCGGCTGCTCCGCGAACCCCAGCAGATGGCGGCCCCGTCCGCGGCCGCGCAGGCGCCGAATCCGGCGGTGGACACCTGCGTCGCCCCGCGGACGTCGATCGCCGTCGGCGTGCGGCGACCCACGTCGGTGCCGTCCCCGATCTGCCCGAGCGAGTTGTCGCCCCAGCACCAGACCGTGCCCGGGTCGCCGGCGGGCCCGTCGGCCACCGCGCACGTCGTGGACAACGTCGTGCTGACCGCGGTCGGATTCGACAGGCGGACCTTCGTCGGGGTGAGCCGGGCGGTGGTCGTGCCGTCCCCGATCTGTCCCTTGTCGTTGTTGCCCCAGCAATAGAGCCCGTCGGACGCGATGGCGCACGTCGTCGTGTGGCCGTTGGACACCGCGGTGACGTTCTCCAGGCCGGCGACGCGGGTCGGCTCCGCGACGACGCCGGTCGACCCGTTGCCCGCCTGACCGCTCACGTTGTTGCCCCAGCAGTAGAGGTCCCCGGAACCGATCGCACAGATCGTCAGTCCGACCGAGACGGCCGTGACGTCCGACAGTCCCGCCACTCTCGTCGGCGTCGTCACCTTCTGGTCGGGTCTGCCGATCCTGGAGCCCCAGCAGTACAGGTCACCGGAGGCGACCGCGCACGCGGTGCCGAGACCGCCCATGCTCACCGACGACACGTCGTCGATGCCGGTGATCCGCACCGGCGTCGACCGGTTGATGGTCGTGCCGTCGCCGACGGTTCCCTTCTCGTTGCCGCCCCAGCACCACAGCTGCCGGCTGCGCACCGCGCAGGTGGTGTCACCGGTCGACGCGATGGACGCGAACTCACCCGCGCCGGGGACCGCCGTGGGAGTCGGCGGAGTGGTATCCGGCGAGGCGCTGTCCGACGATCCGGGGCCCGCCGGGCCGGCGATCGGGGTGGACGGCGCATCGTCACCGGAGGAGACGAGCGCGATCACCGTGGCCGCGAGCGCGACGAGCACGACGACGGCGGCCGCGCCGCCGATCCACCACCACTTCCGCGACGACGGCGTCGGACCGGTCGGGGACTGCGGCGGGGACTGCGCGGGGAAGCCACCTCCGAACGCCGGTGCGGGAGTGTGCGGGTTGAACGGCTGGTTCGGCGGCGGGCCGACCTGGGTCGGGACCCCCTGGGGCGGAAGCGACCGCGGCGGAACCGGGGTGGGCTGTTGCGGGGGCCGGTGGCTCACCGGCGGGGGGCTCACGGGCTGGGGGTTCACGGGCACCGTGCGCGCGTTCCGGGCATGCGTCGCCACGGCCGCGCGGAGCGCCTCGGCGAACTCGGGGCAGGATGCGAACCGATCCTGCGGCCGCTTGGCGAGTGCGCGACCGAACACCGGATCGAGGTGGGCCCACGACGGATCGAGGTCGGCGAGCCGCGGTATCGGGGAGTTGACATGCCCGGCGATCAGCGCCATCGGCGTCGAACCGGGATACGGCTGCCGGCCGGTCAGCAACTGGAAGGCGGTGCACGCCAGCGCATATTGGTCCGAGGCGGGAGTCGCGGAGTCGCCGGTCAGCAACTCCGGCGCGGCGTAGGCGAGCGTCCCGACGAACAGGTTGGTCGCGGTCAGACGGTGTCCGTCCACGAGGCGCGCGATGCCGAAGTCGAGAACCGTCACCCGGGAGATGCCTCCCTGCGCGTCCCGGGCGACGACGATGTTGCCGGGCTTGATGTCCCGGTGGATGACGCGCTGCGAGTGCGCGTGGGCGAGGGCATCGGCGGTACGGGCGACGATCGTGACCACCTCGTCGGCCGGCATCGGTCCCGCGCCGGTGAGATCGTGCCCGTCGAGGTAGGTCATCGTGAACCACGGCCGATCCTCCTCCACGCCGAACGCGTAGACGGTGACGATGCCCCGGTGATCGAGTGCGGCCGAGGTGCGCGCCTCGTTCCGGAAGCGTTCGGCGAAGCTGGGATCCGCGGGATCGGGGGAGATGATCTTCATCGCCTCGCGCCGGCCCAGGGCGGGGTTCTCGACGAGCCAGACCTGACCCATGCCGCCGCTGCCCAGCAGCGAGATCACGCGATACCCGGCGAACACCGATCCGGGTTCCACGACTTCCACGATGGCGACGACCCCCCTGAACCCGAAACACTGTCCGACATCGCCGTCGGACAACAGCTGTCGTCGTCACTGTAGCCAGGCCCTCACCGCCCCGCGGGCGAGTGGTGCATCGTGTGAACGACCGCACCTCTAGGCTGTCGGGGTGGCCGGACAGGGTGGTGCGTTGCTGGTGGGCGGAACCAGCAGTGACGCCGGGAAGAGTCTCGTCGTGGCCGGGCTGTGCCGGGCGCTGGCGCGGTCCGGGGCGCGGGTGGCGCCGTTCAAGGCGCAGAACATGTCCAACAACTCGGTGGTCACCCCTGACGGCGGGGAGATCGGCCGCGCCCAGGCGCTGCAGGCGTTCGCCTGCGGCCTCGAACCGTCCACGCGGTTCAACCCGGTGCTGCTCAAACCAGGCAGCGATCGGCGGTCCCACGTCGTGCTGCGCGGTCGGCCCGCAGGGGACGTCGGGGCCCGCGACTACGTCGAGTGGAGATCGAGGCTGCGCGAGGTCGTCGCCGACGAGCTCGCCGCGCTGCGCGCCGACTTCGACATCGTCATCTGCGAGGGTGCGGGGTCGGTCGCCGAGATCAACCTGCGGCACACCGACATCGCCAACATGGGGCTCGCGCAGGCCGCGAACCTGCCGGTGCTGCTCGTCACCGACATCGACCGCGGCGGCTCCCTGGCCCACCTGTTCGGCACGACCGCGATCCTCGAACCCGACGATCAGGCCTTGATCGCCGGGTTCGTGATCAACAAGTTCCGTGGCGACCCGTCGATCCTCGAACCCGGACTCGAGCGGCTCCGCGAACTCACCGGCCGGCGCACGCTCGGCGTGTTGCCGTACGCCGACGACCTCTGGCTCGACGCCGAGGACTCCCTCGCCGCGCCGGTCGGCCGCCGGATGGGCCCGCCCCGCGACGCCCGCGCCGTCACCGGGGGCCGGCTTCGCGTCGCCGCGATCCGCCTGCCGCGCATCTCCAACTCCACTGATGTCGAGGCCCTCGCCTGCGAACCAGGCGTCGACGTGACGTGGGTCGACGACCCGGGCAGCGTCGCCGCCGCGGACCTCGTGGTGCTGCCCGGCACCCGCGCGACCGTGTCCGACCTCGCCTGGCTGCGGGACCGCGGCCTCGCCGACGCCCTCGTCGCGCGCGCACGACGCGGCGGACCGATCGTCGCCGTCTGCGGCGGCTTCCAGATGCTCGCCCGCACCATCGACGACCCGGTGGAGTCCGGCCGGGGACTCGTCGCGGGGCTCGGCCTGTTCGACCTCGCGATCGGGTTCGACGCCGACAAGACCCTCCGCCTCGCCACCGGCACCGGGCCCGGGGGAGAGTCGATCCGCGGCTACGAGATCCACCACGGCCGCGTCGTCGGGTCGGCCGAGGACACCTGGATCACCGACGACGAACTCGGCGGCGAGGGAGCGCGGCGCGGGGCGGTGCGGGGCACACACTGGCACGGACTGCTCGCCTGCGACGACTTCCGTCGCGCCCTGCTCACCGAGGTGGCCGCCGAGGCCGGCCGCGACGACTTCGTCGTCGCACCCGACACCGACTTCGCCGCCGCCCGCACGCGCCAGGTCGACCTGATGGCCGATCTCGTCACCGCGCACCTCGACCTCGATGCTGTGACCGATCTCATCCGGACGGGCCCGGTCGCGGCTCCGCCGCTGATCAGACACGATTTGACGCCCTACTCACCCCGCTTGTAGGCGCTATCGTGGCCCAATGACAGAAGAACAGCGTCAGGTGACCGTCAACGGCCTCACCTTCGACGTCCGGATCGGGGGACCGGAACAGGGCCCGTGGGTCCTGCTGCTCCACGGATTCCCGGTGAACGGATCCTGCTACGACGCGGTGCTTCCGCGTCTGCACGACTCGGGGCTGCGCACGCTCGTGCTCGACCAGCGCGGCTACAGCCCCGGCGCGCGCCCGGCCGCGGTCGAGGACTACCACCTCGATCATCTCGTCAGCGACGTGCTCGGTGTGCTCGACGAACTCGGTATCGCCTACGCGATCCTCGTCGGACACGACTGGGGCGGCATCGTCGCCTGGCATCTCGCCGGGAAGTATCCGGACCGGTTCACCGGTCTCGTCGTCGCGAGCACCGGCCACCCGTCGGCGATGCGGGACGCGCTCGCGTCGAGCGACCAGCGCGAGAGGTCTTCCTACATCAAGGATTTCATCGCCGACGGCGCCGAGGATCGGCTGCTCGCCGACGACGCCGCGGCCCTACGCGAAGCCGGGGTCGCCCCCGAGGAGCTCGCACCGCTGAAGGAGCCGGGTGCGTTGACCGCCGCCCTGAACTGGTATCGCGCCAACTTCGCCGGCGACATCAAGGCGACGATGTCGTGCCCGCCGGTCGAGATCCCGACAACCCTGGTGTGGAGTGACTCCGACCCGGCTCTCGGCCGGGAGCAGGCGTTCGGCAGTGGCCGATACGCCTACTCGGACTTCCGGTTCTGTGAACTCACGGGCGTGGACCACTGGATTCCCCAGAAGGCACCCGCGGCCCTCGCCAGCGAAATCGCGCTGCGTTCAACGATTTTCTAGACCCGACACCGGGGGAGGTGGATGATCTTCCTGAACTCTGGCGGGATCATGTGAGCTCGATGAGGGCGTGCCCGGTGCACGTTTGGTACCGGTAGTCGCAGGAATCAAGTCACCGGGTCTCCAGCAACCCGGGGGACTTCAATTGCCCACATCCACGCCGTCGAGTCCTTCGTGACTTGCGCTGCGCGGGCCTTCTGGGCATGACGGGAGGGCTCGGTGAGCTACCGCACGGCGATCGATCCTATGCTGGGGTCGCATCGCTTTTCTTGGTCTTTGAGAGCGACAGTGAATCCCTCGACCCATGCTCTCTCGTCTGTGGATTGTGGATGCGGCAGCGCGGTGCGTTGTTCTGGGCTCAGTTTCGAGCGCGGATAGGTCGACAGATAGATGCGATCGGACACTTCGATTCTGGGGTTCTCGCCGAAGGCACGTTCGGGCGTCATGGTCTGGCACACCCCGGTGACTACGAGATCCTTCTGATCGTCCTGGCTCGGAGCGGCAGGACCCAGGCTGGGTGTTGGCACCAGGATTGGCTCGACCGGGTAGAGATTGCGACCCTCCCGATAGTCGAGTAACTGAAGCGCTTCAGGCACACTCAGTCCGATCAGAGCGTCATACTCGACGACCCGAGATGGAACAAACGAATCACTGCGGAGCGATCCAGTGTCGATCGGTGGTGGCGGGGTGTGGGCCGTCTTCTCCCAAGCCGCGGTGAGAGCCGGCGCAACGACGAAATAGCAGACGATCACGACGGCAACCGCAGCGATGGCCAGACGTGACCGTCGACGGCGGCGACCACCGAGTCTCGGACTGTCGGCGTTCGTCATTGGAGTTCTCATTCCACACTTTGGGACCAGACGATGTACGGTTCCCAGTTATCCGTCCGACGACCTGTCCGCTGCGGGTGTCGACGACATCAAGGTCAAAGCTGTAGATCTCGTAGTACTGTCGCGCGATCATCTTTCGGCCCGGCGGGCATTGCGCCGGGTCCATCGTCGGGGCCTTCGATTCGATCCCCGTCGACTCCTCTGTGCCGGTCGTGCTTTCGAATGAGTCCGGAATACTCCTGCTGATGGAGCCCACACTTCCGACGTTGATGTCAGCTCCGCCATCGACGGAGCGTCCTATCGTCGTCTCTGCACCAGCTGTGAGTTCACTGCTGCGCGTGGTCTCCACGCCACACTGGGCGTGCGCGACCGGATCTGAACCGAGAGCGATTTCGATGTGCTGAACATTGCGGATGACGTAGTCGTGGTCGCTGTAGCAGAAGGTCCCGGTAAGGGTGTTCGATTTGTGCTGTCCTTCGGGGCAGCTTCTGAGGTTCGGGCTCCACAGTCGAGTCCCGTCCGGGGGCGAGAGCAGCTTTCCTTCAAGGGCATCCCCTAGCGGAGTTCGTGCACAGTGAACGCCGATCCGCCCGCAGAAACCACTCCGGTCGGTCAGGGCCGGGCCGGGTTTGAGGCGGGTGGTCGTTGCGCTTCTGGTCGTGTGGCCAAGGTCGGTCCGCCTGCAGCGGATGATGGCGGGGGAGTCGACGGTGTTGGTTGTCTTGTCGCAGACCGCTCCCCATCACCGGGGATGGGCACGATCGGCGTCTGCCCGGCTTCGGGGATGCCGGTGGGTGCGTGTGCACCGGATCAGCGGTGGGTGGCTGACCTCGCCTACCGCCGGAATCATTCGCTCAAGGTACGGATGGGGTGCGTGAGAGGCTCTCGACGCTCACTCATCCCATCCATCGACAGCATCACGTGCAGGCGAATGTATGTACGAACCAGCTGGATGGTGGCGCGGTCTCGCAACATTCGCATCGGTTGCCGTGAGCATGATGGCTGCCGGGACTAGATCTCCAGTCCCAGCAGCGCGTTCTCGAGGACCTCCGGCATCGCCGGGTGGATCCAGTACTGGCCGCGGGCGACCTCGAGTGCGGTCTGGCCGAAGGACATCGCCTGGATGACCGGCTGGATCACGGTGGGCGCCTGCGGTCCCAGGATGTGCGCGCCGAGAATCCTGCCGGTGCCGCGTTCGGCGATGAGCTTGCAGAACCCGGTGGTGTCCTCCATCGCCCAGCCATAGGCGACGTCGCCGTACGCCTGCACCTTGACCGTGATGTCGTGTCCGGCCTCGCGTGCCTCGTCCTCGGTCATGCCGACCGACGCGATCTGCGGATGGGTGAACACCGCCGCGGGCACGAACCGGTGGTCGAAGGACGCGAGATCCTCCGCGTCCCAGCCCTTCAGCAGATTCGCCTGGACGACGCGCTCCTCGTGGTTGGCGACGTGCTTGAGCTGGTACGGCGAGCTGACGTCGCCGAGCGTCCACACGCCGCGCGCCGCGGTCCGGCCGTGCTCGTCGCACACCACGCGCCCCTCGTCGTCGAGTTCGATGCCCACCGACGACAGGTTGAGCCGGTCGCCGTTGGGCTTGCGGCCGGTCGCGACCAGCAGCACGTCCGCGTCGAGCGGCGTCCTCGCGCCGTCCGGCCCGGTCAGGTGCAGGCGGACCCCGCCGTCGGGGAGGGTCTCCGCGGTCTCGATGCCCGTGTTCAGATGGACGTCCCACTTGTCGCGGGCGATCTCGGTGAACCGGTTGGAGATGTCGGCGTCCTGCTTGCGCAGCAGCGCCGGGCCGCGCGCGATGACGGACACCTGCGCGCCGAGCGCCCCGAACACGTGTGCGAACTCGGCTGCGATGTAACCGCTTCCGACGATCGCGAGGCGTTCTGGCAGTTCCGGGA
Organism: Gordonia aurantiaca; assembly: GCF_039939235.1. Classification (NCBI taxonomy): domain Bacteria; kingdom Bacillati; phylum Actinomycetota; class Actinomycetes; order Mycobacteriales; family Gordoniaceae; genus Gordonia; species Gordonia aurantiaca. Next base: position 292,471 of record NZ_JBDUUF010000005.1, on the reverse strand, counting down.
GGCGCATCACGTCGTTGTTGGTGTAGTAGCGGACGCCGGACTCGGCGATCACCGGCGGGATGATCGCCCGCGAACCGGCAGCCAGCACCACCTCGCGCGCGAGAACCGTTGCGCCGTCCGCGGTCACGAGTCGGTAGCGGCCCTCGTCGTCGGTGCCGTCGAACTCGACGTGCGAGTCGTGGACCGTGATGTTGTCGCAGCGATCGACGCGATATTCCTTGCCGCCCTGCGAGATCGGGTCGATACGGCCGAACACCCGCTCGACGATGCCCGGCCAGTCCACCGAGTCGACCTTGGCGTGCACCCCGAGGCGTGCGCCGTGCGTGGCGATCTCGGCGACCTCCGCGGCGTAGACGAACATCTTGGTGGGGATGCACCCGACGTTCAGGCAGGTGCCGCCGTAGACGCCTTCCTCGAAGATGGCGATCGAGGTGTCGGCGAACCGCTCGTCGGGGATGGAGTTGCCGCTTCCGGAGCCGATGATGGCCAGGTCGACGACCTGTGTGGCGGTCATAGGGCGTTCTCTTCTCTGGTCGTGGTGGGGGAGACGGAGCTGCCGGCGACCTGCGTCAGCCAGGCGTCGACCTCGGCATAGGCGCGCTCGCGGGCGGGCAGTACCGAGAGGAACACGTCGTGGCGCGCGTCGGGGATGGGCACGACGCTGACCCGGCCACCGAGACATCCGCTCCAGCGGGCGATGTGGGTGACGTCGAGTACCGCGTCGGCGCGGTCCGTCGACGCCGAGTACGTCTTCGCGAAATGCGTCTTGTCCGAGCGCAACACGAGCGAGGGGACCCCGACGTCGATGCCGCGGTGCAGGCGGCGCTGCGCGGAACGCACCGCGTCGAGGAAGCCGAACGTGACCGGGAACCCGCCGATCGGCTTCAGCGCGAGGTCATAGGTCCACTCGCCGTTCGCGGCTGCGTGCAGGCTCTCGCCGTACGCCGAGGACAGCTCCTGCGGAATGACGCGCCTGGGTGACACCGCGGCGACGGCCTTGAGGAACATCGTCACCGGGAAGGTACGCAGCACCGCGTCGCCCTGCAGGTCGAACCACGGCGAATTGAGCAGCAGACCCTCGACGAACCGGTGCCGGGCCGGGTTGTGCTCGCGTAGTCGATCCAGCCACAGCGCGGTGATCAGGCCGCCGGTGGAGTGGCCGGCCACGATCACCCGCACGTCATCGCCGAGCTCCTCGGCGATGACGTCGAGCGCGATGCCGAGCTCCTCGTCGTAGACCGCGAGGTCGGTGGTGAAGTGCGGGGTGTGGTGGTCGGCCCGCGACCGGCCGCATCTGCGCAGGTCGATCGCATAGAACGCGAACCCGCGTTCGGTGAAGAACTCGGCGAGCGGGTCGTGGAAGAAGTAGTCGGTGAACCCGTGCACGTAGAGCACGGCGGCCGCGCCGGCCCCGGTGCGCCGCGGCGCGCCGGCACGTCGGATCAGGGTTGCGGTGATCGGGGACTCCCCGTCGGGGTCGTCACGCAGCGGGATCGTGCGGGTCTGATAGCGGTCCAGGAGCCGGTCGGGCTCCCACTCGGTACCTGCGGCTTCGGTCACGCGTGCCAGCTTAGTGACCGTGCCTCCGGCCGCCCGGAGTGTCACCGAGCCCACACCTTGACCAGGGCGATTCTGTGACCGGACGTGCCATGCTGGACAATGGCCGATGAAGAGATCGTTGATCAGCTTTGAAGTGGAGTCCAGGTGTCGAAAACGGTGATCAAGACCGACGTGGCGTTGGTGGGTGCGGGCATCATGAGCGCGACCCTGGGGGCGCTGCTCCGTCAGCTCCAGCCCGATTGGTCGATCAGCCTGTTCGAGCAGCTGGACGCGGCGGCCGCGGAGAGTTCCGACCCGTGGAACAACGCGGGCACCGGCCACTCGGCGCTGTGTGAGCTGAACTACACCCCGAAGACCCCCGACGGCGACGTCGACATCACCAAGGCGCTCAACATCAACGAGCAGTTCCAGGTGTCGCGGCAGTTCTGGGCCCATGCCGTCGACAACGGCATCCTCGGCGATCCCACCGAGTTCATCAACCCGATCCCGCACGTGTCCTTCGTCCACGGCGAAGAAGGCGTGAAGTACCTGCGCAAACGCTACGACAAGCTGGCTCCGCAGACCCTGTTCGAGGGCATGGAGTTCATCGACGACCCCGCTGAGTTCGCCAAGCGTCTCCCGCTGATGTCCGACGGACGAGACTTCACCGACCCGGTCGCCCTCAACTGGTTCGACCAGGGCACCGACGTCGACTTCGGCGCCCTCACCCAGCAGTTGCTCAACTACGTGTCCGCGGGCGCCGACATCTACTTCGGTCACTCGGTGACCAACCTGTCCAAGCAGTCCGACGGCAGCTGGATCGTCAAGGTGCGCAACAACCGCACGGGTGAGAGGCGCCGGGTCCACGCGAAGTTCGTGTTCGTCGGCGCCGGCGGCGGTGCGCTGCACCTGCTGCAGAAGTCGGGCATCAAGGAGGCGAAGGGCTTCGGCGGCTTCCCGGTGTCGGGTGAGTTCTTCCGATGCACCAACCCCGACCTCATCGACCGTCACTCGGCCAAGGTCTACGGCCAGGCCGCAGTCGGCGCGCCGCCCATGTCGGTGCCGCACCTCGACACCCGCGTGATCAACCACAACAAGGGCCTGCTGTTCGGCCCGTACGCCGGCTGGTCGCCCAAGTTCCTCAAGACCGGCAAGATCACCGACCTGCCTGCGTCGATCAAGCCGGGCAACCTGCTGCCCATGCTCTCGATCGCACCGCAGGAGTTCGGCCTGCTGAAGTACCTGATCAGCGAGCTCGCCGCCTCGCCGGCCGATCGCGTCAAGACCCTCTCGGAGTTCGTGCCGCGCGCCACCGGCGGCGACTGGGAGCTCATCACCGCCGGACAGCGTGTGCAGGTCATCCGCAAGACCGGTGTCGGCGGCAAGCTCGAGTTCGGCACCGCGGTCGTCGCCGCGGCCGACGGCACCATCTCGGGCCTGCTCGGCGCGTCCCCGGGCGCGTCTACCGCCGTGCCGGCGATGCTGTCGGTCCTCGAGAAGTGCTTCCCGTCCGAGTACGCCGGCTGGTCGTCGAAGCTCGCGGAGATCATCCCGTCGTTCGGCAAGAAGCTCAGCGACGACCGCGAGCTGTACCGCCGGGTGTGGGACTGGACCAACAAGTCGCTGAAGCTGACCGGCCGCGACACCACGACCACCGCACCCGAGACCCTGGCTCCGGCCACCGCGGGATGATCCCGGCAGCGGTCATGTGCTAACCACGACACATGACCTCTGTTGTGCACCGCAGCCCCGCGGGAGACATCGACGCGTCGACCCTGTACCGCATCCTCCGGTTACGGGTCGACGTGTTCGTCGTCGAGCAGGCCTGCCCGTACCCCGAGCTCGACGGTCGTGACCTGGAGCCGACGACCCGTCAGTTCTGGATCACCGAGGACGACGACCCGCACGGCCCGGTGGTGTCGACGCTGCGCCTGCTGGAGGAACCGGCCCCGGCGGCCGACGGCGGCCTGGTGTACCGGATCGGCCGGGCGTGCACCGACCGCGCACATCGCGGCCGCGGGCTGCTCGCGAAACTGATGACCACCGCACTGGACGAGGTCGGCGATCGGCCGTGCCGGATCGAGGCGCAGGCCTACCTCACCGAGATGTACGGCAAGTTCGGGTTCGTCGCCGAAGGCGAGGAATATCTCGAGGACGGCATCCCCCATGTGTCGATGCTCCGCATCGGCCAGAGCAGCGCAGGAGCGAGATGACCGGCTCGCCCGATCACGTCCGGTACCCGTTCAGCGCGGTCGTCGGACAGGAGCAGCTCAAGCTCGCCCTCATCCTGTCCGCGATCTCACCGGGCATCGGGGGAGTGCTCATCCGCGGTGAGAAGGGGACCGCCAAGTCGACGATCGTGCGCGGCCTCGGCCCGCTCATCGCCGGCGAGGACGGCTCCGACGACTCCTCGGGCCGGGTGGTGGAACTGCCGATCGGCGCGACCGAGGACAGGGTCATCGGGTCGCTCGACCTCACCTCGGTGCTGCGCGACGGCCGCGCCGAGTTCACGCCGGGGCTCCTTGCGCAGGCACATCACGGCGTGCTCTACATCGACGAGGTGAACCTCTTGGCCGACCATCTCGTCGACGTGCTGCTCGACGCCGCCGCCGGCGGCCGCGTCACCATCGAACGAGACGGCGTATCCCATACGCAGGCTGCCGAGTTCGTGCTGGTCGGCACGATGAACCCGGAGGAGGGGGAGCTGCGGCCGCAGCTGCTCGACCGCTTCGGGCTCGCCGTCGACGTCGCCGCGGCCAAGGACCTCGACGAGCGGGTCGAGGTGATCCGCCGCCGGATGGCCTTCGACGCCGACCCGGCCGGTTTCGCCGCAGCCTATGTCGATGCGGAACGCGAACTCGCACAACGTATCCGGGATGCGCGGAACGTCGTCGGCGAGGTCGGGTTGCCGACGCGGGAACTGCGCCGGATCGCCGGGGTCTGCGCGCATCTCGACGTCGACGGGATGCGCGGCGACATCGTCGTCGCCCGCACCGCCGCCGCGCACGCCGCGTGGCGGGGCGCCACCGTCGTCGCCGAGGCGGACGTCCGCGCCGCGGTGGCCCTCGCCCTGCCGCACCGCCGGCGCCGCAATCCCTTCGACGAGTCCGGGCTCTCGCAGGAGCAACTCGACGACGCGATGGACGCCGGCCGGGACGCCGCCGGGCCGGACTCGCCGGAACCCGACGACGACCCCACGCCGCCCGAGGGCGGGCACGACGCCGGGGAGGACTCCGGTCCGCCCGGGTCGCCGATGTCGTCGCACTCGGAAACCACGACACCGGAACAGGATCCGTCCGACCGAGGTGATCCCCGGCCGACCGGGCCCGCCTTCGGCGCCGCGCCCCGGGCGACGGCGCGGCGCATGCGGACGCTGACGCTGGCCGGGGTCGGCGACGGCGATCCCGGCCGCCGCTCGAAGGCGCGCAGCCGCCGCGGGCTCACCACCCGCGCGGTCGACTTCGAGCCGGGTCGTCCCGTACACCTGTTCGCGACCGTGCTCGCCGCCGCGGCCCGGACGGGCGCCGCAGGAGATGGCGGCGTACCGGCCGACGGACCGGAACGACGATCGCCGGTCCGGGTCGGTCCCGCCGATCTTCGTGCCGCGCAACGCATCGGCCAGGAATCCAATCTCGTCGTGTTCGTCGTCGACCTCAGCGGGTCGATGACCGCGCGGCGCCGCCTCACCGCCGTCGCCGATCTCTGCGTGGAGATGTTGCGCGACTCCTACACCCGCCGCGACCGCGTCGCGGTGGTCGTCGCCCGCGGCGGCACCGCGACCCTGGCCGTGCCGCCCACCAAGTCCGTCGACATCGCGGTCCGGCGCCTCGCCGAGATCCGCACCGGCGGGCGCACACCGCTCGCCGAGGGGCTCCTGCTCGCGGGCGACGTCATCGAACGCCGGTTGCGCGCCGAACCGCAACGGCGACCGCTGATGGTGGTGCTCACCGACGGTCGTGCCACGTCCGGCCGCGACGCGCCGGCCCGCGCCCGGGCCGCGGCCGCGTCGATCCGCCGGCGCGGTATCGAGTCGGTGGTCGTCGACTGCGAACAGGGGATGGTGCGCCTCGGTCTGGCCGCCGAGCTCGCCGGACACCTCGGCGCCGACCTGCTGACCATGGACGACCTCACCGCCGGCGCCCTCACCCGCGGTGCGGCCTGATCCCTCGACACAAGGAGACGTGAAGTGCCCCAGGGGGTTCCCGCCTCGATTCCCGACGACGGCCTGACCACGCGGCAGCGTCGCAACCTGCCGGTGCTGGCCATCCACACCGGCGACGGCAAGGGCAAGTCCACCGCCGCGTTCGGCATGGCCATGCGGGCGTGGAACGCGGGCCTGCGGGTCGCGGTGTTCCAGTTCGTGAAGAGCGCCAAGTGGAAGGTCGGGGAGGAGTCGGCCCTGCTCGCACTCGGGAGGCTCCACGCCGACACCGGCGCCGGAGGCCCGGTCGAGTGGCACAAGATGGGGCAGGGCTGGTCGTGGTTGCGCGCCAACACCGACCACGCCGACGACCACGCGGCCGCAGCCCGGGCCGGGTGGGCCGAGATCGCCCGCCGTCTCGAGGTGCAGGAACACGACTTCTACGTGCTCGACGAGTTCACCTACCCGCTCGACTGGGGATGGATCGACACCGCCGAGGTCGTCGACACCCTGACCAGCCGGCCGGGACGCCAGCACGTCGTCATCACCGGGCGCCGCGCGCCGCAGGCCCTCGTCGACGCCGCCGACCTCGTCACCGAGATGCGCAAGATCGCCCACCCAATGGATGTCGGGCGCAAGGGGCAGAAGGGCATCGAGTGGTGACCGGATCCACGCCTGCCGTCGTCATCGCCGCGCCGTCGTCCGGCAGCGGGAAGACGACGGTGACGACCGGCCTCATCGGCGCGCTGCGCGCCGCCGGTCACCGGGTGGCCCCGTTCAAGGTCGGCCCCGACTACATCGACCCCGGCTATCACGCGGTCGCCGCGGGCCGGCCCGGCCGCAACCTCGACCCCAACCTGGTCGGCGAGGACCTCATCGCGCCGCTCTTCGCCCACGGCGTCGCCGGCGCGGACATCGCCGTCGTCGAGGGCGTCATGGGCCTGTTCGACGGCCGGATCACCGACGCGGGTCAGGGGACGGGACCGAACGGGTCGGGTCAGCTCGGGCTGGGCTCCACCGCCCACGTCGCGACGATCCTCGGCGCGCCCGTCGTGCTGGTCGTCGACGGCTCCGGCCACAGCCAGTCGCTCGCCGCGGTGCTGCACGGATTCCTGTCCTACGATCCGTCGGTGCACATCGCGGGCGTCATCCTCAACCGCGTCGGCTCACCCCGACACGAACTCGTGCTGCGGCAGGCATGCGACCGCGTCGGGCTGCCCGTCCTCGGGGTGCTGCGCCGCGATCCGTCGCTGACCGTGCCGTCCCGGCACCTCGGACTGATCCCCGCCGCCGAGCGCAGCGACGAGGCGGTCGCCGCGGTCGACGCGATGACCGGGCACCTCCGGGCGGCCCTCGACCTGCCCGCGATCGTCGCCGCCGCACGGCAGCGCCGGGTGCCCGACGCCGAGCCGTGGTCGGCGGTCGCCGCGGTCGGCGCGGTCGAAACCGGCGGCGCCCGGCCGCTGATCGCGGTGGCCGGCGGCACGGCGTTCACCTTCGGCTACGCCGAGCACTCCGAGATGCTCGCCGCCGCGGGCGCCGACGTCGTCCGCTTCGACCCGCTCACCGACCGGCTGCCCGAGGGCACCGCGGGCGTGGTGATCGGCGGCGGCTTCCCGGAAGAGCACGCCGAGGAATTGTCGGCCAACGACGGCCTGCGCGCCGATCTGCGTGCCCACGCCGCCGCCGGGCGCCCCGTCCACGCCGAGTGTGCCGGGATGCTCTACCTGGCGGCGCAGCTCGACGGACACCCGATGAGCGGGGTCCTCGATCTCACCGGTGCCTTCGGCCCCACCCTGACGCTCGGCTACCGGGATGCGGTCGCGGTGGCCGACTCGGTGCTGTTCCGGGCGGGGGAGCGGGTCACCGGCCACGAATTCCATCGCAGCACCGTCGCATCCTCCACCGACGCGACGCCGGCGTGGGCGTGGCGCGATGCGGCGGGCCGTCCCTCCACCCACGGGGTCACCACCGACGCGGTCCACGCGTCGTACCTGCACCTGCATCCGGCGGCCGTTCCAGAGGCCTTGCATCGCTTCGTCTCCCGTGCCCGCAAGGTCGGGACGGGTATCACTTCGGTGGAGGGCTCGCGGGCCCTCCGGGAGTAGGCTCGGCGTCGTGCACTCCGCCGACAAACTCCTCGACGCGGGCTCCCCGAGAACGGGACGCCGACTCCGCGAGGCCCTCGACACACTCGCCGAACAGGGCGCCGACGACCCCGTCCTGCTGCGCGAACTCCTCGAGGCGGTTCTCGTGGTCGGGCAGGGCGTCGAACTCGACCGCGCCCTGCAGCGCATCGTCGAGGTGGCCGGTGGACTGGTCGACGCGAAGTACGGCGCGCTCGGCGTCCGCGGCCCCGACGGCGGCCTGAGCGAGTTCGTCTACACCGGCATCACCGACGCCCAGCGCGCGACGATGGGCCATCTCCCGGTCGGCCGGGGCGTGCTCGGCCTGCTCATCGACGATCCGCGGATCCACCGGATCCACGATCTGGGCGCGCACCCGACCTCGGTGGGGTTCCCGCCGAACCATCCGCCGATGACCACCTTCCTCGGTGCGCCGATCCTGGTGCGCGGCGAGGTCTTCGGTTCGATCTACCTGACCGAGAAGCAGTCGGCGGACACCTTCTCCGAGGTCGACGAGACCGTCGTCGCCGTCCTCGCGGTCGCCGCCGGCATCGCCATCGACAACGCCGGCCTCTTCGAGCGCGCACGGACCAGGCATCGCTGGATGCAGGTGCTGGCTCGGCGGGGTTCGGAGCCACTGGCCGGGATCGCGCTGTCGGACACCATGTCCCGGATGTGTGTCGACGTCGCCGATCTCGTCGGGGCCGTCGACGTCTTCCTGATCACCGAACTCGACGGCCGGGTCGAGTTGCGCGGCCACACCGGCGAGCGTCCGCAGATCGACACCTTCACCGCACCCCTGGCGAACTCGCTGATCGTGCAGCGCGCCGGATCGATCTCCCCGTCGCTGGTCCGGCGCGGCGCGCGCTGGACGACGGTCCAACCGCTGCAGCGCGCGTCGGGCGCCTTCGGGTGGATGATCATCACCCACCGCAACCGCCCGTACTGGGAAGAGGAGGAGATCGCCGGTCTCGCCGGCGTCGCCGAGATCGCCTCGCTGGCAGTGGTCTACGCCGAACAGCAGCAGATCGCCCGCGACCTCGAGGTGCTCGAGGACCGCCACCGCATCGCGCGCGACCTCCACGACCACGTCATCCAGCGGCTGTTCGCGGTCGGGATGTCGGTGCAGACGCTGCTCGCCGGAACCACCGACCGCGAAGCGGCGCAGACCCGGCTCGAGCAGATCATGACCGACCTCGACCGCACCATCGCGCAGATCCGGACCTCGATCTTCGACCTGCAGACCGCGACCACCAGCGACGGCGCGACCCTGCGCCGTCGCGTGCTCGACATCGTCTCCGAACTGTCCGGGCACGCGTCGATCTCGCCGAGCGTGAACTTCGAGGGTCCCGTCGACACGGTGGTCCCCGACACCCTCGGCCCGCACATCGACGCGGTGCTGCGCGAAGGGCTCTCGAACGCGCTGCGCCATGCGCAGGCCGAGCACATCTCCGTGTCGGTGCGCGCCGACGACGTGCTGACGGTGGAGATCTCCGACGACGGCGTCGGCATCGGGACCGACGTCACCTACCGGGGACTGGAGAACCTGACCCGCCGCGCCGAGGAGTGTGACGGGACGTTCAGCATAGTGACGCGGCCGCGCGGCCTGCGCGGCGAGGGCGGCACCACGCTGACGTGGTCGGTGCCGCTGATCGGCTGACGGGCGCCGGATCGGGGCCCGGTCGCGGTTGCCTCCGGGGGCTCGGTCGCGGTTGTCTCCGGGGGCTCGGTCGCGGTTGTCTCCCGGGGGCTCAGTCGCCCTTGCCCTCGCGCAGCTTGGTCGCCATCACCGCGACCTGGGTGCGCCGCTGCATGTCCAGCTTGCCCAGGATGCGGGAGACGTAGTTCTTGATCGTCTTCTCCGCCAAGAACATCCGCTCGGCGATCTGCCGGTTGGTGAGGCCCTCGCCGATCAGGTTGAAGACCTCGCGCTCCTGGGGCGTCAGCTCCGCGAGCGGATCCTTCTCCTCCTTCTTGCCGTCGCGCAGCTTCGCCAGCAGTGCGGCGGTCGACCGGTCGTCGAGCAGCGATCCGCCGCGACCCACGGTGCGGACGGCGGCGACCAGATTGTGGCCGAGGATCTGCTTGAGCACGAACCCGCTCGCGCCGGCGAGCACCGCGGCCAGCAACGCGTCGTCGTCGGCGTAGCTGGTCAGCATCAGGCACTTCACGTCCGGCTCGGCGGCCCGGACATCACGGCACAGCTCCACGCCGTTGCCATCGGGCAGGCGGACATCGAGCACCGCCACATCGGGTTTCGTCGCCAGGATGCCGACGAGCGCCTCGCCGACGGAGGCGGCCTCACCGACGACCTCGATGTCGCCGGCGGTGCCGAGGAGATCGCGCAGACCACGCCGGACCAGCTCGTGGTCGTCGACGAGATAGGCGCGAACCGGGGTGGGGGTCGAGTCGTCAGCCATGGTGTGAACCTACCGGACCGGGCGGCGGCTGAGAACTCGCGACGCGGTGTTTGCGCAGCTCGCGCGGTGCCCCGACACGATTCGCGACATGGGTCCCATCGCACGTGGGACTTTCTCCCCACGCTCCGGGGGCGGTCTGCGGCGCACAGTGATTGCGGCGGACCAATTCCACCGAATCCACCCGAACTTCGGACCAGGAGTACACGTGACCACCCTCATCGGATCCCCCGAGCTGAGCGACAACGGGATGACCGGCTCAGACCTGCTGCGCGAACTGCTACCCGTGTGCGAGACCGAGGTGGAGCGGCACATGCGGATGGTCAAGGAGTGGCATCCGCACGACTACGTCCCGTGGGACGAGGGGCGCAACTTCGCGATGCTCGGCGGCGTCGACTGGGAGCCGGAGCAGTCCCAGCTCTCCGACGTCGCCAAGGCGGCGATGATCACCAACCTGCTCACCGAGGACAACCTGCCCTCGTACCACCGGGTCATCGCCGAGAACTTCTCCCTCGACGACGCCTGGGGATTCTGGGTGGGCCGCTGGACCGCCGAGGAGAACCGGCACTCGATCGTGATGCGCGACTACCTGGTGGTCACCCGCGGGGTCGACCCGGTCGAGCTCGAGAACATCCGCATGCAGCACATGACCTCCGGGTTCAACCCGCTGCCCGACGACGACGGCCAGCGCGACCACAGCTTCGACATGCTGTACGCGGTCGCCTACGTCTCCTTCCAGGAGCTCGCCACCCGCGTGTCGCACCGCAACACCGGCAAGGCGTGCGGCGACCCGATCGCCGACCGCCTGCTGCAGCGCGTCGCCGCCGACGAGAACCTGCACATGCTCTTCTACCGCAACATCGTCGCCGGGGCCCTCGACCTCGTGCCCGACCAGACGATGGCCGCGATCTACACGATCGTGTCCAACTTCCAGATGCCCGGCGCGACGATGCCGAACTTCCGTCGCAACGCGGTGCTGATCGCCAAGGGCGGCATCTACGACCTGCCGCAGCACCTCAACGAGGTGGTCATGCCGGTGCTGCGCAAGTGGCGGATCTTCGAGCGCGACGACTTCGGCCCGCTCGGCGAGCACTACCGCGAACTCCTCGCGAAGTACCTCGAGGACATGAACGTCAAGGTCGAGAAGTTCGAGGCCGCCCGTGAACGCGCACTGGAGCGCGACCGGGCGCGGGGGCGGGCGTGACCGCAGTGCTGCCGATGTGGGCCGTCGAATCGGAGTCATCACCCGAGGGGATCGACACGCAGAACACCTGCGGATGCGATCGCGGGTTCGCCACCGCGATCGCGATGGCCGAGGCCGCCGCGGACCGTAATCCGACGTGGTGGAACGAGATCCGGACCAAGGCCGAGGACTCCCTCGAGGCCGCCTACTGCAGTTCCAGGCTGCTGGCCGCGCTGATCGAGGCATCCGCGCACCGGGCCGGGATCCCGGCCGCCGATGTCTGGGATCACATCCGCCGTACCGGCCGGCTGCCGCTGTAGGGCCGCGGCGGAGCACAGCTGCAGACGCCCGTCCCGAGCCCGGTAGTGTCTGCTCACATGTCAGGTCACTATCTCGTGGGTCTCGACCTCGCGGGCCGCAAGGTCGTCGTCGTGGGCGGCGGGACCGTCGCACAGCGCCGGCTGCCGAACCTCGTCGCGGCCGGTGCCGACGTGCACGTCATCGCCCTCGACCCCACGCCCGCGGTCGAGTCCTTCACGGGCATCACCGTCTCGAGGCGCCGCTACGTCGACGGCGACCTCGAGGGTGCCTGGTACGTGATGGCGTGCACCGACGACCCCGAGGTCAACGCCGCGGTCGTCGCCGAGGCGGAACGTCGCCACACGTTCTGTGTCCGCGCCGACGACGCCCGGCAGGGGACCGCGGTCACACCCGCGTCCGGTCGCTACCGCGACATCCAGTACGGCGTGCTCGCCGGCGGTGACCACAAACTGTCCGCGGCCCTGCGCGCCGCGATCGGCCGGGCCCTCGCCGAGGGCTCGCTGTCCGTCGACGACGCCGCGCCCCACGCGCCCGGCGTCGCGCTCGTCGGCGGCGGTCCCGGCGACCCCGACCTCATCACCGTCCGCGGCCGGCGCCTGCTCGCCGAGGCCGACGTCGTCGTGGCCGACCGTCTCGCACCGCCGGAACTGCTCGCCGAACTCGGCCCCCAGGTCGAGGTGATCGACGCCGCGAAGGTGCCCTACGGCCGCGCGATGAAGCAGGAGGCCATCAACGACGTCCTCGTGTCCAGGGCCAGGGAGGGCAGGTTCGTCGTGCGTCTCAAGGGCGGCGACCCCTACGTCTACGGCCGCGGCTTCGAGGAATTGCAGGCATGCGTGGCCGCCGGTGTTCCGGTCACCGTCGTGCCCGGCATCAGCTCGTCCATCGCCGCACCTGCTTCGGCGGGCATCCCGGTGACGCATCGCGGCGTGACCCACGAGGTCGTCATCGCGTCCGGCCACGTCCCGCCCGGACATCCCGACTCGCTCATCGACTGGTCGGCGCTGGGCAGGCTGCGCGGCACGCTGGTGCTGATGATGGCCGTCGAACGTCTCGACCTCTTCGCCGACGCCCTCCTGCAGGCCGGCCGCCCCGCCGACACCCCGGTCGCGATGATCGAGAACGGCTCGATGCCCACGCAGCGGGTGCTGCGCGCGGACCTGGCGCACGCCGCCGAGGTCGCCCGGGCAGAGGTGCTGCGTCCGCCGGCCATCGTGGTCATCGGGCAGGTCGCCGGGTTCACCGAGGCCGAGCGGGCGGTCCCCGCCGAATAGCGACCCGAGCGGGCCGCGAGAACGAGCGGACCAACCGGGAGGAGCAAGCCAACGGGGATTGGCATATCGGTGAGTCCGGCCGGTACCGTCGTCGGTTATGTCGACTCCCGGATCCGTGCACGCTGGAGCTGTGGACACCGCCGAGTATCGTCCCGTCTTCGGACTGCCGATCCTGGTCTTGTCCGGGATGCAGCTGCTCATGGTGCTCGACGGCACCGTCGCGGCCCTGGCCCTCCCGCGCATCCGGGACGCCCTCGACCTGTCGGAGTCCAGTGCCAACTGGGTGATCTCCAGCTACGTCCTCGCCTTCGGTGGCCTGATGCTGCTCGGCGGCCGGCTCGGCGACGCCTTCGGGCGCAAGCGGATGTTCATGGTGGGCGTCACCATGTTCACCCTCACCTCGCTGCTGTGCGGCCTCGCATGGAACGAGGCGAGCCTGATCATCGGCCGTGCGTTGCAGGGCGCATCCGCAGCGGTGGCCGCGCCGACCGCGATGGCGCTGGTGGCGACCACGTTCGCGCCCGGAAAACCCCGCAGCCAGGCGTTCGCCATCTACGCCGCCATGACCGGTGTGGGGTCGGTGGCCGGACTCATCCTCGGCGGCGTGCTCACCGAGGTGTCGTGGCGCCTGGTGTTCCTGATCAACGTGCCGATCGGCCTGGTCGTCGTGATCGGGGCGCTCGTCGCGTTGCGCGAGTCGCAGGGCGACCGTCTGCCGCTCGACGTGCCCGGAGCCGTGCTCGGAACGCTCGGCTGCACCTTGCTCGTGCTCGGCGTCAACGAGGGCCCCAAGGGCTGGGTCTCGCCGCTGGTGATCGGTTCCTTCGTGCTGGGCGTCGCGGCCCTGATCGCCTTCGTGGTCATCGAGCGGCGCGCCCGCAACCCGATCCTGCCGTTCTCGCTGTTCGACAACTCGTCGCGCGTCGCGGCGCTCACTGCCATCCTGTTCGCCAGCATGATCATGATGTGCATGGCGGTGTTCATCTCGCTCTACCTGCAGGGCATCCTCAAGTACACCCCGATCCAGAGTGGACTCTCGGTCGTACCGTTCGCCTTCGGCCTCGGCATCGCCGCCGCGATCGCGTCGAAGCTGGCGCTGATGATCCAGCCGCGCTGGCTGGTCCTGATCGGCGGGGCGATCCTGCTGGCCGGCTGCCTGTACGCGTCGTCGATCGCCACGGACGCGCCGTCGTACTTCCCCGGCATCTTCGTGCCGGTCGTGGTGATCGGCTTCGGCGTGGGCTTCGCCGTCATCCCATTGACGCTGTCCGTCGTCGCCGGTGTCGGGCCCACCGAGATCGGCCCGCTGACCGCGCTGGCCCAGGTCGCGCAGAACCTCGGCGGGGCCGTCGGCCTGGTGGTGGTCGGTGCGATGGTGACCTCGCGGGCGCTGTCGAAGGGCGGGACCACCGCACCGGTCGAGACCATGAACGCCACCCAGCTCGCCGCGCAGGCCGAGGGTTACGGCCTGGCATTCGCCGCCTGTGCCGGGATCGCCGTCATCGCCGCCGTCGTGGTGATGTTCATGCGGTTCACGCCGGAACAGGTCGCCGAGGGACAGGCCGCCCAGGAAGCAGCCGACGCGGGCGTCGAGTAGTCGGTCCGACGCGGGCGTCGAGTAGTCGGTCTGACGCGGGCGTCGAGTAGTCGGTCTGACGCGGGCGTCGGGTGGTCGCTCCGACGCGGGCGTCGGGTGGTCGCTCAGACGCGGGCGTCGGGTGGTCGCTCCGACGCGGGCGTCGGGGTGTCGCTCAGACGCGGGCGGTCAGTCCGTCAGCACGACGATCTGGTCGGGCGCTGCGATCTCGACTCGGGTGCCGGCGTCCGACAGCACCGCGGCCAGGCCCTCGACGTCGCGGACGTTGCGGCGGGTCAGCACCAGTTCGCGCGCCATCAGGCCCTTGTAGTGCTTGTTGAAGTGGCTGACGACCTTGCGGGAGCCGTCGGGCTGCTCGGTCATCACGGTCGCGGTGACCGCGCCGCGCACCGGTCCCAGTTGCTGGTACACGCCCGACCGCAGGTCGACGACGAAGTCGTCCACGGCGTCGAGGGCGGGGGAGAGCTCCGGCTTCCAGATCGACTTCAGCGTCGGCATCCCGGGCAGCTTCGACCCGCCCGACAACCGGTAGGCGGGGATCGGGTCGGCCGCGCGCACCACGCCGAACAGCGCGGACCCGATCGCCAGGCGCTCGGCGGCCTTGGCCTTTCCCGCCTTGGTGAGCGAGGAGTACTCGAGGGCGTCGTAGAGCACGCCGGTGTAGCGCTCGACGGCCGGCCGCGTGGGGGACAGCCAGAGGTCCGCGTTGCGGTCCACCTCGGCGAGCTGGGTGGCGCCGAGCCCCAGCGCTTTCCGGCTCGCGTCGAGGTCGGAGGCGAGGTCGACGATCGCCTCGGCGATGCGCTTGCGCGTCGGGTTCAGCTCCGGGAACGACAGCGTGTCGAGGTCGAGGGGAGCGCCGCTCCCGCCGTCGGATTTGGTCTCGGAGGGAGGCAGGATGACGAGCACCGGAACACCATAACTAAGCTGGTTCGTCGTGATCACACGCATGTCGACCCTGTTTCTCCGGACCCTGCGCGACGACCCGGCGGATGCCGAGGTGCCGAGCCACAAGTTGCTGGTGAGAGCGGGCTACGTCCGCCGCGTCGCACCGGGCATCTACTCGTGGCTGCCACTGGGTCTGCGTGTGCTCAAGGCCATCGAGGACATCGTCCGCGAGGAGATGAACGCGATCGGGGCGCAGGAGATCCTCCTGCCCGCGCTGTTGCCGCGCGATCCCTACGAGGCCACCAACCGCTGGACCGAGTACGGCGACGCGCTGTTCCGCCTCAAGGACCGCAAGGGCGCCGACATGCTGCTCGGCCCCACCCACGAGGAGCTCTTCGCGCAACTGGTCAAGGGCGAGTACTCGTCCTACAAGGACATGCCGGTCATCCTGTACCAGATCCAGACCAAGTACCGCGACGAGGAGCGGCCGCGCGCCGGCATCCTGCGCGGCCGCGAGTTCGTGATGAAGGACGCCTACTCCTTCGATCTCGACGACGCGGGTCTGAAGAAGGCCTACGAACTCCACCGCGAGGCGTACCAGAAGATCTTCGAGCGCCTGCAGATCAAGTACGTCATCGTGTCGGCGACCTCCGGCGCGATGGGGGGCAGCGCCTCCGAGGAGTTCCTGGCCGAGTCCGAGGTGGGTGAGGACACCTTCGTGCGCTGCCTCGAGTCGGGCTACGCCGCCAACGTCGAGGCCGTGGTGACCCGCGCGCCGGATCCGCTGCCGATCGACGGCCTGCCCGAGGCGGTCGTCCATGACACCCCCGGGACCGAGACCATCGCGAGCCTGGTCGAGTGGGCCAACGCGAACCTCGACGGCGAGTACACCGCCGCCGACACCCTGAAGAACGTCATGGTGAAGCTGCACGCCCCCGGCAAGGACCCGGAGATCATCGGTGTCGGCGTCCCCGGTGACCGCGAGGTCGACATGAAGCGCCTCGAGGCGTCGGTCGCGCCCGCCGAGGTGGAGCTGCTCACCGACGAGGACTTCGCCGCCAACCCGTTCCTCGTCAAGGGTTACATCGGCCCGAAGGCGCTGCAGGCCAACGGAATCCGGTACCTCGTCGATCCGCGGGTGGTCGACGGCACGTCGTGGGTCACCGGCGCCGACGAGCCCGGCCGCCACTGGTTCGGCCTGGTTGCCGGGCGCGACTTCACCCCGGACGGCACCATCGAGGCCGCCGAGGTCCGCGACGGCGACCCGTCGCCGGACGGCGCGGGAGTCCTGGTGAGCGCCAAGGGCATCGAGATCGGCCACATCTTCCAGCTGGGCCAGAAGTACACCGACGCCTTCGAGGTCGACGTGCTCGGCGAGAACGGCAAGCCGGTGCGGCTGACCCAGGGCTCCTACGGCATCGGGGTGTCGCGCCTGGTCGCGGTCATCGCCGAGCAGTCCCACGACGACAAGGGCCTGCGCTGGCCGAAGACGGTGGCGCCGTTCAACGTCCACCTCGTCATCGCCAACAAGGACGAGGCCGCGATCGCCGGCGCCGAACAGCTCGCCGCCGACCTCGACGCGGCCGGACTCGAGGTGCTCCTCGACGACCGCAAGGCGTCGCCGGGTGTGAAGTTCAAGGATGCCGAGCTGCTCGGCATGCCGACCGTGGTCGTCGTCGGCCGCGGCTACGCCAACGGCACCATCGAGATCCGTGACCGCTTCACCGGCGAGGCCACCGAGGTCGCCGTCGACGGTGCGGTGGAGAAGATCGTCGAGGCGGCCCGCGCCTGACGTCGCGGGCGGGCTCGATCAGCCCGCGACGGGGGACCCCGGGAACGCCACCGTGACCGGGGACTCCTTCAGCACCACACGCCAGGCCGCCGCGCGCACGGCCGACTCCGACAGCCCGTCGACGCCGATGCGTCGGCCGGCCTCGTCGTCCGCCTGCTCCAGGAGCGCGCGGTAGGCGGTCGCACAGTCCTCCTCGGCGATCAGCGCGATGCGTGCGGCCGACTCCGGCCCGGTCACGTCGATCGGCATCGTGTAACCGGCCGCGGCGACCGGCGGGGTGCCGCCCGCGGCGGTGATGGCGTGGGCGATCTCGTCCCGGCGGGCGCGGTGCTGCGCCTCGAGGTCGCTCACCATGCGGCGGCGCGATGCGGCGACGAACGCGGTGATGACCCCGTAGGTGAAGATCGCGGCGTTCTCGGCGTCGGCGGCCGCGACGAGCGGATCGCCGGACGGGCCGCCGGTCGCGCTGTCCGGGGCGGGAACGGGTGTCGTCATGCCAGTTGCACCTCTCGCATCGAGCGGACCGACGCCGCGACCGAGCCGACCAGTCCGGCCGGATAGCCCTTCAGCGAGACCGCGACGTCGCGCGCCTCGCCCGCCGACTGTTCGAGCGCCGACCGCAGACCGACCAGGCTCGGCGCTGCCGGTTCCGCGGGCGCGGCCTGCGACCCGGGTGCCGGTGTGTCGTCGATCGTGGCCGCGACCTCCTGGTCGAGGCGGATGATCTCCTCCCGCAGCGCGCGGGCGTGTTCGGCGCGCTGATCGGCGACGACGCGCAGCGCCGAGGAGTAGGTGGGCTCGGTCGCCGCGAGGGCGCGCGCGCTCTTCTCGTCGGTCAGGGCGGCGCGGGCCAGCGGTACCAGTCGCTCGGCGGTCAGCGTCTCTTCGGAGGGGCCGGTGCTGCAGCCCGTCACGCCGAGCGCGCCCACTCCGGCGAACGCCGCGCCGGCGACGAGCCCGCCCCGCAGCACGGTGCGACGATCGAATCGGATCACGCGACTCATGATGCCAGTTGCGCCGCGTGTGACGGTCGGGGCGTGCGGGGTGGTCGGGACACCGCCACGCATCCACTAGGATGTGTCTGGCAACGACGTGCGAACCCGGCACGGCCCGACAACTGAAGACGAGGGGAGATGGCATGCCGATCAGCCCGCCGCAGGTGAGCGAACTCGTCGAAAAGCTTGTCGCGGACCAGGGTTTCGATCTGGAGGACGTCACCGTCACCCGGCGTGACGGCACCGACGAGCTCACCATCGTCGTCGACCGCGACGGCGGCAGCGACCTCGACGTGCTCGCCGCGCTGAGCAACAAGATCTCCGAGATCCTCGACGCGATCCCCGACCTGTCCGACGATCCCTACGTCCTCGAGGTGACCTCGCGCGGCGTCGATCGTCCGCTGACCCACCCCCGGCACTGGCGCCGCAACCTCGGACGCCGTGTCGAGATCCGGCTGACCGACGGCGACGACGGCGCCAAGCGGACCGTCACCGGACGCATCGGCAGGCTGGGCGAGTCGCAGGTCGAGATCGTGGCGAACCACAAGGGACGGATCGCCGTCGAGACCGTCGACCTCGCCGAGGTCGTCAAGGCGGTCGTGCAGGTCGACTTCTCCCAGCCGAGCGTGCGCGAACTCGAACTGTGCGGACTCGACGAGGACGAGATCGCCCGCCGGCGCTCGCGCGACGGCAAGCGGCTCTGACCCGGTACCCGCACCCGACACGGACACATGAAGCACACCACAAATGAACAGCAGGACAAGTGAATAGGAGTACGTCCGCATGAACATCGACATCGGCGCCCTGCGCATGATCGAGGCCGACAAGGGCATCCCGATCGAGACGGTGATCACCGCAATCGAGACCGCACTGCTGACGGCCTACCGCCACACCGAGGGGTTCGCGCCCCATGCGCGCGTCGACGTCAACCGGAAGACCGGTGCCGTGCGCGTCATGGCGCAGGAGCTCGACGCCAACGGCGAGGTCGTCCACGAGTGGGACGACACCCCCGAGGGCTTCGGCCGGATCGCCGCGACCACCGCACGCCAGGTGATCCTGCAGCGCTTGCGCGACGCCGAGAACGAGAAGAACTTCGGCGACCTGGTCACCCACGAGGGTGAGATCGTCGGTGGCGTCGTCCAGCAGGACGCCCGCGCCAACGCCCGCGGCATGGTCGTGGTGCAGATCGGCAGCGACGCCAACGCCACCGAGGGCATCATCCCCCCGGCCGAGCAGGTCCCGGGCGAGGTCTACAACCACGGCGATCGCATCAAGTGCTACGTCGTCGGCGTCAGCCGCGGAGCCCGCGGCCCGCAGATCACCCTGTCGCGGACGCATCCGAACCTCGTGCGCAAGCTGTTCTCGCTCGAGGTCCCCGAGATCGAGGACGGCTCGGTCGAGATCGTCGCGGTCGCCCGTGAGGCCGGTCACCGCTCCAAGATCGCGGTGCACACCGGTGTCGCGGGCCTCAACGCGAAGGGAGCCTGCATCGGCCCGATGGGGCAGCGCGTGCGCAACGTCATGAGCGAACTGTCCGGCGAGAAGATCGACATCATCGACTACGACACCGACCCTGCCGTGTTCGTCGGGAATGCATTGTCGCCCGCGAAGGTTGTATCGGTCACCGTGGTCGACGCGGCGGCGAAGGCCGCACGGGTCGTCGTCCCCGACTACCAGCTCTCGCTCGCCATCGGCAAGGAGGGGCAGAACGCCCGACTGGCGGCCCGCCTCACCGGCTGGCGGATCGACATCCGATCCGACGCCGCACCCGAGTTGGAGGGCGCCGGCGCGTGACGCATGTGACAGCCGGTTGTGGGACCACGGCCCGTCCGCGCTAGACTGATCGATGGTTCAGCGATCCGCCCCCAACACGGCGTCCAACCGCAGGCCTGTGCGCATGTGTGTCGGATGTCGGCAACGGGCAGAGACCAGCGAGTTGGTTCGCGTCGTCGCGCAACAGCGTGGAGACGTCCCCATGGTGGTGGTCGATACAGCGAAGACCATGCCGGGACGTGGCGCTTGGTTGCACGCGAGGGCGGAGTGCATCTCCGCGGCGACGCGACGCAGGGCCTTCGCCGCGGCACTCCGGACCCCCGGTCTGACCGCGGACCCGGAAGACCTCGCCGAACAGCTCGGCGTGGTCACCCACCCAGGAATGGCTCCTCGGAGCCGGAACAGGTAGCAGAAGACATGAGCACACCGTGAAGTCCCCACGATGAGCATGTACCGGACATAGATCGAGGCCGTAGCGGGTTGAAGCCGCTTGGCCTCCAGCAAAGGAGAGCAGTGGCAGGCAAAGCCCGCGTGCACGAACTGGCCAAGGAGCTCGGCGTCACCAGCAAGCAGGTGCTGGAACGTCTGAAGGAGCAGGGCGAGTTCGTCAAATCGGCGTCGTCGACGGTAGAGGCCCCGGTGGCCCGTCGACTGCGTGAATCGTTCACCCCGAAGGACGGGGGAGCCAAGGACGGCGGATCGCCGGCACCCGGCCCCCGTTCGTCGGCCAAGCCCGGACCCAAGCCGTCCGGTGCCCCCAAGCCCGGCGCCGCGCCGGCTGCCCCGGCAGCAGGCCGACCCACCCCCGGCCCCTCGGCCACCCCGTCGGCGCCCAAGCCTGGTGCCCCGAAGCCCGGACCCGCACCCGCACCGGCCCAGCCGACCGCGGAGCGTCCGGCACCCACGCCCGGACCCAAGCCGACCCCGGCCCCGCAGGCCCCGGCCGCATCGGCCGGCAGCCCGGCTCCGTCGAAGGCCCCCGGTCCGCGACCGGGTCCCAAGCCCGGTCCGCGTGCACCGCGCGTCGGCAACAACCCCTACTCCTCGACCCCGGCGCCGGCGCCGCGTCCGGCGGCCCGTCCCGGCCCCGGCCAGGGTGGTCCTCGTCCCGGTGGCGGCCGTCCCGGTCCCGCAGGGCAGGGTGGTCCGCGCCCCGGCGGGGGTCGTCCCGCACCGGGTCAGGGCGGTCCCCGTCCGAACCCGGGCAACATGCCCCCGCGTCCCAGCCCCGGTGCGATGCCGCAGCGTGCGGCCCGTCCCGACGCCCGTCCGGGCCGCGGTGGCGGCGCAGGCGGCGGTCGCGGCGGCGGCGGTTACCGCGGTGGTCCCGGCGGCGGCGGTCCCGGTGCACCCGCAGGCGGCGGCTTCCGCGGTCGTCCCGGTGGTGGCGGCGGACGCGGCCGCGGTGGCGCGGCCGGCGCGTTCGGTCGTCCCGGTGGTGCACCCCGCAAGGGCCGCAAGTCGAAGCGGGCGAAGCGCGCCGAGTACGAGAACATGCAGGCGCCGTCGGTTGGCGGCGTCCGGCTGCCCCGCGGCAACGGCGAGGTCATCCGCCTCGCCCGCGGCGCGTCGCTCTCGGACTTCGCAGAGAAGATCGACGCCAACCCGGCATCGCTGGTCCAGGCGCTGTTCAACCTCGGCGAGATGGTCACCGCGACCGAGTCGGTCAACGACGAGACGCTCGAGCTGCTCGGCTCGGAGATGAACTACAAGGTCCAGGTCGTCAGCCCGGAGGACGAGGATCGCGAGCTCCTCGAGAGCTTCGACCTCACCTACGGCGAGGACGAGGGCGACGACGAGGACCTCGAGCAGCGTCCGCCGGTGGTCACCGTCATGGGCCACGTCGATCACGGTAAGACCCGACTGCTCGACACGATCCGCAAGGCCAACGTCCGCGAGGGCGAGGCCGGCGGCATCACGCAGCACATCGGCGCCTACCAGGTGAACACCCACCTCAACGGTGAGGATCGCCTGATCACCTTCATCGATACGCCGGGTCACGAGGCGTTCACCGCCATGCGTGCCCGCGGCGCGAAGGCCACCGACATCGCGATCCTCGTGGTCGCGGCGGACGACGGCGTCATGCCGCAGACGGTGGAGGCGATCAACCACGCCCAGGCGGCCGACGTGCCGATCGTGGTCGCGGTCAACAAGATCGACAAGGAGGGCGCTGACCCGCAGAAGATCCGCGGTCAGCTCACCGAGTACGGCCTCGTGCCCGAGGAGTACGGCGGCGACACCATGTTCGTCGACATCTCGGCCAAGCAGGGCACCAACATCGACCAGCTGCTCGAGGCGGTCCTGCTGACCGCCGACGCGGCGCTCGACCTGCGCGCCAATCCGGACATGCCCGCCCAGGGTGTGGCCATCGAGGCGCACCTCGACCGTGGTCGTGGTCCGGTGGCGACCGTGCTGGTCCAGCGCGGCACCCTGCGGGTCGGCGACTCGGTCGTGGCCGGCGACGCGTACGGACGTGTCCGGCGCATGGTCGACGAGCACGGCGAGGACGTCACCGAGGCGCTCCCGTCGCGGCCCGTCCAGGTCATCGGCTTCACCTCGGTCTGCGGTGCGGGTGACAACCTGCTCGTGGTCGAGGAGGACCGCATCGCCCGGCAGATCGCCGACCGGCGCAACGCACGCAAGCGCAACGCGCTCGCCGCACGCAGCCGCAAGCGCATCAGCCTCGAGGACCTGGATTCGGCGCTCAAGGAGACCGCGCAGCTCAACCTCATCCTCAAGGGCGACAACGCCGGTACGGTCGAAGCCCTCGAGGAGGCCCTGCTCGGCATCGACATGGGCGACGAGGTCAGCCTGCGGATCATCGATCGCGGTGTCGGTGGTGTCACCGAGACCAACGTCAACCTGGCGACCGCGTCGGATGCGATCATCATCGGCTTCAACGTCCGTGCGGAGGGCAAGGCCACCGAGCTGGCCAACCGCGAGGGCGTCGACATCCGGTACTACTCGGTGATCTACCAGGCCATCGACGAGATCGAGTCGGCCCTCAAGGGCATGCTCAAGCCGATCTACGAAGAGGTGGAACTCGGCCGCGCCGAGATCCGCGCCATCTTCAAGTCGTCGAAGGTCGGCAACATCGCCGGTTGCCTGGTGCAGTCGGGCGTCATCCGCCGCAACTCCAAGGCGCGTCTGCTCCGCGACAACGTCGTCGTCGCCGACAACCTCACGGTGTCGTCGCTGCGGCGCGAGAAGGACGACGTCACCGAGGTTCGCGAGGGTTACGAATGTGGTCTCACGCTGACCTACTCGGACATCAAGGTGGACGACGTGATCGAGACCTACGAGCTTCAGGAGAAGCCGCGCGACTGACCGCGTGAGCGCCTGGCTCTCTCGACCCACACCGTGCGCGCCGGCCCGACCGGTCCAGATCCTGGACCCGGGCCGGCGCGTACGTCACCGCTACGGAAGGACTCCCGATGGCAGATCCGGCACGGGCCCAGCGCCTGGCCAAGCGGATCTCCACGATCGTCGCCTCGGCGATCGCCCATGAGATCAAGGATCCGCGCCTGGCCTACGTGACGGTCACCGACACCCGGGTGACCAACGACCTGCACGACGCCACGATCTACTACACCGTGATGGGTGCCTCGCTCGACGAGGAACCCGACTACGAGGCGGCGGCCGCCGGCCTGGCCAAGGCCACCGGCGTCCTGCGCTCCAAGGTCGGCGCAGGCACCGGGGTCCGCTTCACGCCGACCCTGCGCTTCGTCCTCGATACCGTCCCGGACGCGGCGCGTCAGATAGAAGAGCTCGTCGCCCGCGCTCGCGCCGCCGACGAGCTGGTCGCCCGCCGGGCGGCGCAGGCCAAGCCGGCCGGCGACCCCGATCCCTATCGCACGCCAGAGCCCGACTCCGAGCACGATTCCGCGGACGGCGGCACGGACGAGTGAACGGTTCGGCGAGTGCAGCGATCGCCGCGAAGCTGGCCTCCGCGCGAGCGGTGACGATCTGCTGCCACATCCGCCCCGACGCGGACACCATCGGCAGCGGCCTCGCACTCGGCCTCGCCCTCGACCGTCGAGGTGTCTACGTCGAGGTCGCATATCCGGGATCCGAGAAGCTGCCCGACTCGCTGGCCGGGTTGCCCGGCAGCAAGCTGCTGTGCGCCCCGGACGAGCTGGTCGGGCATCGGCTCGTGGTGGCGGTCGACGCCGCCAACCTGGAGCGGCTCGACGAGCTCGGCGCGGTGTTCACCGCGGCCGACACGTCGATCGTGATCGACCATCACGCGTCGAACCCGGGTTTCGGTGACATCGACCTCGTCGACCCGACCGCGGACTGCACCGCGGTGCTCGTCCTCGAGGTGCTCGACGAGCTCGGAGTCGACCTCGACGCCGACATCGCGACCTGCATCTACGCGGGACTCACCACCGACACCGGATCGTTCCGGTGGGCACGGCCGCAGTCGTTCCGCATCGCCGCGCGTCTGCTCGAGACCGGTGTCGACGCCCGCAAGTGGAGCCGCATCCTCTTCGACTCCCACCCGTTCGAGTGGTTCTCGATGATGTCCGAGGTCCTCGCCTCGGCCAAGCTCGTCCCGTCGGCCTGCAACGGGGAGGGTCTGGTCTACGCGATCGTCGACCAGAAGGCCCTCGCCGGCATGAGTTGGGAGGAGTCCGAGAGCGTCGTCGACACCATCCGCACCGCCCGCGACGCGGAGGTGGCCGCGGTGTTCAAGGAGAACCAGCCCGGCCGGTGGACCGTGTCGTTGCGCAGCAAGGAGGTCGTCGACCTGGTCCCGATCGCCCGCGCCCACGGCGGCGGCGGACACCGGCAGGCCTCCGGCTACAGCGACACCGGCACCGCGGAGGAAGTGGTCGCGCGACTGCTGGAGTCGCTCTGAGTCCGGACGAGGTGTCCCCCGAGGTGACGGGCCGGGACGCGTCGGCACCCGACGCCGACCGCGAGGCCGGGGTCCGGCGGATCGCGACCCTCACGGTCTCGGCACTCGCCGTGCTCATCGCGCCGCCGCTGTACCTGCTGCTCGACCTCGCGGTCGTCGGCCGTCTCGGTGGCCGGGAACTGGCCGCGCTCGGCGTCGGCACCCTGGTGCTGTCGATCATCAGCACCCAGCTGACATTCCTGTCCTACGGCACGACGGCCCGCTCGGCGCGCCGGTTCGGGGCGGGGGACCGCGCGGGCGCCGTCCGCGAAGGCGTGCAGGCCAGCTGGATCGCGGTGGCCGTCGGCGCGCTGCTCGTGGCGATCGCCTACCCGTTGGCGCCCGCGATCATGCGGGTGCTGGTCGGCGCGTCGTCGGAGGATTCGGCGGTGGTCGCCGCCGACGCGGCCCAGTGGCTGCGGATCGCGATGTTCGGGGTGCCGCTGATCCTGTTGTCGATGGCCGGCAACGGGTGGATGCGCGGCGTCCAGGACACCCGTCGTCCGGTGATCTACGTGATCGTCGGACTCTCCATAGCCGCGGTTCTGGTCGTGGGTCTCGTCCACGGCATCGGTCCCTTCCCACGCCTCGGCCTGCCCGGCAGTGCGGTCGCGAACGTCGTGGGGCAGGGAGTGACCGGCATCCTGTTCGTGGTGCGGGTCGTTCGCGAGGCCTCGTCGTCCCACGAGTCGTCCCACGAGTGGGCATCCGGGGGCTCCGGCGGGTATGCCCCCGACCGGGCGATCATCGTCGCCCAGCTCACCATGGCGCGCGACCTCGTCGTGCGCAGCCTCTCGTTCCAGATCTGCTTCGTCTCCGCGGCCGCGGTCGCCGCGCGCTTCGGTGTCGCGCAGGTCGCCGCCCACCAGCTGGTGCTGCAGCTCTGGGAGTTCATGGCGCTGTTCCTCGACTCGTTGGCCATCGCCGCGCAGGCGCTGGTCGGCGCCGCACTCGGTGGCGGGCGCCTGCGCGTCGCCGACACCGTCGCGCGGCGTGTGACCGGGGTGTCGCTGGTCGCGGCCACCGCGATGGCCGCGGTCTTCGCCGCCGGCGCCGGACTCATCCCGCGCATCTTCACCTCCGACGACGCGGTGCTCGATGCCATCGGGGTGCCGTGGTGGTTCTTCGTCGGCATGCTGCCCGTCGCGGGCGTCGTCTTCGCCCTCGACGGCGTGCTGCTCGGCAGCGGCGACGCCAGGTTCCTGCGCACCGCGACCCTCACCGGAGCGCTCGCCGGTTTCCTTCCGCTGATCTGGCTGTCCCTGATCTTCGACTGGGGGCTGGCCGGCGTGTGGTCGGGCCTGGTGGTGTTCATGGTGGTCCGCCTGGCGACCGTGGTCTGGCGCATCCGCTCGGGGCGGTGGCGACAGGCGGGTACCGACCCGGTCCGGTCCTGAGTCGGTCCGGTTCGGGCGGGTCTGCAAGTCGGCCCGGTCTAGTGCCGGCCGTCGTCGGTGTCCCGGTGCGGTCGGCGGATCTGCGTCGTCCGGAACAGGGGATCGTCGGGCCGACGGATCGGCTCGGCGAGCGGTGGAGGTGGCATTCTGAGGCGCTCGGTCTCGCGCAGGTCCTCCGACCGCGCCACCTGGGTCCGGTACAGCCGCGTCGTGCGGAACGACTCGACCGAGGTCGGGCCGGAAGCGGCCCGACCCGCTGACGTGTGCCCCGCTGACGTATGACCCGCCGGCGCATCACCCGCGCGTGCACGATCCCGGTTCCGGTGCACCGCCAGGCCGACGGCATCGCAGCCCCACAACACGAGGATCGCGGCGAGCGCGACGACCGGACCGCCGGCCGGTCGGAACGGCGGGTCGTCGTACATCGCCCATGTGCCGAGCACGACGATCCCGGTCGCGGGCACAACGCCCAGCCACGTGTAACCGGTCCGCCGTCGCGCGAGGGACCAGATCACGACCGCGCCGGCGAGGAGGACGGCGACGTGCGCGATCCGCGCGTCCCGCCAGACGGAGACCTCCCAATCCGCGGTCACCGAGGCGTCGAGATGGAAGGGGACCATCGTCGCGCGTTCGACGCCGATCAACAGCAGGCCGAGGGGGACGACGACCGCGACCCGCACCGCCGACCGTGCCCACACCGCGGTGATCCCCAGGAACACCAGCCATGCGACGGCGCAGACCACGAACTCGATCCACCCGGCGTCGTCCATCGAGCGCAACATGGACGAGATCGCGGCGTATGTGCCGAGGAACGCGATCCCGATCACCGAGCTCACGACGATCTGGACCCACCAGGGTCCGCGGTTTCCCGGTGCACGGGATCGGTGTGGGGCAGCGTTCGCGCCGTACACGCCTCGATGGTCCCACGTCGGACCGCCCCGGGCACGGGTGAACCGGACGTTCTGGCACGATGGATCCCCGTGGCAACTTTGTGGGCGATCAGCGATCTGCACGTCGCCCATCGGGGCAACGAGCACGTCATCGACGAGATCCAGCCGACGTCGGAGGGCGACTGGCTCATCGTGGCCGGTGACGTCGCCGAACGCACCGACGACATCGTCGACACCCTGCGACGCCTGCGCACGCGCTTCCACACCGTCGTGTGGGTGCCGGGCAATCACGAGCTCTACACCACGGCCAAGGACCCGCTGCAGGTGTTCGGCGTGGCCCGTTACGACTATCTGGTGCAGGCCTGCCGCGATCTCGGTGTCGTGACGCCGGAGGACATGTACCCGCTGTTCGATCCCGGCGACGGCCGCGACCCGGTCCGCGTGGTGCCGATGTTCCTGCTCTACGACTACACGTTCCGTCCCGCGGGGACCGCCAACAAGCTCACCGCGCTCGCGCTGGCCCGGGAACGCAACGTGGTGGCAACCGACGAGTTCCTGCTGTCGCCCGAGCCGTTCCCGACCCGCGACGCATGGGGACGGGCGCGCATCGAGATCACGCGGCGCCGGTTGGAGGCCCTCGACCCGGCCGAGAAGAAGGTCCTCATCAACCACTGGCCGCTGCGCCGGGAACCCTGCGACGCGCTCATCTACCCGGAGTTCGCGCTGTGGTGCGGTAGCGAGCTGACCGCCGACTGGCACACCGAGTTCAACGCCGAGTGCTGCGTGTACGGACACCTGCACATCCCGCGGACCACTTGGTACGACGGCATCCGCTTCGAGGAGGTCTCGGTCGGCTACCCGCGTGAGTGGAAGCGTCGCGGACTGCCGACACCGTTGCTGCGCAACATCGTGCCCGGCGACGGGCTCGGCGAGTCCGATCTCCCCGAACACGGTGTGCGCTTCGAACTCCCGCCCGACTACGCCGAACGCGCCGCGGAATTCCGCGCGCGCGTGGAACAACGACTGGCCGAGCGGCAGCGCCGGCAGGCCGAAGGACGAAAGGACCCGATGTGATCGAGAAACTCCTCCCGCCCGGGGTCGCCTCGGCGGAGGCGTTCGACGATCCGCCCGGCCTGCAACCCCTGCCGGCCGAACAGGCGCTGATCGGCCGCGCCGTGGAGAAGCGGCGCCGCGAGTTCACCACCGTCCGCCACTGCGCGCGACAGGCGCTGGCCCGCATCGGCTTCGAACCCGTCCCGATCCTCAAGGGGGAGAAGGGCGAGCCGCAGTGGCCGGCCGGCGTCGTCGGCAGCCTGACGCATTGCGACGGTTACCGCGCCGCCGTCGTCGCCCACGCGATGGGAGTGCGGTCGCTCGGCATCGACGCCGAACCCCACGACACGCTGCCCGACGGCGTGCTCGAGCACACCAGCCTGCCCGCCGAACGCGAGGTCCTCGCGACCCGTCCCGCCGGACTGCACTGGGACCGTTTGCTGTTCTGCGCCAAGGAGGCCACCTACAAGGCGTGGTTCCCGATCACCCGCCGCTGGCTCGGATTCGAGGACGCCCACATCACCTTCGAACAGACCGCGCCCACCGGCGGGACCTTCACCTCGCGGATCCTCATCGACCCCAAGGCCGCCGACGGCGGGTCGCCGGTGCTCGAGTTCCACGGGCGCTGGCTCGTCGAGCGCGACATCATCACCACGACCATCGCGGTGGTGTGACATGGCCGACGAGTCCATCGAGCGGGCCGGCCTGCTCATCGTCGACAAGGATGCCGGCATCACCAGCCACGACGTCGTGTCGCGCTGCCGCAAGATCTTCGACACCCGCCGCGTCGGCCACGCGGGCACCCTCGACCCCATGGCCACCGGCGTGCTCGTGATCGGGATCGAAAGGGCCACAAAGCTCCTCGGTCTGTTGTCGCTGACGACCAAGTCGTACGAGGCGACCATCCGCCTCGGCGCGTCGACCGACACCGACGACCGCGAGGGCGAGATCCTGACCACCGCGGACGCGTCCGCGGTCACCGACGAGCAGATCGCCGTCGGCGTCGCCGATCTCACCGGGGACATCCAGCAGGTCCCCGCCAAGGTCTCGGCGATCAAGGTCGACGGGCGGCGGGCTCATGCACTTGCACGCACCGGGGCCGACTTCGACCTCAAGCCGCGCCCGGTGACCGTGTCCCGGTTCGACGTGCTCGACATCCGCCGCGACGGAGGGTTCGTGGATATAGATGTGGCGGTGGACTGTTCGTCGGGCACCTACA
Organism: Gordonia aurantiaca; assembly: GCF_039939235.1. NCBI lineage: Bacteria > Bacillati > Actinomycetota > Actinomycetes > Mycobacteriales > Gordoniaceae > Gordonia > Gordonia aurantiaca. The sequence goes on along the minus strand of NZ_JBDUUF010000005.1, from coordinate 262,966 downwards.
TCCGGTCGCTGGCCCGCGACCTGGGTGCCGCGCTCGGGGTCGGGGGCCACCTCACCGCGCTGCGCCGCACCGCCGTCGGGCCGTTCACCCTCGAACACGCCCGCACCCTCGACGAGGTACGCGAGGACGGCGAGCTCAGCCTGGACATCGACGAGGCCGTCAAGATCTCGTTCCCGCGCCGCGACATCAGTGATGACGAGGCCGAGTCCATCAGCCAGGGACGCTGGCTCACCCCGATCGGGATGAAGGGCATCTACGTCGTCGTCGACCCGCACGAACGCGCGATCGCGCTGGTCCAGGAGAAGGGCAAGCGCGCGAGTTCGGTGATGGTGGTCCGCCCGGCGACGCTGCGCTGATCCCGCGGCACGGTGTCACCCGGTGGCCGCGTCCCGCGGCACGGTGTCACCCGGTGGCCGCGTCCCGCGGCACGGTGTCACCCGGTGGCCGCGTCCCGCGGCACGACGAAGATCGCGCGGGCGGCGATGTCGCCGAGGTCGATCGGCGCCGCGTCGTCCAGCGAGACCGAGATGGTCCCGGCGAACGGGCGCTTCTCGGCGACCGTCACGACGCGGTCGAGCGCGACCCCGACCTCGTCGAAGTAGCGCAGCATCTCCGGGTCGGTGTCGGAGATGCGCGCGATGCAGCCCGAAGCCCCGACCTCGAGGTCGGACAGCAGCGCCGCATCGGGCGCGGGGATCGACCCGTCGAGTCCGGGGATCGGATCGCCGTGCGGATCCCGGTCGGGGAAGCCGAGTTTCGCGTCGATCCGGGCCATGAAGCGGTCGGAGACGGCGTGCTCGAGGATCTCCGCCTCGTCGTGCACCTCGTCCCAGCTGTAACCGAGTTCGCGAACGAGGAAGGTCTCGAGGAGACGGTGGCGGCGGACCATCAGGATCGCGGCCTGGCGTCCCTCGTCGGTGAGCGTCACCGCGCCGTAGGGCTCATGGGAGACCAGTCCCTGGTCGGCGAGCTTGCGGATGGCCTCCGACGCGGTCGAGGCGGACACACCGAGGGACTGGGCCAACAGCTTGGTGGTGACCTTGACGTCCTCCCATTCCTGGCTGGTCCAGATCACCTTCAGATAGTCCTGTGTGACCTGTGACAGCTCGGTCACCGGACGGTCTGATCGCCATGGCATGGATAGAGCTTAGCGTCACCTTCCCGGGTGTTATCTCCGTCGACCCGTGTGGCGGTGGTGGTTCCGAACAGGTGCTCCCCGTAGGCTGGTCGCGTGTTGCGATGGCGAGGTCTGGATGACATCCCCGCTGACTGGGGACGATGTGTGGTGACCATCGGTGTCTTCGACGGTGTGCACCGTGGGCATGCCGAACTGATCCGCGCCGCGACGGAGGCCGCCCAGAAGCGCGGCGTCCCGTCGGTGCTGATGACCTTCGATCCGCACCCGTCGGAGGTCGTGCGGCCGGGATCCCATCCGCCGCAACTGACCACGCTGACCCGGCGTGCCGAGCTGGCCGAGGAACTCGGCATCGACGTCTTCTGCGTGATGCCGTTCACCCCCGAACTGGCGAAGCTCTCGCCGCAGGAGTTCGCCCACGACATCCTCGTCGAGCAGCTGCACGCCGCCGATGTCGTGGTGGGCGACAACTTCACCTTCGGGCGCAAGGCCGCGGGCAACGTCGCCAAGCTCACCGAGCTCGGCGAGCGCTTCGGGTTCGAGGTGCAGGCGATCAAGCTGTTCGGTGAACACGCGGTGACGTTCTCGTCGACCTACATCCGGTCGTGCGTCGCGGCCGGCGACATGGATCTGGCCGCCGAGGCGCTCGGACGTCCGCACCGGGTCGAGGGCGTCGTCGTGCGCGGCGACGGACGCGGCCGCGATCTCGGGTTCCCGACCGCCAACGTCGCGCCGCCCATGTATGCGGCCATCCCCGCCGACGGCGTGTACGCCGCCTGGTTCACCATCCTCGGCGCCGGCCCCGCGGTCGGCGAGGTCGTGCCGGGGGAGCGGTACCAGGCCGCGGTGTCGGTCGGCACCAACCCGACCTTCTCCGGGCGCACCCGCACCGTCGAGGCCTTCGTGCTCGACAAGAACGCCGACCTCTACGGCCAGCACGTCGCCGTCGACTTCGTCCACCGCATCCGCGGCATGGTCCAGTTCGACGGCATCGACGCGCTCATCGAGGCCATGCACGGCGACGTCGAGAAGACCCGGGAGATCCTGGCGGCGGCGGAACAGTGAACGCCGGCAGCACCGGCGCCGCCGTGACCACGGCGCGCGCCGCCGCACTCGCATCGGTCTTCCTCGGACTGGTGATCGTCGCGGCCGGCTTCATGCGGTGGGTGCGCACCGGGCACGGCATCGACGCCAACGGTTTCGGTTTCGCCGATCGGCACCTCGCGGAGCTGTTCGGGATGCAGCTGACGCTCGGCTGGTTCACCACCGCATTCGGACTGCTGGTCATCGTGGGCGGTCTCGCGGCCCTCTACGCGGTGACACGTGGCGCCGGGAACCCGCATCCGGGATTCGCCCTCGTCGCGGGCGCCGGCGTCGGTGCGGTCGTGATCGCGGGCGCAGTGCCCGTCCGCCCCCTGGGTCTCACGCTGCCGATCAACCAGCTCGGCATGCGCTCTGCGGCCGGGGACCTCGGAGATCCCTCCGCAGGCATCTTCATCCTGCTGGCAGCCGCGCTGACCTCGGTGGTCATCGGGTTCGTCGGCATCTCGCTCGGCGGCCAGGACACGGCGGGCCGGCGATTGCTGGCCGTCGCGATCGCCGCCGGTGCGGTGATCGGGGTCGTCGCGGTCGTGGTCGTGTGGTGGTGGCTCGGGCGCGACACGGGCATCCATGTGGTCGGCCTACCGGACGTCGTGGCCGCCGGATTTGGGGCGGGCGGCCCGCTGCAGGTAGCCTGATCAATCGGTGTTGCTGCGGTCCGCGGTGGCACACCGGAGGCATGTGAAGACGCGGCACTGAGAAACAGGAGTATCTCCATGGCATTGACTGCCGAGCAGAAGAAGGAAATCCTCGCCGAGTACGGTCTGCACGAGACCGACACCGGCTCGCCGGAGGCCCAGGTCGCGCTGCTGACCAAGCGCATCGTCGACCTGACCGAGCACCTGAAGCAGCACAAGCACGATCACCACAGCCGCCGCGGCCTGCTGCTGCTCGTCGGCCGTCGTCGTCGCCTGCTGAAGTACGTCGCCAAGAAGGACATCAACCGCTACCGTTCGCTCATCGAACGCCTCGGCCTGCGTCGCTGATCTCCTCGCGACACACGAGTTCTTCGAACCGGCCATCTCCCGACGCGGAGGTGGCCGGTTCGCTTGTTTTGAGGTATCGAAGCGCGTCGATGATAGGCTGACAGACGGATCGTTGCCGTGAACTCCAAGGCAGCGTGTGACGACGAGCCAGATCGGTCCTCGGTAGTGGCCGCCGGAACACCAGTTCCGGCCGCTTCGATCGAAGGCCGTCTGAGCACTCATCCGGCGCGAACACGTCGCGCCATTCACCCGCTGCCGTGCACTTCTCGGCGCGTTCTGGGTCGGTTCGATCCGCGCGTGCGCTCGTTCCACGGCACAGCCATACGTTCTGCGCACCTCGCGAAGACCACCCTCAACCGCACACGCGGCCATGTCCGCATGGGCCGCATCTCCACACGGCCGCCCGCACGGCAGCCGCTACGAAGGGATTCCACCCCACATGACAGATGTGAACACCACCGAAGACTTCGCCGAAGACTTCGACGACGCCGTCACCGAGGCCACGGCGATCATCGACAACGGCAGCTTCGGCACCCGCACCGTCCGGTTCGAGACCGGACGTCTGGCGCTGCAGGCCGCCGGTTCGGTCACCGCCTACCTCGACGACGAGAACATGCTGTTGTCGACCACCACCGCCAGCAAGCACCCGAAGGAGCAGTTCGACTTCTTCCCGCTGACCGTGGACGTCGAGGAGCGGATGTACGCCGCCGGCCGCATCCCCGGCTCGTTCTTCCGCCGCGAGGGCCGCCCGTCGACCGACGCGATCCTCACCTGCCGTCTCATCGACCGCCCGCTGCGCCCGTCGTTCGTCGACGGTCTCCGCAACGAGATCCAGGTCGTCGTCACCGTCCTGTCGCTCAACCCGAACGACCTGTACGACGTGCTGGCCATCAACGCCGCCTCGGCGTCCACCCAGCTCGCCGGCCTGCCGTTCTCGGGCCCGGTCGGCGGTGTGCGTGTCGCGCTGATCCCGACCGAGGAGAACAAGGCCGGTCAGTGGGTCGCGTTCCCGACCGTCGAGCAGCTCGAGGGCGCCGTGTTCGACATGGTCGTCGCCGGCCGCATCGTCAGCGGTGAGGGTGACAACGCCGACGTCGCGATCATGATGGTCGAGGCCGAGGCCACCGAGAACGTCATCGACCTCATCGCCGGCGGCGCCCAGGCACCGACCGAGGCCATCGTCGCCGAGGGCCTCGAGGCCGCCAAGCCGTTCATCGCCCGCCTGTGCGAGGCGCAGAAGTCGCTGGCCGCCGCCGCGGCCAAGGAGACCGCCGAGTTCCCGCTGTTCCCGGCCTACCAGGACGACGTCTACGAGGCCGTCGCCGCCGCGGCGACCGAGCGCCTGTCGGAGATCCTCACGATCGCCGGCAAGCAGGAGCGCGACGACAAGACCGATGAGCTCAAGGCCGACATCCTCGAGCAGCTCGCCGAGCAGTTCGAGGGTCGCGAGAAGGAGATCGGCGGCGCCTACCGCGCGCTGACCAAGAAGCTGGTGCGCCAGCGCATCCTCACCGACCACTTCCGCATCGACGGCCGCGGTATCACCGACATCCGTGCGCTGTCGGCCGAGGTCTCGGTGGTCCCGCGTGCCCACGGCAGCGCGCTGTTCGAGCGTGGCGAGACCCAGATCCTGGGCATCACCACCCTCGACATGATCAAGATGGCGCAGCAGATCGACTCCCTCGGCCCGGAGACGAGCAAGCGCTACATGCACCACTACAACTTCCCGCCGTACTCGACCGGTGAGACCGGCCGTGTCGGTTCGCCGAAGCGACGCGAGATCGGCCACGGTGCGCTCGCCGAGCGTGCCCTGGTGCCGGTGCTGCCGAGCGTCGACGAGTTCCCGTACGCCATCCGTCAGGTCTCGGAGGCCCTGGGCTCCAACGGCTCGACCTCGATGGGCTCGGTCTGCGCGTCGACCATGTCGCTGCTCAACGCCGGTGTGCCGCTGCGCGCCCCGGTCGCCGGCATCGCCATGGGCCTGGTGTCCGACACCGTCGACGGTGAGACCCGCTACGTCGCGCTGACCGACATCCTCGGCGCCGAGGACGCCTTCGGCGACATGGACTTCAAGGTCGCGGGCACCAAGGACTTCGTGACCGCGCTGCAGCTCGACACCAAGCTCGACGGCATCCCGTCGCAGGTGCTCGCGGGTGCGCTCAGCCAGGCCAAGGACGCCCGGCTGACCATCCTCGACGTCATGGCCGAGGCCATCGACGAGCCGGACGAGATGAGCCCGTACGCCCCGCGGATCACCACCATCAAGATCCCGATGGACAAGATCGGCGAGCTGATCGGCCCCAAGGGCAAGACGATCAACGGCATCACCGAGGAGACCGGCGCCAACATCTCCATCGAGGACGACGGCACCGTGTTCGTCGGTGCCTCCGACGGCGAGTCGGCCCAGGCCGCGATCGACAAGATCAACGCGATCGCCAACCCGCAGCTGCCGAAGGTGGGCGAGCGCTTCCTCGGCACGGTCGTCAAGACCACCGCCTTCGGTGCGTTCGTGTCGCTGCTGCCGGGTCGCGACGGCCTGGTCCACATCTCGAAGCTCGGTAAGGGCAAGCGCGTGAACAAGGTGGAGGACGTCGTGAACGTCGGCTCCAAGCTCCGCGTCGAGATCGCCGACATCGACGAGCGCGGCAAGATCAGCCTCGTCCCGGTCGACGAGGACGCCGACAAGGCCGAGGCGAAGAGCGAGGCGGCCACCGCCGACGCCTGATCGTTCTCGATCGCAACAGTGACCCGGCAGTCGACCTCATGACTGCCGGGTCACTTTGCATTTACGACCCGAAAGCGGGTCGGGCAAGGGCGGTTCCGCCCCACAGCGATCCAGGGTTTTCTACTCCCCTGAGCTTCGCCGGCGATTCAGATGCGAACCACTCCGACGGCAGTAGCTCGGAGGTCCTGAGCGAAAAGCCTGACGTCAGCGCCACGGCGCGTATGACCTGATCGACGAGTTGCACCATCAGGGCCGCGCAGGCTCTTGCTGCTCCGGCCTGGATCGTCAGTCCATTCGACCCGTCGGCATCCGATCGCCACACAGATTCATGTTTGACGGCTTGTTGCGGCAGGCAGTGGTGCGCAACGCCGTTGCGAGTGGCAATCCACGCAGATAACTGGGATGTCAGTTCGTCGGATCGCCCGTGCGAGCGGATGGCCTCGTCTGGGACCTTTCCCGTGTAGCCGGTGAAGAGGACGACGTCGAACTCGCTGGGCAGAAGATCGTTGGTGACGCTTGTTATCAGCGGGAATGCCTTGTCTGGCCACGAAATCCCCCTGGTCTTGCTCTGGTAGAGCTCAGGACCTGGCCAGTCGGTGTCGGACTGCAGACCCTCGAGATCGGTCAACAGGCGCTCCCACGCAGAAACGGCCAGAAGAACTGTCATGGGATTGAGCACGGTTCGCGGCTGATTACCGCGCACGTGTTTCTCATTGTGGATGATGATGAGGTCGATCGCCTCCACTAGTCGCGATCGTGCAGAACGACAGGCTTGCGCGAACGCCGGTTCGCGATGCTTCGCGATTGTCTTCATTTCCCCCTCAGTACCTTCTCGCGGCCGACTGGGACGCAGATGCCGCGTGGGCGCATCTTACGTAGGCACCTGCTGCGTCGAACCAGACGACGCGCCGAGCGGAGGCTGATCGCGTCCCCGCGCGCTTCAGACCCGGCAACGGCGATCTCGAACCGTTGTTCACGGCGTGTCCGCCGGTACGGTCTGTTCGGGTAGGCACTTGATGGATGGCGCGGTCGGCACCGGTCAATCCTGGTTCCACGTCCCGATGTCGGCGTGCGACGCGGTCCCGACGAGGACGTGGCCGCAGCGGGTCTACTGGTAACAGGGCGAGCGTGAATCACCCGCCAGCACAACCATTTCGGTTGGCAAGATGGTGCTTGGAAGCCCGGGTCCCGGTGGGGGAGGGCGATCACGACGAGTACGGCCCGGCAGAGCGGTGGCGGTGCGATCATCGACGTTCGCATCACGGTCCTCGGGTCGGGATGTGGTCACGAGTGGGGCGCCGACTCCGACGACGCGGAAAACGCGGTGGTGCCCCTGATCGGTGAGGTTCATCCGGACGATCGAGGCGCGCCTAAGATCTGCAGAGATGACCGGTCCGGCTGACCAACTGACCGTCGCGCACCGCCGTGACGCGTCCGGCGTCCCCGCGTCGCGGACCGTCGCCGACCTGCTGCGGACCGCGCCGGTCATCGGGCGCGCCGACATGACCGTGCGGCAGGCGGCCGCGCTGATGACAGAACGGGGACAGGACTACGTCGTGATCCCGCTCGGCGACGGCCGGCACGGGCTGCTGACCGATGCCGACATCCGTGGCCGCATCGTGGCCGCCGGGCTCGACGTCGACATCCCGGTCGGCGAGGTCGTCGACCGCCCGGCCTTCGTGCTCGACGCCCGGACCCCCACCGTCGACGCCCTGACCGAACTGCTCGACCGCGGACTGCACGTGATCCCGGTCTGTGACGACGGCGGCGCGGTGCTCGGTGTGATCGGCAAGGGTGATTTCGTCGCCGACCCGGCCGGTGCGAGCATGCCGTTGCGCGAACAGGTCTCGCGGTCAGGTGACGTCGCAGAACTGCAATCGCATGCGCGGCGCATCCCGCAATTGGTCGCCGACCTGGTGCGGCGTGACCGGCCGGCCCACGAGATCGCCCGGGTCACCTCGCTCATCGTCGACGCCGTCGTGGTGCGCGGACTCGAGCTCGTCGTCGATCCGCGGGTGGACCCCGCGTCGTACACGTGGGTGTCGTTGGGCAGCAACGCACGCCGCGAGCCGGTGCTCGGTTCCGACATCGACTCGGCGGCGGTGTTCGACGACTCGCTCGACCCCGCCTCGCTCGACACCTGTCGTCGGGTGTTCGCCGAGCTCGACGACGTGCTGCGCGGGGCCGGGATGACCGTTGACGCCAAGGGCGTCGTGGCATCGAAACCGCTCTTCTCGCGGACCCGTTCGGCGTGGGAGTCCGCGGTGCGCGCTTGGGTGGGCGAGCCGCTGGACAACAGGGGACTGATCTTCACGTCGCTGGTCCTCGACGGCCGGCCGCTGCGGAGTGCGTCGCCGGGGGTCCGGATCGGCGACCGGCTGTCCGCGGCCCTGCGCACCGACCCGCGTGCGCGACGACTGCTGCTGGAGGACGCGCTCGCGAACAAGGCGCGCTTGCGCACGATGCGCGACGTGCTGACCGGGCGCGGCGGAACCTTCGACCTGAAGACGCACGCGCTGACGCCGCTGGTGAACATCGCGCGGTGGGCGGCGGTGGCCGTCGACTCCACGGAGCGCAACACCCGGGAGCGGCTGCGCGCGGCGTCGGGGAGTCCGATGCTGTCCGAGGACGACGCGGCCACGCTTCTCGAGGTCTTCGACGTCCTCCAACGCATCCGGTTGCGCTACCAGGTGGCGCAGTTCGACCGCGGCGAGACACCGACCGACGTCGTCGAGATGAAACGCCTGTCGCCGCTGGACCGGAGCCTGGTGGCGCAGGCGGTGCGTGAGATCGCCGGGGCGCAGCGGAGAATGACGGGCATGAGCCATTACCAGGTGGATCGATAGCCCATGTGCCTGATCCTCTTCGCGTGGAACGCCCACCCCGATCACCGGCTGATCGTCGCCGCCAACCGCGACGAGTACCGCCGCCGCCGCACCTACGCGCTGTCGCGGTGGGACGATCTACCGATCATCGCCGGCCGCGACGCCCTCGCCGGCGGGACCTGGATGGGGGTGTCGGCGGAGTCGCCCCGACGGGTCGCGATGGTGACCAACGTGCGGGTCGGACCGCCGCAGCGCGCTGGTGTGCGCTCGCGCGGGCAGCTCCCGGTCGACTTCCTGACGTCCGACGACGCGCCCAAGGTGTTCGCCGACCGCGTCGTCGAACAGGCCGCCGACTACGACCCGGTGAATCTCCTCGTCGGTGACGACGAGGATCTGTGGTGGGTCACGAACGCGCCGCGGACGCGGGCGGAGCGGGTCTCCGACGGCGTGCACGGCGTGTCGAACGGTGCACTCGACGACGACTGGCCGAAGGTCGTCGACGGCACCGCGGCGCTCGGTGAGCTGATCGCGTCGGATGCCGGCGACGAGGACTACTTCGCGATGCTCGCCGACCACGACCGGGCGGCTCCGGAGCGACTCCCGGACACCGGCGTCGGGGCGGACCTCGAAGCGGCGTTGTCGGCGAAGTTCATCGACATCCCCGGGTACGGCACCCGCGCGTCGACGATCCTGCGCGTCGGCCACGACGGCCATGGCGAGATCATCGAACGCCGATACGGCTGGCGCGGGAAGCGGCGCGGAACCAGCCGTATCGAGTTCTAGAGATCAGTTGTGCGGGAACGGGTTCGCCGCAACCGGCAGGTCGAGTGCCGCGCCCACCTCGGCGGTGAACAGCTCGCCGCGATGTGTGCTCAGGCCCGAGGCGAGCGCCGTATCGGCGGCGCACGCGGACTCCCAGCCGGCGTCGGCGAGGCGCAGCACATAGGGGAGCGTCGCACCGGTCAGCGCCTGCGTCGACGTGCGTGCCACCGTGCCCGGCATGTTCGCGACGCAGTAGAAGGTGCTGTGGTGCACGGTGAAGGTCGGGTCGTCGTGCGTGGTGGGGTGTGAGTCCTCGAAGCAGCCGCCCTGGTCGATGGCGATGTCGACGAGCACCGAACCCGGCTTCATATGTGCGACCAGGCTGTTGGGTACGAGGACGGGTGCCTTCGCGCCGGGGACCAGCACCGCGCCGATGACGAGGTCGGCCTGCTCGATCGCCTCGTCGAGGGCGAGTTGGGTGCTGTAACGCGTGTGGACGCGGCCGCCGAAGCGGGCGTCGATGGCGCGGAGCTTGGCGATGTCGAGGTCGAAGACGGTGACCTGCGCGCCCATGCCGACCGCGATCGTCGCGGCGTTCACGCCGCTGACCCCGCCGCCGATGACGACGACCGCGGCGGGCTCGGTGCCGGGCACCCCGCCCATCAGCACGCCGCGGCCTTCCTCGGAGCGCATCAGGTGATATGCGCCGACCTGAGGGGCGAGGCGTCCCGCGACCTCGGACATCGGCGCGAGCAGTGGGAGTGCGCCGTCGGCGGTGCGGACCGTCTCGTACGCGATGGACGTCGTGCCGGACCGCAGCAGTGCCTCGGTGCATGCCTTGTCGGCGGCGAGATGCAGGTAGGTGAAGAGCGTCTGGCCCTCGCGCATGAGGTCGAACTCGGCGGCGATCGGCTCCTTGACCTTCAGCACCAGGTCGGCCTGCTCCCAGACCTCCGCCGCGGTGCCGAGGATCTGGGCGCCGGCGGCCTTGTAGTCGTTGTCGGAGATCGCCGAACCCTCGCCGGCGCCCGCCTGGACGACCACCTCATGACCGCGGTGATGGAGCTCGGCCACGCCCGCCGGGGTGATGGCGACGCGGTACTCGTTGTTCTTGATCTCGGTGGGGATGCCGACGCGCATGTGTTCTTCCCGTCGTCGAAGGTCTGGTGCCGGTGGCCTCACGGCTGAAGCTTGTTCCGGGATCTGCCCCCAGCGTGAAGGAATCTCTAAATCAGCACAATATTGGTGAAGAAGATTCTCTAGAGTGGGTTGCGAGTGAAGATCATTCCGGACAGGAGGCTGCCGTGCCCGCCCCTTCGAAGGATGTTCGGCCGGAGGATCTCGACGGCACGGACCGGGAGATCCTCAAGCTCCTGCAGGCCGACGCGCGTATGCCCAACAGCGAACTGGCGCAACGCGTCGGGATCGCCCCGTCGACCTGTCACGGGCGGATGCGGCGGCTCGTCGAACTGGGGGTGATCCGCGGCTTCTTCGCCGACGTCGACCCCGCGGCGGTGGGACGTCCCCTGCGCGCGATGGTCGCGGTGAGCCTGCAGGCCGACGCGCGCGGGCAGATCCGTCGGCTTGTCGGGGAGATCGCCGGTTACGACGAGGTCATCGACGTGTTCTTCCTCGCCGGCGCCGACGACTACATGTTGCATGTCGCCGCGGCCGACACCGAGGCCCTGCGGCAGTTCGTCGAACGGTTGAACTCGATGCGCGAGGTCGCGGGCACCAAGACCTCGCTGGTGTTCGAGCACCGTCGCGGGCATGCACCGATCTACTAGTGCCGATCTACCGGTGCCGATCTACCGGTGCCGATCTCCGCCGGTGCCGATCGGGCTGGGGCGACGTCCCCACTAGACTGACGAACGCAACGCGTCACGACGAAGAGGTGGACATGAGCGGAATCAAGGTCGGCGTCCTGGGCAGCCAGGGCAAGGTCGGTCAGGCGATCGTCAAGGCGGTCGAGGAGGCCGACGACCTCACCTACACAGTGGGCGTCGACAAGGGTGATTCGCTCGAGTACTTCACCGACACCGAGACCGGGGTGGTCGTCGACTTCACCCATCCCGACGTGGTGATGGACAACCTGAAGTTCCTGATCTCCAACGGGATCCATGCCGTCGTCGGCACCACCGGCTTCACCGAGGAACGCCTCGAGACCGTGCGTGGGTGGCTGGCCGAGAACCCGTCCGTCGGGGTGCTCATCGCACCGAACTTCGCGATCGGCGCCGTGCTGTCGATGCGGTTCGCTGCGCAGGCCGCGAAGTACTACGACTCGGTCGAGGTCGTCGAGTTGCATCACCCGCAGAAGGCCGACGCCCCGTCGGGCACCGCCTACCGGACCGCCGAGCTGATCGGCCGTGCGCGCGCCGAGGCCGGTGTCGGACCGAGCCCGGACGCGACCACCTCCGAGCTCGACGGCGCCCGCGGCGCCGTCGTCGACGGTGTGCACGTCCACTCGGTGCGGCTCGCCGGTCTCGTCGCGCACCAGGAGGTGCTCCTCGGCACCGCCGGTGAGACGCTCACCATCCGCCACGACTCGCTCGATCGGTCGTCATTCGCGCCGGGCGTGCTGCTGGGCGTGCGGAGCATCGGGGACCGGCCCGGCCTGACCGTCGGACTCGAAGAGCTGATGGACCTCTGATCCCCATGTCCGACGACCAGTCCACAGGCGACACCCACGGCGGCGACACCCACGATGGGGGCACCCACACCGGCGACACCGAAGGTGGTGCGCCGCAGCTGGGGCCGAAGAAGAAGGACGCGCGCCCGATCGTCTGGATGATCGGTTTCCTCGTCGTCGCGCTGGTCGTCTACTTCGCCCTGCTCGGCTGGCGCGGCTTCCAGCTGGTCTTCACCGGCACCGCCACCGGTATCGGCCTCGGACTGGGCGTCATCGCGCTCCCGTTGATCGGCGCGTGGTTGATCTACGCGACGCTGCGCGCGGGCATCGAGCACCAGAAACTCGCCGCGATCATGCGTGAGGAGGGACGCGAACTCGACGTCTCGCACCTGCCGCACCGCCCCTCGGGCCGCCTCGAACGTGACGCCGCGGACGAGCTGTTCGCCCAGGTGAGAGCCGAATGGGAGGCCGACCCGCACGACTGGCGCAACACCTACCGGATCGCCCGCGCCTACGACTATGCCGGCGACCGGCCCCGCGCCCGCGCGATGATGAAGCGCGCGGTCAATCAGTTCCACGGGAGGGAGCAGTAGGGGTGAGCCGGCTGCTGATCGTCCACCACACGCCGTCGCCGCACTGTCAGGAGATGCTCGAGGCGGTGGTATCCGGCGCGACCGACCCGGAGATCGAGGGCGTCGACGTGGTTCGCCGCGCGGCCCTGGCGGTCACCGCGACCGATTTCCTCGAGGCGGACGGGTACATCCTCGGCACCCCGGCGAACCTCGGATACATCAGCGGCGCACTGAAACACGCCTTCGATTGCGCCTACTACCAGATCCTCGACTCGACCCAGGGCCGCCCGTTCGGCGCGTACTTCCACGGCAACCAGGGCACCGAGGGCGCCGAGAAGGCACTCACGTCGATCACGACCGGGCTCGGCTGGGTGAAATCCGCTGAGTACGTGGTGGTCTCGGAGAAGCCGACCAAGGACGACCGCGAGAGGTGCTGGGAACTCGGCGCGACGGTGGCGGCGGGGTTGATGGGCTGAGGCTCCCGGCTCCCGGCTCCCGGTTCCCGGCGGCCGTCCGGCCGTGGGCGGCGTCGGTCACCGCGCCGGAGCGGTCCGCAGACCACCCAGGTTTCTCGAGGGCGGAGACCAGGGGCGGATCTCCGGCGCGCAGGTTCAGCGCCTGGTCAGCCTGATGATCGGGATCTCCCGGTCGGTCTTCTGCTGGTAGGCGTCGAACTGCGGGATGGCGCCGATCTGCTTCCAGGCCTCCGCGCGCTCGTCGCCGAGGAGTTGCTCGGCGCGCACGTCGACGGTCTCACCGTCCACCTCGATCCACACGCGGTCCGGGTGGGCCTTGATGTTGTGGAACCAGGCGGGGTTGTGGGCGGCGCCGTTCGCGGAGGCGACGATCAGCCAGGTGCCGCCGGGACCAGGGAACCAGTCGACCGGGACGACGCGCTCCTTGCCGGACTTCGCGCCGATGGTGTGCAGGATCAGGGCGTGCTGGCCGCCGAGGCGCCCGCGGCGCCGGATGATCGGCGTGACGGCCTTGTTGACGAGCTGCATGACCGGCCCACGGGGCACCCGACCGCCACGTGTGCCGACCGAGGTCGTGAACGACATGATGAGCCTCCTTCCGTGAGAGTGTCACGAACGGGATGACTCCAGTGTGCTCTCTACTTGCGCATGAGTTCGATGACCGGGATCTCCCGATCGGTCTTCGCCGCATACCCGGCGAAGCGCTCGTTTCTGCTGATCTCCGCCCAGGCCCGCGCCCGGTCTTCGCCCAGGAGCTGCTCGGCTCGGACGGCGACGGTCTCGCCGTCGACGTCGATCCGGGCCCTGTCCGGGTTCGCCTTCAGGTTGTGGAACCAGCCGGGGTTGTTCGCGGCGCCGTTCGCCGACGCGACGATCAGCCAGCTGCCGTCGGGGCCGGGGAACCAGGCGAGGGGGTTGGACCGTTCCTTGCCCGTCTTCGCGCCGACCGTGTGCAGCACCAGCGCGTTGCCGCCGCCGAAGCGGCCCTTCTTCCGGACGTTGCGAGCGATGATCGAGTTCACGAACCGGACGATCGGGCCCTTCGGGACCTTGCCGCCGCGTGTACCCACCGAGGTCTGGAAACCCATGCGCCGACCCTAACGGAATCGGGGGAGGTCGCCGTTCGATCGGGCTACTCGGTGCCGGCGAGCGATCGGCTGATCTCGTACTGACGCACCAGGAATGCCTTCTCGTCGAGCTTCTTGCGGCGCATCCAGCCCGTCACCTCGGAGTTGCATTTGCTGGCGTTGCACGAGCCACAACACGGCACCACGTTGTCGAGGGTGTAGCGGCCGCCGCGGGAGATCGCCAGCATGCAGTCGCGCTGCAGCGGCACGCCGGTCGCGCCGCAGTAGGCGCAGCCGCCCCAGGCCTCGCGGAGGGCGAGCCACTGTGTGTCGGTGAGGTCGTTGTCGCGGGACGCGACGCGCTTGCGGCGACGCCTGGCGTAGCGGTTGGCGCGGGTCGTGCTGCGGGTGGCCACGGGAGGAGGGTACCCCGGCGTTCACACCAGTCACGTCGGTCACAGCACCGTGTCAGCCGGGAGGGTACCGACGGCAACCCCTAGACTGGCACCCGTGAGCACGGCCATCCGCGACATCTCATCGACCGGGAAGATCCCGACTCCGTACGAGGATCTGCTGCGCCTTGTGCTCGAGACGGGCACCCCGAAAGCGGACCGCACCGGCACGGGCACCCGCAGCGTCTTCGGTCATCAGCTGCGTTACGACCTCGCCGAGGGCTTCCCGCTGATCACCACCAAGAAGGTGCACCTCAAGTCGATCATCTACGAGCTGCTGTGGTTCCTCCGCGGCGACTCCAACGTCCGCTGGCTGCAGGAGCGCGGCGTCACCATCTGGGACGAGTGGGCCGACGAGAACGGCGACCTCGGTCCGGTCTACGGCGTGCAGTGGCGCGCCTGGCCGACGCCGTCGGGGGAGCACGTCGACCAGATCTCCGCGGCGCTCGAGATGCTAAAGACCAACCCGGACTCGCGCCGCAACATCGTCTCGGCGTGGAACGTCGGAGAGATCCCGCAGATGGCGCTGCCGCCGTGCCATGCGTTCTTCCAGTTCTACGTCGCCGACGGCAAGCTCTCGTGTCAGCTGTACCAGCGCAGCGCCGACCTGTTCCTCGGTGTACCGTTCAACATCGCGTCGTACGCCCTGCTCACGCACATGATGGCGCAGCAGGCCGATCTCGAGGTGGGTGAGTTCATCTGGACCGGCGGTGACTGCCACATCTACGACAACCACGTCGACCAGGTGACGCTGCAGCTCTCGCGTGACCCGTACCCGTACCCGAGACTCGAGCTGCGCAAGCGGGATTCGATCTTCGACTACGAGTACGACGACATCGAGATCGTCGGTTACCGGTCCCATCCGGGCATCAAGGCGCCGGTGGCCGTGTGACCGCTGCATCCACGCGCATGCCGGCGCACGTGCGACTGGTCTGGGCGCAGGGCAACCCGGTCGACGGCCGGGGTGCCGCGATCGGCCGCGGCAACACCATCCCGTGGCGCGTCCCCGAGGACCTGGCCCGGTTCAAGGAGCTGACCGTGGGACATCCGGTCGTCATGGGGCGCAAGACGTGGGACTCCCTGCCGCCGCGGTTCCGGCCGCTGCCCGACCGCGCCAACATCGTCGTCACCCGCAACCCGGACTGGGCCGCCGACGGCGCACTGGTCGCCCGCACCGTCGACGATGCGCTGAAGCTCGCCGACGACGACCTCGTGAGCGTCATCGGCGGTGGTGAGCTCTACCGCGCGGCACTGGAGTTCGCCACCGAGCTGCGTATCACCGAGATCGACGTCGACGTCGAGGGCGCCGACGCCTTCGCACCCCGGGTCGGCCCAGAGTGGACTCCGTCCGACGCCGGGGAGTGGCAGACCTCGACCTCCGGGCTGCGGTACCGGTTCGTCGACTACGTCCGAGGCGATTGAGGGCACGGAGCTGATGGCACGCGAGCGGATCTCCCCGGTGCAGGCGCGCCGGATCGCGCTCGCCGCACAGGGTTTCGCCCACCGCCCGCCGTCGGGCACCCCGACCATGGCCCACCTCAAGCGTGTCGTCGGACGCACCGGGCTGCTGCAGATGGACTCGGTGAACATCGCCGCGCGTGCCCACTTCATGCCGCTCTACAGTCGCCTCGGTCCCTACGACCCCGACCTCCTGCACCGCGCCGCGTGGCAGACGACGCACGGCAAGCGGGTCCTGGTCGAGTACTGGGCCCATGAGGCCGCCCTCATCCCGGTTGCTGATTGGCCGCTGTTCCGTTGGCGCATGGACGAGTTCGCCGACGGCCGGTACCGGCACACGCGCGAGGTCATGAAGCGTAATCGCAGCCTCGCCGCCGACGTGCGCGACGTGATCACCGAGATCGGCGCCGCCACCCCGCGCACCATCGAGGAGCACCTCGGCATCGAACGCGAACCCGGCGCGACCGGCGGCTGGTGGCACCGTGGCGAGGTCAAGCACCTGTGCGAGGCGATGTTCGCCGCCGGCGACCTGTCGGCCGTGCGCAACGGCAACTTCGTCCGTCACTACGACCTGACCGAACGCGTCGTCGGGCCCGAGATCGTGGCGCGGAGGCCGGAACGTGCAGAGGCACAACGTGACCTCATCGCGCGCGCGGCGCGCTCGCTCGGCATCGCGACCGTCGCCGATCTCGCCGACTACTACCGGCTCAGGCCCGCCGAGGCCCGGCCGGCCGTCGCCGACCTCGTCGACTCCGGTCTCCTGCATGAGGTCGAGGTCGATGGGTGGCGCGATCCCGCCTACCTCGCCGACGGCGCGGCGATCCCGCGCCGCATCACCCGCTCGGCGCTCCTGTCGCCGTTCGATCCGCTGGTATTCCACCGCCCGCGCACCGAGCGGCTCTTCGACTTCCACTACCGCATCGAGATCTACGTCCCCGAACACAAACGGGTCCACGGCTATTACGTCCTGCCGTATCTGCTGGGGACCGACCTCGCTGCACGCGTCGATCTCAAGGCCGACCGTGGGACGCGCACCCTTCAGGTCCTCGCCGCGTTCTGTGAGAGTGGCCACGATCGCGCCGTCGTCGCCGAGCGATTGGCCGCCGACCTGCGGACTCTCGCCGCCTGGCTTCACCTCGACGACGTGTCGGTGGGATCACGGGGAGACCTCGCGCGCGCTCTCGGATCGGTGATGAAATGCTGAACACCGACAGAATCAGGTCCTGATAGGAGACAACCGACGATGACCGTGTCGTATGACGGCAACGACTACCGACTGGTGATGTTCGACCTCGACGACACCCTCGCCCCGTCGAAGAGTCCGCTGGACGACAAGATGGTCGACCTGCTGCGCCGTATGCTCGACGTCAGCCTCGGCTGCATCATCTCCGGGGGCAACTTCACCCAGTTCTCCAAGCAGGTCCTGGCCCGGCTGGGCACCTTCGACTCGATCGGCAACCTGCACCTGATGCCCACCTGCGGCACCCAATACGTGCGCTGGTCGGGCGGCGAGTGGGAGACCGTCTACGCCGAATACCTCACCGACGACGAGAAGAAGCGCACCTTCGACGTCCTCGAGACCGGTGCCCGGGAACTCGGGCTGTGGGAGTCGGAGACCTGGGGTGACATCCTCGAGGACCGCGGCAGCCAGATCACCTTCAGCGCCCTCGGGCAGAAGGCACCGGTCGACGCCAAGGCCGCGTGGGATCCGGACGGCGCCAAGAAGGAGGCGCTGCGCGCCTACGCCGCCGAGCGCCTGCCCGACCTCGAGGTCCGCAGCGGCGGATCGACGTCGGTCGACGTCACCAAGAAGGGCATCGACAAGGCCTACGGCGCAAGGAAACTCATGGACATCCTGGGCCTGGAGACGACGGACATCCTGTTCTTCGGCGACCGGCTCGACGAGGGCGGCAACGACTACCCGGTGAAGGCCCTCGGCATCGCGTCGATCGCCGTGCACGGCTGGGAGGACACCCACGCCAAGCTATCGGCGATCCTCGACGCCTCGTAGTTCCCGCCCTAGACCGCGGGCCTGTCCACCGGCTGCACCCGTTGCGTGCCGCTGAGCACGCGAAAGGATCGGGCGTGGTACTGGCCCGACCGCGGGTCGGTCTTGTCGTGGAGGAAGAACCAGTCCATCTGCGTCGCGGCCGGCGTCACGGTCAGCACCGCGTAGCCGTGTGCGTCGAGGTCGCAGTAGCGGATGTGATGGTTGGCGGCCATGAACGCGCCGGCCACCGCCGGTCCCGCGGTGTCGGGCGGCACGTTGAACATCTCGTCGACGTTGGTCGAGGTCACCGAGGTGCCGACCAGTTCGGTAGCCACGGTGCCGGCGCCGGGATAGTCCGCGACGTCGACCGGGATGTCACACGCCCAGGACGAGTGGATGTCGCCGGTGATGAACACGACGTTGTCGACGTGGTTGCGGCGGATCGCGTCCAGCAACCGCCGCCGGTCGGCGGCGTAGCCGTCCCACTGGTCGGCGTTGTACGGCACGCCCTCCTCGGGGATGCCGAGCAACTCGGTGACCGCGGCGGTCGTCTTCCTGTCGAGCGGCGGTAGCAGCACCGGCGTGATCATCACCGGGTTGCCGACGATCTTCCACCGCGTTTGCGCCGAGGTGAGTCCATTGGTCAGCCACGACATCTGGGCCCGCCCCAACATCGTGCGCGCCGGGTCGTCGACCCGCGCCGAGACCGCGCTCACCTGCTGGTCGCGGTACGAACGGAGGTCCAGCATCGACAGCTCGAGCAGGTTGCCGAATCGTAAGCGTCGGTACAGATGTCGTCCGTTCGGGCCGACGCCCGGGCGGATCGGCATCCACTCGGAGTAGGCGCGCAACGCGGCGGAACGTCGGGCCGTCCACGCCCCCTCGGACGGCGAGTGGTTCTCGGCGCCGTCGCGCCAGGCGTCGTTCGACGTCTCGTGGTCGTCCCAGATGCAGACGAACGGCGCCGACCGGTGCAGCGCGGCGAGGTCCGGATCGGTCTTGTACTGCCCGTGTCGGATCCGGTAGTCGCGCAGTGTCCGCGTCTCGTGGCGGGGTGCGTGGATGCGGACCGCGCCGGTCTTCCCGGTGTACCGGCCGGTCGGATACTCGTAGTAGTAGTCGCCGAGATGGACGACGGCATCGAGATGCGGTTGCGCGTTCAGGTGCCGATATGCAGCGAAGTAGCCCGCCTCCCAGTTGGCGCACGACACCACGCCGAAGCGGACCCGCGCCACCTCGGCGGACGTCGCCGGCGCGGTGCGCGTCGTCCCGACCGGGGATGTCGCGCCCGCCGCCGGGCCCGACGTCACCGTGAACCGGTAGTGGTAGCGCGTGCGCGGGGAAAGTCCCTTCGCGTCGACCTTGACCGTGAAGTCCTCATCGGCCGACGCCCGCACGATCCCGGACCCGGCGAGGTTCGCGAACCCGGGATCGTGCGCGAGTTCCCAGCGCACCGAACACGGCTGTCCCACACCGGAACCCGGGGTCGATGCAGGGGTCTGGCTGACGCGGGTCCAGAGGATGACGGCGTCGGGGAGCGGATCACCCGACGCGACGCCGTGGGCGAAGACCTGCGCGGACGGGGGAGCGGCGTGCGCCGCCACGGCCGGCGCCGCGAGGGCGGCTCCGGCGACCACGGCCGAGGTCCGCAGGAAAGTCCGTCGAGTGGACACAGTGGGACCTTACCCGGAGTCGACGCGCGAGTTCAGGGCGAATCCGGGCCGAATCGGGCGGTGGGGGAGAATCGGGGAATCACCGGATGGTCCGGAACGGAAATGGAGGGGACTGCGTGTCCGAATTGGTGCCGCTGAAGGTGCAGATGGTCGCCATGACCCAGTTCACCCCGCCCGCCGACGTGCCCTGGAGCACCGACGCCGAGGGCGGCGAAGCGCTCGTCGAGTTCGCGGGCCGTGCCTGCTACCAGAGCTGGGACAAGCCCAACCCGCGCACCGCGACCAACGCCGGGTACCTGCGGCACATCCTGGAGGTGGGTCACCTGTCGCTGCTCGAACACGCGACGGTCACCTTCTACATCAGCGGCATCTCCCGCTCCTGCACCCACGAGCTCATCCGGCACCGGCACTTCTCGTATTCGCAGCTGTCGCAGCGGTTCGTGCCCGAGCACGACTCCAACGTCGTCCCGCCGCCGGCCATCGTCGGCGACGACGAGCTGACCGACCTGTTCACCAAGGCCACCGACGCCAGCCGCGAGGCCTACACCGAACTGCTCGCCGCGCTCGAGGCGAAGTTCGCCGACGTGCCCAACGCGATCCTGCGTCGCAAGCAGGCTCGACAGGCGGCGCGGTCGGTGCTGCCGAACGCCACCGAGACCAAGATCGTCGTCACCGGCAACTACCGCGCATGGCGGCACTTCATCGGCATGCGCGCCACCGAACACGCCGACGTCGAGATCCGCCAGCTCGCGGTCGAGTGCCTGCGCCAATTGATGCAGGTCGCGCCGACCGTTTTCGGCGATTTCGAGATCGGCACGCTCGCCGACGGAACCGAGGTCGCGACCTCCCCGTTTGTACTGGAAGGGTGAGGACCGTCACCGTGAACGAGGCGGTAGCCTTTAGCACCATGAACGCAGTCCAGGAACCGCTGCACGAGCATCCCTTCGGGACGAACGTGGTGGCGATGGTGACCCCCTTCCGTCCGGACGGAAGCCTCGATCTGGACAAGGCCGCGGTCCTGGCCGACCATCTCGTGTCGAAGGGCTGCGACGGCCTTGTCGTCTCCGGTACCACCGGCGAGTCCCCGACGACCACCGTCCCCGAGAAGCTCGACCTGCTGCGAGTGGTCCTGGACGCCGTCGGCGACCGCGCCCGCATCACCCAGGGCGCCGGCAGCTATGACACCGCCGAGAGCGTGCGGTTCGCGATCGAGGCCGAGAAGGTCGGTGCGCACGGCCTGCTCGTCGTGACCCCGTACTACTCGAAGCCGCCGCAGTCCGGCATCCTCGCGCACTTCCGCGCCGTCGCCGACGCCACCTCGCTGCCGGTCCTCGTCTACGACATCCCGCCGCGCTCGGTGGTGCCCATCGCCAACGAGACCATGCTCGCCCTCGCCGAGCATCCGAACATCCGCGGGGTCAAGGACGCCAAGGGCGACCTGCACTCGGCCGCGGGCCTGATCGCGACCACCGAGCTCGAGTACCTGTCGGGTGAGGACGCGCTCAACCTGCCGTGGCTGTCGATCGGCGCGACGGGCTACGTCAGCGTCATCGGACACCTCGTGCCCGACCGTCTGCGCGAGATGCAGATCGCCGTGGAGAAGGGTGATCTCGCAACCGCGCGCAAGCTCAACATCTCGATGCTTCCGCTCGTCAACGCCATGGGACGGCTCGGAGGTGTCACCATGGTGAAGGCGGCACTGCGCATCCTCGGCCTCGAGGTCGGCGATCCGCGGCTGCCGCAGGTTCCGGCAACTGGTCCCCAGATCGAGGAGCTCATCGTGGATCTACGTGCGGCAGGTGTTCTCGCCTGATGACTGACAGCACCGGCGGCAACCAGGGCCCCGTGGTACGGCGTACGCGACGACGCGCTGCGTCCCGTAAGGCCGGGCCGCCCAGCCCGCCGCCGGTGGAGGCGGTCCCGGTGGACTCCGTACCGGCCACGACCGCGCCGGAGGCCTCCACCCGCGGCAAGACGGCTCGGCAGCCCGCCGAGGCGCCGCCGAAGCACAGCAGACAGCAGTCCTCCGGGTCGGGTTCCGGCGGCGGCCGGCGCGGACGCCACGAACGCGGCGGGGAGCGCAGCGGGGACCGTGGACGGCAGGAACGCGGCGGCGACCGCGGTCGGCAGGAGCAGGCCACGCCGGCACCGGTCGACCGCCTGGGCACCCCGCGCAAGCTGCCCAAGGGCGGCCTGCGCATCGTCGCACTCGGCGGCATCGGTGAGATCGGCCGCAACATGACCGTTTTCGAGTACGGCGGCCGGCTGCTCATCGTCGACTGCGGCGTGCTGTTCCCCGAGGACGCACAGCCCGGCGTCGACCTGATCCTGCCGGACTTCCGCTACATCGAGGACCGCATGGACGACGTCGACGCGGTGATCCTCACCCACGGGCACGAGGACCACATCGGCGCGATCCCGTTCCTGCTGCGGCTGCGCTCCGACATCCCGGTCGTCGGATCGAAGTTCACCCTCGCGCTCGTCGAGGCGAAGTGCCGCGAACACCGCCTGCGGCCCAAGCTCGTCGAGGTCCGCGAGGGGGAGCAGACCAGCCACGGCCCGTTCGAGTGCGAGTACTTCGCGGTCAACCACTCCATCCCCGACGCCATCGCGGTCGCGATCCGCACGCCGGCGGGCGTCGTGCTGCACACCGGCGACATCAAGCTGGACCAGCTGCCGCTCGATGGCCGGCTCACCGACCTCGCCGGCTTCAGCCGTCTCGGCGACGAGGGCGTCGACCTGTTCCTCGTCGACTCGACCAACGCCGAGGTGCCCGGCTTCGTCACGCCCGAACGCGAGATCGGCGGCGTGCTCGACCAGGTCATCGGCAAGGCGCGGCAGCGCGTCATCGTGGCCTCGTTCGCCAGCCACGTGCACCGCATCCAGCAGATCATCGACGTCGCGCATGCACACAACCGGCGCGTCTGCTTCGTCGGCCGGTCGATGGTGCGCAACATGCAGATCGCGCAGGACCTCGGCTACCTCTCGGTGCCCGACGGGGTCGTCGTCGACATCGACACCGCCGCAACGCTTCCCGATCACCGGATCGTGTTGATCTCGACCGGCTCGCAGGGTGAGCCGCTGTCGGCGCTGTCGCGGATGGCGCGCGGTGAGCACCGGCAGATCAACATCCGCGCCGATGACCTCGTCGTGCTGGCGTCGTCGCTGATCCCGGGCAACGAGAACTCGGTCTTCGCGGTGGTCAACGGGCTCGCCAAGCGCGGCGCCACCGTCATCACCCAGCAGTCGGCCAAGGTGCACGTGTCCGGTCACGCCTCGGCCGGCGAGCTGTTGTACCTGTACAACGCGGTGCGGCCCTCGAACGTCATGCCGGTGCACGGCGAGTGGCGGCACCTGCGCGCCAACGCCGCGCTCGCGGTCGCGACCGGCGTCGCCGAGGACCGCGTCGTGCTCGCCGAGGACGGTGTGGTCGTCGACCTCGTGGACGGTCGCGCCGAGATCGTCGGCCGGGTGCCGGTCGGCCACGTCTATGTCGACGGCCTGTCGGTCGGCGATGTCGGCGAGTCGACCCTGTCCGAGCGCCTCGTCCTCGGCGAGGGCGGCTTCATCGCGATCACCGTCGCCGTCGACGCCGTCACCGGACGCGCGGTCAGCGCCCCCGAGGTGTCGGGACGCGGTTTCTCCGACGACCCGGAGGCGCTCAAGGAGGCGGCCGACCTGGTCAACCAGGTCCTCGACGCGCTGGCCGCCGAAGGGGTCTCCGACACGCACCGTATCGCGCAGGGAATCCGCCGGGCCGTCGGGCGCTGGGTGTCCGACACCTACCGGCGCCGCCCGATGATCGTGCCGACCGTGCTCGCGGTGGGAGCCGACTGACCCCAACGATCGGTACCGTGGTCCCTGTGACCGGTGCACAGGAAGAACGGGCGGGGATCGTCGAGACGCTGAAAAGGGTCGGGCCCGACGCCCCGACACTCTGTGAGGGCTGGACCACCCGCGATCTGCTGGCCCATCTCGTCGTCCGTGAACGACGCCCCGACACCGGGCCGGGCATCCTCATCCCGGCGTTCGCCGGATACACCGAGAAGGTGC
Source organism: Gordonia aurantiaca (assembly GCF_039939235.1). NCBI lineage: Bacteria > Bacillati > Actinomycetota > Actinomycetes > Mycobacteriales > Gordoniaceae > Gordonia > Gordonia aurantiaca. The sequence goes on along the minus strand of NZ_JBDUUF010000005.1, from coordinate 239,062 downwards.
GGGTGAAGACGGCACGCCGTGAGTACGACGAACTCCTCGGCGAACTCGCCGCCGGGCCGCCGCTGTACTCCCCGTTCCGCCTCGTCGACCGGTTCGCGAACCTCGCCGAGATGTTCGTGCATCACGAGGATGTGCTGCGCGGCGGCGCCGATCCCGACGCCGACTGGACGCCACGGCCGCTGCCGGCGTCGCTGGAGGCCGAACTGCGCGCGCCCGTGAAGTCGATGGCGAGGATGACGCTGAGACACGTCCCCGCGCGGGTCACCCTGCGCACCCCCGGCGGTGAGGACCTCGTGACCGTCGGCTCCGGCGACGACGTGGTGGCGACCGGGCCGGTGGGTGAGCTGATGCTGTTCGCATTCGGGCGGAGCCCGGTCGCGGTCACGTTCGGCGGTTCGGACGCCGCGGTCACCGCCGTCCGTGAGAGTTCTCACGGCCTGTAGTGCGTGTCGCTACGCCGAAGGGTCACAACTTCGACACGCTCTCGTTATCAGTGTTGCCCATGTGACTGAAGTGAACGGTCCCGACTAGTCTGTCGGTATGGCTTCGAAGGCAAGCACGGGTACGCGCACGTCCGCGTCCAGGAGTTCGTCGAGGACGTCATCCTCCAAGACCTCGTCATCCTCCAGGACCTCGACGCGGTCCACCACGAGCGGCGCGAAGAGCACGGCAAGCCGCGGCGGTTCCGCGCGCTCGGGTCGCACCACCGCCGGCGCCGCCGCGAAGTCCCGCGGCGCCCAGTCGCGCAGCACGAAGTCGCGCAGCACGAAGTCGGGCGGCACGAAGTCGGGCGTCAGGTCCACCGCCAAGGGCCGTCGTTCGGCGACCGCGTCGCCGCGTCGGGGCAAGTCCGCACCGGCCGAGTCGGTCGACCTGCACCGCCGTTCTCTCGCCGCCGCCGGGGCGTCGGCGGTGGGGAAGGGGATCGGCGCCGGCTTCTCGTTGTTCGCCCGCGGCGTCGGGTCCGCCGCCCGGGTGGGGTCCGGCGTCGGCAAGGGGCCGCGCACCGAACAGCGTGACGACTTCGACGACGACTACGACGATTTCGATCCGGAACCCGTCGACGCCGACGACGATCTCGACTTCGACGACTTCGACGACGACAGCGGTCGTGGTGCCCGGCCTCGCGTCGCGGGTCACAGCCACCGTCGCGATGGGGCCGCGCTCGGCCTGCTCGCGTTCGGTCTGCTCGTCGCCGCGAGCGTCTGGTTCGGCGCCGCCGGCCCGGTCGGCGCGTTCATCGAGGCGCTGATCCGCGCGATCATCGGATCGGCCGCGGTCATCGTCCCGGTGGCTCTCGTGGTCCTGGCGATCGTGCTCATGCGCCGCCCGCCGAACCCGGAACGCCGCGGTCGCTATCTCGGCGGCGGCCTGCTGGTCGTGCTGCCACTGCTGGGCATCATGCACCTCATCGCGGGCGCCCCGATCGACCTGCCCGGCCGTTCCTCGGCCGCCGGCTTCGTCGGTTTTGCCATCGGCACTCCGCTCACCGCGGGTGTCACCGCCTGGGTGTCGGTGCCGATCCTGTTGCTGTGCATGGCGTTCGGCGTGCTGATCCTCAGCGGCCGGACCGTGCGCGAGGTCGTCGACGCCGCCGCCGGATGGCTCGGACTTCCGGGGGCCGGGGACGAGGAGCCGTGGGACGACGACCTCGACTGGGACGCCGACGCCGAGAACTACGAGGACCCCGACTTCGGGGACCCGGCCGACGACGACGGCGCCGACGACACCGCGCTCGCCGCTGGATCGTTCTCGTCGCGGATGACGCGTCGCCCGTACTCGTCGAATCCGTACGACAACTACCCGCCCGACGAGACCCCGTCGCCGCGCGCCTCGGGTCGCACCCGACGACCGGCCAAGATCGCCGACGTACCGGTCGCCGAGGCCCCGACGGAGAACCTCGCCGACGCGTTCACCGAACCGTTCGGCGACAACGCCCCGGACGAGAACGTCACGGAGGTCATCGGTTCGGCGGCGGCGCGGGCCACGCCGGCCACCTCCGCGCGCCGCGCGGCGAGCCCGCGGCCGGCGCGCACGTCGAAGCCCGCTCCCGAGCCGGCGGCCGACGACGAAACCTTCGCGCCGGCGGCCGACGACGAAACCTTCGCGCCGGCGGAGGCGACGAGCGACGGCGACTACATCCTGCCGCCGCAGCACCTGCTGCTCGAGGGCGATCCGCCCAAGGCCGGCACCAGCGCCAACGACGAGATGATCGAGCGGATGACCGGTGTGCTCGAGCAGTTCAAGATCGACGCCGCGGTCACCGGCTACACCCGCGGCCCGACCGTCACGCGCTACGAGGTCGAGCTCGGCCCGGGCGTGAAGGTCGAGAAGATCACCGCGCTGCAGCGCAACATCGCCTACGCGGCCGCCACCGACAACGTGCGTCTGCTCGCGCCGATCCCCGGCAAGTCCGCGGTCGGTATCGAGGTGCCCAACGCCGACCGCGAGATGGTGCGGCTGGCCGACGTGCTCAACGCACCGTCGACCCGCAAGGACAAGCACCCGCTCGTCATCGGCCTGGGCAAGGACATCGAGGGCGACTTCGTCAGCGCCAACCTGGCGAAGATGCCGCACCTGCTGGTCGCCGGCTCGACCGGCTCCGGCAAGTCGAGTTTCGTCAACTCGATGCTGGTGTCGCTGCTGACCCGCGCCACCCCGGAGCAGGTCCGGATGATCCTCATCGACCCCAAGATGGTCGAACTCACGCCGTACGAGGGCATTCCGCACCTGATCACGCCCATCATCACCCAGCCGAAGAAGGCCGCCGCGGCCCTCGCCTGGCTGGTGGAGGAGATGGAGCAGCGCTACCAGGACATGAAGGCCTCGCGGGTGCGCCACATCGACGACTTCAACGCGAAGGTCCGCTCCGGCGAGATCACCACCCCGCTCGGCAGCGAGCGCGTCTACAAGCCGTACCCGTACATCCTCGCGATCGTCGACGAGCTCGCCGACCTGATGATGACGGCGCCGCGCGACGTCGAGGAGGCGATCGTGCGCATCACGCAGAAGGCGCGCGCCGCCGGCATCCACCTGGTGCTCGCGACGCAGCGTCCGTCGGTGGACGTGGTCACCGGTCTGATCAAGACCAACGTGCCGTCGCGATTGGCGTTCGCCACCTCGTCGCTGACCGACTCGCGCGTCATCCTCGACCAGCCGGGCGCCGAGAAGCTCATCGGCATGGGTGACGGCCTGTTCCTGCCGATGGGTGCGAACAAGCCCATCCGCATGCAGGGCGCCTACATCACCGACGAGGAGATCCAGGCGGTCGTCGAGTTCACCAAGGAACAGGCCGAACCGGAGTACACGGAGGGTGTCACCACCGCGAAGGCCGGCGACAAGAAGGAGATCGACAGCGACATCGGCAACGACCTCGACGACCTGCTGCAGGCCATCGAGCTCGTCGTGTCAAGCCAGTTCGGGTCGACGTCGATGCTGCAGCGCAAGCTGCGCGTCGGCTTCGCCAAGGCGGGCCGCCTGATGGATCTGATGGAGACCCGCGGCGTCGTCGGACCGAGCGAGGGCTCCAAGGCCCGCGAGGTGCTCGTCAAGCCCGAGGACCTGCCCGGTGTCATCGCCTCGATCACCGGTGGCGGGAGCGGCGATGACGACTCCGACGCGTCGTCGGACATGTGAGGTAGCCTGGCCACAGATCCATGAGGGGAGTATCCCCACGCGGCGTGTTCCGTCAGTACGGTGCCGATCCGCGGTGATGCCGTCATCATCGCCCGGCACCCGGAGCGCCGGCCACCGGTTCCGACGGCCCGGGGCCCGATGTATCGGGTTCCGGCATGTCGGTAGTCACGGTGGGAGAGACCTCTGGCTCGACAGCTCACGCTGCCCGGTGGAGGATAAATGGATGTCTCCCTGTCCGTCTGGCTGATCACCGTCGCGGTGATCGGCGGACTGTTCCTGTTCGACTTCGTCGCCCATGTCCGCACCCCGCACGCCCCGAGCCTGAGGGAATCGGCCACCTGGTCCGCGGTCTACATCGCCCTCGCCGTCGCGTTCGGCGCCTTCGTCTGGTGGCAGTGGGGCGCGACCTCCGGCGGTGAGTATCTCGCCGGCTACGTCACCGAGAAGGCGCTGTCGGTCGACAACCTGTTCGTCTTCGTCATCATCATCGCGCGGTTCGCGGTGCCGCCCGAGTACCAGCAGAAGGTGCTGCTGCTCGGCATCGTGATGGCGCTCGGCATTCGGGGCGTGTTCATCGCGGTCGGCGCGGCCGCGATCAACGCCCACAGCTGGGTGTTCTACCTGTTCGGCGCGTTCCTGATCGCCACCGCGGTCAAGCTGATCCGGGAGAGCGACGACCCGGTCGAGCACGAGGTGCAGCGGGAGAGCCGCCTCGAGCGGTTCGTGCGAGAGCACCTGCGCACTCACGACTCCTACGACGGCGACCGGCTGGTCACCCGGATCGACGGACGCCGTCTGGCGACGCCGATGTTGACGGTGCTGATCGTCATCGGCTTCACCGACGTGTTGTTCGCCCTCGACTCGATCCCGGCCATCTACGGTCTGACCTCCGAGCCCTACCTGGTGTTCACCGCCAACGCCTTCGCACTGATGGGCCTGCGGCAGTTGTACTTCCTGCTCGGCGGGCTGCTCGACCGGCTCGTCTATCTGTCGATCGGGCTGTCGGTCGTACTCGCGTTCATCGGCGCCAAGCTGGTGCTCCACGCGCTGCACGAGAACACGCTGCCGTTCGTCAACGGCGGCGAGCACGTGGCCGTGCCGGAGATCTCCACGCCGGTGTCACTGTCGGTGGTCGTCGGCGTGCTGGTGGTCACGACGGTCGCGAGCCTCATCCGGTCGCGCCGGCCGGCTCACTCCGGGAACGGGCCGAAGACCTGAGTCCACTCGTCGATCTCGACGGCATCGACCGCCTGGTGGGCCTGGAACGGGTCGTTGGCGAGGAACGCCTCCGCCGCGCCGAGGTCGGCCGCCCTGATGATGATCAGTGCGCCCGTGCCATCCGGGTACGGGCCGGCGACGAGCACGTTGCCCGCCTCGAACTCCTCGCCGAGCCACTGCCGGTGGGCCGGGCGGTGCTCGTCACGCAGCGCGGCCTTGGCGGGGTGGTAGGTGTACTGGACGGCGAAGAAGGGCATCGGTTCACTCCTGCTGGTCGAGGGCCTGCTGATCGAGGTGGGCCAACATGCGCGTGTTGCCGAGCGTGTTGGGTTTGACGTAGCTGAGGTCCAGGAACTCCGCGACGCCCGTGTCGTACGAGCGGCACATCTCCTCGTACACCTCGCGGGTGACCGGGGTGCCCTGGATCTCCCGGAAGCCGTGCCGGGCGAAGAACTTCGTCTCGAAGGTGAGCACGAAAACCCGGGCGAGTTCGAGCTCGCGGGCCATGTCCATCAGTCGGCCGACGATCTTGTGCCCGATGCCGCGGCCGGCGAACGCGGGGTCGACCGCGACGGTGCGGACCTCGCCGAGATCGGCCCAGAGGACGTGCAGTGCACCACATCCCACGACCAGCCCGTCGAGGTCGGCGACCCAGAACTCCTGCACCGACTCGTACAGTGTGACGAGGTTCTTCTCCAGCAGGATCTTGCCGGCGTACTGGTCGATCAGTTCCTTGATGCGCGGTACGTCGGAGGTCCGGGCGCGTCGGACCACGACCTCTGAGGCGGTGGGTTCCGAGGCGCTTGGTTCCACTGACATGGGAACTCACCTTAGTCCTGTGGATGTGCCCGCGTCGCACGCGTGTCGGCCCGGTTGACCTCGTCCGCGGTACGGGCCGATACCCTGTTGATCGTGCGTATGAGAATTCCCGTGTACCGCGGAACCCGTCCGCGCCCGGGGGTGTGCTCATGACCGATCGCATCCGTCGCGCCGTCGACGAGAACATCCGTCGGCCCGTCGACGAGAAGGGCATCGCGAACGTCGGCCGCGGGCCCGACCACATCACCGACCCGGTCGACCCGGTGCCGGTGCTCAACATCGCCAACGTGCTGACCGTCTTTCGGATCGTCCTGGTTCCGGTGTTCCTGGTCGCGCTGTTCGTCGACGGCGGCGAGTCCACGCTGTGGCGTTCGATCGCGACCGCGGTGTTCGCGATCGCCGCACTCACCGACCGCTACGACGGGCATCTCGCGCGCGCACGCGGACTCATCACCGACTTCGGGAAGATGGCCGACCCGATCGCCGACAAGGCCCTCATCGGCGGTGCGCTCGTGGGGCTGTCGGTCCTCGACATCCTGCCGTGGTGGGTGACCGCGGTGATCATCGCTCGGGAACTGTGGGTCACCGCCCTGCGTTTCTGGGTGCTGCGCCACAAGGTGATCCCCGCCAGCCGCGGCGGAAAGCTCAAGACGCTGTTGCAGTCGCTGTCCATCGGGATGTACCTGCTGCCGTTCGGCCCGGGCTGGGAGATCGCCGCCGGCGTCGTCATGGGCCTCGCGCTGATCGTCACCGTCTACACCGGTCTCGACTACACCTGGCAGGCCGTACGGGTCCGCGCCGACGCGGGCGCCTCGGACACCCGCGCGAACGGATCCGAGGCCGGCGGATCCGCCGTGAGCGAACAGGACACGACACCTTCGGGACGGGGCGCCGGGGGAGCGGGCACGGGCCGCTGAGTTCGACTACTGTCGCAGACAACCGCGGCGCGGGAACGATCCGGCCGCGCGAGGCGTTCGAGTGACAGCGAACGTTTCGCCGGTCGGCCAGTACTGGGAGAGGAGACTCGATGGCGATGCTCTTACGTGAGGCGCTCGGCGAGAGCCTGCGTCGGGTCCGCACGCAGCAGGGCCGCACCCTGCGCGAGGTGTCCACCGGGGCCCGGGTCAGCCTCGGGTACCTCTCCGAGGTCGAACGAGGTCAGAAGGAGGCGTCGAGCGAGCTGCTCGCCGCGATCTGCGACGCACTCGACGTCGAGATCGCGGATCTGTTGCTCGACGTCGGCAACGCGATGCGTCCGGACGAGACCATGCGTCCCGCCGAGCCGGTCGGTGCGACGTCCGACGCCGACGCGGGCCTGAGCGCAACCAAGGTCGTCATCCCGGCTCCTTCGGGTCATCGCGAGACGACCGCACTCGCCGCCGCCTGATGGGATCCCGGCCTGATGGTCGACCCCGTCTGAATGACCGACGGCGCGCGAGTCGCCCTACAGGGAACCCTCACCCGATAGATTGGTCGAAGGAGTTCTCTCGTATCCCTGTGTTTTCTCGCCTACCCCTGAATGGAGTGACCTAGAGCCATGGCGAACCCGTTCGTGAAGTTGTGGAACTATCTGAAGGCCCTCGGCAACGCGAAGATCGACGAGCACGCGGACCCGAAGATCCAGATCCAGCAGGCGATCGAGGAGGCCCAGCGCCAGCACCAGGCGCTGTCGCAGCAGGCGGCGTCGGTCATCGGCAACCAGCGCCAGCTCGAGATGAAGCTCAACCGGCAGCTCGAGGAGGTCGAGCGCCTGCAGGCCAACACCCGCCAGGCACTGACCCTCGCCGACCAGGCCGCGGCCGCCGGTGACACCCAGAAGGCCACCGAGTACACCAATGCCGCAGAGGCGTTCGCCGCGCAGCTGGTGACCGCCGAGCAGAGCGTCGAGGACCTCAAGACCCTTCACGACCAGTCGCTCCAGGCCGCCGAGCAGGCCAAGAAGGCCGTCGAGCGCAACGCGATGATCCTGCAGCAGAAGCTCGCCGAGCGGTCCAAGCTGCTCAGCCAGCTCGAGCAGGCCAAGATGCAGGAGCAGGTCAGCGCATCGCTCAACCAGATGAGCGAGCTGGCCGTGCCCGGCAACACCCCGAGCCTCGAGCAGGTGCGCGAGAAGATCGAGCGCCGCTACGCCAATGCGCTCGGCTCGGCCGAGCTGGCCCGCAACTCCGTCCAGGGCCGCATGGCCGAGGTGGAGCAGGCCAGCGTCCAGATGGCCGGCCACTCGCGTCTCGAGCAGATCCGCGCCAGCATGCGCGGCGAGCTGCCGTCGTCGGCGGGCGCCACCACACCGCCGCTGCAGAAGGGCGAGCCGGCCACCCAGGCGACCCCGCCGACCACCGAGCCGCCTGCGCAGAACTGATCTCCGAGATCCGATCAGAGTGCATGTAGCACTCGTCGCGGGTTCCGACGCCGGTCACGCGTTCCCGGCATTCGCCCTCGCCGAGCGGCTGATGGCCGCCGGCGAGCGGGCCACCGTCTACACCGGGCTGAACTGGTCCGACGCCGTCCGGCACCGGGGCATCGACCTCGCCGAACTCCCGGGCCTGGCGGCCACCGAGTCCGACGACGACACCGACGCCGGTGACAAGTTGAGCGCCCGTGCCGCGCGCATGGCGCAACTGTTGGCGCCCGTGCTCGCCGACGCCGGCGTCGATGTGGTCGTCTCCGATGTCATCACCGTCTGCGGGGGATGGGCCGCCGAGCTGTGCGGCCTGCCGTGGCTCGAACTCTCCCCGCATCCGCTCTACCTCCCGTCGAAGGGGTTGCCGCCGGTGGGCTCGGGTCTCGCGCCCGGCATCGGGCTGCGCGGCCGGTTGCGGGACGCCGCGATGCGCGCGGCGACCGCCACCTCCATCCGCAAGGGGGAGCGGCAGCGTGCCCTCGCCCGCACGACCGTCGGGCTGCCCGCCGACGACCCGGGCCCCGACGCGCGGCTCGTCGCCACGCTGCCCGGTCTCGAGGTGCCGCGGCCGGACTGGCCCGCCGACGCCCACCTCGTCGGCCCGCTGATCTGGGAACCCACCGACGACCGCTTCACCGAGCCACCCGGTGACGACCCGCTCGTCGTGCTCGCCCCCTCGACCGCCCGGACCGGGGCCTCGGACATGGTCGCCGTGGCCCTCGAGGCGCTGTCGGAACCCGTGCTCGGGCGGCGCGTCCGGGTCGTCGTGTCGGGTCTCCATCGCCCGTCCGACGAGGACCTGGCGCGGTTCGGCGCCGACGACCGGATCGTTGCGGGCCTCGGTCGCCAGGACGGGATCCTGGCCGGTGCCGACGTGCTGGTCTGCGGTTCGGGGCACGGCATCCTCGCCAAGGCGATGGTCGCCGGGGTACCCGTGGTCGCCGTCCCCGGCGGCGGCGACCAGTGGGAACTCGCCAACCGTGTCCGACGCGCCGGAGCGGGGTGCTGTGTGCGTCCGCTCACCGTCTCCGAGGTCGCCGGCGCGGTACTCGCGGTGCTCGACGACCCGGCTATCGGACGGCGCGCGCGGGAGATCGGCGACAGTGTCGTCGACACCGTCGACCCGGTCGCGGTCACGCGGAGGGTGCGGGCCGAACGGGTTAGGGTGGGGCAATGCGCCTGACCGAGTTCAACGAACTGATGACCACCGAATTCGGTGTGGCCAAGGCGGATTCGATCCTCGTCGACCACGTTCTGATGGAGTTCGGCGGCCGCACCGGGGCCCAGGCGATCGAGGACGGCGTCGACCCCCGCGACGTCTGGGTGGCGATCTGCCGCGACTTCGACGTGCCGCGCAGCCGCTGGTGACACGCCGCGCGTGTCATGCTTGCGATCGAACACGTGTTCGTTCATGCTGAAGGCCAGACGGAACCGCGCGGTCGCCCGCTGCGTCTGAAGTATCGGCGGCGCGTCTGGGAGAAGTCGGTGGGGTCCACCAGATTGTCGGACCCCCTCGATACCTTTCAGGCATGAACGCCCGGACCACACCGACCACCCGCCGGAAAACCGGCTCACAACCGAGGAGAACTCCCATGGCAGCTGCGCCCCAGGACCGTGAGAAGGCCCTCGATCTGGCCCTCGCCCAGATCGACAAGAACTTCGGCAAGGGGTCGGTGATGCGGCTCGGCGAGGAGACCCGCCAGCCGATCGAGGTCATCCCGACCGGGTCCATCGCCCTCGACGTCGCCCTCGGTATCGGCGGCCTGCCCCGCGGCCGCGTGGTGGAGATCTACGGTCCGGAGTCCTCGGGTAAGACCACCGTCGCGCTGCACGCCGTCGCGAACGCGCAGGCGCAGGGCGGCATCGCGGCGTTCATCGACGCCGAGCACGCACTCGATCCCGACTACGCCGCGAAGCTCGGTGTGGACACCGACGCCCTCCTCGTGTCGCAGCCCGACACCGGTGAGCAGGCTCTCGAGATCGCCGACATGCTGATCCGTTCGGGCGCACTGGACATCCTGGTCGTCGACTCGGTCGCCGCGCTCGTGCCCAAGGCCGAGATCGAGGGCGAGATGGGCGACAGCCACGTGGGTCTGCAGGCCCGCTTGATGAGCCAGGCGCTGCGTAAGATGACCTCGGCCCTCAACCAGTCGAAGACCACCGCGATCTTCATCAACCAGCTGCGCGAGAAGATCGGCGTGATGTTCGGCTCGCCCGAGACCACCACGGGCGGCAAGGCCCTGAAGTTCTATTCGTCGGTGCGTCTGGATGTCCGCCGCATCGAGACCCTCAAGGACGGCACCGAGGCGGTCGGCAACCGCACCCGCGTCAAGGTCGTCAAGAACAAGGTCGCCCCGCCGTTCAAGCAGGCCGAGTTCGACATCCTCTACGGTCACGGCATCTCCAAGGAGGGCTCGCTGATCGACATGGGCGTCGCCGAGGGCTTCATCCGCAAGTCGGGTTCGTGGTTCACCTACGAGGGCGATCAGCTGGGCCAGGGCAAGGAGAACGCCCGCAAGTTCCTGATCGAGAACACCGACATCCGCGACGAGATCGAGAAGAAGATCAAGGAGAAGCTGGGCATCGGCCCGACCGTCGACGCCGACGACATCGCACCGGCGCCGGTCGAGTTCTAGCCAGAAGTTCTCCAGGACGGACAGTGAACGAAGCACCGGACCCCGGGCAGACGAAGCGACGGCGGGATGCAGATCCCGACCGCAAGGGACCCAGCGCATGGGACTCCGCGCTCCGCCTGCTCGGGGTCCGCGCGCGTTCCCGGCAGGAGATGCGGGAACGGTTGACGCGCAAGGGATTCGATGCCGACACCGTCGACGAGGTGATGGCTCGGCTCGACCGGCACCAGCTGCTCGACGACGCCGACTTCGCCGCCGAGTGGGTGCGGTCACGCCATCAGAACTCCGGCAAGGGGCGGGTGGCGCTCAAGCACGAGCTGCGCAACAAGGGCATCGCCGAGTCGATCATCACCGACGCCCTGAGCGACATCGACCCCGACGACGAACGTGAGATCGCCGCGCAGCTCGTCGCGCGCAAGCTCACCCCGACGGTCGTCGAACGGATAGCCGGCGACCGCGCCGAACGGGACAAGACGATGCGACGTCTCGTCGGGTTCCTCGTCCGGCGCGGTTACCCGCAGTCGATGGCGTTCGACGTCGTGGGGGAGGCGCTTATGGGTTTCCAGGGCAGCTGAACGCCTCGCCGGTTGAGTCGTTCCAGTCCGAACGCCTACAGAACTCCCGATACGGTAGTTGTCCGTGCCAGGCCCGTAGAGTCCTGCGACCTGGGAGACCGTCAGCGAGTGGGGTGGCTGTCACGGCTGAGTCATAGCGCCTTGGGGAGCCTGATGATGTCGTAGCTCTCACCGTTGCCGCGAGAGTCACCATCAGTGAGGGCGACATACTCGATCTGAGCAGCCTTGGGGACCTCGTAGAGGAACCACACCTCGTCGGAGAAGCCCGGCTGCAGTTCGTCGTTCCGCTCTTCGCGGTCGAAGTTCTGCTGGATTGCGTAGTTTTCGTGGATGGTGTTAAAGAGACGATCCTGCTGATCGCTGAGAACAACTGCGGCGATGTACAGCCTGTTCTCGGGAGTTCTTCCGATGTTCTCCACATTCGCATGGAGAAGGATGAACTTGGCGTTTGGCTTGGGCGACACGGAGACGTAACCGCTCGATCCATCGCTGGCATCGTACTTGGTGATGGTGGCGGGGCTCTCGGCGCTGATCAGAGTGAACTTCACGTCTCCGTTGGTGATGGGCTGGTTGAGCCCGTACACAGCCGACGCCGACGTTGTCGTGGTGGTCGTGGTGTTGTTTCCGTACACCGCTTCGGAGTTGGTGGCATCTGCGACATTGCTGGATGACCTGGACGACGTGTCTTCCTTTACCACGGCTGCGGTGACCAGAGAGGCCACCAGACCGGTGATTGCGACCAGCGCGAAGGTGAAGAGCGCCAGAACTGGCAACGACATGGTCACCTTCGTCTTCTGACCAGCCTGCTGTGGAGGATTCTGATGTGGGTTCGGGGGGAAGGAGCCTCCGGGAGGAAACTGACCCTCAGGATTGGGGGTGTTGATGGTCATCTCTTCATCGTAATTCGGACAAATCGTTACCTTGGCTGGGCGTCAGAGAAGGTTCTCCGATGCGGCCAGCTCGGCCTTCTCCGGATCGGCAGGCGCGGCCGACGACCGGCTGCCCTGACGCAGGCGCCGCTCGACGTAGGTCGCCAGCTTCGACAACCCGAAGTTGATGCAGATCATGATCGCCGCGACCACGATGAGCGCCGGGATGTAGTTGCCGTACCGCGACGCCGACAGCAGGCCGCTGCGCACGACCTCCGCGTAGCCGATGATGTAGCCGAGCGCGGAGTCCTTGAGCGCCACCACCATCTGCGAGATCAGTGCCGGCATCATCGCCGTGATCGCCTGCGGCAGCAACACGATGCGCATCATCTGTGACTTCCGCAGACCCAGTGACAACGACGCCTCGGTCTGGCCCTTCGGCAGCGAGTTGATCCCCGACCGCAGGATCTCGGCCATGACGGAACCGTTGTAGAGCGTCAGGCCGGTGACGACGGCGGCGAACGCCAGCATCGACGACGGGAAGATGCCGTACACGGCGAACAGGAACCAGGTGAACACCATCAGGATGAGCACCGGGATCGCGCGGAACACCTCGACGAAGAAGCCGGAGACCGCTCGCAGCCATAGGTGCTCGGACAACCGGCCGATGCCGAGGAGCGCGCCGAGCACCAGCGACAGCACGATCGAGACCGCGGCCGCCGCGAGCGTGCGCCACAGGCCCGGCAGGATGTAGCCCGTCCAGGTCGACCAGGTGACGAACGGACTCCACTTCTCGGCGGTGAACTGCTCGTTGGAGGCGAGCACCGCGATCACATAGACCAGGGCCGCCACCAGCAGTCCGATGAAGACGACCGCCGTGACCCGGTTGCGGGCCCGCGCCCGGGGGCCGGGGGCGTCGTAGAGAACGGTTGATTCGGCGCTCATCGCTTCACCGCCAGTCGCTTGGCGAGGTAGCCGAACACGGCTCCCTCGGCGAGGGTGATGATCATGAAGCCCACGGCGATCACGCCGAAGATCACGAACAGTTGGTCGGAGAACGTCTCGATCTCGGTCTTCATCAGGGCCGCCGCCTCGGCGACACCGATGACCGACGCGATCGTGGTGTTCTTCGTCAGCGCGATCAGCACACTGCCCAGCGGCCCGATCACCGAGCGGATGGCCTGCGGCAGCACGATGATCCCGAACACCTGGGTGAAGGACATGCCCAGCGACCGCGCCGCCTCGGCCTGACCCAGCGGGACGGTGTTGAAACCGGACCGCAGTGTCTCGCACACGAAGGTGGACGTGTAGAGCACGAACGCGAGGACCGCGAGCCAGAAGTTGTTCGACTTGATCGTGGGCGCGAAGGTCAGGCCCAGGTTCTGGTAGAGGCCGATCGCGCAGAACAGCACGACGAGGGTCAGCGGGGTGTTTCGCACGACGTTCACGTAGACGTTCGCGAAACCGCGCATGATCGGGACGGGGGAGACCCGCATCGCCGCGAGGACGGTGCCCCAGACCAGTGAGCCGATCGCGGAGTAGAAGGTCAGCTGGATGGTCACCCAGAAGGCAGGCCACAGCTGCGGCCCCATGCTGTCCCACAGAGAGGCGTCATTCATCGATCTCTCCTCTCACTTGAGCCCGGCCGGGCACGGCTTCGACGGTGAATCGAGGAAGTCGAGGTCGCCGGGAACGGGTAGGTACGGGAATTTCGAGTCGGGTTCGTCGGCGCGCGCGATGATCTCGTCGACGTAGGCGTTGCCGAGGTTGTCTCGCAGGGCCTTGTTCCAGGCGGACTCGCCGCCGCCGACGGGGGTCAGCATCTCGTCGAGCGCCTTGTTGATCGCCTCGACGGCCTGCTGGTCGCCGAGTGCCACACCGACGCCGTAGCGCTCGGTGGAGAACGGGCTGCCCGCGGTCTTCAGTGCGTCCTTGACGCACGCGTCCTTCAGATAGGTCATCGTGACGAGCTTGAACTCGCCCTTCCAGAAGTTGGAGTACCCGGCGAGGATCGCCTCGTCGGTGGTCAGGGCGTCGACCTTGCCGCGGCGCAGCGCCTCCACACACGCCGAGTACGAGTCGTACTCCTGCAGTTGGACGGTGGGCAGCTGGGCCTTGACGTTCTGCGCCGACGTCGATCCGGTGACCGAGCAGAGCTTCTTGCCGTTGTCGAGATCCTCGAGCCTGGTGATCGAGTTGTCGTCCGCGCGGACCATCAGGCCCTGGTACGTCTGCAGGTAGGGGCCTCCGAAGGAGACCTTCTTCGCGCGGGCGGAGGTGATGGAGTAGGTGGCGGCGATCAGGTCGACCTCGCCGTTGTCGATCATCGCCTCACGACGCGCCGACGGGGTCTCGCGCCAGGTGACCTCCGGGTGGTCGACGCCGAGCTCGTCGGCGATGTGGTTGACCACGTAGCGGGCGACCGTGGCGTCGAAGCCGGTGACGTTGCCGTCGGGCTCGTACAGGCCGAGGCCCGGCTGGTCGAACTTGACGCCGAGGATCACCTTGCCGTCGCGGATCGAGTCGAGCAGGTTGCGCGGTTCGGTGCTGCCGCAGCCCGACAGCAGGCCGGCCAGCAGCGCGCCGACGGCGACGACCACGGCCGCGGTGTATGTCGTTCTCGTCTGTCCTCGTCCGCGCATCAGTGCCCCAGGATCTTGCCGAGGAAGTCACGTGCCCGCTCCGACTTCGGGGCGGTGAAGAAGGTGTCGGGGTCGGAGTCCTCGACGATCGCGCCGTCGGCCATGAAGATCACCCGGTCGGCGGCCTTGCGGGCGAAGCCCATCTCGTGGGTGACCACGAGCATGGTCATGCCCTCCTTCGCGAGGGCCACCATGACGTCGAGGACCTCGTTGACCATCTCCGGGTCGAGGGCCGAGGTCGGCTCGTCGAACAGCATGATCTTCGGGTCCATCGCCAGCGAGCGGGCGATGGCGACGCGCTGCTGCTGACCGCCGGACAGCTGAGCCGGGTACTTGTCCTTCTGGCTGGCGATGCCGACGCGCTCGAGGAGTTCGAGCGCTCGCGCTGTGGCCTCGGCCTTGGACTTCTTGCGCACCTTGATCGGTGCGAGGGTCACGTTCTCCAGGATCGTCTTGTGGGAGAACAGGTTGAAGGACTGGAACACCATGCCCACGTCGGCGCGAAGGCGCGCGAGATCCTTGCCCTCCGAGGGGAGCAGCTCACCCTGGATGCGGATCTCACCCTCGTCGATGGGTTCGAGGCGGTTGATCGTGCGGCACAGTGTGGACTTGCCCGACCCGGACGGGCCCAGGACGACCACGACCTGTCCGGCCGGGACCTCGAAGTCGATGTCCTTGAGAACGTGCAGCGAGCCGAAGTGCTTCTGCACCCCGCGCATCGAGATCATCGGTCCGGACCGGGGGTCCGCGGACTTGCTCGGTGAAACGGTCATTCTGGCACCCTAGCGAAATTTCGTGCCGCTTCGTGGTGTGGGTCACCTCGGTGCGTCGCGGGAGGTCGGAGCGGTCGGAGGCCGTGTGCGGACGGCGGTGGTGGGGGACGGCTCGCCCGTCACGGCGATTTGCATCGGCCCCGTACCCTGGGAGGAGTGAGTATCGAGTTGTCGGATCGGCCTGACGAGGCCGCATCGACCCTGCAACCCCGCAGCTATCAGGTCCGGACCTACGGCTGCCAGATGAACGTCCACGACTCCGAGCGCATCGCCGGATTGCTCGAGGACGCGGGTTACGTGCGGGCCGACGACGACGCGGACGCCGATCTCGTGGTGTTCAACACCTGCGCCATCCGTGAGAACGCCGACAACAAGCTCTACGGCAACCTCTCGCATCTCGCGCCGGTCAAGTCGCGCCGGCCCGGCATGCAGATCGCCGTCGGGGGCTGCCTCGCGCAGAAGGACAAGGACGCCGTCATCTCGAAGGCCCCCTGGGTCGACGTCGTGTTCGGCACCCACAACATCGGGTCGCTGCCGGCGCTGCTCGAGCGCGCCCGGCACAACTCCGAGGCCCAGGTCGAGATCCTCGACTCGCTGGAGCGCTTCCCGTCGACGCTGCCCGCCAAGCGCGAGTCGGCCTACTCCGGCTGGGTGTCGGTGTCGGTCGGCTGCAACAACACCTGCACGTTCTGCATCGTCCCCTCGCTGCGCGGCAAAGAGGTCGACCGCCGCCCCGGTGACGTGCTCGCCGAGGTGCAGGCCCTCGTCGACCAGGGTGTCCTCGAGGTGACCCTGCTGGGGCAGAACGTCAACGCCTACGGCATGTCGTTCGCCGATCCCGACCAGCCGCGCAACCGCGGCGCGTTCGCCGAGCTCCTGCGCGCCTGCGGCGACATCGACGGTCTCGAACGCGTCCGGTTCACCTCGCCGCATCCGGCGGAGTTCACCGACGACGTGATCGAGGCGATGGCACAGACGCCGAACGTGTGCCCGCAACTGCACATGCCGCTGCAGTCCGGTTCGGACCGCATCCTGCGCGCGATGCGTCGCAGCTACCGGCAGACCAAGTTCCTCGGCATCCTCGACAAGGTCCGGGCGGCCATGCCGCACGCGGCGATCACCACCGACATCATCGTCGGTTTCCCGGGGGAGACCGAGGAGGACTTCCAGGCCACCCTCGAGGTCGTCGAGCGCGCCCGGTTCTCGTCGGCGTTCACCTTTCAGTACTCGCCGCGTCCCGGCACGCCGGCCGCAACGATGCCCGACCAGGTGCCACCGGACGTCGTCGGTGAGCGCTACCAGCGGCTCATCGCGTTGCAGGAGAAGATCTGCCTCGCGGAGAACCAGAAACTGATCGGCAACGAGGTGGAGCTGCTCGTCGTCGCCGACGAGGGGCGCAAGTCCGCCAAGACCCAGCGCATGACGGGCCGCGCCCGCGACGGTCGCCTCGTGCACTTCACGCCCGGCGATGCCGCGGGGTCGATCCGTCCGGGCGACGTCGTGCACACCGTGCTCACCGACGCCGCACCGCACCACCTGATCGCCGACGCCGGAGTGCGGTCGCATCGCCGCACCCGCGCCGGTGACGCCTTCGAGCAGAGCCGCACCCCGACGACCCCGCCGGTCGGCGTGGGCCTCGGTCTGCCGAAGATCGGTGCGCCGGCACCCGCGCCGGCCGAGTCCGGCTGTGGCTCGTGCGGCTAGCGCACGCCGAAAACCCTGGTCTCACACGATGAATCGAGGCGATGACATGTCCGAGAACCCGGACCCCACCACTCCCGGCGCCGCCGACGTGGACGCGTTCCAGGCCTACGAACGCGATCTGCGGAAGGCCGAGCGCAAGGTCGCCGGCGAGATCGACCCGGGCGCCCGCGCACTGGTCGTCGCCGTCGCCGTCCTGGTGGCGATGGTGTCGCTGGTGCTGCCGCACACGGGCTCGGCGACCGGGCTCGACGTGCTCGCCTACACCACGGAGGCGCAGGCCGAGCGCGTCACCATCGTCTCCCGCATCTTCGTGTACCTGGTGACCTTCTTCGGCATCGTCGCGTCGATGCTGGCGCTATTGACCCGACGCTGGGTGCTCGCGTGGGTCGCCCTGTGCGGCTGCGCGATCGCCTGCGTCGCCGGGATGCTCGCCTGGTGGTCCCGCAACACCCCGGGCGTGGGCGGCGTCGAGCCGCCGTCGGGCGTCGGGGTCGGCCTGGTCCTGGGCTGGATCGCGGTGTTCGTGCTGACGTTCCACTGGTCGCGCGTGGTGTGGGCGCGGTCGTCCTACCAACTCGCGATGGAGGCCGAACGGCGTCGCCAGGCCGCCGAGCAGGAGGCCTATGCCACCGCGCTCTACAAGAAGAACCCCGACGCCCAGGCCTGATCTCGGGCACTGAGCGCCGGGGTCTCGGCGGTCTCTTCTCTCAGCGGTCGGAGATGGCGCTCTGCGCCGCCTCCGCCCACTCGCGCCACTGCGCAGCCTGCTCACGCAGCTTCGCCGCGTCGCGGTCCTTGCCCCGCTCGGCGGCCTTGCGCGCCTGCTCCTCGAGCTGTTCGGCCCGCTCGACGAACTGGGCGGCACGCGCCTGCGCCTCCGGGTCGGTTCGCTGCCACTGCGCCTCCTCGGCGTCGCGAATACGCTTCTCGAGGGCCCGGGCCCGCGACTCGAGCGAGTGCATCTGATCGCGCGGCACCTTCCCGATCTCGTCCCACCGGTCGCGGAACGCCCGGAACTCGCGGCGCGCACCCTCGAGATCGGCGTCGGGATCGATCGCCTTCTCGGCCGCCTCGAGGAGTTCGAGCTTCGCCTTCGCGTTCGCCTGGTACTCGGCGTCACGCTCCGACGTGGCGGCGTTGCGGGCACTGAAGAACACGTCCTGGGCGGCCTTGAACCGCTGCCACAGCGCCTCGTCGGTGTCGCGGGGAGCACGGCCGGCGGCCTTCCACTCCTGTAGCAACTCCCGGAATCGTGCGGAGGTGGGACCCCAGTCGGTCGAGGAGGACAGCTCCTCGGCCTGCTTGATCAGCGCCTCCTTGCGCTCCTTCGCACCGGCCCGTTCACGATCGAGTTCGGCGAAGTGCGCCCCACGACGCCGGTTGAAGGCGTCCCGGGCCTTGGCATAGCGCTTCCACAGGGCGTCGTCGGTCTTGCGGTCGACACCCTTGATCGTCTTCCACTCCTCGAGGATCTCGCGGAGACGATCGCCGGCGTGCTTCCAGTTGGTCGCCTCGGCGCCGATCTTCTCGGCCTCCGCGGCCAGCTCCTCCTTGCGGGCGATCGCCGCGGTACGGGCCTTCTCGCGCTCGGCCTTGATGGACTCGGCGACCTCGTCGGCGCTGCCGACGATGGCCTCCAGCCGGCGCTGCAGGGCGGCGACGTCGCCGATGACGTGCGCGTTGGGGAGTTCCTCGAGCAGGTGTCTGGCCGCGGCCTGCGCCTTGCGGGGATCGCCGGACCGCGCGGTCAGGCGCTCCTCGAGGACCTCGACCTCGGTCGCGAGATCGTCGAAGCGCCGCGCGAAGTGGGCGAGGCCCTCCTCGATGGTGCCGGCCTGCCAGGAACCGATCTCGCGTTCACCCTCGGCGGTCTTCAGCCACACGACACCCGACTCGTCGATGCGTCCCCACCGGTGTGGGTCGCCCGCGCTGATGTGGGGGACGACGGGTTCGTGCGCGCCCGGCCGCGGGCCGGGCTTCGGGCGGGGCCCGGGCTTCGGGCGGGGCTTGCTGGTGCCGACCGGCTCGGTGCCCTGGGTAGCCGGTGACGGGTCGATCGGGTTGGTCATGTGCGTGTCCTGCCGCTCATTGGTGCCGCGCGTCACGGCTGCCGGTCGCTTGGTCGAGTCTCGCGGGGGCATCGTATCGTCCCGCGATCGCCGACAGTACGGATCCATTCAAGCAGTTCAGGCGTGTGCGTGTGGCGTGCGCGCCGAGTCGGCGGGTCGGCGTCGCGGGCGGTCGACTAGCGTCGTGGTGTGCTTGCGGTCGTCGTCTTCGTGCCGAGTGCTCCGTTGCTGGTACCCGAGTTGGCCGGTCCGGGCGCGTTCGACACCGAGCCCGTGCGGACGGCGGTCGACGACGCGGCCGGTGACGGACGCGCCGCCGGGGTCGACCGTTGGGTTCTCGTGGGGGCGTCGGACGAGCCGGTGGCGGGGGTCGTCCGGGAGTCCGGTTCGGGCGGGTTCGGTCGCTTCGGGGTGGACGTGCGTGTGCATCTGAGTGACGACGCCGGTCCGCGCATGAGCCTGGCCGCGCTCATCGGCGCCTGGGTGCGCGAACGGGCGGGCCTGGGGCCGGCGGAGCCGTTCACCGTCGGTCGCGAGACGGCCCCCGCGGAGTGTGCCGCGCTCGGGGCCGAACTCGGGCGGCGGCTGCGCGACTCCCACGACCGGGCGGGTCTGCTCGTCGTGGGCGACGGCTCGTTCGCGCTGACCCCGAAGTCGCCCGGCGGTGCGCGCCGCGACTCCGCAGTCGCTCTCAACGATTCGATCGTCGCCGCGATCGACGACGCGGACACCCGGGCACTCGCCGCCCTCGACCCGGCGGCGTGTGCGGCCGAAGGAGTCGGCGGACGGGTGGCGTGGCAGGTCGCCGCCGCGGCCGTCGACCAACAGGACAGCACCGTGGTCGCCAAGACCCGCTACGCCGACGCGCCGTTCGGCGTGGGGTATGTCGTGGCCACCTGGACCCTCGACGACCGGTCATGAGCGGTGCCCGACCCCGCCCGATCGCTGTCGTCGGACCGACGGCCAGCGGCAAGTCCGAGCTGGCCCTCGACCTCGCGGAGCGTCTCGGCGGCGAGATCGTCAACATCGACGCGATGCAGCAGTACCGCGGCATGGACATCGGCACCGCGAAGCTGCCGGTGGCAGAACGCCGCGGTATCCCGCACCACCAGATCGACGTCCTCGACGTCACCGAGATCGCAACCGTCGCCCGCTATCAGCGGGCCGCGACCGCCGATGTCGAACGGCTGCTCGACGCCGGGCGCGTGCCCGTCATCGTCGGCGGCTCGATGATGTACATACAGGGCCTGCTGGACAACTGGCGGTTCCCGGCCACCGACCCGCAGGTCCGCGCCCGCTACGAGGCGATGCTGGCGAAGCGGGGAGTGGCGGCGATGCACGAGCTGCTCGCGGGTGTCGACCCGGCCGCCGCGTCGACGATCCTGCCCACCGACGGCCGCCGCATCGTGCGCGCGCTCGAGGTGGTCGAACTCACCGGACAACCGTTCGCGGCGTCGCAGCCGAAGATCGGCGAACCCCGGTGGGGCACGGTCATCCTCGCGCTCGACCGGGACACCGCCGAACTCGACGAGCGGATCCGGCTGCGGACCCGCCTGATGTTCTCCACCGGTCTCGTCGACGAGGTGAAAGCACTGTGCGACAAAGGATTGCGCGAGGGGCGCACCGCGTCGCAGGCGATCGGCTACAAGCAGGTGCTCGCCGCGCTCGACGGCGAGTACGACCTCGCGCAGGCCGAGGAACTCACCTTCATCGGCACCCGCCGCTACGTGCGCCGGCAGCGGTCGTGGTTCCGGCGCGACCACCGTGCGATCTGGCTCGATGCCGCCGCCGAGGACCTGGCCGACCGTGCACTCGAAGCGGTGCGGGTCGCAAAGTAGTCTGGACGGTGTGACTTCGGATTCGGCAGGCCTGCGGTTCGTCAAGGGACACGGCACCCAGAACGATTTCGTCGTGCTCTCGGACCCGGCCGCGGAGCTGGATCTCGAGGCGACCTTCGTCGCCGCGCTCTGCGATCGGCAGCGCGGCATCGGCGCCGACGGGCTGCTGCGCGTGGCCCGTTCCGGCGCTCTCGTCGAGAGCGGCGTCCTCGACGCCCTGCCCGAGGGCGTGACCCCCGACGACTGGTTCATGGACTACCGCAACGCCGACGGCTCGATCGCCGAGATGTGCGGCAACGGCGTCCGCGTCTTCGCGCACTACGTCCGTTCCCGGGGACTCGTCGACGCCGACACGTTCACCGTGGGCTCCCGCGCCGGGGCGCGCCCGGTGACCATCCACTCCTTCGACGACACGAGCGCCGAGGTGACCGTCGAGATGGGCGTCGCGCGTCTGGAGGGAGGTTCGGTGGTGCGCATCGGCGGCGACGCGTACAAGGGAGCCAAGGTCGACGTCGGCAACCCGCATCTGGCATGTGTGGTCGACGGCCTCACCCCCGAGGGCCTCGCCGCGGTCGATTTCTCTGCGGGCGTAATCATCGATCACGGGGACTTCCCGCAGGGTGCCAACGTCGAGCTGCTCACGCCGCCGGCGGAGGACACCGACGGCGGCCTGTACGCCCGGATGCGGGTGTTCGAACGAGGCGTGGGGGAGACCCGCAGCTGCGGAACGGGCCTGGTCGCGGCCACGCGCGCAGCCCTGGAAGCCCGCGGGCAGGCCACCGGCGAGCTGCGCATCGGGATTCCCGGCGGCGAGGTCACCGTGGCCATCCGCGAGGACGGATCGACGCTGCGCGGGCCGTCGAAGCTCGTCGCCGACGGGGTCCTGCGGGCCGGCTGGGACCGCTGAGCTCGATATTCAGGTGCTCACCGCACACCGGGCGTGAGACCATGGATTCCGTATGACCGAATCATCAGCACAGATCCTCTCCGACTCCGACCTCGACGACCGTCCCGGTGACATCCACCGCGATGACGACCCGACCGTCGGTGAACTCCAACTCTCCGAGCGCGCCTCACTGCAGCGCGTCGCCGGACTCTCCACCGAACTCACCGACGTCACCGAGGTCGAGTACCGGCAGCTCCGCCTCGAGAAGGTGGTCCTGGTCGGGGTCTGGACCGAGGGCACCGCGGCGTCGGCGAAGGCGAACATGGCCGAGCTCGCGGCCCTCGCCGAGACCGCCGGCTCCCAGGTCCTCGACGCGGTGATCCAGCGCCGGTCGAAACCCGATCCCGCGACCTACATCGGATCCGGCAAGGCCGACGAGCTGCGTGAGATCGTGCTCTCCAGCGGCGCCGACACCGTCATCTGCGACGGTGAGCTCACGCCTGCGCAGCTGACCGCGCTGGAGAAGGTCGTCAAGGTCAAGGTGATCGACCGGACCGCGCTGATCCTCGACATCTTCGCCCAGCACGCCTCGTCCCGGGAGGGCAAGGCGCAGGTCTCGCTCGCGCAGATGGAGTACATGCTCCCGCGCCTGCGCGGCTGGGGCGAATCGATGTCCCGGCAGGCCGGCGGCCGCGCCGGCAGCAACGGCGGTGTGGGCCTTCGCGGACCCGGCGAGACGAAGATCGAGACCGACCGCCGCCGCATCCGCGAACGGATGGCCAAGCTGCGCCGCGAGATCCGCGACATGAAGAAGGCCCGCACCACCAAGCGGGCAGCGCGCAACCGGTCGACGATCCCGTCGATCACGGTCGCCGGCTACACCAACGCGGGCAAGTCGAGCCTGGTGAACGCGATGACCGGCGCCGGTGTGCTCGTCCAGGACGCGCTGTTCGCGACCCTGGATCCCACCACGCGCCGCGCGACCCTCGACGACGGCCGCGCGGTGGTCTTCACCGACACCGTCGGGTTCGTGCGGCACCTGCCGACCCAGCTGGTCGAGGCGTTCCGCTCGACCCTCGAGGAGGTCGTCGACGCCGACCTGCTGCTGCACGTGGTCGACGGTTCCGACCCGTTCCCGATGGACCAGATCTCCGCGGTCCGTCAGGTCGTCAACGAGATCGTCGCCGAGGAGGGCGTCGAGCCGCCGCCGGAACTGCTGGTGATCAACAAGATCGACGCGATCGACGGCAACCGGCTCACCGAGGTGCGCGGCGCGGTCGGCGCCGACGCGGTGTTCGTCTCGGCCCGTACCGGCGAGGGCCTGCCCGAGCTGTTCGACCGCATCCGCGAATTCGTCGGACGCAGCGACGTGGAACTAACGATCTGCGTGCCGTTCTCGCGCGGGGACCTCGTCTCCCGCGTGCACTCCGAGGGTGAGGTGCTGGACTCCGAGCACACCGAGACCGGAACCACGATGACGGTCCGGGTCCCCGCGTCGCTGGCGGGTGAGCTGGCCCCGTTGCGGGTCTAGCCTCCGTCCTCAGTCCGCGTCGAGATCGGTCTCGATGAGCTCGACGACCTTGTCGAGCGCGGCCTGATCGTCGGCGGTCACCACGACCCTGGTGCCCTTCTCGGCGCCGAGGGTCATGATCATCAGCGCAGAGCCCGCATCGACCGGCTCGGAGCCCTCGAGGGCGAGGGTCACGGTGCTACCGGTGCCGGTGACGGCCTCGGCGATGATCGTGGCCGGACGCGCGTGCAGACCGATCGCGGACGCGACGGTGGCGATGGTGCTGGGCATGGTGCCTCCTGTATGGGGTCGTTCTGTGCGGGGTCTTTGTGTGGGTCGTTGTACGGTCGTGTCGTCGGGGTTCTGTGGGGGCTGTTCGTGGCGGATCGTTCGGTGCGGATCGTTCGGTGCGGATCGTCCGGCGCGGATCGTCCGGCGCGGACCGGGCGCGCGGGTCGACCTTCAGACTGCCAGGGCCTGCACGTCGGCCCGGGTGAGCTCACGGGTCCGGCCGAACTGCTTCGCCGCGATCACCACGATCGCGCTGAGCAGGGTTCCGGCGGCCAGGGCGACGAGGAACAGCACCCAGTTGTTCATGGCGAAGAAGACGAAGATGCCGCCGTGCGGGGCGCGCAACTCCACACCGAAGGCCATGATGAGCGCACCGGAGAGCGCGCCACCGGCCATCATCGACGGGATGACCCGGAACGGGTCGACCGCGGCGAACGGGATGGCGCCCTCGGAGATGAACGACGCGCCGAGGAGCCAGGCGGCCTTGCCGTTCTCGCGCTCGGGCTCGGTGAACAGGCCCGGTCGCAGCACCGTGGCCAGTGCCAGTGCGAGCGGCGGGACCATACCGGCGCACATGACCGCGGCCATGATCTGGAACTGCGCGGGACCTGCGGTCGCGGCGTCGGCGATACCGGCGGTGGCGAACAGGTAGGCGGTCTTGTTGACCGGCCCGCCCAGGTCGAAGCACATCATCAGGCCGAGCACGATGCCCAACACGATCGCCGACCCACCGGACATCGACTCCAGCCCGGAGTTCATCTGCTCGGTCAGCCACGCAAGAGGCTTGCCGAGCACCATGTAGAGCAGACCGCCGACGACGATGCTGCCGAACAGCGGGATCACCACAACCGGCATCAGCCCTCGCGACCATTGCGGTACCGGCAATCGCGAGATCCACAGGCACACCGCGCCGGCGATGAGACCGCCGATCAGCGCGCCGATGAAGCTCGCGCCGACCGCCAGGGACACGATGCCCGCGACGAAACCCGGAGCGATACCGGGCCGGTCGGCGATGGCGAACGAGATGTACCCGGCGAGGACCGGGACCGCCAGACCCATCACCCCCGAGCCGATCGCGAAGCTCACCGCGCCGAGGTACTGCAGGAGACCGCCGGACGGCAGATCCCAGAGGCTGTTGTTGAGCGCGATGTAGGCCGCGTCGTCGAGTGAACCACCGGCGTCGAGCGTGGTGTTGGCGATCTCGTAGCCGGCCAGCAGGAAGCCGAGGGCGATCAGCAGACCTCCGGCCGCGACGAACGGGATCATGTAGCTGACACCGGTCATCAGCGCCTGCCGGGTTCGGGCCGCGAGACCCGTGCCGCCGGCCGTGGCGGGCGCATCCACCCCCGACACTTCACCGCCCCCCTCGACGACGCGTGCCGCGTTCGGATTCCTTGCCGCTGCAACGGCTTCCGCGATCATGGCGTCGGGCTCGTTGATCGCCCGCTTCACGCCGGAGGAGATGACCGGCTTGCCGTGGAAGCGGCCGCGATCCTTCACCCCGATGTCGGTGGCGAAGATGATCGCGTCCGCGGCGTCGATCTGCGCCGGGTCGAACGGCGTGGTCGCCGACGATCCCTGCGTCTCGACAGCGAGTTCGACGCCCGCGCGCTCGGCCGCGTACTTGAGCGCGTCGGCCGCCATGTAGGTGTGCGCGATCCCGGTGGGACATGCGGTGATCGCGAGGAGGCGCGGCCTGGTGGCCTCCTCGGGCGCCGCGGCGGACACCGTCGGCGTGGGAGACTCCTCCGGAGCCCTCGCGGGGGTCTTCTCCGGGGTCTTCTGCAGGGCCTCGTCGGGCGCCTTGTCCGGGGTGGTCTTCTTCGACGCGCCGGGATCGGTCGCCTCGGTCACCAGCTCGATGACCCGTTCGGCCGTCTCCGCCTCCCGCAGTGCTGCGACGAACTCCGGCCGCACCAGCGCACGGGCCAGCGAACTCAGCAGCTTCATGTGCTCGGCGGCGCCGCCCTCGGGTGCCGCGATGAGGAAGACGAGATCGGCGGGGCCGTCGGGGGCGCCGAAGTCGACCTTCCGGGACAGCCTCGCCATCGCGAGACCCGCCGCTGTCACCGACGCGGTGCGCGCATGCGGGATCGCGATGCCGCCGGGAAGCCCGGTGGCGGACTTGGCCTCCCGCTCGAGCGCCGCGCGGGCCAGGTCGGCAGGGTCGGTCGTCCGCCCGGCCGCGCCGAGCGCATCGCTGAGGGCGGTGATGACGGCGGCGGGATCGGCGCCGGCGTCGACGTCGAGACTCACCGTCTGCGCGGTGATGATTCGCTCGGTCATGACATGTCCTTCGCGGGGGATGGGGTGGGGCTGCAGAACTCGGTCACGGTGACCCCGGCCGGGTTCAGCTGGTCGGGCGTCGGGGATGCGGTGCCGGCGAGTGCGGCGGCCGCCGACCCGTAGGCGACGGCGTGACGCAGGCAGTCGGGCGCCGGCGCTCCGGATGATTGTGCGATGAGGTATCCGGCGAGCGAGGAGTCCCCGGCACCGACCGTGCTGCGCGGCGTGACCGGCGGCGGGGTGGCGATCCAGGTGCCGGCCCGGGTGACCAGTACGGCGCCACGGGCGCCGAGGGTGGCCAGGACGTTCCCGCCGATCTGCTCGACCAGTGTCGACGCGGCATCCACCACGGGCCCGAGATCATTGCGCGACAACGCCGCTCGGAACACGGCCGGATCGGTGCCGGTGAGCTCGGCGAGTTCGTCCTCGTTCGGCTTGATCAGGTCGAGTCGGCCGGCGGCCGCGGCGCGCAACGGTTCGCCGGAGGTGTCGACGGCGACGCGGCACCCTGCGGTCATCAGCGCGTCGGCGATGCGGCGATACCAGTCGTGCGGCACGCCCGGTGGCAGTGAACCGCAGAGGGTGACCCAGGCCGCGCCCTCGGCGTGGGTTCGGATCAGCGTGGTGAGCTCGTCGAGCTGTTCCGGCGTGAGCGGTACACCGGGGGCGTTCACCTTGGTGGTCGTGCCGTCGGACTCGGCGATGGTGACGTTCGAACGCACCTCGTCGTCGACGGAAACCGCGTCGTATGGGAGCCCGAGGTCGTCGAGGGCGGCGAGCAGCGGGTCGCCGGGACGCGCGGGGAGTAGCGCACGGGTCGCCAGCCCCGCCGTCGCGACGGTGCGGGACACATTGACTCCCTTGCCGCCCGGCTGCGCCCGGACGACTCCCGCGCGCTGGACCTCGCCGCGACGCAGGGGCCCGCCGAGCTCGAGAGTGCGGTCGAGGCTCGGATTGGCGGTGACGGTCAGGATCACGCGATCACGACCTCGACGCCGCGTGCGGACAGCGCGGCCGAGAACTGCGGGTCGATCCCGGAATCTGTGACGAGGACGTCGATGTCGTCGACGGTCGCGAACCCGGAGAGCTCCTCGCGGCCCATCTTCGAGCTGTCGGCGAGCACGATGACCCGCTGTGCCGCGGCGACCATCGCGGACTTCACCGCCGCCTCGTCGGGGTCCGGAGTGGATAGTCCGTGCGCTTCGGTGAGGCCGTTGGTGCCGACGAACGCGGTGGTGATCCGCATCCGGGACAGTGCGGCCACGGTCTGCGCGCCCACGGTCGCCTGGGTCAGGCCGCGCACGCGGCCCCCGAGTGCGTGCAGGCCGTCGACGTGGCGGGCGGCGAGCAGGCCGGCGATGGGCAGGCTGTTGGTGATGAGGGTCAGTGTGCGATCGCGGGGCAGTGCCTCGGCCGCGCGATAGGTCGTGGTGCCGGCGTCGAACAGGACCGATCCGCCGTCGGGTGGGAGAAAGGACATCGCGGCACGACCGATCGCGGCCTTCTCCTCGGTCTGGGCGGTCTCCCGCTCGGCGACGCCGAGTTCTGCGACGACACGCATCACCTCGGGGCGGACGGCCCCGCCGTGCACGCGCTGCACGTGTCCCGCCTTCTCGAGAACCGCGAGGTCGCGACGAACGGTCTCGCTGGTCACATCGAACTTCGCGGCGAGCTCGGCCACCGATGCCCGGCCCGCGACGCGAACCTCGTCGGCGATGGCCTGTTGTCTCTCCTCGGCGTACACGCTGCTCCGATCTGATGTGGGATCGTGTTGGTTTCGGTGTTGATGTGATTCTGTTTACGCTTGTTTGTGTTGACAAGTCAAGGCGTTTTTGTAAGCGTGGTCACATGACGCAGACGCTGACAGGCACCCCGGTCGTCGGTGGCGTGGCCTACGGCCCCGCGCTCTGGCCGGGGGTGCGGCCCGATCACTCCGCCGAGGCGCTCGGTTCGACCAGCGAGGTGCCGGAGGATCGTCGAGCGGACGAGGTCAAACGGTTCGCCCGCGCCGCAGCTGTCGTGGCCGCACGCCTGCGTGACCGGGCGTCACAGAACACCGGCGCGGCCGCCGAGGTGCTCGCCGCGACGGCAGCGCTCGCAGAGGACCGCGGCTGGGTCGGTGCGGCGACGAAGCTCGTCGAGAAGGGGGTGAGCGCACCGGCGGCGGCCGCGGCCGCAACCGAACAGTTCGCCGCGGTGTTCAGCAGGATGGGCGGCCTGATGGCCGAACGCGTCACCGACCTCAACGACGTCCGCGACCGCGTCGTCGCCGAACTTCTCGGCCTGCCGGAGCCCGGCGTCCCGACGCCGGACGTCCCGTCGGTGCTGCTCGCCGATGATCTCGCGCCCGCCGACACCGCGGGTCTCGACCCCGCCACGACCATCGCGCTGGTGACCCGTCTCGGCGGCCCCACCAGTCACACCGCGATCATCGCGCGCCAGCTCGGGATCCCGTGTGTCGTCGCCGTGCCCGGACTCGGCGCGATCGACGTGGGCACACCGGTTCTCGTCGACGGGACCGCGGGAGAGGTCGTCGTCGCCCCCGACGCCGCGGAGGCGCAGGAGAGGGTCACGGCACATCGACGTCGCGCCGCGCGGATCGCGGGCTGGACCGGACCCGGCCGCACCGCCGACGGCGTCGAGGTCGCCGTCCTGGCCAACGTCGCAGACGGCGCGTCGGCCCGCGCCGCGACGGCGCATCCCGTCGAAGGGGTGGGCCTGTTCCGCACCGAACTAGCCTTTCTCGGACGCGCCGACGAGCCGTCGGTCGACGACCAGGCCGCCATCTACCGCGAGGTCTTCGACGCGTTCGCCGGCCGGAAGGTGGTCGTGCGCACCCTCGACGCAGGCTCGGACAAGCCGCTGCGGTTCGTCGACCACCCGGACGAGGCCAACCCGGCCCTCGGTGTGCGCGGTGATCGGATCGCGTTGGCGCACCCGGAGATCCGTGAACGCCAGCTCGACGCGATAGCACAGGCGGCGCGGGAGACCGGGAGCCGGCCGTGGGTGATGGCGCCGATGATCGCCTCGCCGGCCGAGGCCGCGGCCTTCGCGGCGCGGGTACGCGCGCGCGACCTCGTCGCCGGGGTCATGGTCGAGGTGCCCGCCGCGGCGATCCTCGCGCCCGCGATCCTCGCCGAGGTCGACTTCGTGTCGATCGGCACCAATGACCTCACGCAGTACACGATGGCCGCCGACCGGATGTCGGCCGACCTCTCCGCCCTCACCGACCCGTGGCAACCCGCGGTACTGCACCTCGTCGCGGCGGTCGCGAAAGCCGGTCGCGCCCTGGGTAAACCGGTGGGCGTCTGCGGCGAGGCGGCGGCCGACCCGGCTCTGGCGTGCGTCCTGGTGGGTCTCGGCGTCACCTCGCTGTCGAGTGCCCCGGCCGCGTCCGCGGCCGTCGGCGCCGCACTCGGCGAGGTCACTCTCACCGCATGTGAGAACGCGGCGGCCGCTGCGCTGGCCACCACCGATCCGGCTGCGGCCCGCGCGGCGGCCGCCGCGGTGCTCGGAAGTGAACCCGAGGGTGTCAGATCCGCCGGATGACGGTGACGACCTTGCCCAGGATGACGGCGTCGTCACCGGGGATCGGGTCGAACAACTCGTTGTGCGGCATCAGCCACACATGACCCTTCTGGCGCTTGAACGTCTTGACCGTGGCCTCGCCGTCGATCATCGCGGCCACGATGTCGCCGTTGTCGGCCACGTTCTGCTGACGGACCACGACCCAGTCGCCATCGCAGATCGCCGCGTCGATCATCGACTCGCCGACGACCTTCAGCAGGAACAGCGAGCCCTCGCCGACGAGCTCACGGGGGAGTGGGAACACGTCCTCGACGGCCTCCTCGGCGAGGATCGGGCCGCCGGCGGCGATCCGGCCGAGGACCGGCACGAAGGTGGGCTCGGGGAGCGGCTCGCCGGTCGGCGACGTCGGCGTCGGCGGCTCGTTCGGGGCGATGTTCACCGCGCGCGGGCGGTTGGCGTCGCGCTTGAGGAGCCCCTTGCGCTCGAGGGTGCGCAGCTGATGCGCCACCGACGAGGTGGACGTGAGGCCGACCGCGTCGCCGATCTCCCGGATGCTCGGTGGGTAGCCACGCTCGCGCACCGACTTGCGGATCACCTCGAGCACACCCCGCTGCCGCGGCGTGAGGGAGGCCTCTGCCGCCGCGATGTCCTCGGGGCGGACGGGGTCGTCGGCGCCCCGCGGTGGAGTGCGCTTTCCGCCGTCGTCGCTCATGGTCGGGTTCCTCTCGATTCCGAACGTGCTGGTAGATGGCTTGACCGAGGTCGAGCGTAGCCCACGAAACCGACAGCATCAAACATTTGTTCGACGTGTCGCGAGACATTGTCGGGGGCGCGTGGTAGAAATCGAACATCAGTTCATCGAACAGATGATCGATGTTCGAACACCGGCGTTCGGGCTCGAACATCGCGTTCGACCGACCAACCGGAGGGCACCATGCGCACCGCGACTCTCATCGACCCGAGGCGTGTCGACCCGAGGCGTGTCGACCCCGTGCGGATCGCTCCTGATCGTCAGTCCGTCCCGCCCCGGCGGGCGAATCCCCATCGCCGTCCGGGCGACAACCGGCCCGTCGACAACCGTCCGCTGCCTGAGTCGGCGGCGTACGGCCCGCGGATCTCCTCGACCCGCTGCGCGTCGCCGGTCGGCACCCGCGGTCGGGGGCCCCTCGCCGCGCCCCGCGTCGAGGTCGCCCCGGCATCCACGATCCGGCGTCGCCGCCGCACCGCGGCGGCGATCCTCGCCGGCGTGGGCCTTGCCCTTTCGGTGTGGGTCCTGTCGGTCGTCGGCCAGAACTACGCCGCCTCGGTCACCCCGCCGACGGTGGGCACCGAGGTCGTCCACGTCCGCTCGGGTGACTCGCTGAACACCATCGCCGCCCGCGTCGCGCCCGACCTGCCCCGCGAGGCCGTCGTCGAGGACATCGTCCGACTGAACGACCTGCCGTCGACTGGTCTGCGGGTCGGTCAGCCACTCCTGGCCCCCAGGTACTCATAGGCCCGGCGGTATCCTCGATGTCACTGGGATCGGCCGAGACACGGCCCGGCGCGGCGACCGTCCGTGCGGAGAGATCCCGCGACCCGCGTGAGGATACGATGCGCTGCCCCTTCTGCAAGAACGACGACACCAAGGTCATCGACTCACGTGTCGCTGACGAGGGACAGGCCATTCGC
The DNA here is from genome assembly GCF_039939235.1 of Gordonia aurantiaca. Classification (NCBI taxonomy): domain Bacteria; kingdom Bacillati; phylum Actinomycetota; class Actinomycetes; order Mycobacteriales; family Gordoniaceae; genus Gordonia; species Gordonia aurantiaca. The sequence continues at coordinate 207,713 of NZ_JBDUUF010000005.1, read as the reverse complement.
CGGCGTCGCTCCTGCGTCGCATGCGGTCGCCGCTTCTCGACCGTGGAGAGCGCGGTGCTCGCCGTCGTCAAGCGCAACGGCGTCACCGAGCCGTTCAGCCGCGAGAAGGTCATGCGCGGAGTGCGGCGCGCCTGCCAGGGACGCGACGTCGCCGAGGACGCACTGGCACAACTCGCGCAGCAGGTCGAGGACACGGTCCGTGCCAGCGGTTCGGCCGAGATCCCCAGCAACGAGGTCGGCCTCGCGATCCTCGGTCCCCTCCGCGATCTCGACGAGGTCGCCTACCTTCGCTTCGCCTCGGTGTACCGGTCCTTCGACTCGATCGAGGACTTCCAGCGCGAGATCGACGAGCTGCGCGCGGCCAAGGCGGTCGGCGAGGCCGCCAGGGAATCAGCCGAGTCGGTCCAGAGTTCGTAGGACCCGCTTCTCCGACACCGGGTAGGCGGTGCCGAGTCGCTCGGCGAACAATCCCACCCGGAGCTCCTCCACGAGCCACTGGGCCTCCTCGTTGACGAGGTCCCGACGATGCTCGGGGACCTGCGCGAGCCGCTGCGCCCAGCGTTCGGTGACGCGGTCCACCACGGCCACACCCGCCTGATCACGCGCCGCGGCCGCCGGCAGCGCCTCGAGACGCGCCTGCGCCGCCGCCAGATAGCGCGGCACGTGCTGCAGATGCCTGCGCGGGGTGGCGACCACAAACCCGTCGAACACCAGATTGTCGAGTTGTTCGGCGACGTCGTCGGCCGCGACCGAACCGGCATGCCGGTCGATCGCCGCCCGCACTGGCGCGACATGACGCAGGATCTCCACCGCCAGATCGAAATATGCGGGCGCCGCCTCGGCGATGCGGGGTCGGACACGCTCGGCGAGCGCCCGGAATGCCTCCGGTGAACGGACTCCGGTGATCGTGGCGGCATCGAGCTCCTCGACGGTGTCCCGGATCGAGCGTCGCGTGCAATCGGCGAGCAGCGCGTCGAGGTCGGGATACGGGCTCTGGCTGAGCGCGAGCCGGTCGGTGGCCGCCAGCGACCCGGCGATACGGCGCTGCAACGGCGGGACGGCGAGGTCGAGCAGCGCGACGATTCCCCTGCGCAGCAACCGCTCCCGCGTCTGCTCGGATGCGGCATCCACCACGACGACACCGCGGGAACGGCCGGTGTCGTCGGTGACGGCGTCGATGGCCGGGTACCGGGTGAGTTTCTGCCCGGCGACGTCGACGGTCCGCGCCACCGGCAACGTGCCGATGCCGTCGGCGGTCCATTCGCGGTAGAGCGTCTTCTTCACCGTCTTGGGGGCGGCGGACCTGGTCGAGCGTTGCAGTTCGGCGAGCGAATCGGACCGGGCGACGATGGTCCCGCGGGCGTCGACGACGGCGAAATGCATGCGCAGATGGGTCGGGATGCGGTCGGTGTCGAAATCGGCCGGGGTGACCGCCATCCCGGTGATCGCCGACAGCTCGCGCGCCAGCCCGACGACGAGTGGTTCGCTGCGCGGCGTGAGGCGGCCGAGCGCGAGGTCGGCGAACTGCTGCGCCGGCGACATCGACTTGCGCAGCCGCTTGGGCAGCGATTTCACCAGTGCCGTCGCCAGCTCCGACCGCATGCCGGGCACCGACCAGTCGAATCCGGCAGGCCGGATGTGGGGGAGCAGGGCCTGCGGGATGACGACGGTGACGCCGTCGTCGGGCGCGCCCGGCTCGAAGCGGTAGCGCAGCTCGAGGCGCGTGTCACCCTGTTGCCATGCGCCCGGGTAGTCGGTGGGTGCGACCGCGGTGGTCGACGCCACGTCCTCCGGGGTGAGGTCGAGTAGCGCGGGGTTCTTACGACGGGCCTTCTTCCACCAGGTGTCGAAGTGGCGGGTGGAGGTGACCTCGGGGCCGATGCGCTTGTCGTAGAACTCGAAGAGCTGGTCCTCGGTGATGACGAGGCCGCGGGTGCGGGTGCGGTTCTCGATGTCCGACGCGGCTTCGAGGAGGGCGCGGTTGCGTTGGAAGAACGGATGATTCGTCTTCCAGTCGCCCTCGACGAGCGCGTGCCGGATGAACAGCTCGCGCGCGACCACCGGGTCGACCGGGCCGTAGTCGACGCGCCGGCGCGCGACGAGCGTCACCCCGTAGAGTGTGACGCGTTCGTACGCCATCGCGGCGCCGCGCTTGGAAGACCAGTGGGGTTCGCTGTAGGTGCGTTTGACCAGGTCGCCGGCGAGCTTCTCGGCCCACAGCGGATCGATCCCGGCCACGGTGTGCGCGAACAGCCGTGACGTCTCGAGGATCTCGGCGGCCATGATGAACGCCGGCGGCTTCTTCGACAGCGGCGAGGCCGGGAAGATCATCAGCGTCGTGTTGCGCGGGCCGGTGTACTCGCGACCCTCGGTGTTGCGGGCCGCGATGTTCGACAGCAGGCCCGACAAGATGGCGCGATGCACGGCGTCGGGATCGACCTCTCCGAGTTCGTCGCCGGGCCGGCCGACCTGCCAGTCGAGATCCCTGACGATGTCGGTCAGCTGGCGGTGCAGGTCCTGCCACTCCCGGAGGCGCAGGTAGTGCAGGAACTCGCGCTCGCAGAGCTTGCGGAACTGGTTGTTGGACAGTTCTCTCCGCTTCTCGCCGAGGTAGCGCCACAATTCGATGTAGCTCAGGAAGTCCGACGCCGGGACGTCGAAGCGGCGGTGCAGGGCGTCGGCGGCCTCGCGATGATCGGCGGGACGCTCGCGCGGGTCGGGCAGGCTCATCGCCGACGCGATGACGAGAAGATGGTCGAGACAACCGTTCTCGCGTCCCTCGATGAGCATGCGGGCGATGCGCGGATCGACCGGGATGCGCGACATCGTGCGGCCGATCGCGGTGAGGCGTGGGGGAGCGCCATCGCGGCCCGGGGTGATGGCACCGAGTTCGGTCAGCACCGCCATGCCGTCGCGGATGGCGCGTTCGTCGGGCGCCTGCACGAACGGGAAGTCCGCGATCTCACCGAGCCTCAGCGCGGTCATCTGCAGGATGACGGCGGCGAGGTTGGTGCGCAGGATCTCCGGGTCGGTGAAGGCCGGGCGCGACTCGAAATCGGCCTCGCTGTAGAGCCGGATGCACACACCGGGCGCCACGCGGCCGCATCGGCCGGCTCGCTGGCGGGCGCTGGCCTGCGAGATCGGTTCGATGGGAAGGCGGTTGACCTTGGTGCGCATCGAATACCGGCTGATGCGCGCGGTCCCGGTGTCGATGACGTAGCGGATGCCGGGCACGGTGACCGACGTCTCGGCGACGTTGGTGGCCAGCACGATCCGCCGTCCGTCCGACGGTGCGAACACCTTCTGCTGGTCGGCGATCGACAGGCGCGCATACAGCGGCACGATCTCGGCGCCGCCCCGGCGACCGCCCATCGTGCGGCGCTTGAGGGCGTCGGCGGTCTCGCGGATGTCGCGTTCGGTGGGCAGGAACACCAGGATGTCGCCGCGCTCGTGCGCCCACAGCTCGTCGATGGCGGCGTCGATGCCCTGGATCTGGTCGAGGTCGGCGTGCTCGCCGCCGCCGTCGTCGTCGCCCGCGTCGGGGCGTTCGGACAGGCTGAGCGGCCGGTAGCGGATCTCCACCGGGTAGGTGCGCCCGGACACCTCGATGACCGGCACCGAACTCTCCGGCGTGCTGAAATGCCGTGCGAACCGGGCGGGTTCGATGGTCGCCGAGGTGATGATCACCTTGAGGTCCGGGCGCTGCGGCAGCAGGCGGCGCAGGTAGCCGAGGATGAAGTCGATGTTCAGGCTGCGCTCGTGCGCCTCGTCGATGATGAGGGTGTCGTAACGGCGCAGCATCGGGTCGGTGGCGATCTCGCGCAGCAGGATGCCGTCGGTCATGACGCGCACGAGTGTGTCGGCGCCGGACCGGTCGGTGAACCGCACCGAATAGCCGACCGCGTCACCGAGTTCGGTCCCGGTCTCGTCGGCGATGCGCTTGGCCACCGAGCTGGCCGCGATGCGGCGGGGCTGGGTGTGGCCGATGGTGCCGAGGATGCCGCGGCCGAGTTCGAGGCAGATCTTGGGCAGCTGGGTGGTCTTGCCGGAACCGGTCTCGCCGGCCACGACCACGACCTGGTGGTCGCGGATGGCCTCGGCGATCTCCTCACGGGCCGCCGAGACCGGCAGCTCGTCGGGGAAGCGCAGCTCGGGCACCGTCGCCCGCCGCCGCGCCACGCGCTGCTGCGCCTTGAACACGTCGTCGACGAGCCGCGCCCACTTCTCCTGTTCGGGGTCGCGGCCGAGCTGGTCGACACGGCGCCGCAGGCGGTGCGCGTCGGCGATCCCCACCTCGCGCAGCGACCGCAGCACCTCCGAACGGGACGGCGAGAGATCTGGGGAATGAACCGGCATGATGTTCCCAGGATATGGGGCGCTCCGCGCACCTCCCACCTCGCCCGGCATCATGATGGGCATGTCTGACACTGTGGGTGCACTCTGGCACGGCTTCGCCGACATGGGGGCGGTGACCGCCAACGGCCGCTTCGTCGTGACCAGGGGCGAGGGAACCCGGATCTACGACGGCGACGGCAACGAATACCTCGACGCGACCGCCGGCCTGTGGTTCACCAACGTCGGTCACGGACGCACCGAGATCGCCGAGGCGGTGGCGCGTCAGCTGTCGTCGATCGCGCACTACTCGAACTTCGGGGACATCGCCTCCGACGTGACGGTGCAGCTCGCCGGCGAGCTCGCCGAGATCGCACCCGTGCCCGGCTCGAAGATCTTCTTCACCTCCGGCGGCAGCGACTCGATCGACACCGCGGTCAAGCTGGCGCGGCGGTTCTGGATGGAGCAGGGCAAGCCGGGCAAGCGGATCGTCGTCAGCCGGACCAAGGCCTACCACGGCATGCACGCGGCGGGTACGTCGCTGGCGGGCATCCCGCTCAACCACGACGGTTACGGCGAACTGATGCACGACGTGCAGAACGTCGACTGGGACGACGCCAAGAGCCTGCTGGGACTCGTCGAGCGGGTCGGCGCCGACAACATCGCCGCGTTCTTCTGCGAGCCGATCATCGGCGCCGGTGGCATCTACCTGCCGCCGGAGGGTTACCTCGCCGAGGTCCGTGCGATCTGCCGCGACCACGACATCCTGTTCGTCGCCGACGAGGTGGTCACCGGATTCGGCCGCATCGGCGGCCAGGCGTGGTTCGCCTCGTCGCGCTTCGACCTGCAGCCGGACATGATCACCACCGCCAAGGGCCTCACGTCCGGCTATGTGCCGATGGGCGCGGTGTTCGTCGCGCCGCGAGTCGCCGAGCCGTTCTTCGACGGCGGAGTGTGGTTCCGCCACGGCTACACCTACGGCGGTCACGCCGGCGCCGCGGCCGCGGCCCTCGCCAACCTGGAGATCATCCGCCGAGAGGGGTTGCTCGCGGAGGCGACGCGCCTCGAGGCCGACCTGGCGACCGCGCTCGCGCCGCTGGCCGAGCTGGACTCGGTCGCCGAGGTGCGCACCGGTCTCGGCGCGGTGACCGCGGTGCAGCTCGCCGACCCGGCGACCGCCCCCGCGATGGTGCTGCGGCTGCGCGAGCACGGGGTGAGCACCCGAGCCGCCGGCCAGGGCGCACTGCAGGTCTCGCCGGCGTTCGTCATGACCACCGAGGAGACGCGCGAGCTCGCCGACCGGATGCGTGCGGCCCTGAGTTGAACCGGCCCTGAGTTGAACCGGCCCTGAGCTGAACCGGATCCGGGCCGAACCCGGGAACGGCTGAATTCATCGACAACGAAGCCCGGCTCCTGCGGGGAGCCGGGCTTCGTCGTCTGTGATGCGCTGTGCCGCGACGCGCCGATCAGGCGTTCGCGAGCACCTCGGTGGTGGCGACGGCCTGGGCGACGCCGGCCACGATCGAGGCGACCTTGAGGGCCTCGAGGATGGCCTCACGCTCGACGCCGGCCTCACGCAGGGTGTTTTCGTGAGCAGCGACGCAGTGGCCGCAGCCGTTGATCGACGACACGGCGAACGACCACAGCTCGAAGAGAGCCTTGTCCACGCCCGGGTTGCCGATGATGTTCATCCGCAGGCCCGGACGCAGGTCGTCGTACTTGCCGTCGAGGAAGCCGCGACCACGGTAGAACACGTTGTTCATGCCCATGATCGACGCAGCGCCGAGTGCGGCGTTGTAGGCCTCGGCCGACAGGGTGTCGGCGGCTTCGTCGGCGATCTCGCTGAGCACCTTGGCGTTCTTGGTGGCGGCAGCGGTCGACAGCAGGGTGCCCCACAGCTGCTCCTCGTTCAGCGCGGTGGTGCGGCTGATCGAGCCGAGGTTGAGCTTGAGGTCCTTCGCGTACTCGGGAAGGGCTTCCTTCAGGTTGTCGATGCTCATCGGGTCTCCTCTCAGACGCCGGCCGACATGAGCTCGCCGGCGTTGATGGTCGGGTCGCCCTTCTTCCAGTTGCAGGCGCAGAGCTCGTCGGACTGCAGGGCGTCGAGGACGCGCAGGACCTCGTCGACGTTGCGGCCCACCGAGCCGGCGGTGACCGACACGAACTGGATCTCGTTGTTCGGGTCGACGATGAAGGTGGCGCGATCGGCGACACCGTCGGCGTTCAGGACGCCGCAGGCGGTGGCGAGCTCACGCTTGATGTCGCTCAGCATCGGGAAGGGGAGGGTCTTGAGGTCCTCGTGCTGTGCACGCCACTGGAAGTGGACGAACTCGTTGTCCACCGATGCGCCGAGGACGACGGCGTCGCGGTCCTCGAACTCGTCGTTCAGCTTGCCGAAAGTGGCGATCTCGGTCGGGCACACGAAGGTGAAGTCCTTCGGCCAGAAGAAGACGATGCGCCACTTGCCCGGGTGATCGTCCGAGGTGACGGTGGTGAAGTAGTCGTCGGGCTGCTGGGCGTTGACCTTGCTGAGGTCGCCGCCGATGACGGCGGTGAGGTTGTATGCGGGGAACTGGTCACCGATGGTGAGCAGGGCCATGTATCGCTCCTTCAGCTGTGTTGTGTACCTGGGTTGCACGCGAAATGGTTTCGCGGCGTACCCGTACCATCGTGCCGGATTCGGGCCGAAAACGAAACGTGATGATTAGCACTACACTGATAACCATGCCCGATAAAACCTATCAGCCCACCCTCGCCGGTCTGCGCGCCTTCGTGGCCCTCGCGCAACGGCGACACTTCGGGGCTGCGGCGGCCGACCTCGGCGTCAGCCAACCCTCTCTGTCACAGGCCATCTCCGCGCTGGAGAACGGGCTGGGCGTCGCGCTGGTGGAACGTACGACCCGCCGGGTCCACCTGACCCCCGACGGCGCCGAACTCCTGCCCCGGGCGATCGCCGCGGTCGAGGCGGTCGACGAGTTCACCGCGGCCGCGGCCGGGACCGGGGACCCGCTGCACGGGTCGATCCGGTTGGGCGTCATCCCGACGGTCGCGCCCTACGTGCTGCCGACCGTGCTGCGCGGACTCTCGGAGAAGCTGCCGGACCTGCGGCCGCGCGTCGTCGAGGAACAGACCGCGCGGCTCGTCGAGCAGTTGCGCGGCGGCACCCTCGACGTCGCGCTGCTTGCGCTCCCGCTCGACGAGCCCGGCATCGTCGAGGTCCCGCTCTACCGTGAGGATTTCGTGCTCGCGCTCCCGGCGGGGCATCAGCTGGCCGGCCGGAAGCGGCTCGACCCCAGCGCGCTCGCCGACCTGCCGCTGCTGCTGCTCGACGAGGGCCACTGCCTGCGCGACCAAGCGCTCGAGGTGTGTGCGCTGGCCGGGGTCCGCCCCGACCTCGGGCAGACCCGGGCGGCGTCGCTGACCACCGCGGTGCACTGCGTCGTCGGCGGGCTCGGGGTGACCCTCATCCCGCAGACGGCGGTCGCCTCGGAGACCGCGTCGGGCGACCTGGCGATCGCGACGTTCGCCTCGCCGCGACCGGGACGCCGGATCGGGCTGGTGTTCCGCGGTTCCGCACGGCACGAGTCGGCCTACCGGGAACTCGCGGGGCTCATCGGCGAGCTGGTGGCAGCGACCGGGGCGGTGCAGCCGATCTAGGTCGGCAGGGGTCTACCCGGTCGCCTCGGCCTGCGTCAGGGCCTCCCACTCGTCGACGAGGCTCGAGTCGACCTCGCGCACCATGGTGCCGAGATCGGTGACGATCCGCTCGATCTCCGGCGTCACGGCGCTCGTCGGAACACCCTGGCGCAGAACGCGGTAGCAGTCGGACAGGTACCGCAGTACCACTCCCTCGCTGCGGGCCAGGCCGTAGGCGGAGATCAGTTCGGTGAAGGTCATCGCCTTCTCGAGCATCTCGCGCAGCACCGACTTGGGGGACGGCGGGAACGACGACACCCACGGGTGGCCGCGCCGGTAGATGTCGAAGGCGGCGAAGATCTCGTCGCGCAGCGGTTGCGGCCAGGTGATCTCCTCCAGCCGAGCCATCCGCTCCTCGTACTCGATGCCGTCGGCCTTCATCTCGGCGATCGCCGCGTCGCGCGCGGCCTTGCGCTGCGCGATCAGCAGCGGCCGCGGATCCTCGAGCGTCGATTCCAGGATCGACACGACATCCAGCGCGTACGTGGGGGATTCGGGGTCGAGGATCTCGAACGCGGCCAGCGCGAACGCCGACAGCGGGTTGGTGAGCGCGAAGTTCTCCGGCATGTCGACGCTGAGCGCGATGTGCCGGCCGGTCTCGTCGGGGGTGTCGAGCTGGACCACGATCCCGGCATCGCGCAGACCGCGGTACAGCTCGATGGTGTGCTTGATGTGCCGCAGCTGCCGATCCCGCGGCTCGTGGTTGTCCTCGAGCAGATGTCGCACCGCGGCGAAGCAGTCCCCGGGGCGGGACAGGACCTCGAGCAGCATCGCGGTGGTCATCTGGAAGTGGGAGCGCAACGGTTCGTCCGGTGCGTCGACGAGCTGGGTGAACGTCTTCTCACCCCACGAGACGAATCCCTCGGGAGGCTTGCGCCGCACGATCTTCCGGAGCTTCTTCGGGTCGTCGCCGGCCTTGGCGACGGCGCGAGCGTTCTCCACGTCGTGCTCGGGGGCCTGGGCGACCACGTAACCGACGGTGTCGAAGCCGGCGCGTCCGGCGCGCCCGGCGATCTGGTGGAACTCGCGGGCCCGCAGGCGGCGCACCCGCCGGCCGTCGTACTTGCTCAGCGCTGCGAACAGCACAGTCCGGATCGGCACGTTGATGCCCACCCCGAGGGTGTCGGTGCCGGCGATCACCTTCAGCAGGCCCTGCTGCGCGAGGCGTTCGACGAGACGGCGGTAGCGGGGGAGCATCCCGGCGTGGTGGACACCGATGCCCGAGCGCAGCAGCTTGCTCAGGGTGTTGCCGAATCCGGTGGAGAACCGGAAGTCGCCGATGGCCTCGGCGATCGCCGCCTTCTCCTCCTTGGAGCAGATCTTCACGCTCAGGAGCGCCTGGGCGCGTTCGACGGCCGCGGCCTGGGTGAAGTGCACGACGTACACCGGCGCGCGACCGCGTTCCACGAGGTCGGCGATCGTCTCGTGGATCGGCGTCATCGCGTAGTCGTACTCGAGCGGCACCGGGCGCTGGGCGCCGGTGATCTCCACCGTCTGCCGGCCGGTCCGGCGGGTGAGGTCGTCGACGAAGAACGACACGTCGCCGAGCGTCGCCGACATCAGCAGGAACTGGGTTCTCGGCAGCTCGATGAGCGGGACCTGCCACGCCCATCCGCGGTCGGGGTCGCCGTAGTAGTGGAACTCGTCGGCGACGAGGGTTCCGATGTCGCTGTCCGGGCCGTCGGCGAGTGCCAGGTTGGCCACGATCTCGGCGGTCGCGCAGACGATCGGGGCATCGGGGTTCACCGAGGCGTCGCCGGTCAGCAGGCCGACCTGGTCGGCGCCGAACATGCCGCACAGCTCGAAGAACTTCTCGCTCACGAGCGCCTTGATCGGGGCCGTGTAGAAGGCCCGCTCACCGCGGCAGCGGGCGAAGTACAGCGCGCCGGCGGCCACGAGCGACTTCCCCGAGCCGGTCGGGGTGGCCAGGATCACGTGGCTGCCGGCGAGCAGCTCGAGCAGCGATTCCTCCTGGTGCTCGTAGAGTTCGATGCCGCGCCGCGTCCACCAGCCGGTGTACCGCTCGAGTGCCAGGTCCTCGTCGTCGACGGGAACGAGCCCGGTCGAGGTCGTGGTGGTCAGATCGGCGATTGGGGTCCCTCGTCTCCGGGTTCGGGGCCGTTGCGGTCGTCGGCGGGGCGGTCATCAGGCCGGTTCCCGGGATCGAAACCGCCCAGGCCGTTCTCGCCGCCACCGGCGGTGTGTTCGGCCAGGAAGCGTTCGAGCTCGGCGCCGAGCTCCTCGCCGCTCGGCAGCGACTCCTCGGCGGCGAGCAGCGAGGCACGTTCCTCGGCCGCCTGGGTGTAGGCGTCGTACTGGTTCTCCAGGGCGACGACGACCTGCTCGACCTCCGCGTTCCCCTTGACCTCGAGGTCGACCTGCGCGCGGACCTTCTCCGCCGCGGCCTCCAGCGCGGCGAGTGGCAGCTCGAGCCCGGTGAGCTCGGAGACCGCGCCGAGCAGCCGCGCCGACGCGGCCGGGTAGTTGGTCTGCGCCAGGTAGTGGGGGACGTGGACCGACAGGCCCGACGCCCGATAACCGGCCTGACCCATCCGCAGTTCCAGCAGCATCGATGCGCTGGCCGGCAGCTTCATCGCCGATCCCCAGCGCGGCAGGTCGCCGAGCGAGTCGGGATCGGTGCCGTGCGCGGTGATCGACGGCGGACGCGTGTGCGGCACCGCCATCGGGATCGCGTTGAGTCCGATCACATCGGTGACGCCGAAGCGATCCGACAACTTGCGCACCGCGTCGACGAACTGCTCCCAGCGCAGATCGGGCTCGGCGCCGGCGAGCAGCAGGAATCCGCGCCCCGCGGTGTCGCGGATCGCGTGCAGGGTCAGCGACGGCATGTCGACGTCGGTGAAGGTCTCGCCGCTGAAGGTGATGGTCGGGCGGCGCGACCGGTAGTCCATCAGCTCATCGGACGAGAAGGTCGCCACCAGTTCGGACTCGAGGCTCTGGCGCAGGTGGGCGGCCGAGAGCGCGACCGCGTGGCCGGCGTCGGCGAAGCCCTCCAGGGCATGGATCAACACCGGGCCGGTGCCATCGGTGCGGCTCACCTGCGGAGCGGGAAAGGCGAGCTCGTACAGCGCGCCGTCGCGCGCCGGATTCTCGTCCACGTCGTCCCTCCTCATACGTTTCATGCACATCGACGTCGGTTGCCGGACGTCGCCGATCACATCGTCTGTCCCATTGTCTCGCACCGTCGGCGCGGTCGAGCACGGGTGGGTGTTCGTGTCGGTTCAACGAGCGCGGGCGCCAGGTGATTCCCCGGCCCGGACGGCGCGATTTCGTCGCAGACCGATTCGGTGTGGTGTGTCAACGGCGTGGTCGTCCGATCGCGATGGCACAGTAGTGCGTTGTGACCCCGGCAACCGCTCACCGCCCCGCATCCGCCGCGCGCCGCGCGCCCGTGCTCCTGCTGGCCGCCGCCTGCGCCGTCCTCGCCGGCGGGGTGCTGTCGGCGTGCTCGGTCATCGGCGACGCGCAGCCGGCCGACGCCGACCTGTCGTCGCGGTCGGTGCAGGCATCGGACTTCCCGTCCGGGTCCGGCAGCCGAATCCCGCCGCAGGCGGTCGAGAACGCGCTCGCCGACATCACCGGCGCCGCGGTGGCCGCGCAGGCGGACGACACGGGCTTCGACCCGGCCGACTGTGCCCCCGCATCGGTGCCGGCCGACGGGGCGGTGGCGTTCCTGGGCCATGGCAGCGTGGATCGCTCCACGCTGACGACGGTCGTCGCCCACGTCGACACCCCGCTGTCGGAGGTGGTCGATCAGGCGCGGCGCTGCGCCGACTTCACGCGCACCACGTTCGGGGCCTCGTCGACCGTCACCACCGAGGTCCTGCCCGCGCCCCCGGCGCCCGACGGGGTCGAGACCGCGACAATCGAGCGCACCATCGTCACCGGCGGCGGCGCCCCCGTCACGACCAGCACCCTCACCCTGATCGGGGAACGCGACGGAATCCGCGTCTACGCCGAATACCGTTGGCCCGGAGACGCTCCCGTATCGCCGGAGGACTCGGCAGCGCTCGACGAGCTCTTCACCAAGGCACTCGCCGCCGCCTTCGGCTGAGCCTGGCCGGCCGGCGCGGCATCTGCTGGATGTCGCGTGCATCTGTGGATCACTCGGATCGATTGTCCACAGCACTCGCCGCGCACCGTCGAGGGGACGCGGACGCGCCGATGCTTCTCGGCATGTCCGCACATCCCGTTTCCCCGTCCCCGATGCGCCGTCCGCTGGATCCGACGACGCTGCTCACCGCCGTACCCGCGCTGATCGGTTTCCTGCCGGAGCGATCCATCGTCGTGGTCGCCTTCCACGCCGACCGCAGCCCCTCCGCGACGATGCGTCACGACCTGCTGCTCGACGAGCGCGGTGCGCCGAGTCCCGAGTTGTCCGGCCTCTTCGCCGACCTCGCCGCCATCACCGTCTCGTACGGCGTCGAGGAGGTCGTCGTGGCCATCGCCGACGACCGGCACCCGCTGGACGGCCTCGTCTACCGGCAGGTGCTGTCCATCGCCGACCGGGAGTTCTCCGCGATCGGAGGTGTCGCCGCGGGGTTCGCGGTCGCCGACTTCCACGAGGGCGCCGAGTGGACCACGATCTGGTGCCCGGACGACCAGGCGTGGGCGGTGGACATGTCCGGCCCGCGCAGCGGGGCACTGGAGGACCCGCTCACGTCGCCGAGCGCGGTCGAGGCGGCCGTCCGGTCCGGCCGGCACATCCTCGCGCGACGGTCGCAGATCCGCGCCATGCTCGAGCCGCGGCCCGGTGAGTGCAGTGCGCAGCGACCGGACCTGTGGTGCGGCGGCTGCGCGGCAGGCGACGGGACCGGGATAGGGGTCGGTCCCGCGTCGCAGACCCAGATGCTCGAGCTCGTCCTCGAGGCGGTGGTCGCCGCCGGTCCGCCGGTGGAATGCCGTCGGCTCGCCGACCTCGACCGCGCGCTCGGTGACCCCGATGTCCGCGACGCGCTGCTCGGGCTGGCGGTCACCGACCTGCGGGACCGTGCCGAAGTGCTCTGGCGAGAGCTTGCCCGGCGCCTCGCCGGGCGCGGACGGGCCGCTGCCGCGACACTGCTGGCGCACCTGCACTACGTGGGTGGGGAGGGCGCCTACGCCGGCACCGCCCTCGACGTCGCCCTCGACTCCGACCCCGGCTACACCGTGGCCCTCGCCCTCGACCAGTGCCTGCGTTCGGGCATGCGGCCCGCGAAACTGTCGGAGCTCACCGGCGTCGCATACGACACCGCCGCTCGCCTGGGTGTCCGGCTTCCGCCGGTCACCCGGCAAGCGGCGGGGTGATCGTCCAGTGGGGTCGGGCCTTACGGTGCCAGACGTTTTTCGGTGTCAGACCTTCTCGACGACCTTCTCGACGAACACCGAGTGCGCCATGTCGGGCGACAGCTCGAGGCCCTCATGGCCCGGGGTGTTGATCGTGATCGTGCCGGCCTGGTTGGTGACGGACACACGGGCGTTCGGCACCACGCCGGCCTCGCGCAGCTGCGCGATCAGCGAGGGGTCGGACTGCACGTGCTCCGACAGTCGGCGCACGATGACCGCGACGGTGTCGCCGGGCGGCAGCTCGGCCACGCGCAGCGCGCCGTCCTCGGCCTGGGGAATCTCGACGCCGAGCAGGTCCAGGCCCGGGATCGGATTGCCGTACGGCGAGGTGGTCGGGTAGTCGAGGACCGCAAGGAGGCGCCGCTCGACGTTCTCGCTCATCACGTGCTCCCAGCGGCAGGCCTCCTCGTGGACCTGATCCCAGGGCATGCCGATGACGTCGACGAGCAGGCGCTCGGCCAGCCGGTGCTTGCGCATCACCGCGATCGCCAGCGAGCGGCCGCGTTCGGTGAGTTCGAGATGGCGGTCGCCCGCCACGCGGAGGAGTCCGTCGCGCTCCATGCGGGCGACGGTCTGGGACACGGTGGGACCGCTCTGGTCCAGGCGCTCGGCGATGCGAGCGCGCAGCGGCACGATTCCTTCCTCTTCGAGGTCGTAGATCGTCCGCAGGTACATCTCGGTGGTGTCAACCAGATCGTTCACTGTGCCCAATCCCTTTCGTCTCCGCCCAGATTACCCTGCGCACCCCGGGTGACCTCGATGTCCGAACGCCCGTGCCGCGTCCCTCATTCCCCCGACGGTACCGATGTGTGCCGGAAGCGACACGAATGACCCCGCTGCGAGCTGAACCACTAGCCTGAAGAGGTGAGCGACACATCAACGGCCGTCATCTGGAGTGAGGACTTCCTCTCGTACCGATGGGCCCACACGCACCCGATGAACCCGGTGCGACTCGCGTTGACGATGACCCTCGCCCAGAGTCTCGGCGTCCTCGACGGTGTCGAGACGATCCCGCCGAAGGCCATCGACGACGACGCCCTGACGGTCGTGCACACCCGCGACTACATCGACGCGGTGCGTGCCGTCGGCTCCGGCACCGCGTCGCTGTCCGGTCCACTGCTCGCGCGACTGTTCGGTCTCGGCGACGCCGACAACCCGGTCTTCGCCGGCATGCACGAGGCTGCGCGCCTGCTCGTCGGAGGCACGCTCACCGCGGCGCAGACCGTCGCGACCGGGGCCGCGACCCGCGCGGTCAACATCGGCGGCGGCATGCACCACGCGATGAAGGCCCGCGCGGCGGGATTCTGCATCTACAACGACTGCGCCATCGCGATCAAGTACCTCCTGGACAGCGGGTTCGACCGCATCGCCTACATCGACGTCGACGCCCATCACGGCGACGGCGTCCAGGTCGAGTTCGCGGCCGACCCGCGGGTGATGACCATCTCGCTGCACCAGCACCCGGCGACCCTGTGGCCGGGCACCGGCTGGCCGACCGAGATCGGCGACGGCGACGCGCAGGGCACCGCGGTGAACCTGGCGCTGATGCCCAACACCGAGGATCGGCTGTGGCTGAGGGCTTTCCATGCGGTCGTGCCGTCGCTCATCGCGGACTTCAAACCGCAGATCATCATCAGCCAGTGCGGCGCCGACAGCCACCGCGCCGACCCGCTCACCGATCTCGCGCTCACCGTCGAGGGGCAGCGCGCGGCGATGATCGCGATGCGTGATCTTGCCGACACGTTCTGCGAGGGACGCTGGATCGCGGTCGGTGGCGGCGGCTACGGCGTCGTCAACGTCGTGCCGCGCAGCTGGACGCACCTGCTCGGCGTCGCGCTCGGCCGGGAGATCGACGTGACCACCGAGATCGACGAATCCTGGTGTGCCACAGCCGAACAGATCGCCGCCCAGGTGCACACCGATTACGCGCGACCGCCGGAGCGGGTGATGGGCGACGGCGGCGACATCGACTTCCAGCCCTGGGACGGGGACGCCGGGCAGGAGCCGCCGGAGGGCGTCAGCGCGAGTTCGCAGCGCCAGACCGATCGTGCGATCCTGGCGACGCGCCGTGCGGTGTACCCTCTGCACGGTCTCGACCCGGAGGATCCACGTGACTGATCAGGACGCCCCGTCTACGTCAGAAGTCAAGGCCGACAAGCCCGAACCGCGCGAGGCCTGGGACTACCCGCGGCACTGGATCGCGGACGTGCTGGCGGCCGACGGGGGAGTGGTCCACCTGCGTCCGATCGTCCCCGACGACGCCGAGCGGCTCGTCGAATTCCACTCCAAGCTCTCCGAACGCACCCGCTACATGCGGTATTTCGGTCCGACGCCCACGCTGCCGCCACGCGAGGTGGCACGCATGACGACCGTCGACCACAAGACTCGGGTCGCGATCGTCGCGGTGCTCGGCGGCGAGATCATCGGGATGGGCATCTACGAGGGCCTCGCCTCCGAGGGCAAGCCGGAGTCCGCCGAGGTCGCGTTCGTCATCGCCGACGAACACCAGGGGCGCGGCCTCGGCCCGATCCTGCTCGAACACCTCGCCGGCGCCGCCGCCGAGAACGGTTTCACCCGCTTCGAGGCCGAGGTCCTCAGCGAGAACCCCAACATGGTCGCGGTGTTCCGCGACGCCGGCTACCAGCTGTCCCGCAGCTTCGACGGCTCGACGGTCCACGTCGAGTTCACCATCGACCCCACCGAGGCGCTGCTGAGCGTGCGAAACGCCCGCGAGCGGGCGTCGGAGGCCCGCAGCGTCGCCAACCTCCTGCGGCCGACGTCGGTCGCGGTGATCGGCGCGTCCACCGACCCGAAGAAGGTCGGCAATGCGTTGCTGGCCAACATCATCGCGGGCGGCTTCACCGGGCCGGTGTTCCCGGTCAACGGTCCCGCCCGGGTCGAGGAGGACGACAAACAGCAGTCGCGACGCGTCGGCGCGTCCTCCGTAGCGGTGTCCCCGCGCCAGCGCCGGGTGCGGCCGCGCCCGCCGTCGGTGCGCGGCATCCGCGCCTACGAGACCGTGCGCGACATCCCCGATCCGGTCGACCTCGCGGTCGTCGCCGTGCCGGCCTCACGGGTCGACGACGTCCTCGACGACTGCCTGGTCAAGGGCGTGCGCACCCTGGTGGTGGTCTCGTCGGGCTTCGGCGACTCCGGTGAGCAGGAGGGTCTGGAGAACGAGCGGCGGCTCGTCGCCCAGGTGCGCGAACACGGCATGCGCCTGGTCGGACCGAACGCGCTCGGCGTGGCCAACAACGATCCGGAGATCGCGCTCAACGCCACTCTCGCCCCGCACATCCCGGCGGCCGGGCGCGTCGGCTTCTTCTGCCAGTCCGGCGCCCTCGGCATCGCGATCCTCGACACCGCCGCACGGCGCCAGATCGGTCTGTCGACCTTCGTCTCGGCCGGCAACCGCGCCGACGTCTCCGGCAATGACGTCCTGCAGTACTGGGACAGCGACGCGTCCACCGACGTGATCCTGCTCTACCTGGAGAGCTTCGGTAACCCGCGCAAGTTCTCCCGCATCTCGCGGCGCGTCTCCCGGTCCAAGCCGATCATCGCGGTGAAGTCGGGCAAGGGTGCGATGAGCCCGGTCCGCAAGGCGCGCTCGGCCGCCAACTTCGACGACGAGATCGCGCGCATGATGCTCGAGCAATCCGGCGTCATCCAGGTCGAGACGATCCCCGAACTCTTCGACTGCGCGGCGCTGTTCGCCTACCAGCCGTTGCCGCGCGGCCCGCGGGTACGCATCATCGGCAACTCGTCGGTGCTCGGCAGCCTCGCCGCCGACACCGCGCGCAGCGGCGGACTCGAGGTGGTCGACACCATCGACCTCGGCGCGGGTGCGACCGAGGAACAGTTCGAGGACGCGGTGTCGGCGGCCATGTGCGATCCCGGCGTCGACTCGATCGTCGTCGTCTTCGTCCCGCCGGTGGCCGTCGACGCCGACTGGCATGCGCGAGCCCTCATGGCCGCGGCCAACACCCCCGATGCCGACGGGGCCAAGCCGATCGTCACGACCTTCCTGGCCGTCGACGGCATCCCGCCGGGCCTGACGAAGCCGGGGCCGAACGGAATGCCCGAGCGCGGGTCGATCCCGTCGTATGCGAGCCCCGAACGCGCCGCGACCTCGCTCGCGCGGGCCTGGCAGTACGCGAAGTGGCGGATGCGCCCCGAATCCGAGATCCACCGGCCCGAGGGCACCGACCCGGAGGCCGCGCGCATGTTCGTCCGGGAGGCGATGGCCGCCCCGGACGACCAGGTCGCGGGCGTCGTGTCGAACGAAGCGCCGACCCCGGAGCGGCAACTGTCCGCGGTCGACTCGGCGAAACTGTTGCGCTGGTACGGGATCGAGGTGGTGCCGTTCCGCGAGGTCACCACGATGCACGAGGCGTCGGCCGCGGCCCGCGATCTCGGTTTCCCGGTCGCGGTGAAGGCCACCTCGTCGAAGTGGCGGGGACGTCTCGACCGGGAGGGTGCGCGCCTCGACCTGCCCGACGCGACCGCCGTGGTCAACGCGTTCGCCGAACTGCGCGAGCTCACCGGCGACGAGGTGCTGCATGTGCAGCGGATGGCGCCCAAGGGCGTCGGCACGGTCATCCGGGTCCGAGACGACCAGTCATTCGGTTCGGTGATCTCGTTCGGGCTGTCGGGTCGGACCTTCGAGCTGCTCGGCGACCACGGCTACCGCGCCATCCCGCTCGCCGAACTCGACGCCCGCGAACTCATCGACGAACCGCGGTCGTCACCATTGCTGACGGGGTACCGCGGTGAGGCGCCGGCCGACAAGGAGGCCCTCGTCGACCTGCTGCTGCGGATCTCGACGCTCGTCGACGACATCCCCGAGGTGCGCGAGGTGGTGTGCGACCCGATCCTGGCCTCCGTCGACGGGGCGTCGGTGCTCAACGCGCAGATACGCGTCGGCCCGGTGCCCGACAGACGGGACACCGGGCCGAGACGGCTCGCCTAGAGGCCGGCGGCGATCAGCTCGCGTAGGCGCGGAGGCGCTCGGCGCGGTCGCCGTTGCGCAGTTTGCCCATGACCTCGCGCTCGATCTGGCGGACACGCTCGCGCGACAGGCCGAACATGCGGCCGATCTGGTCGAGGGTGCGCGGCTGGCCGTCGTCGAGGCCGTAGCGCATCCGGATGACCTGCTGCTCGCGCTCGTCGAGGGTCGCGAGCACAGCGCGGATGTCGGAGTGCAGGAGACCGGCGATGACGGCGTTCTCCGCGGAGGTGGCCTCGGCGTCCTCGATGAAGTCGCCGAGCGGGGCCTCCTCGTCGTTGCCGACCGGCATGTCGAGGCTCACCGGGTCACGGCTGTGGTCGAGCAGATCGGCGATCTTCTCGGCCGGGATGCCCGACTCGTTGGCCAGTTCCTCGTCGGTCGCCTCACGACCGAGCTGCTGGTGCAGTTCACGCTTGATACGGGCCAACTTGTTGACCTGCTCGACGAGGTGGACGGGGAGGCGGATGGTGCGGCTCTGGTCGGCCATGCCACGGGTGATCGCCTGGCGGATCCACCAGGTCGCGTAGGTCGAGAACTTGAAGCCCTTGGCGTAGTCGAACTTCTCCATCGCGCGGATCAGACCCAGGTTGCCCTCCTGGATGAGGTCCAGGAGCGGCATGCCGCGACCGGTGTAGCGCTTGGCCAGCGAGACCACGAGACGCAGGTTCGCCTCGAGCAGGTGGGCACGAGCCGCCTCACCCTCGCGGACGATGATCTGCAGGTCGCGCTTCTTGGCGGCGGAGAGACGCTTCTTGGTCTCGAGGAGGTGCTTGGCATAGAGACCGGCCTCGATCTGCTTCGCGAGCTCCACCTCCTGCTCGGCGTTGAGGAGTGCGGTGCGGCCGATCCCGTTCAGGTAGACGCGGACGAGATCCGCGGCAGGAGACTGGGCATCGAGGTCCTGCTCCGTCATCGCCGGGCGGGTGCCGGTCTCGGACGGCTCGGCGAAGGTGGTGGTGGTCGGGGTCGAACGTGCAACTGTCGAGCGTGACATGCGGCCTCCTGACTTGAGTGCGTTCACTGGGTCCAACGTCCACGTACGGGCGATAGTTCCCGGAAGTGATACGTCGCAAACCCGACGGAGGCTGGGTGTGACGCGGATGACCTGCGCAGACACTGCGGACCGAGCCCGCGGTTACTGAGAAGTTGCTGAGATGTTGTCCGGGCGGGAACGCGGGGGACGTCCGGAACCCACCGGGTCGGGGCGGCGGCGCCGAAGGTCAGTGGTCGTCGGCGCGGGGGTCGACGACGTGGCCGTCGATGATGCGGCTCGCGGCCGGGCCGTGGGAGTCGGTGTCGGCGTCGGCCGAGTCGGTGGTTCCGGTGTCGGGGCTCGGATCGTCGTCCGCCCGGATCAGCTGCCCGTCGGTGCGGGACAGGCCGAGCGGACCGAGGACGTCGTGGTCGGCGCCGTACAGGTAGTTGGGGTGCTCGCCGCGCTTGCGGGGTGGGCGGTCGTTGGCGATGAGGACCGCCATCCACGGCAGCGGGATGGAGATCGCGACGATCGCGAGGGCGAGCATCCCGGAACCGGTCGCGCTGTAGACGATCCCGGCGATGAGCAGCGCCGGCACGCGGAACGCCATCATGATCAGGTATTTGCGGACGCGGGCGCGATGCTGCGCCTCCAGCGAGTCCCTGGCGTCGGTGATCAGGAAGGTCTCGGGGGAGAGATCGTCCTGGTCCGCGCGGCCCCAGCGACCCCGGTGATCGTCGGTGTCGTGCGGTTGACGGCCGTTCGCGTCCATGGAATCCCCTTGTTCGAACACCGTCTCCACTGTCCCACTTTCGTTCGGCGAATGCACTCCCGGTTCCCCGGTGACGCACAATAGAGCAATGGCAACTGAAACCATCGAACGCCCCGATCTCGACGAGCTGACCGACACCGAGACCGACGAACGGCCCGACGCCGACGCGACCGATCGGGATGACGACGACCGTCCCAAGTTCTTCCACTACGTGAAGAAGGACAAGATCGCCGAGAGCGCGGTGATGGGCACCCATGTGGTGGCGCTCTGCGGGGAGACCTTCCCGGTCACTCGGGCGGCCAAGCCCGGCTCCCCGGTGTGCCCGAAGTGCAAGAAGATCTACAGCAAGCTGCGCAAGTAGTCGTCGCGTTGCCCGGCGTCGGGGACCGATCAGTCGCCGCCCCGCCCGCGCCCGCGTTCGCGGGGCGAGCGGCGGATCGGTCCCGACGACAGGCGATCCGGGATCGTGCGCAGCTGGTCGGTGAACTCGGAGGTCTGCGAGTTCACCCAGTGCCGGACCTGGACGGTCGGGGACAGCTTCGCGGGCCAGAACTGCTGCACCGCGGCGTTGAACTCGGCGCCTGCGACGATCCCGAACCCGAGTGAGTAGGTGAACAGCAGGAACGCGATCGGCGTCGCCAACGCGCCGTAGGACACGCCCGCCTCGGTGACCTTCGTCAAGTAGAAGCGCAGCACGTAGCTGGCGGCCCAGAAGAAGACGCCCGCGACGATCGCACCGCCGATCAGCCGGTGCCACGGGAGCGGATTGGGCAGCGCCATGTGATACAGCGTGGTCAGCACGAGTATCAGCAGCACCGACACGAACGGGAAGTAGCCGTAGTTGATCAGGGTCGTGACGAACGATCCCCACGACTCCGGCACGATGCGCCGCAGATAGTTCGGTCCCAGCGCCACCAGCGGCAGCAGGAACACGCTCACGCTCAGGAACGCGATGTACAGGAACAGCGCGAAGAACCGCTGCCACACCGGGTGCCGGACCTCGTGCTGGTCGTGGGCCTTGACGATCGAGGCGATGAAACACGACATCGCCGATGACCCGGCCCACAGCGACAGGACGAAGCCCACCGACATCAGGCCGATCCGGCCGCGTCCCAGCACGCTGTCCACGGTCGGGGTGATGAGGTCGTCGACGACCGTCTCGGTGAAGGTGCGTTCGGCGAACCCGATGATCCGGTCGTAGACGACGTCGACGGTGTCCGGACCGAACCAGCCCGACACGTAGCCCACCGACCCCAGCAGACCCAGCAGCAGCGGCGGCAGCGACAACGCCTGCCAGAACGCCGCCTGGGCGGCCCAGCCGACGATGCCGTCGTCGAAGGACTTGACGATGGTCCGCCAGATCACGCGATGGATGTTCGGGAGGATCGGCGGCCCCGGTTCGACGGCCGGTTCATCCCCGGTCGGTTCGGTCCCGGGCCCGTCGCCGGTCTGTTCGGTCCGGGTCTGCCCGTGTTCGTCCGGGACCGGATCGTCGATGCCCTCGTGGGTGTCGGCCGGCGGGCGCGACGTCCTCTCGAGGGGAGCCCGCTCGGGAGCCGGGGTGTCGGCGGTCCCGGTGAGATCGAGGTCCGCGGACAACGGCGCAGGCCGGCGTGGGCGGGCCGGGCGGGGGCGTGCTGAGATCGGTTCTGTCACCGCACTCGACGGGCGCACCCCGGCAGGTGACGGCGGACGCGCTCCAGCCACCGACGACCCCTCGTCGTCGGCCAGTGGGACCGGATTCCTCTTGCGCGTTGTGATGAGTTCAATATCCCCGATGGCGCGCCCACGCGGGTAGCCGGGTCACCAGGTGTGTCGTTCGGTCCACGCACACGGCGTCGCGACGGGATGCCATCCGGGCGGGTGTCGTGATGAGGGTCCGGGCGGGCTCCGGCGGTAAGATCGCCACGTCCCCTTCCGGCTGCGGGTACCGCACGCGAGGGGACGTTTCATGCCCGGCAGGGAACCGAACGCCGTCAGGAGCAGCACACACGTGACGTCAGCCGAACCCTCGACCAGCACCGGCCCCGCCAAGCCCAACCTCCAGTCCCTCCGCGCCTGGCAGCGGCGCGCCCTGACCAAGTACCTGACGCGCAAGCCGAAGGACTTCCTCGCGGTCGCGACCCCCGGCGCCGGCAAGACGACCTTCGGTCTGCGGGTGGCCCGGGAACTCCTCGACGACCGCACCGTCGACGCGATCACCGTCGTCGCACCGACCGAACACCTCAAGCACCAGTGGGCGGAGGCCGCGGCCCGCGTCGGCATCGCCCTCGACAGCAACTTCTCCAACTCGACCGGCGCGACCAGCTCGGACTTCCAGGGCGTGTGCCTCACCTACGCGCAGGTGGCCGCGCACCCGTCCAAGCACCGCGTCCGGACCGAGAACCGGCGCACATTGGTCATCCTCGACGAGATCCACCACGGCGGTGACGCCAAGAGCTGGGGCGACGCGATTCGCGAGGCGTTCAGCGACGCCGAACGCCGCCTGCTGCTGACCGGTACGCCGTTCCGCTCCGACGACTCGCCGATCCCGTTCGTCACCTACGAACCCGAACCCGGCGGGCACATGCGGTCCAAGGCCGACCACACCTACGGCTACGCCGACGCGCTCAAGGACGGCGTCGTGCGGCCGGTGGTCTTCCTCGCCTATTCGGGTGAGGCGAGTTGGCGGACCAGCGCCGGCGAGGAGTTCACCGCGCGCCTCGGCGAGCCGATGTCGGCCGAGCAGACCGCCCGCGCCTGGCGCACCGCGCTCGACCCGCACGGCGACTGGATCCCTGCGGTCCTCACCGCCGCGCACACCCGCCTCGGCCAGTTGCGTGCCAGCGGCATGCCAGACGCCGGCGGCCTCGTCATCGCCACCGACCAGTCCACCGCGCGCGACTACGCGGAGTTGCTCGAGGCGATCACCGGCAAGAAGCCGACGCTCGTGCTCTCCGACGACCCCAAGTCGTCGTCGCGCATCGCCGAGTTCTCCGAGTCCACCGACGAGTGGATGATCGCGGTCCGCATGGTGTCCGAGGGCGTCGACGTCCCGCGCCTGGCGGTCGGGGTGTATGCCACCAGCTCGTCGACCCCGCTGTTCTTCGCGCAGGCGATCGGTCGCTTCGTGCGATCACGGCGTCCCGGTGAGACCGCGAGTGTCTTCCTGCCGTCGGTGCCGGTGCTGCTCGACCTCGCCAGCCAGATGGAGGCGCAACGCGACCACGTCCTCGGCAAGCCGCACCGCGAGAGCAACGGCCTCGACGACCAGCTGCTCATCGACGCGAACAAGCAGAAGGACGAGCCGGGGGAGGACGAGCCCGCATTCCAGTCGCTGCACGCGGACGCCGAGCTCGACCAGGTCATCTTCGACGGCGCGTCGTTCGGCACCTCCACCTTCACCGGCAGCGACGAGGAGTCCGACTACCTGGGCCTGCCCGGCCTGCTCGACGCCGACCAGGTCCGCGCGCTGCTGCAGAAGCGCCAGGCCGAGCAGGTGGCGGCCCGCTCGGCGAAGGCGGCGGCCGCCCGGGAACCGGAGGAGCAGCGGCCGGCCGCCCGCAAGCCGGAGTCCACCGGCGAGAACCTGCACGCGCTGCGCAAGGAGCTCAACACCCTCGTCGCCATGCATCATCACCGCACGGGCAAGCCGCACGGACTCGTGCACAACGAGCTGCGCAGCCGCTGCGGCGGGCCGCCGACCGCGATGGCCACCGCCGAACAGCTCAAGGAGCGCATCGCCGCCCTGCGTGAGTGGCGCTGAACGCGCTGCGTGGGTGCGCGGACCCGAGACCCCGTCGAACACAGCGAAACCCGGCCGGAGCGATCCGGCCGGGTTTCGCTGCGTTACGTCGTCTGGGCTCGCCCGTCAGGCCATGACGAGGTTGTCAGACCAGTTCACCTTCGGACTCGATGACGGTGGCGCTGAGCTCCACCAACCGAGCCTCGTGCTCGTTGAAGTGATGGCGGCAGAAGAGGAGCTCGCCGCCCTTGGGCATAACGGCACGCACCTTGGCGGCCGCGCCGCAGCGGTCACACCGATCGGCAGCGGTCAGCGGCATGTAGATCGGGGCTGTGGTGGTGGCGATGTCAGTCATTGTTCCTCCGTCCCGGTCGGGCGCCGAAACCGGTCGCCGTCCCTTCGAGCCGACACATCCGGGCGATGCGTCAACCTCACTCTGTCAGACGATTCGGGTGTTCGTATTGTTCCAGCAGGTGCCTCCGGTGTGTCGTCACTCACCGTTTACAACCCGCAACACACCGAAAACGTCTGTGATGAAAGCGAGCGGCCCAGCTCACAGCTCCGGGCCGCTGAACTCGTGTACCCCGGAGCACTCACCGCCAAACCGCGTGGGTGGCCGGCCACGGATCGGTGTTCGTGCAGCCCTTGACAGCACGTCCAGAACACGGCTCAATCGGCGGATGACGACCGACCGCGCCGTCCTGGCGCATCTCATCACCGCCGACGACTGGGCCGCGAACCGTGAGCAGACCCACCTGCGGCCACCGTCCCTCGACGAGTGCGGATTCGTCCATCTCTCCACACCGGAGCAGGTGCACCTGCCGGCGAACCGCCTGTTCGCCGGCAGGTGCGACCTCCTGCTGCTGATCTGCGACCCGGATCGGCTCGGCGCCGAGATCCGCTGGGAGCCCGGCGTTCCGACCGACCCCGCGTCCATGCTGTTCCCGCATCTGTACGGGCCGCTGCCGGTCGACGCCGTCATCGAGGTCCGTGAATACCCGCCCGGGCCCGACAACGCATTCGCCCCCGTCACCAGGTGACGGGGGCGGCCGGCGGAAATCCTAGTCCAGGTAGTCCCGGAGCACCTGCGACCGCGACGGGTGACGCAGCTTCGACATGGTCTTCGACTCGATCTGACGGATGCGCTCACGCGTCACGCCGTAGACCTGACCGATTTCGTCGAGAGTGCGCGGCTGGCCGTCGGTGAGGCCGAAGCGCAGTCGCACGACACCGGCCTCGCGCTCGGACAGCGTCTCGAGCACCGACTGCAACTGGTCCTGCAGCAGGGTGAAGCTCACCGCGTCGACCGCGACGACGGCCTCGGAGTCCTCGATGAAATCGCCGAGCTGGCTGTCGCCCTCGTCGCCGATGGTCTGATCGAGCGAGATCGGCTCCCGGGCGTACTGCTGGATCTCCAGCACCTTCTCCGGGGTGATGTCCATCTCCTTGGCGAGCTCTTCCGGAGTCGGCTCGCGGCCGAGGTCCTGGAGGAGTTCACGCTGGATGCGGCCGAGCTTGTTGATGACCTCGACCATGTGGACCGGGATGCGGATCGTGCGGGCCTGGTCGGCCATCGCGCGGGTGATCGCCTGGCGGATCCACCACGTCGCGTAGGTCGAGAACTTGTAACCCTTTGTGTAGTCGAACTTCTCGACGGCGCGGATCAGACCGAGGTTGCCCTCCTGGATCAGGTCCAGGAACGCCATGCCGCGACCGGTGTAGCGCTTGGCCAGCGAGACCACGAGACGGAGGTTCGCCTCCAGCAGGTGGTTCTTGGCGCGGTTGCCGTCACGGGAGATCCAGTTGAGGTCGCGCTTCTGCGCGGTGCTGATCTTCTCTCCCGACTCCATGATGCGGCGCAGCCGCTCGGTGGCATACAGGCCGGCCTCGATGCGCTTGGCGAGCTCGACCTCCTCCTCGGCGTTGAGCAGCGCGACCTTGCCGATCTGCTTGAGGTAGGCGCGCACGCTGTCGGCCGACGCGGTGAGCTCGGCGTCCTTGCGGGCCTGACGCAGGGCCTCGGATTCCTCCTCGTCCCACACGAAGTCGCCCGACTTGGTGTCGGCCTTCTCGCTCTTGCCCTTGCCCGCGCCCTCGGCGTCGTCGGACTCCTCGTCCTCGTCCTCGGAGTCCGCCGCGTCGGTGTCGTCCTCGTCGTCGACGTCGATGTCGTCGATCTCCACGTCCTCGAGATCGGTGTCGGGGACGTCGATGTCGTCGATCGAGTCGACGTCGTCGGCCTCGAGGTTCGGGTCCTCGGCGCCGGCGGGGGAGGTCGCCTTCTTGGCCGCCTTCTTCGCAGGAGCCTTCTTGGCGGCCTTCTTGGCCGCCTTCTTGGCGGGCGCCTTACGGGCAGCGGTCTTCTTCGCGGCCTTCTTGGCGGTCCGCTTGACCGGGGTTTCGGTAGAGGCGGCGGTCGACTCCGTCGATTCGGCCTCGGCGTCCCCCTGGTGGGTCTTGGTGGCTGCCACGTACAACCTTTCGAAACTTCTCTGCGGTGGTGTCTTCTGTCAGTGTCGCGGCGTCGGCATCTCCTCCGGCGTCGTGCGCCGGTCGGCGTCGTCGCTGTGACACGTGACACGGCAGCACGGGCTGCCGTGGACAAGGGCTTGGTTTCGGCTCAGCTGACCGGTGACGACCATTGTAACGACATCGGGCCGGCAGGTGTGACAAAGCCCTGGTCAATCGGCGGGGTGGCCCTGGAACCGGGGACAGGGCACGGACCGGCGGCGGGCCCTAAGGGCTTCAGGACCGGCGGCGGGCCCTAAGGGCTTCAGGACCGGCGGCGGGCCCCAGGGCTTCAGGGCCGGCGGCGGGCCTCAGGCCTTCAGCCCCTGCGCGACGGCCATCGCGGCCCCGACGATGCCCGCGGTGTTGCGCAGCGCGGCGGGCACGACCGGGGTTTCGTTGGTGAGCAGCGGAATCCACTTGTCGGCCTTGCGGCTGATGCCGCCGCCGGCGATGAACAGTTTCGGCCAGAACAGCGCCTCATACGCCCGGAGCACGTCGGAGACCTTCTCGGCCCACTTCTCGTAGGACCAGCCCTTCTCCTCCTTGACGCGCGACGACGCCTGGTGCTCGGCCTCCTTCTTGCCCACCTGCATGTGCCCGAGCTCGGTGTTGGGCACGAGGTTGCCGTTGATCATGATCGCCGAGCCGATGCCGGTGCCGAACGTCAGCAGCATCACCACGCCGTCGACGCCCTTGCCCGCGCCGTAGGCGTCCTCGGCCATGCCGGCGGCGTCGGCGTCGTTGAGCACCGCCACCTTGCGGCCGCCGAGGTGGCTGCTGAACAGCTCGTAGACGTCGGTGCCGATCCAGGCCTTGTCGATGTTCGCGGCGGTCCGCATGATGCCGTCGGTGACCACGCCGGGCAGGGTGACGCCCACCGGCCCCTCCCAGCCGAAGTGCGCGACGACCTCGGCGACGCCTCCGGCCACGGACTCCGGGGTCGCCGGTTGCGGGGTGAGCACCTTGAACCGCTCGCCGACCAGCTCGCCGGTGTCGAGATCGACGATGCCGCCCTTGATCCCGGAGCCGCCGACGTCGACGCCGAAGCCCAGGTTGGTGGGAACGGGCGAGCCTGCGCTGGTGGGAGTGTCGGTCATGTCGTGAATTCCCCTTCCGGGACGGTGGTGATCGTCCATCAGGCTATCGGCGCGCCGGGGCGAGCGCGCACCTTCTCCGGTGTCCCGGCCCGGAACCGCGCGTGCGAGCGAGATGCGCGCGACATCACCGGTGACACGGCCGCGGCGCGCGTGTGCTGACATTGAGGACGTGGAGCAGACGATTCCGGTGGACGAACTGGCCGCCCTCGCGGTGGACGTGGCACAGGAGGCGGCCGCCCACGTGCGACGCCGCCGACCCGAATTGTTCGGCACGACACCGGCGGTGGACCCGGTCTCGACCAAGTCGACGGAGACCGATCCGGTCACCCTCGCCGACACCGAGACCGAACGCCTCATCCGGCAACGGCTGCGCGAGGCCCGGCCCGACGACGACATCCTCGGCGAGGAGGACGGCGGCTCGCGGGCCGTCCCGTCCGGGGTGCGGTGGGTGGTCGACCCGATCGACGGGACGGTCAACTTCATGTACGGCGTGCCCGCCTACGCGGTCTCCGTCGCCGCCCAGGTCGACGGGGAGTCGGTTGCGGGCGCCGTCGTGGACGTCGCCCGCGGGATCATCTACGGCGCGACCCGCGGTGGTGGGGCCTGGATGTCCGGCGCCGACGGCGCGCGCACGCCACTGCGCTGCAACCCCGTCGAGCGCACCGAACTCGCGCTCGTCGCAACGGGGTTCGGCTACGCCGCAGGTCGTCGCCGGGCGCAGGGACGGATCGTCGCAGACCTGCTGCCGAGGGTGCGCGACATCCGCCGGATCGGCGCGGCGGCGCTGGACCTGTGCATGGTCGCCGCGGGCGCGGTGGACGCGCACTACGAGCACGGACTGAGTCCCTGGGACTGGGCGGCCGGTGGTCTCATCGCCGCCGAGGCGGGCGCCGTGGTCATCACCCCGCCGCCGGACTCACGTGCCGACGAGGGGCACGTCACGGTCGCCGTGGCGCCGGGGATCGCCGAGGGGTTCCTGGCGCTGCTGGACGAGTTGGGTGCGCGCGAACCCCTGACCGGGGACTGATCCGCGGGGTCAGCAGGGGGCGTCGTGGACGGCCTTCACCAGCACCGGATCGGCGCCGGTCTCCGGGTTGGTCGGGTCGGCCGACCGCAGTGCCTCGAGCGCGGCCTGCGCGTCCTGTGAGAGCTCGCCGGCGGAGTGGTGGACTCCGAGGGCGATGTCGACCTGGGTGCCGCGACGGCCGTCGTCGATCAGCTCGGCGCAGGGGAGCGCCAGCCATGCCGCGGCGGCGGCGGCGCGCCCGGCCGGACCGAACCGGATCTGGCCGACGCAGTCGAGGTCCTGATCGGGGTAGACGGTGTCGTCGGCGAACGGGGTGTCCGGAGCCGGCGTGAAGCCGTGGGCGGCGAGATCCTCCGACACCGACCGGGCCGCGCCGCGCTCGCCGGATGCATTGAGGACCCGGACCTGGAACGACGACAGCGGGGCGGGCGCGACGTCGAGCATCTCGTCGCGCGGCACGCGGGTGAGCGCCGGGGCGGGGGGCGGCGGAGCGGCGCCGTCGGCGACGGTCTCGGTCGCCGACGGCGGGGTCGGCTGGTTGCACGAGACGGGCACCGAATCCTCGCCGTCGGAGGTCAGCACGATCGACCACACGATCACGCCGAGCACCGCCAGGACCGCGACGGTCGCCAGCACCGGGGCGTACCGGCGGCGCTTGTAGGGGCGGCCCTCCTCGTCGGTCGGGTAGCCGGTCGTGATTTTCGAGACCACCTGGACTGACTCCTCACGCGATGGGAACCGGGCATTCGGACGTGCCGACGCGGTGTGTCCGCGGTCGATCCGCCGATCACTCTAGATGGTCGGCCGGCGGGGACGGGCGAGCCTCGCCGGGTGGCGGGAGCCGGGACGGACGATCGGCCCCGGACCGGCGCAAAACGGCAGAATACGGACGGATTCGCGGTGGTGCATTGACGATTGAGGGGGTGTGGTCTATTCTTCGGGCGCCCGCGCTTCCAGCCTCGGGGTGAAGCCGATATCGAACCGTGACCGAAGTCACACAATACGCCGGTTTACCGGGAACGAATCCCGCCTAATTCGACGTTGTCAGTGACCCACCGGCAAGACAATCCCGGCGGAGTCGTGCGCAACCCTGGGTCACGGCCACAAGCCGCGGCCGAGAGCGCCCCCTCACACCGCAAACAAGAAGGCACACAATGGCTACTGATTACGACGCGCCACGACGTACGGAAACCGAGGACCTCAGCGAGGACTCTCTCGAGGAGTTGAAGGCCCGCCGCAGTGAGGCGCAGTCCGCGGCGGTCGACGTCGACGAATCCGACACCGCCGAGTCGTTCGAGCTCCCGGGCGCGGACCTCTCCGGCGAGGAACTGTCGGTGCGGGTCATCCCCAAGCAGGACGACGAATTCACCTGCAGCAGCTGTTTTCTCGTCTACCACCGCAGCCGGCTGGCCGAGGAGAACGGCAACCAGATGATCTGCGTCGACTGCGCCTGATCCGCAGACGATACATCCTCAGCGACAAAAGGGGCCGCGCCGACCGGGCGCGGCCCTTTCGTCTTCTGGGGGAGACCCGGCCGGAGCTGCGGGTCCCGGGCGAGCGTGACCGGCCGCGCCGCCTGTACCTTCGGCGACTGTCTACGCCTTCGGGTCGGGCCGGTCGGCGGCGGCATCGGGGACCCCGAGGGCGGCGAGGACCTTGTCGGGATGGCGCGTCGACACCAGCCAGTAGGGCGTCGGGTCGTCGGGGTCGTCGAGGACCAGCAGCACCATCGTCTTCACCCAGAACCGGTGCACGAGGTAGGCGGCCGGGTCGAGTTGTCGGCCGAGTGCGGCCGATTTCGCGGTCGCCGGGATCGTGGCGCCGCGGGCGATGACCGAGCGGGGGAGTCGGGCGCGGTGCGCTTGCAGCTCGCCGTCGGCGGTCACCCGCACGCGGGTGCGGCTCATCGAGGAGAGCAGCAGGACGCAGATGATCGCGGTCGCGACATAGCCGATGATGCTCCACTTGCTGCCGTGTGCCGACAGCTGGATCTCGTAGCCGACGACGCCGGTGACGATCACGGCGACCGGCCACCACCACCACGGGACGTGGAGTCGCTCGTCGTACAGGTCGGCGCCGCCGGTGCTGTCTGAATGAGGTCCGCTCACTCGCGTCAGCGTAGTCTGCGTGCGTGACCACAGATCTTCCCCCTCTGCCGCCCATCGCGGTGCGTCGTCTCGACCCCGATCTGCCGTTGCCCACCCGCGCCCATCCCGGTGACGCGGGTGTCGATCTGTGCTCGGCGATCGACCTCGAACTCCCCGCGGGTCGCCGCCAGCTCGTCGGCACCGGCATCGCGATCGCCCTGCCGTACGGCACCGTCGGCCTCATCCATCCGCGCTCCGGACTCGCCGCCCGCGCGGGCCTGTCGATCGTCAACACCCCGGGAACCATCGACGCCGGATACCGCGGCGAGATCAAGGTGTGCCTGATCAATCTCGACCCCGAGCAGTCGATCACCATCTCGCGCGGGGACCGGATCGCGCAGCTGATCATCCAGCGCGTCGAGCTCCCGGAATTCGTGGAGGTCGACGAGCTCGACGAGACGAGCCGCGGCGAAGGCGGCTACGGGTCGAGCGGCGGACACGCCATCCTGGGTTGAGCTCGCCAAGCGGATCTCGCCGCACCACCGTGGATTAATGTGCATGTCGTGAAGCCGGCGACGAGGAGTAGGCGATGACGAAGAACACGTCCGACGAACTGCGGGTCGGCCAGGCCCTGGGTCCCTACGACATCGACGCCCTCGCGACCCATCCGCGTGAGCTGGAGAACTCCCACCTCGACCTGGGCTCGGTGCTCGTGCCGGTCGTCGAGGGCGGTCAGGTGACCGTCGAGATGTCCGAGGACCACCAGCCGCAGAACGTCTATCTCGTCACCCCGATCGGCCGGATCTCGGTGAGCGCCTTCGCCGCGCCCAAGACGCCGGGCCTGTGGCGCGAGGTGGTGCGCGAACTCGCGGAGTCGCTGCGCGACAGCGGCGCCGCCACCAGCGTCGAGGACGGTCACTGGGGCCGCGAGGTGGTCGCCGAGGCCGACGGCGCGACCCATCGTTTCATCGGCGTCGACGGTCCGCGCTGGCTGGTGCGCTGCGTCGGCAGCGGCCCCAGCGAGAGTGCCGACGACCTCGCGCGGCTGAGCCGCGCCGTGCTCGCCGAGACCGTGGTGCGCCGCGGTTCCGAGCCGTACCCGCCCCGCGATCCGCTGCCCATCGTGCTGCCGCCGGTGCTCGCCGATCAGGTCGCCGCCGCCCAGCAGCAGATGTTCGACGACGCGGAGGCGCGGGCCGCCGCGCAGCAGCAGGTCCAGCCCGTCCCCGAATCCGCCCGGGCGCCGCAGTCGGAGCCGGTCGCGGGCGGCGCCCTCGACCAGGTCGCCCATGCCCGTGTGTACGGCGAGAACTCCTACACCGACGGGTCCGGCTCCGCCGGACACACCGATCCGTCCCTCGCCGCCGATCCCGACCCGGAGGAGGAGCCGCCGCTGCCTCCCTCGGAGGGATCGGCCATGCAGCGGTTCTTCCGGCGCCGCTGAGGCTCCGGGCCGGCCGGGTCTTCGGCTGAGTCGGTCGGATGGGGAGCCGTCAGGTCGCGGTAGACCGCCAGACAACTGTCGCCGAGGAGCGCGGGGTTGCGTCCCCACGCCTCGAGGGTGACCTCGACGAGCCCCGCCCGCGGCGCCGCGTCCCGCCAGGCGCGGGCGACGTCGATCGGGTGGATCGGGTCGTCGGCGGCTGCGACGAGCGCGAGCGGGACGTCGAGCGCCGCGATCCGTGCGGGGGTCGGCGCCTCGTACGATGCCGCGTCGCGCAGCTGGGCGACCAGCGCGGGGTACAGGCGGCGCCACGACCGCGACAACTCCTCGGCCAGCCAGTCCGGGCTGGTGGCCGCCATCGTCGCGACCGTCGCGTCCAGGCCGTCGGTGTCCAGGGCGTCGGCGGTGAACCGCGCACTCGCGGCGGCCGGCGCCGAGGCCGCGTCGCCGCTCCATGCGGGCAGCGCCGCGAACACCCCGGCACAGCGTCGTCCGCCCGCGTCGAGGGCCCAGTCCAGTGCGATCGCCGCGCCGATCGACACCCCGCCGACGAGGATGCGTCCGTGCTGTTCCGCGGCGCGTTCCAGACCCGCCCGGTGCCCGGCGATCAGTGCCGGGGTGGGTTCCAGCGCGACCAGCTCGGTGCCCAGCGCGACCGCGGCGGGACCGAATGCGCGCGTGACGTGATCGGCATCGGATCCGGTGCCCGGGATGACGACGAGAGCGGCGGCGACGGGCGGGCGTTTCCTCCTTGGCGGAGCGTCGATGGTCGGCACCCGAAGATCATGCCTTAGGGTGGCTCCCCGGACTGCGGCCAGAGCCCAGTCGTCACGTTGTCACCGGACGACGCCGGGTCTACGCTGGCGGACAGCCACCGATCATATGTTCGGTGGCATCGGCACCGCCCGCGCTGCGCACGGTGCCGGACGAAACACATTGGGAGGTTGGGATGCCCACAGCCGGCTATCTCAAGCGACTGACCCGTCGGCTGACCGAGGACCTCGGGGACGTCGACGCCGAGCGCATCGCCGAGGAGTCCAAGGCGACGGGCGCTCAGCGCGCATCGGACTGCACGCGAGGTGACGAGGTCACCATGCACGGCGAGTTGCGCGCGGTCGAGACCTGTTCGCGCACCGCCAAGGCCGGCGTGAAGGCGGAGTTCTTCGACGGCACCGACATCGTGCTGTTGAAGTGGCTCGGTCGCAACCGCATCGCCGGGCTCGAACCCGGCCGCAGGCTGACCGTCCGGGGGCGCGTCGCCGTCCAGGACGGCCACAAGGTGATCTACAACCCCTACTACGAACTGCAGGGCACCGACGAGTGACCCCTGATCCCGCGCCCGAGACCGGATCATCCCGGACCGGAGCGTCCGAGACCGGAGCGTCCGAGACCGGATCGCAGGCGCCCGCGCCGACGGTGCTCGAGCAGATGGGCGGCGTCTCCGGGCTGATCTACTCAACCGTCCCGGTGGTGGTGTTCGTGCCCGTCAACTCCTTCTTCGGACTGCGGGCCGCCATCATCGCCGCCCTCGCCGTGGCGGCGGGCATCTTCGCGATCCGGCTGTGGCGCCGTGAACCGCTCACACCGGCGCTGTCCGGCCTGATCGGAGTCGGCATCTGCGTTTTCATCGCCCATCGGGTCGGTGACGCCAAGGGCTACTTCCTCTTCGGGATCTGGACCACCCTCGCCTACGCGATCGTGTTCCTCGCGTCGATCCTGGTGCGCTGGCCCCTGATCGGCGTCGCATGGCACCTCGTCAACGGCGAGGGCACCGCGTGGCGACGGCACAAGCCGACGCTGCGCGCCTACGACATCGCCACCGCCCTGTGGGCGTTGGTGTTCGCGGCCCGCTACCTCACCCAGTCCGAGCTCTACGACGCCGGCGCGACCGGCTGGCTGGCCGTGACCCGCATCGCGATGGGGTGGCCGCTGACCGCGCTTGTGGTGCTCGCGACGATCCTGCTGGTGCGCCGCGCGGTCCGCGAGGAGCACTCGGACCAGCGGCACGGGAATCCGGACCACACATCCCCCGAGCGCGCATCCCCCGAGCATGCGTCCCCGCAGCAACACGAGGACCCCGGCGACGGCACGGCGTGATCAGCGGGCGATCCGCATCGCCTCGTAGAGCGCGCCCTCGGCCTCCTCGGGGGCGATGAAGATCAGTTCGTCGTCGCCCTCGATCGGATCGTCGGACTGCGGCACGATGACGCGGCCGCCACGCAGAATGGTGACGAGAGCGACGTCCCGCGGCAGCTCCAGCTTGCGTACCGGCTTGCCGGCGAGCGGCGTGTTCGGCGGCAGCGTCAGCTCCACGAGGTTGGCCTGACCCTGGCGGAATGTCATGAGACGGACCAGGTCACCCACCGACACCGCCTCTTCGACGAGGGAGGCGAGCAGCCGGGGTGTGGACACCGCGACGTCGACACCCCAGTCCTCGCCGAACAGCCACTCGTTGCGGGGGTCGTTGACGCGGGCCACCACGCGGTTGACGGCGAACTCGGTCTTGGCCAGCAGGCTCACGACGAGGTTGGCCTTGTCGTCGCCGGTCGCGGCGATCATCACGTCGAAGGTCTGCAGCTGCGCGTCCTCCAGGCGCGACAGCTCGCAGGCGTCGGCGAGGACCCACATGGCACCGGGCACGGCGTCGGGCTCGATGTGGTCGGCCTTGCGTTCGAACAGGGTGACCTCGTGGTCGTTGGCGAGCAGCTCGCGGGCGATGGACCGTCCGACGGCTCCGGCTCCGGCGATGGCGACCTTCACTTCGGCTCCCTCTTCTTCAGGACTCGGCCTGCTGGAACGGCTGCGCGGCGACCTCGCGCGCGTACTTCAGGTTGTCGAGCAGGACCGCGCCGTACACGACGTCATCTTGCTGCAGAACGGTTTTCGGATCCGGCAGGACGGGGCGCCCGACGCGGGTGAGGAATGCCACGCGGGCGCCGGTGAGCTCCTGGAACTTGGTCACCGTGGTCCCGATCCACGATTCGTCGACGTCGATCTGTGCGATCGCCAGACCGCCGGACGGGTCACGCCATTCGGTGGTCGCGGTCTCGCCGAGCGCGGTGACGAACCGCTCGGTCGTCCACGGGACGGTGGCGACGGTCGGGATGCCGAGACGCTCGTACACCTCGGCGCGCTTGGCGTCGTAGATGCGGGCGACGACACGTTCGACGTCGAAGGTCTCGCGGGCGACCCGCGCCGAGATGATGTTGGAATTGTCACCGGAGCTCACCGCGGCGAAGGCGTCGGCGTGCTCGATGCCGGCCTTGACGAGGATGTCCCGGTCGAAGCCGACACCGGTGATGGTCCGGCCGACGAAGTCGGAGCTGAGCCGGGCGAAGGCGGAGGGGTCGCGGTCGATGATCGCGACGTCGTGTCCGCGCTTCTGCATCGCCATCGCGAGCGACGACCCGACGCGCCCGCAACCCATGATGACTACCTGCACGACATTCCCTTCGTGACGCGGCGTGTGTGCCGCGAGTCGAACCTACCCGCCGCGCGGCGGAGGCTCTAGGGTTGCCTGGTGTCCACCCTCACCAAGGTGTCCGTTGCGACGAAGCGACTGCTGCTCGGCAGGCCGTTCCGCAGCGACAAGCTGGGCCACACGCTTCTCCCCAAACGGATCGCCCTACCCGTCTTCGCATCCGATGCGATCAGTTCGGTCGCCTACGCGCCGCAGGAGATCTTCCTCGTGCTGTCGGTGGCGGGCCTGTCCGCGCTGGCGTTCACCCCCTGGGTGGCCGTCGCGGTCGCGGTGGTGCTCGCGGTCGTGGTCGCCGCCTATCGCCAGAACGTACACGCCTATCCCTCGGGTGGCGGCGACTACGAGGTCGTCACGCTGAACCTGGGGCCCAACGCGGGGCTGGCGGTCGGCAGCGCGCTGCTCGTCGACTACGTGCTCACCGTGGCCGTCTCGGTCACCGCCGCGGCCGAGAACATCGGCTCGGCGATCGGTTTCGTCGACGACCACAAGGTGTGGTTCTGCGTCGGTGCGATCGTGCTGCTCGCGGCGATCAACCTGCGCGGGATCAACGAGTCCGGCGCGCTGCTCGCACTGCCGACGTACGCATTCATCATCGGCGTGTTCGCCATGCTCATCTGGGGTTTCACCGAGATCTTCGTCATGGGCTCGGAAATCCGTTCGGAGACCGCGGACTTCGGTATCCGAGCCGACAACGACGACCTGACGGGGCTGGCGCTGGTGTTCCTCGTCGCCCGGTCGTTCTCCTCCGGCTGCGTGGCGCTGACCGGTGTGGAGACCATCAGCAACGGCGTCCCGGCATTCCGGAAACCGAAGTCGCGCAACGCGGCGACGACGCTGGTGATGGTCGGCGCGCTGTCGATCACGCTGCTGCTGGGCATCGTGGTCCTCGCGCAGGAGATCGGCGCGAAATACGTCATGGACCCGGCTGCCGATCTCATCGGCGCCCCGGACGGCTATCAGCAGAAGTCGATGATCGCCCAGATCGCCCGCGCGGTGTTCGACTCGTTCCCGGCCGGCTTCTATCTCGTCGTGGTGGTCACCGCCCTGATCCTGATGCTGGCGGCGAACACGGCGTTCAACGGTTTCCCGGTCCTCGGATCGGTTCTCGCCCAGGACCGCTACCTCCCGCGGCAGTTGCACACGCGCGGTGATCGGCTCGCGTTCAGCAACGGCATCCTCTTCCTGTCTGTCGTCGCGATCGTCTTCGTGGTGGCCTTCGACGCGCAGGTGACCACGCTGATCCAGCTGTACATCGTCGGGGTGTTCGTGTCGTTCACCCTCGGCCAGTTGGGCATGGTGCGGCACTGGAGCAGGTTGCTGCGCACCGAATCCGACCCGAGTGCACGCCGCCGGATGATGCAGTCCAGGATCGTGAACGCGGTGGCCTTCGTGCTGACCGCGGCCGTGCTGGTGGTCGTGTTGGTCACCAAGTTCACCTCCGGCGCCTGGATCGCGGTCCTGACGATGGTGGCGCTCTTCGCGCTGATGAAGCTGATCCACCGGCACTATGCGGCCGTCCAGCACGAGCTGGAACTGGCCGAGGCGGAGGACGAGGGCGTGCTGCCGAGCCGTACACACTCCATCGTCCTCGTCTCGAGCCTGCACATGGCCTCCAAGCGGGCCCTGCGCTACGCGCGGGCGACCAGACCCGATGTGCTGGAGGCGATCACGGTCAACGTGGACGACCGCGACACCCGCAAGCTGGTCAGCGAATGGGAGGCCAGCGACATCACGGTGCCGCTCAAGGTGATCGCCTCGCCCTACCGGGAGATCACCCGCCCCGTCATCGACTACGTCCGTCGCGTCCGGCGCGAACACCCGCGCGACGTGGTGACGGTGTTCATCCCCGAGTACGTGGTCGGTCACTGGTGGGAGCAGATCCTGCACAATCAGTCGGCGCTGCGTCTCAAGGGGCGGCTGCTGTTCGAGCCCGGGGTGATGGTCACGTCGGTGCCGTGGCAGCTCAGCTCCTCCGACCGGCGCAAGGACGTCAAGCGGTACATGGCGCCGGGTGTGACGCGTCGTGCGCTGGGAGAGACGGAACGGCAGGGCATGGATCGGCAGCAAACGGATCGACAGCAAACGGATCGGCAGCAAACGGATCGGCAGGGAACGGGGCGGGACCGGTGACCGAGAAGGAGACCGCGCGGCGGATCGAGGTCGCCGTCGACCGACCCGCGAACGGCGGCGAGGCCGTCGGCCGGGCGGACGGACGGGTGCTGTTCGTGCGCGGCGCGATCCCCGGCGAACGCGTCGTCGCCGAGATCACCGACGACCGTCATGACTCGTACTGGCGTGCCGACGCCGTCGAGATACTCGACCCGTCGCCGCACCGGGTCCCCACGCCGTGCCCGGCCGCGGCCGCCGGCGCCGGGTGCTGCGACCTCGGGCACATCGATCCCGACCACGGCCGCCGGCTCAAGCGGGACGTGCTGCTCGACGTCCTCGCCCGCGTCGGCCACCTCGATGACGCGGCGATCGCACACACCGAAGTCGCCGGCCGCGGCGTCGTCCGGCTGCCGGGACCGGACACCGGATGGCGCATCCGCACCCGGCTCGCCGTCGACGGGCGGGGAAGGGCCGGGCAGCACGCGTTCCGCGGGTCGAAGGTCGTGGGCGAGGTCTGCGTGCAGCCGGCACCCGGGATGATCGACGACTTCGACGACCGGCGGTTCACCCCGCACGCCGAGCTCGCCGTCGTGCTCGACGCCGACGGCGGCCGTCACATCACCGAGCTCGCGCCCGTCACCGAGGTGCGCCGGGGCGACCCCCGGCGCCGCGCACAGAAGAACCGGCAGCGGCGTGCCGCGCGACGCGCGCACACCGTGGTGGAGGGGGAGTCGACGGCCGTCCAGCGGGTCGGTGCACGAGAGTGGCACATCCCGGTCGGCGGGTTCTGGCAGGCACACCGTGCGGCGCCGGCGGCGTACGCGCACACCGTCGTCGAGTTCGCCCGCGCGCAGTTGCCGTCGTCGCCGCGGGTCGCATGGGACCTGTACGGCGGGGCGGGGGTCTTCGCCGCGGCCCTGCTCGACGCGGAGGGCTTCGACGGGCTGCAGCAGGTGCACGTCGTCGACTCTGACGCCGGGGCCCTGCAGGCCGCCGACCGTACCTTCGCCGACGACGGAGATCGCGTGACCACCCACCGGGGCGAGGTCGCCGCACGCCTCGCCGACCTCGGCGAGCGGCCCGATGTCGTCGTCCTGGACCCGCCGCGCACCGGTGCCGGCGAGCGGGTCGTCACCGCGATCGCCGCGGCCGAGCCGGCGGTCGTGGTCCACGTCGGGTGTGACGCCGCGCGTTTCGCGCGTGATCTCGGTCTCTTCGTCCGCGCCGGCTATCGCATCGTCGACATCCGCGGGGTCGACGCGTTCCCGCTGACACACCACGTCGAAGCGGTTGCCTGCCTGGTCCGGGCCTGAGAACGATCGGACGCGGGGCGCCGGCGGACCCGGCCGCCGCCATCCGCGAGGCGGGGGCGGTCCGAATGCTTCCGTAGACTGACGGGTTATGAACCGGGGGATGCCCCCGAGGTTGTGAACAGGCGTTCCCGGGGGAGCGTCACACGATGGAGGAAACGATGGGTGTGCTCGACCGGATCAGCTCGCCGGCCGATCTGCGGTCCCTCTCGGAGACGGAGATGAAGACCCTCGCCGCCGAGATCCGGGCCTTCCTGATCGAGAAGGTCGCGGCGACCGGCGGGCATCTCGGCCCCAACCTGGGCGTCGTCGAACTCACCCTCGGTATCCATCGCGTGTTCGACTCGCCGCACGACCCGATCATCTTCGACACCGGGCATCAGTGCTACGTCCACAAGATCGTCACCGGACGCAAGGACGGTTTCGATCACTTGCGCCAGCGGGGCGGTCTCACGGGCTACCAGGAGCGCGCGGAGTCCGAACACGACTGGGTCGAGTCCTCCCACGCCTCGGCGGCGCTGTCGTACGCCGACGGCCTCTCGAAGTCCTTCGAGCTGACCGGCCAGCCCGACCGCACCGTCGTCGCGGTCGTCGGTGACGGCGCACTCACCGGCGGCATGTGCTGGGAGGCGATGAACAACATCGCCGCCGCCAACCGCCGCATCGTGATAGTCGTCAACGACAACGGCCGCTCCTACGCGCCGACCATCGGCGGTCTCGCCCGCCATCTCTCCGGCCTGCGCCTTCAGCCCGGCTACGAGAAGTTCCTCGACG
Organism: Gordonia aurantiaca; assembly: GCF_039939235.1. Taxonomy (NCBI): domain Bacteria; kingdom Bacillati; phylum Actinomycetota; class Actinomycetes; order Mycobacteriales; family Gordoniaceae; genus Gordonia; species Gordonia aurantiaca. The sequence continues at coordinate 168,019 of NZ_JBDUUF010000005.1, read as the reverse complement.
AGAGCCGTCGCGTCGTCAAGCAGGTGCCCGTCGTAGGCGAACCCGCCTACGCGGTCCTGCATGGGATGAAGAGCGGCCTCAAGGACCTGCTGAGCCCGCAGGCCATGTTCACCGACCTCGGCCTGAAATACGTCGGCCCGGTCGACGGCCACGACATCGGAGCCGTCGAGTCGGCGCTGCGCAACGCCCACGACTACGGCGGCCCGGTCATCGTGCACACCGTCACCCGCAAGGGCATGGGCTATGCGCACGCCGAGAACCACGAGGCCGACCAGATGCATGCCACCGGCATCATCGACCCGGTCACCGGGCGCCCCACCAGCGTGGCGCCGCAGGACTGGACCTCGGTGTTCTCCGCGGCCCTGCTCGAGGCGGGCGCGAACCGGCCCGACGTCGTAGCCATCACCGCCGCCATGCCCGGCCCGACCGGCCTCACGCCGTTCTGCGAGCGCTACCCGGACCGCTTCTTCGACGTCGGCATCGCCGAACAGCACGCGATGACGTCCGCCGCCGGTCTCGCACTCGGTGGGCTGCACCCGGTCGTCGCGATCTACTCGACGTTCCTCAACCGCGCGTTCGACCAGCTGCTGATGGACGTGGCGCTTCTCGAGCAGCCGGTCACCCTCGTGCTCGACCGGTCCGGGATCACCGGACCCGACGGCCCCAGCCATCACGGCATGTGGGACCTGTCGCTGATGGCGATGGTGCCCGGACTCAAGGTCGCCGCACCCCGCGATGCGCTGCGTCTGCGAGAGGAGTTCGACGAGGCGCTCGCCGTCGACGACGGCCCCACCGCCCTGCGCTTCTCGAAAGGCGCCGTGCCCGAGGACATCCGGGCCGTCGAGCGACTCGACGACGGAGTCGACGTGCTGCACCGTGCCGACCGGCAGGCCGGTCCGGCCGGTGGCGACGTGCTCATCGTCGCGGTCGGCGCGTTCTGCGCGCTCGCCGTCGACACCGCGGAACGCCTGGCGCAGCAGGGGATCGACGCGACCGTCGTCGACCCACGCTGGGTGCTGCCGGTCCCGGCGTCGGTGGTGGAGGTGGCCCGCAACCACCGTCTCGTGGTCACCCTCGAGGACGGCTGCGTCAACGGCGGCGTGGGTTCCGCGGTGGCCGGCGCGCTGTCGGCCGCCGAGGTGACCGTCCCGGTCCAGATCAGGGGCATCCCGCAGGAGTTCATCGCGCATGCCTCACGCGGCGAGATCCTCTCCGACCTGGGTCTCACCGCCCAGGACCTCGCGCGCTCGATCACCGCGACGGTCGCGGGCATGCACGCCACCCCCGGCATCGAGTCCGCCGAGGCCCCGGTCGATCCGACGGCCGAGACCCAGGTCGAGACGACCGCGGAGGCCCCGGCGGAAGCCCCCGGTCAGGACTGACCTCGAGGCCCTCCGGGCCGGCGGTGTGGGCCGGCCGGCGCCGGAGTTGGCTCAGCGCAGCGCGGCCAGGTTGGAGATCGACTGGCGCACATCGGATTCCAGAACCCTGGCGACGAGCCGCCCGACCGGTCCGTTGAGCAGTCCGCCGGAGATCTGCGCGGACAGGTCGAACCGTGAGCCGTCGGCGATCTCGTCGACCTTCATCGCCAACTCGATGTGCACCCCGCCGCGGCCCGATCCCGACAGCGCGATCAGGCGCGGCTCGTCGTATTCGGTGATGGTCCAGTGGATCACGTTCCGGAAACCCTTGACCTTGATCAGCGACGAGATGTCGGTGCCCTCGCCGATCGTGTCGGGGACCGGCGACTTCCACCCGCCGAAGATCGTCATCCACTCGTCGAAGCGTTCCAGGTCGCTGGCGAGGGCCCATGCCCGCGCGGGCTCGAGGTCGGAGTCGATGCCGACGGAGACTGTGGCCACGTGTTGCTCCCGTTCTGTGGGGTTCTCGGTGTCTACGCGAGGAGGGGTCCTCGGTGTCTACGCGAGGAGGGGTCCTCGGTGTCCATGCGAGGAGGGGTCCTCGGTGTCCATGCGAGGAGAGGTCCTCGGTGTCTACGCGAGGACGCGTACCCAGAACCCCGCCCGGTTACTCGGGGAGCGTCTACCCGGTGGCGCCGTCCGTCTTATCCGCCTCCACCAGGGCCTCGGCGAGCGCCTCGACCGTGAGCGACCGCTGCCACTGCCGCGCACCCGCGCCGGCGAGGTAGGCGTCGACCGCCTCGGCGGTGACCTCCCCGGACAGGCCGTCCCAGGCCAACTGCCGGACGACGTCGGGGGCGAGGAGGTTCTCCACCGGGAGCGTGTTGGCCTCGGCGATGCCCTTGAGTGCCGGGCGGATTCGTGCCATCCGGGCCGCCGCCTCCGGGTTCCGCTGCTCCCACCGGTTCACCGGTGGCAGGCCGGTTCCGGCAGTCTTGCGGGCCGGCAGCTCGCTTTCGGGGAGTTCCCGCGCCCGCTTGAGCGCGTTCAGCCAGATCCCGGCCTGACGCCGCTGCCGCGGGCCGCCGAAGACCGGCAGGCGGGTCAGTTCGGCGCTCGTCTTCGGGTCGACGGTTGCGGCGTTGACGATCGCGGTGTCGGGCAGTACGCGGCCCGGCGCGACGTCGCGCCGCTCGGCCAATTGCTCCCGCGCCGTCCACAGTTCGCGCACCGCGGCGAGTGCACGCGCGGATTTCACGGTGTGGATGTTCGACGTCTTGCGCCACCGGTCGGTCCGCGGCGGAGCCGGGGGACGCGACAGGATGTGGGCGAACTCCTCACGCGCCCAGCGGTCCTTGCCGGCCTCGACGAGCGCGGCGTCCATCGCATCCCGTAGTTCGACGAGCACCTCGACGTCGAGTGCGGCGTAATTGAGCCACTCGTCGGGCAGCGGCCGGCGGGACCAGTCCGCGGCGCCGTGCCCCTTCACCAGACCGAGGCCGAGGAACTGGGCGACCATGGCCGCCAGGTTCACCTTGCTCAGCCCGAGGAGGCGTCCGGCCAGCTCGGTGTCGTACAGCTCGACGCAGACGAAACCGAGTTCGCGCAGGCAGGGGAGGTCCTGGTCGGCGGCGTGCAGCACCCATTCCGGGCCGCGTAGCGCCTCGATCACCGGGGCCAGCGCATCCGGGTCGGCGATCGGGTCGAGCAGGAAGCTGCCCGCGCCGCGCCGCTTGATCTGGATCAGGTAGGCGCGCTGGGAGTACCGGTAACCGGAGGCGCGTTCGGTGTCGACCGCGATGGGTCCCTCACCGGCGGCCAGGGCCTCGGCGGCGTCGGCGAACTCCTCGGCCGTGGACAGCACCGGCGGCACGCCGTCGGCCGGGGTGAGCAGCGGTTCGACCTCGGGTTCGGCGGGCGTCGGATCCTCGGGTGGGCCGGCCACGGTGCTCACGTCGGACCCAACTGGGTCACTCCCGCCGGGGGCAGACCGGCGGCGGACGCCAGGACGTCGCAGAATGCCTCCAGATGGGCGTCGAGGCCTTCGGAGGACAGTGCGGTCCACGAGGCCCGCACCTCGAGCTGATGGGCACGTGGCGGCCCGGCGATGTCGCCGTAGCGCACCGACGTCGTGGAGGTGACGGTGCCGCCGAGCGCGGTCACCACCACCCGGTGCGCCGAGCCCTCGGGCGTCGCGCTCTCACCGACGGGGACACCCAGGGCGTCCGACAGCCAGCTCCAGGCCACCTCGGGCAGCAGCGGATCCATGGCGAGGGCGGCCTCGACCTCGGCCTGGAGGTAGGCGACGAGGCGGATGGTGCCGTTCCAGGCGTCCTGACCGGCCGGGTCGTAGAGCAGGATGAGCCGGCCGAAGGCGCTGCCCTGCGAGTCGGTGGGCACGACGTCGAGGTCGTCGGGTGGGCGCACCTCGGCGCCGACGGCGTAGCTGTACGGGGCGAGGCGTTGCGGCGGGCGGATGGGTCCGACCTCGATCTCACGCCGGACCCGGGCAGCATGCAGCGACTCCACCGCGGCGCGGAAATCAGCAGGCTCGTCCGGAGCTCCCGAAGAAGTCACCGTTCGACCGTAGGTGTGAAACGCCTGGCTGCGGCGGAGGCGCGCCGAATCTCGTCCCCAGAGATGGGGACCCGGAGGTCGAGCCGGTCGATCCGGGACGCGGATGGGCGGGCCGGGGCAGGTCACAACCCCGAACATGGCAGAGTAAGCGGTGATGTCGAACGCAACTGGTACCCGGGTCCATCGGTCGCACCTGCCGCTCGTCGCCGCGGCCACGGGTGGGACCCCGTCACGCCGACCGGTGTGGTTCATGCGGCAGGCCGGTCGGTCACTGCCCGAGTACCGCGCCATCCGCGCAGACCACGGGATGCTCGAATCCTGCTTCGACCCGGAGCTGGTCTGCGAGATCACCATGCAGCCGGTCCGGCGCCACGACGTCGACGCCGCGATCCTGTTCTCCGACATCGTCGTCCCGCTCAAGGCCGCCGGCATCGATCTCGACATCGTCGCCGGCACCGGCCCGGTCATCGCCGAGCCCGTCCGCACGGCCGCCGATGTCGATCGCATCCCGCGCCTGGAACCGGCCGCGGTCGGCGCCATCGCGCACGGTGTGCGGCTGCTGCTCGAACAGCTCGACGACGCGGCGCTGATCGGTTTCGCGGGAGCGCCGTTCACCCTCGCGTCCTACCTCATCGAGGGCGGCCCGAGCCGGAACTACGAGCGCACCAAGGCGATGATGCACGGCGACCCGCAGACGTGGTCGAAGCTCATGGGCCGCCTCGCCGACATCACCATCGCGTTCCTACAGGTCCAGCTCGACGCCGGTGTCGACGCCATCCAGCTCTTCGACTCCTGGGCGGGCATGCTGTCGGCCGCCGACTACCAGACCTTCGTCGCCCCGCACAGCACCCGCGTGCTGGCCGAGATCGCGCACTACGGCGTGCCCCGGATCCACTTCGGCGTCGGAACCGGTGAGTTGCTCGCGCCGATGGCCCACGCCGGCGCCGACGTCATCGGCGTCGACTGGCGGGTGCCGCTCGACGAGGCCGCCCGCCGCGTCGGACCCGGCAAGGCCGTCCAGGGCAACCTCGACCCGACGCTGCTGTTCGCCGGGCCCGAGGTGGTCGACCGCGAGGTCCGCCGGGTCATCGCCGACGGGGAACGCGCCATCGCAGCCGGCGCCGTCGGCCACATCTTCAACCTCGGACACGGAGTGCTGCCGGACACTGATCCGGACGTTCTGACCCGTGTCGTCGAACTGGTGCACAGCGTCTGATGTCCGGCGGAGTGCGGGTCGCGGTCGTCGGCGCGGGGATCTCCGGCCTCACGGCCGCTTACCGTCTGCGCCGTGAGCTGGGCGCCGAGGCGCGGATCGACGTCCTGGAGGCGTCGGAGCGGATCGGCGGCATCCTGCACACCGCCACGGTCGGCGGCCTGGCCGTCGACGTCGGTGCCGAGGCGTTCATCGTCCGGCGTCCCGAGGCGCTCGGTCTGGTCCGGGAACTGGGCCTGGGGGACCGGGTCGTGTCGCCGACCGGACGCCGCCCCGCGGTGTGGTCCGGCGAGACGCTGCACCCGCTGCCCGCGCCCGCGCTGATGGGCATCCCCGCCACCGCGGATGCGGTCGGGGGTCTCGTCGACCCGGCCGACCTCGATCGCATCCGCACCGAGACTCAGCGGCCGTTGACCTGGGATTCCGCCGCCGACCCGACGGTGGGCGAGCTCGTCGCCGATCGCTTCGGGGAATCCGTCGTGTCCCGCAGTGTCGACCCCATGCTCGGCGGTGTGTACTCCAGTCTCGCCGGTGACATCGGCCTGCGCGAGGCGCTGCCCACGCTCGCCGCGAGGCTCGACGCCGGCGCGGCGAGCCTCACCGAGGCCGTCAACGCGCTCATCACCGCCTCCACCGGTTCCGGACCCGTCTTCGGCACCCTCGTGGGCGGCTACCGTGTGCTGCTCGACGCGCTTGTCGAGGCCGCGGGGGTGGAACCCGAGACCGGTCGACCGGTCACCGGACTCGAGCCCACCGCGACCGGGTGGCGGCTCGCCACCGGCGACGGGGACGACCGCGACTACGACGGGGTGGTGCTCGCGATCCCCGCCTGGGATGCGGCGCCGCTCGTGGACCCGGCCGGCCCGGATCTGGCCGCCCGGCTGCGAGGGGTACGCGGCGCCTCGTCGGTGGTCGTGTCGATCGCGCTCGAACCGGGCACCACGTTGCCCGATCATTCGGGTGTCCTCGTGGCGACGGGGGAGAGCCTGCGCGCCAAGGCGTTCACGCTCAGCTCGCAGAAGTGGGCGCACGTGTCGGACAACGGCGGGCCCGTCTCGGTGCGGGCGTCGTTCGGCCGGTTCGGTGCCCCGGTTCCGCGGGTCGAGGAGGAGCCGGACGTCGAGGAACGGCTGCGCATCGAGGCCCTGGAGGACCTCGATGTGGTGTGCCGCGCCGCAGGGGTCGAGCCGGTGTCGTCACGGGTCGTCGACATCTACGTCCAGCGATGGACCAATGGCCTTCCCGTGTATGGATCGGGACATCTGGTCGCGATGCAGCAGGCGATGGGTGCGCGGCCGCAGCGGCTCGCGCTCGCCGGGTCGTCGTATGCGGGAGTCGGTGTGCCCGCGTGCATCGCCCAGGCCGAACGCGCAGTGTCTGCGCTGCTCGCCGACCTGGCCTGACGCGCCTCGTCCGGCGGTGTCGGCCGGTGGACCTGGCTGCGTCCGCCCACGGCGGCGGTGGCACGATGTCAGGTATGGCCCGCTTGGATTACGCAGAACTCAACTCCACGATCCGATACGTGATGTTCTCGGTGTTCGCCGTGCGCCCCGGGGAACTCGGCGACGACCGTGACCAGGTGAAATCGGATGCCACCGACTTCTTCAAGTCGCTCGAGGACGCCGGTGTCGTGGTGCGCGGCGTCTACGACGTGTCCGGGCTGCGTGCCGACGCCGACTTCATGATCTGGTGGCACGCGGCGGAGGTCGAGGCGATCCAGGCCGCCTACCAGCGGTTCCGCCGCGAGACCCTGCTCGGTCGCGCCAGCGACGCGGTGTGGAGTAACGTCGCCCTGCACCGGCCCGCCGAGTTCAACAAGAGTCACATCCCGGCCTTCCTGGCCGGCGAGGAGCCGGGGAAGTACGTCTGCGTGTACCCATTCGTGCGCTCCTACGACTGGTACCTGCTGCCCGACGACGAGCGTCGCAAGATGCTGGCCGACCACGGCATGGCGGCCCGCGAGTACAAGGACGTGCGCGCCAACACCGTGGCGTCGTTCGCGCTCGGCGACTACGAGTGGCTGTTGGCCTTCGAGGCACCCGAGCTGCACCGCATCGTCGACCTCATGCGTGATCTGCGTGCCACCGAGGCCCGCCGCCACGTCCGCGAGGAAACCCCGTTCTTCACCGGCCCCCGCGTCGAGGTCTCGACGCTCATCGACGCGCTGCCCTGACATCCCGCACCCGGCAGAGAGATGGTGCGCACCACTGCGCCACGACTTTCTGCCGGGTGCATCTCGGGCATCAATCCTCTTGTGGCACAAATGTCTTGGACATTCGTCCAATGTCACTCGGATGGATGAAAATCGGACAAAACGTCGTACGGCACCACTGGTTGTAGTGAATGTGGGCTGTGTCTCATTCGAGATACAGCCCAAGAATTCCCTCGACAGAATTCCCTCGACGTGGAGGAGTCCGATGACCGACACCACCCGAACCGCCCGGACGATCGCGGCGCTGATGTTCTCGGCCGCCGTCGCCGGAGGCGCCGTGAGCGCGCTCGCCGGGGGCGCCACGGCGGATGCCAAGCCCTGCCTGATCTACATCGGAGACGGCGAGTGGGCTCCGTGCCCGCCGCCCATCGTCTCGACGGAGCCCGGCGAGTACGGCGATGCCACCACGGATCCCGTCGGCGGCTACGCGCCGCTCGAGCACACGCCGGTGGAGATCTCCGTCGGGTCGGCCCCCGACGGCGGGGACGGCGGGGACGGCGGGTCCGGCTCCGAGGACCCGGAGGAGGGTGATCCCGGCGAGCACGAACACAGCGAGGATCAGCCCGAGGTCAAGGAGGACCCGGAGCAGAAGGAGGACCCGGAGCAGAAGGAGGACCCGGAGCAGAAGGACGACCCGGAGCAGAAGGACGACACGGAACGGGGTTGATCCGCCGGGCGCCGTGCGTCCGCCGAGTTACTCCGTCGGCTCGAGACGCAGGCTGATCGAGTTGATGCAGTAGCGCAGGTCGGTGGGGGTACCGTAGCCCTCACCGGCGAACACGTGGCCGAGGTGGCTCCTGCAGTTCGCGCACAGCACCTCGACGCGCTTCATGCCCAGCGAGTTGTCCTCGCGTTCGATGACGCGGTCACCGGCGAGCGGCGAGAAGAACGACGGCCAGCCGCAATGCGAGTCGAACTTGGTTTCGCTCCGGAACAATTCGGCGTCGCATGCCCGGCAGCGGTAGACGCCGACGGTCTTGGTGTCGGTGTACTCGCCGGTGAACGGCGCCTCGGTGCCCGCCTGGCGCAGCACCCGGTACTCCGCGGGGGTGAGGCGCTTGCGCCACTCCTCGTCGGAGAGATTTGCGAGGTTCTCGGGGGTGTCGGTCTGAGGCTTGCTGTCGGTCATACCGACCACGTTAGCGCGCGAATCGGCCGGTCCTACTTGGACAACGACAGCGAGGCGTCGTCGGTGTCGTCGGACTTCTTCGGCGACGGGGCCGGGGGAGCATCACCGGCCGGGGCCGGACGCAGTTCCCCGCCGGCGACACCGTCGGCGCGCATGTCGAGCCAGCGGAACAGCAGCGAGCAGAACACCGCGATCATCAGCAGGGACCAGCCCCAGGTCACCTTGTTGTACTCGACCATCCACCCGAACGCGGTCCAGCGCTCGGAGTAGAAGCTGTCGAACGTCATGCAGCCGTAGACGCCCAGCCAGGCGGGCCAGTTGCGCATCGCCGATCCGGGTAGCACCACCGTCATGAGCAGCGGGAACAGCAGCATCGAGTAGTAGCCCTGGCCGAGCGCGCCGATGAGGAACTCGGTGCCCAGCAGCACGCCGGACGACGTCGCCAGCCACAGCAGCTCGTTGGTCTTGCGGTAGTAGCGGTACAGGAACCACAGCGAGAACGCGGCCATCGCGACGAACGCCACGCGCAGCAGCAGGATCAGCCACGGTGCGACGCCGAAGTAGGCGCCGTTGCCTGCGATCGAGCTGTTGTAGTAGTCGCGGGCCTCGCCGAGGTAGGGCACGGTGACGCTGATGAAGGCGTCGGCGTCGACCGACAGCGGCCAGGCGACGGCCGTGAGCACCAGCGGGACCAGGATGGCGAACGCGAACACGCGCCACTGCCGGTTGAGCAGCGGCAGCAGCATCAACGGCGCGAGAACGGGTTTGACGGCCAGCGTGAGACCCATCGGCACACCCGCCCACCAGTCGTGCCGCGAGCGCATCAGCATCAGGAATGCGAGCATTCCCAGCAGCACGAACGAGTTGAAGTTCGTGAAGATCAGTGTGTGCGAGACGGTCTCGGTGAAGAAGAACGCGAACAGGACCGTCGGCATCACCCACGAGTTCAACGTGTATCCGAACATCCGGGTGAGCAGGTAGGCGCAGATCAACAGGGCCACGACGCTGACCGCGATGAACGCCCAGCGGGCCCGTTCGTAATCGATGACCGCCACCGGCGACATCAACAGGGTGCCCGACGGCGGATACAGGTAGTGCGGGTCGACGGTGGCGTAGTTCTCTCCGTAGACCGGCAGCTTGTTGAGGAAGTTGTAGGCCGCGGCGTACACCGGTTTGAAGTCGTCGGTGCGGTCGCCGTTCACCCCCAGGAATACCGAACGGTGCACGACCATCAGCAGGCTGATCGGCCAGAGAATCATCGGCACGATCCGCTGCGCACTCATCTGGGGATAGAGGTACCTGTCGAGATTGGCCACCCGCGCACCGTACTACGAGCGCGGTCGCCGCTTCGGCAGAACCCCGCCGAGCCCGCGTCCTGCCCGTGGGTGTCCGGCCGTTCGGGGCGTCAGGGCAGGTGGGGGTTGTCCGGGAGGGCCAGCACCAGCTTCCCTCGTGTGTGTCTCGTCTCGATACGGCGGTGTGCCTCGACGATGCCGTCGAGAGCCATCGTCTCGACCGGTAGCGTCAGCGACCCGTCGGCGAGGGCGGCCAACAGCGTCGTCAGCGATTCGAGCGGGGCCTCGGACCAGGGCATTGATCCCGTGTGCCCGGGCCGGCCCCGGCACCAGGGTCACGGCGCGTCCGCCGGATGCCGCGACGGCGGCTCCGACCTCCCCGGACTCGGCGGTGCCTGCGAGATCGATCGATGCGGTCACCGGCTCCCTCGTGGCGGCATCGATCCGGCGGGCCAGACCGGGGCCGTAGACGACCGGAACCGCGCCGAGAGCGGCGAGGTGATCCCGGTTGCGGTCACCGGCCGTCCCGATCACCGTCGACCCGCGGGCGACGAGGAGTTGGACCAGGACCGTCCCGACGCCGCCGGATGCGCCGTGCACGACGACGACATCGTCGGCCCCCGGCTCCACGGCGAGGAGCAGGCGATTCGCGGTCTGCCCGACCACTGCGATCCCACCGGCGACGTCCCAGTCCACCGCGGCGGGTTTCGGGACCAGGCTCGCGGCGGGCACCAGGGCCAGTTCGGCGTGGCTCGACTCCGTCGGGAATCCGACGACGGCATCGCCGGTGGCGACCGAGGACACGCCGTCGCCGGTGGCGACCGAGGACACGCCGTCGCCGACGGCCAGGACGGTGCCGGCGAGCTCACGGCCGGGGACGTAGGGCACGTCGGTGTCGAAGGCGCCGCTACGGATGATCGCATCGACCGGGTTGACGCCGGACGAGCGAACGGCGACGAGGGCGGTGTCGGCGGGGATCGACGACGGGGCCGGCAGGTCGACCACCTCGATGACCTCGGGCGGGCCGAAACGGCGCACCAGGGTCGATTGGTACGTTCTCGGGCGCTCGGGGTGAGACGTCACGTGCACGTCAACTCCCGGCCCCGTGACCGGTATTCCGGCACTCAGGCCGGGCAGCCGCGCTGCGTCGGGCCGCCCAGCGGGGCCTTCGCGACGTACTCGGCAACGACGTCGGCCGCGCACTCGCTGCGGGCGAGGACCGAGTAGCCGAGGCCGTCCCAGCTGACGGTGACCGGTTCGGCCGATGCGTTCATGAAGACCGGCACCAGGGCGTTCGCGCCCAGGCCGCCGTTGATCGGGTCGCGCGTGCCGTTGAGGACCAGCGGGTCGGCCGGCAGCGACGACGGCGCCCGGACCGGTGCGCCGGATGCCCAGCCGTTGCAACGCACCAGCGACAGCGCGGCATCGGTCCCGGTCAGCGAACTCTGTCTGGACCAGGTCTCGGCGAGGCCGGGCACCTCGTTCTGGCCGACCGGACCGGAGACGTCATTGCAGCGCGAGACGATCGAGCCGTCGGTGAGCCGCAGCGCATTGGCGCGTTCCGCCAGCCGCACCAGCGCTCCGGTGTCCCCGCGGTCGGCGGCGGTGACGGCGCGGGCGAGGTCGACGATCGCGTCGGGACTCTCTGGTGCGAGCGCCAGGGTGGTGGTGACCGCGTTGAGCGCGGAGGTGTCCGACAGGCCGTCGAGGTCGCCGTTGCGGGCCTTGGTCAGCACGCTGTTGATCACCCCGACGCCGTTGGTGCCGAGCGGGCAGCCGTCGATCGCCGAGCAGCGCTGTGCGAAGCCCTGCAGCGCGGTCTGCACGCCCTGTGACCTCAGGTGGGCGCGGTCGCGGGCGTTCGCGCCGAACGGGGTCGGGGTATCGAGGATGATGCGCCCGGCGCGCCCGCCATAGAGCGACGCATAGGCCAGCACGACGTCGGACCCCTCGCCGACGCCGATCAGGCCGAGATGCTCGACGCCCCACCGGATGCGCAGCGTCTCCAGGTCCGAGGCGGCGAACTGCGCCGAGAAATTCAGTTGGTACGGCGTCAGGGTCTCGGTGCAACCGTCCGACGCCGACGACGCGGCCGAGGCGAGCCGCGCGATGCGGGCCTGCGTGCCGGTCCCGCGCGGGGTGAGTCCGTTGTCGGCGAACGTGGCGCGTTCGGCCCGCGTCATGCAGTCGACATCGCCGGACAGCGGGATGCCGCGGTGGTCGACTGCCACGATCGGGTGCGAGTCGAGGATCGTGCGGCCGCGTCCAGACGTCAGCACCATCAGCGTCCGCGACGACGGGAGATCGGAGCCGGAGGTGAGGACGAGCGGCGCCGCGTCGGCGGGGGTCTTCGCCGTCCGGGCGCGGGTGACCGCGATCGTGATCGCCTCGCCGTCGGGTTTGTTCCGGTCGATCGGGGAGCGGAACTCGGCACACTCGACCGTCACGCCCGCGGGGCGTGCGACGCCGTAGCGGCCGGCCGTCTCGCCGGCGCATTCGGACCAGTCCAGGTCGGATTCGGGTACGGCCAGTGCGGGCGGGGGTGGCGCCTCCGACGACGACGGCACAGACCCGGCACCCTTGCCGCCACCGGGGATCAGGTCCGGGCCGGTTTCGGGGCCGACCGCGCACGACGACACGACCATCGCGACGATCGCACCCATCAGTGCCCCGGGCAATGCCGTCTTGGCGGCGCGCGCTCTACGCATGACCGCGAGGGTATCTGCTCAGTGGATCGACGAGCGGCCGTGGCGCACCCATCGTGTGAACACGTAGCCGTCGTCGTCGGTCATGATCATCGCCGGCGACATCCCCCTCAGCGCCTGCTCGGCGCCGTCGGGGAGCGGGGAGGCCGTGATGCGCCCGGCGGTGCCGCCGGCCAGGAACGGGCTGGTCGTCAGGCACAGTTCGTCGAGCAGGTCGGCTGCGATGACCGATCCCAGCAGGTGGGGTCCGCCCTCACACAGCACCCGCGCCCATTCCCGCCGCCCGCACGCCGCGATGATCTCCCCGGTCTCCACGGTGTCATCGCCGCAGTCGACGAGGGTCGCACCCGCGTCGACGAGTGCCGCGCGCCGGTCCGCGGGTGCCGAGGCGCACGTGAGGACGACGGTGTCGGGGTGGGACAGCGGGGGATAGTCGGGCGGGATCGACAGCGACCTCGATACCAGCGCGAGCGCGGGGGCGGGGGGCTGGCCGTTGTCGTCGCGCAGCCCGGCGAACACCTCGTCGGCCGCGGGCTGCCGATAGCCCTCGGTGGTCGCGGTGCCGGCGCCGACCAGGATCACGTCGGCGAGTCCACGCAGCAGTCGGAACACCGCCTTGTCGCCGGGCCCGCCGAGTCCGCCCGAGCGGCCCGCGAAGGTCGCCGCCCCGTCGATGGAGGCCACCATGTTGGCCCGCACGAACGGGGCCTGCGCACCCGGTCCCTCCGCCGGTCGCGGCGGGTAGAGGTACTGCCGGGCGAGCAGCAGCAGGGTCTCGGACCCCGTCTCCTCCCGCCCGATGTCGATCCCGGTCGGGGCCACCGTGGCGTCGTCGCCGGATGTGACCTGGGTCGCTTTGTGCAGGTGGAACATGCATCCATCATTCCCCGGATCGTTAGGCTCCACTCATGGCGGCTCGACTTTGCGATCGCAACCCTGCGACCTCGGCGGATGCACTCATCGATGAGATGGTTCCCCCGTCCACCTTCGACGACGTGAGCTTCGACTCCTACATCCCCGATCCGAACGAGCCGACCCAGGCCGCCGCGGTGGCCAAGGCACGCGACTTCGTCGCCCGGGCGTCGAAGGCCCGGTCGGGCAAGAAGAAGGGGTTCTTCGGTCGCAAGACGCCCGCCCAGGGCATCGGCCTCTACCTCGACGGCGGCTTCGGCGTGGGCAAGACCCACCTGCTCGCCTCGATCTACCACTCGATGCCCGAACCCAAGTCGTTCGCGACCTTCGTCGAGGTCACCCACGTGGTCGGCGCCCTCGGGTTCGCCAATGCCGTCGAGCGCCTGTCGAACCACACCGTGCTGTGCATCGACGAGTTCGAGCTCGACGACCCGGGCGACACCATGCTGGTGTCGCGTCTGTTGACAGAGCTGACCGCCGCCGGGGTGAACGTGGTCGCCACCTCGAACACCCTGCCCGGGCAGCTGGGCGAGGGCCGTTTCGCCGCCCAGGACTTCCTCCGCGAGATCCGCAAGCTGGCCGCGGTATTCGAGACCATCCGCGTCGACGGCCCCGACTACCGTCACCGCGACCTGCCGCCGGCGCCGGATCCGCGTACCGACGCCGAGCTGGTCGAGATCGCCGAGTCCACCGAGGGCGCCACCCTCGACGATTTCGACGAGCTGTGCAATCACCTCAGCAAGCTGCACCCGTCGAAGTACAAAGATCTCGTCGACGGGATCTCGCTGGTGTGCATCACCGGTGTCCATCCCGCCGAGGACCAGTCGGTGGCGCTGCGCCTCGTGGTGCTCGCCGACCGTCTCTACGACGCGAACATCCCGGTGACCGTGTCGGGGGCCAAGCTCGACGAGATCTTCACCGACGAGATGCTCGCGGGCGGGTACCGCAAGAAGTACCTGCGTGCCACCTCACGTCTGCTCGCGCTGTCGCGATTCGCCGAATCTGCGGTCTGACGAGCTGATTCGCACAGGTCACAGGGTCTGCGTGTAGACGTAGTCCTGTTCGACGCTGTCGCCGAGGCGGAACGTCTTGACGCCTGCGCGGGTGAAACCCGTCTTGACGTAGAAGCGCTGGGCGCGGACGTTGACCTGGTTCACGCCCAGCCACGCCAGCACGCTGCCGCGCTCGCGTGCGCGGGCGAGTGCGGCGCGCATCAGCGCGTGCGACGGCGGGTCGCCGGGCCGCGAATGATGTTCGGGCAGAACGTACATCTTCGAGATCTCGCTCACCGGCCGCTGCGTGACCACCGCCTGTACGTCGGGGTGGGTCGGCTCGCCGTGCAACACCAGCGCATACCCGATGAACGGGCCGTCGGCGCCGTCGCGCGCGACCAACACCGCCGCGTCGGGATCGGTGATGTATCCGCGAAAGTTCTTCTCGCCCAAGTTGGTTGCGATGAACTCGGCGATGTCGGCGGGATTCGAATGGGGTGGGCAGGCGAGCGGGAAGGTCGCGCCGGCCACCTCGGCGACCGGCGCGGCCAGATCCGGGTCGGTGACGACTTCCACCGACACCGACGGGTGTGTCGCGGTCATCCCCGTGCGTCCCCGGACGACAACGGGCGGGCCGGGTCGGAGGTCCAGGCGTTCATCGAGCCGTCGTAGACCGCGACGTCGTCGCGTCCGAGGGCGCGCAGCGCGAAAGCCGCTGCGGTGGCCGCGATCCCACCGCCACAATAGGTGACCGGACGGACCGACCCGTCGAGCGCGCCGACCCCGGCGAAGAGCTCGCGGAGCTCGTCGAGCGAGCGCAGTTGTCCGTTCTCGTCGACGAGTTCGGGGAACGGGACGTTGACACTGCCCGGGATGTGCCCGGCGGTGAAGGAGTCGCGGTCGAGCGCGTTGACCAGCAGTACCGAGTCGTCCTGCGTGGCGGCGAGCACCTGAGCGGTCGACACGACGCGCTCCGGACGCCGGTGGGGGATGAAGGTCGTTGCGGGACAGGTGGACTCGCCGGTCTCCGTGGGCAGTCCGGCGCGGGTCCAGGCCGCGTACCCGCCGTCGAGCACGAGGACGTCGTCGAAGCCCTCGAGGCCGAACTGCCACCACAGGCGCGTCGCCCAGATCCCGTTGACGGTGTCGTAGACGACGACCGTCGAGTCATTGCCGATACCGGCCGTGCCGACGGTCTCGGCGAACTTCTCCGACGCGGCGGCAGCGAACGGCGCCTCGCCCTCCGGATCGGTGAGCCCGGTGATCTGGTCGATGAACACCGCACCCGGGATGTGGCCCTGGCGGTAGGTCTCGCGGCCGGACTCGACGTGGGCGCCGTCGGCATCGAAACTCAGGTGGACCGTCGCGTCGACGATCCTGAGATTCGGCTCGTCGAGACGACCGGCGAGGTCGGAGGCGAAGATCAGCGGGATGGAGGTCATGCCTCCACGGTAGCCAGCGGTTCGGTGTGGAAGTCGGCGAGGTCGACGCGGCGGGTACGCGCCCAGCAGTCGACGATCCGCCAGGGAAGCACTGCGACCACCCGGCCGTCGGGATTGCGGTACCAGTTGGTCATCGCCGGGTGCGTCCAGACCATCCGCGCGTGCTGACGTCGACCGCCTCGTTGTAGGCGTCGGTGACGTCGCGGCGCACCTCGAGCGCGCCGAGCCGGTTCGCGATCATCTGCGCGATCGCGTCGCAGACGTAGCGGACCTGGTACTCCAGGATGCTGATGAAGCTGCCGCCGTGACCGAGTGCGGTGTTCGGGCCGGTGAGGAGGAACAGGTTGGGGAAGTCCGGGGCGGTGATCCCGAGGTAGGCGTAGGCGTCGTGGCCGCCCCAGGCCTCGACCGTCGTCTTCCCGCTGCGTCCCACGATGTCCATCGGGTAGAGGTGGCGGTCGCTGTGGAACCCGGTCTGCGTCCGCCGGCGACAGCCCTCGAAGCGGCACATCCGTGACGAGGAATACGGTGTGCCGGGTGCCGTCGGGGTCGACTCGGGTCAATGGCGAGATGCCTTCGGCGACACTGGTATCGAAGGATGGTTCCGTCTTCGAATCCGTAAATGATGCCACCGTTGGGCGTGGGCGACCCAGTCGTTGTAGCCGAGTTGTCGGCCGGGTCCACGAGTACGTTCCTCGTCGATGCAGCGCTGGGATTCGGCTTCCTCCAACGGATCCAGACCGGAGGTCGGTTCGTCGAGAAGGAGCAGTTCGGCGTCGGAGGCCAGTGCGGCGATCAGTGCGACCTTCTGCGGTTGCCCTTCGAGTACGTGGTCTTCCCGGCGCCGTTGGGGCCGAGGAAGCCGTGCACCTCGCCGTCGGCGACGGTGAGGTCGAACTCGTCGAGTGCCCGGATCCGGCCGAAGGTCTTGACCAGCCCCGAGATCATGATGGCCGTCACCATCCCGGCCTACGACCGACGGCACCCGGGCCGCGGGCGGAAACGTCCGCCGCGACCCGGGTGCCGCCGGGTTCGCGGGTTCGGGCCCGGTCCTAGCTCGAACCGAAGAGGCTGGTGCCGAAGAGGCCGTCGAGCGAACCTCCGCCGCCACCGCCGCCACCGCCTGCGCAGCCGGTGACCGTCACGTGGTGCCATTGGCGGTCGCCGATCCACTCGGGGCCACCGTCACCGAGGTTCCCGGGCGGGCCGAGGACCATGCGGTAGGAGATCTTGTGCGTCGCGGCCTCCGGATTCGGGAGCGGCGGGTTGTAGTCGTCGGTGATGTTCTTCAAATCCTTGACGTAGCTCACCGTCTTGCCCGGGACCCGGTCCCGCACCATCCAGATGTTGTCCGGTGTGTTCTCACCCATCGTCGGGATGTCATCCGGCCACGCCGGCGAATCCGCGATGGTGTGCCCGCCGATCCGTCCGTAGGGGAAGGGTGCGGCGGAAGTGGTGCGCAGCTCGCTCTCGGTGTCGTCGATGATGTAGTCGATCGTGTAGGAGGTGATGTTCGTTTCGTTGTACAGCGTGAACTTCACCTTGCAGTCGCCCAGGTCCTCGGCCCAGAACTGGACCGGACCTGTTCGTTGCCCCTCATCGGCGTGGGCGACGCCCGGCATCACCGACAGTCCCATACCTGCGGCCGCGAGTGTTGCCAGGCCGGCAATGATCGATCTTTTCTTCATAAATCACCCCGTTTGGTTGATCCCGACCTGCCCGAGGACGCTAGCGATGGGACATTTGACCAAAATGTGATCTGTCTGACATGTCACAGATATGTTCCTCACGGTCACAGATGTTCCGTCAGGCGGAATCGCAGGGTGACAGAAAAAGCCCCGGCCGGAGGCCGGGGCTCGTTCGTCTTCAATTGTGGTGCGCGATACAAGGATTGAACTTGTGACCTCTTCCGTGTCAGGGAAGCGCTCTCCCACTGAGCTAATCGCGCGGGGTCTGGCGTCGCGGTGGTCGTCAGAGAAGCGATGCGATGGTGAATCGACACGCGCCGAGCGGATGACGGGATTCGAACCCGCGACCCTCACCTTGGCAAGGTGATGCGCTACCAGCTGCGCTACATCCGCATGTCCGCGAGCGATCTTGTGGACCGAGCTGCTCGCGGTGCGAAGAGAAACATACGCGATGGTTTCCGGTTTTCACAATTCGCCTGCTTGCGAGGGGTGACGGCAAATCCGCGCGCACCGCGCACACCTGATCGGGCCGACGTTGTGGACCGAAGGCGGGATCGGGAGACGCTGGGGGCATCGCCATGCGCGCGGATTCGGGAGGAATCGCGAACGCTGCGAAGATCCGCCCATGCGGCGAGGGGAGGGCCCGCGCCGGATGTAGACGTGGCGGATGCAGACGTGCCGAATGTGGATGGGCTGGATGCAGACCGGCCGGATACAGAAAAGCCCCGGCCGAGGACCGGGGCTGACTGCTGCAGAAGTGGTGCGCGATACTGGGATTGAACCAGTGACCTCTTCCGTGTCAGGGAAGCGCTCTCCCACTGAGCTAATCGCGCGAGACCTTGATGAAATTATGTGTGGAGGTGGCGACGGGAATCGAACCCGTGTACACGGCTTTGCAGGCCGTTGCCTCACCACTCGGCCACACCACCAGATGCGAGTCGACTCGCGCCGAGCGGATGACGGGATTCGAACCCGCGACCCTCACCTTGGCAAGGTGATGCGCTACCAGCTGCGCTACATCCGCATGCCCACGAGCGATCTTGTGGATCTCGCTGCTCGCGGTGCGAGAAGAAACTTACGCGATGGGTTCCGAACTTTACAAATCGGCTGGTCAACGCTCTGTCGGTCGGTGAATCCCCAGCGTGTGATCAGTCGGCGGCCCCGGAATGCATTCCTGTGACGTGGGGCACGCGGGCGATTTTGGAACTCGGGGCATCGCGTGTAATCTTCTGGCTCGTGCACGACGCCCCGTCGCGAGGCGGAGAGTCGGAACACGGTCCCGTGGCTCAGTGGAAGAGCGTCCCGTTCACACCGGGGAGGTCGCTGGTTCGATCCCAGCCGGGACCACCGCGCAACATGTGATGAGACAGGGCTCGCCGAAACGGCGGGCCCTGTTTCGTTGTCTTGGGCTCGGCGGAGTTCGTCGAGGAGAGGCACGGTGGTGTGCCCGCCTCGTCGACCGAGCAGGTGACTCGGGTTACAGCGGGTTACAATTCGCGCGGATCGGGGCTTGAGACATGTTGGGAGAGATTCAGTGGCGATGACGGTTCGGCGAACCCTGGTGGGTGCCGCCCTGGCGATGGTGGTGACCGGTGGACTTGCGGCCTGCGGGTCCGACGACAACACGACCGACACACCTTCGTCTTCGGTGTCCTCATCGGTGTCGTCGAGCGTCACGCGTCCGTGACCTCACCGACGCCCGCGACGTCCTCGAGCGTCGTCCCGCCGCCGGTGACCGAGGAGCCGACCCGGGAACCGGCCCCGGCGCCCGCCGAGCAGCCGGCCGAGCCGCCCCAGCAGCAGGCCCCGCAGCAGACACAGGAACCGGCGCCGCAGCAGACCCAGCAGGCCCCGCCGCAACTGCCGCCCGCCGGCGGCGGCCGTCCCGGGTACTGATCGGCTTTGACGTCGAGGACCGACAGTCCGGACCTGACGGGTTCCGGACCGGTTGCGGGTGGTCCGAGACCGCGGTCAGGGACCGGTGAGGGCAAAGAGACAGTCGTCGACATGGCGGCGGCACGTGGTGTCCGGCTGCCGTCGCTGACCGGGATGCGCTGGTGGGCGGCGCTGGCGGTGTTCGTGCTGCACACCCTCGTGTTCCTGCCCGTCTACCCGTTCTACGGGAGCGAGCGGTACTGGAACATCGCCGAGGCCGTCCCGATGCAGGTCGGCGCCGCCGGCGTCGCGTTCTTCTTCGTGCTGTCCGGCTTCATCATGTACTGGACGCGCCGCGACGACGACACGGCGCGGGGCTTCATCTGGCGGCGGGTCAAGAAGATCTATCCCACCAGCATCGTCGCGGTGATCCTGCTGCTGCTCGTGGTGCCCGTGCCGCTCGGTCGGACGGACACCTGGGTGCCGTGCCTGTTCCTGATCCAGACGTGGTGGCCGAACTGGACCTCGCTGGGCGGACTCAACGTGCCGGCATGGTCGCTGGCGTCCGAGATGCTGTTCTACGCGACCTTCCCGTTCCTCGTGCCGCTGATGGACCGGATCCGGGAGAGATACGTTCCGCTCGCCATCGCCGCCGTGTTCGCCGCGATCGTCGCGCTGCACACGATGTACCTGTTGTTCGCAGACGGCTACAAGGGCACCGAGAACTTCTACGGTGCCCGCATGCCCGCCGAGCTGCCGGCGACCACCCAGGAATACGGCTACAACGCGACCCCGGAGTTCTTCGCCCAGGACTACATCGGGTATTCCGAGCAGGCGTACTGGCTCAGTTACTACTTCCCGCTGACCCGGCTGCCGGAGTTCTTCCTCGGGGTCCTCGTGGCGCGTCTGGTCATCTCCGGGAAGTGGCGCAACACCAACCTGTGGTGGCCGTTGCTGGCCCTGGCCGCGTCGTTCGGCGCGACGTGGTTCGTGCCCGTCAATTACAAGATGAGCGTGTTGATCCTGCTGCCCACCGCGGCGGTGATCGCAACCGCCTGCGTGCGGGACGTGACATCGCGGAAGGGGCTCAACGCGACCCGTCCGATGGTGTGGCTCGGGGACGTGTCCTACGGCTTCTACCTGCTGCAGTATCCGGTGATGGTCATCCTCACCAAGTACCTGCTCGCCGGGAGATCGCTCGGCTTCTGGGGCTGGCTGGGGGCGTGTGTGCTGGCCTTTCTCGGCTCGCTGGCCGCCGCCGCGGTCGTCTATCACTTCATAGACAAGCCGATCACCCGGCGTCGTAAACGCAAACCAGTCGTGTCGCAACCGAATCCGGTCGGCGACCCCATGACCTCGAAAACCCCATGAACTCGAAGACCCGACGATCTCGAAAACCCCATGAACTCGGAAGCCCCATGACCTTGAAAGAAGCCCCATGACCTTGAAAGAGGTGTCCCCATGACTTCGCCCACCCCGCGGGTCCGTCTGGCCCGCGTCGTGTCGGCGGCCGCCGCTGTCCTGCTGGCCGCCCTCGCTGTCACCACACCCGCGGCGAACGCCGCGGAGAAGGGGACGATCGTGGTGCTCGGCGACTCGTTCTCCACCAACACGGTCAACCAGGGCTGCGAGAAGAGCCCGACCTCCTGGCCGCGGCAACTCGCCGAGCGTACCGGCCGGCCGCTGATCAACGAGGCGTGCACGGGTGCGGCCATCGCCGAGACCGACTTCACGATCGGGGACGAGGCCCGCAAGGTCGTCGAGCGAGGCGGGTTCGACGAGAACACCTCGGCGGTGCTGATCCAGCTCGGCCTCAACGACCGGTGGGAGGGCCACAAGGGCGGCTGGAAACTGCTCACCCGGTGCGTCGAACGCGGTTGCGACGAGTCGGATCCCGTGCTCGACAAGATCACGCCGGAGGCCTATGCGGCCCGCATCAAGCCGATGATCGACTACGTCCGCTACTACGCGCCGAACGCGAAGATCGCCATCGTCGGTTACCCTGAACTGCTACCGGCCAATGCGCCCGACGCGTGCATCAACACGCTCGGAGTGCCGGTCTCGCTGCCCAACACGCGTGGTCTGGTCGAGTTTCTCGACGCCATCCAGAAGGCCCAGGCGGGCGCCGCTAAGATCACCGACGTCGAATTCGTCGACGCGCAGGCCCTCACCAAGGGGCGGGGGTTGTGTAGCAACGCGCCGCTGATGGCCGGAATCCTGAACCCGGCCGCCGATCTGTTCAGCGTTCCGTTCCACCCGACCCCGCTGGGCAACACGGTGCTGGCCAAGGGGATCGAGTCCCAGCTGGGCCTCTGAGGAGGACAACGTCGGGACATCTCGACGACCTGTCGGCGTTTCTGGTGACCTGACTCACAGGGTGGGCGTAGTCTCGCCGCGTGAGCAGGCGGGATGTCGTCGAGGTGGCGATGTCGCGCGCGATCCCGGCGGACTCACCACGCGTGTTCCCGTGGCCGGTCGTCGCGCTCATGGCGGCCATCGCGGTGATGGTGATCGTCTGGCATATCGCCGCCTTCCCGATCACCAACCCGTTCTACGGGCTCTTCGAGAACGCCACCGACGTCCGTGTCTACCGGGCCGGCGCCGGCACGGTGCTCGACGCCCGGGCTCTCTACGACGAGCCGGTCCTGTGGCGGCTGCACTTCACCTATCCGCCGTTCGCGGCGATCATGTTCGTCCCGCTCGCCCTCGTCGGCCTTACGGTCGCCGAGATCGCGTGGTGGGCACTCGGTTTCGCGGTTCTTCTGGCGGTCGTCGTCCTCGGTCTGCGCAGCCTCGGATACCGCCTCGATCCGAGATGCGCGACCTTCGCCGTGCTGCTGGCGGTCGCGGTCACCGCCCTGGAACCGGTGCGCACCACGATCTGGCTCGGGCAGGTCAACCTCGTCGTGATGGCGCTGCTCCTCATCGACCTGGTGTTCCTCCGGTCGGGTTCACGGTGGCGGGGGTTCGCCATCGGGATCGCCGCGGGACTCAAGCTCACACCCCTGTTCGCGGTGCTCTACCTTCTCGGCACACGCCAGTGGCGGGCCGCGGCGACCGCGTCGGCGACCTTCGGCGCGACGGTGCTCGTCGGGTTCCTCGTCATCGGCTCCGACGCCCACGCCTACTGGACCCGCCACCTGTTCGACACCGACCGCGTCGGCCGGGCCGACTCGCCGGCCAACCAGTCGGTGCGGGGCTTCGGTTCACAGCTGCTCGCGCATCTCGACATCGGCCGGTTCGCGCACCCGGGACCCGGCGGGTCGGTATTCGAGGCGCCGGCGTGGCTGTGGCTGCCGGCGGTCGTTGTCGTCGGCGCGCTCGGGCTGTGGGCGGCACTCGTGGCGCACCGGGCGGCGCAGGACCTGCTCGCCGCGAGCGTCGTGGGGATGACCATGTGCATGGTCTCGCCGTTCTCCTGGGGCCATCACTGGGTGTGGTGCGTCCCGCTGCTGCTCGTCGCGCTCGACCTCGCCCTGCGCGCGGGCACGACCCGCGGGACGTGGTGGTACTGGCTCGCGCCCGCCGGCATCGTCACGCTGACGTTCACCTGGTGGCACCACCACTGGGACAGCGGACCCTATCTGACCTCCGACCACGCGATCGCGCTCGGACTCTTCATGCAGCCGCGCGCCCCCGATCCCGCACCCGTCGACGCCGCGCTGATCGTGCTCTACGCCGGGTGCTATCCGCTGCTCTGGGCGATCACGGTCGCCGCGGTCCTCATCGCGTCGCGCATGCGGCCGGGGCCGTCGACCGGGGGCGGTCCGCTGACCACGGACGAGGTCGAGGCCGTCGCGTAGCCTGATCCTCGACCGACTCCACGGGGATGCTCAGGCGGGGGAACATTGGGGACATCTCGGGTGAAGAACACCTCACACGCGGACAGCGGCTCGCAGCCACGTTCACGGTGGCATCGCGTCCGCGTACGCGCGCGGCATCGAAGGTACGTCGTGCGCAACAACCCGCGCTGGTACCGCATCTACCGCATCGCGGTCGCCGTCGTCGGCACGGTCGTCCTCGCCTGCGGCATCGTCGCCATCCCGTACCCCGGGCCCGGCTGGCTGATCGTCTTCCTCGGGCTCGGCATCCTGGCCTCCGAATTCGCCTGGGCACATCGCCTGCTGACCTTCGTCCGGCGCCGGTACGACCGCTGGATGGACTGGATCTCGCGTCAACACTGGTCGGTGCAGTCGATCTTCTGGATCGGGACGTGCGCGATCGTCCTCCTGACGCTGTGGCTGCTCAACGCGATCTACACCGTGGCGGGCTGGGTGAGTCTGGGCCATCTGGAGTGGCTCGCGAGCCCGCTCTTCTCCTGAGCCGCTCGCGCCATTCCACGCGTTCCGACGAGCCGATCCGGAGGGGTTCGGTCCGGCGCGACGCCGCGCGGATACCATCGGAGGCGCAAACGTCCGATCCGGACGCGCTCTCGCGTGTCCGAACCCCATCTCAAGGAGCGCCCCCGTGCCCGACGACGTCCAGGTGACCAGCCCAGCCACGATCCGTGTGCCGGCTGGGACTACCGCGGGCACCGCATTGCGAGAGCACGACCTGCCCAACAAGGGACCCGAGGCGATCGTCGTCGTGCGCGACCCCGAGGGCAACCTGCGCGATCTCTCGTGGGCCCCCACCGAGGACACCGAGGTCGAGCCGGTCGCGGCGAACACCGAGGACGGCCGGAGCGTCATCCGGCACTCGTGCGCCCACGTCCTCGCGCAAGCGGTGCAGGATCTGTTCCCGGAGGCCAAGCTCGGCATCGGCCCGCCCATCAAGGACGGCTTCTACTACGACTTCCAGGTCGCCGAACCCTTCACGCCCGAGGACCTCAAGGCCCTCGAGAAGAAGATGAAGCAGATCATCAAGTCGGGGCAGCGCTTCTCCCGGCGGGTCTACGAGTCCAAGGACGAGGCGCGCGCCGAGCTGGCGGGCGAGCCGTTCAAGTTGGAGCTGATCGACGACAAGGGAGCCGCCGACGACGCGGAGGTCATGGAGGTCGGCGGCGCGGAGCTGTCGGTCTACGACAACCTCAATCCGCGTACCGGCGAACGCATCTGGTGCGACCTGTGCCGTGGTCCGCATGTTCCGACGACGAAGTACATCGCGGCGTTCAAGCTGACCCGGTCGTCGGCCGCCTACTGGCGCGGCGATCAGGACAACGCCGATCTGCAGCGCGTCTACGGCACCGCGTGGGAGTCCTCGGAGGCGCTCGACGCCCATCTCGAGATGCTCGCGGAGGCGGAGAAGCGCGACCATCGCAAGCTGGGGTCCGAGCTCGACCTGTTCAGCTTCCCGGACGAGCTCGGTTCGGGCCTGCCGGTGTTCCATCCCAAGGGCGGGATCATCCGCAAGGAGATGGAGGACTACTCGCGGGCTCGCCACGTGGCCGCGGGTTATGAGTTCGTCAACACCCCGCACATCACAAAGGGGCATCTCTACGAGGTCTCCGGTCATCTCGACTGGTACCGCGATGGCATGTTCCCGCCCATGCACGTCGACGCCGAGTACGACGAGAACGGAGAGCTGCGCAAGCCCGGCCAGGACTACTACCTGAAGCCGATGAACTGCCCGATGCACAACTTGATCTTCCGCTCGCGCGGCCGGTCGTATCGGGAGCTGCCCCTGCGCATGTTCGAGTTCGGATCGGTCTACCGGTACGAGAAGTCCGGCGTCGTGCACGGCCTGACCCGGGTGCGCGGCATGACCCAGGACGACGCGCACATCTACTGCACCCGGGAGCAGATGCGCGACGAGCTGACGTCGATCCTGAACTTCGTGCTCGGACTGCTCAAGGACTACGGCCTCGACGACTTCTACCTCGAGCTGTCCACCAAGGATCCGAAGAAGTTCGTCGGCTCCGACGAGGTGTGGGAGGAGGCGACCGACACCCTCGCCGAGGTCGCACAGGCGTCCGGGCTCGACCTGGTGCCCGATCCGGGTGGCGCCGCGTTCTACGGACCCAAGATCTCGGTGCAGGCCAAGGATGCTCTCGGCCGCACCTGGCAGATGTCGACGATCCAGCTCGACTTCAACCTGCCGGAACGCTTCGAGCTCGAGTACACCGCCCCTGACGGGACCAAGCAGCGCCCGGTGATGATCCACCGCGCACTGTTCGGCTCGATCGAGCGGTTCTTCGGCGTGCTCACCGAGCACTACGCCGGCGCGTTCCCGGCCTGGCTGTCGCCCGTCCAGGTGGTGGGCATCCCGGTCGCCGAGGCATTCGCCGACCACCTGCAGAGCGTCGTCGACGGGCTGCGGGCCGCCGGCATCCGCGCCGAGGTCGACTACTCCGACGACCGTATGCAGAAAAAGATCCGCAACCACACCACCGGCAAGGTGCCGTTCATGCTCCTCGCCGGTGAGCGCGACGTCGACGCGCACGCGGTGAGCTTCCGTTTCCGCGACGGCACCCAGGTCAACGGGGTGCCCGTCGGGACGGCGATCTCGGTGATCACCGATTGGGTGCACAGCCGCCGCAACGAGTCGCCGACCGCCGAGCTGATCGAGGCCAAGACGGCCGCCGCGGAGGTCGTCGATGGTTGATTCACCCGGCGAGATCCGCGATCAGGGTGTGGGTGTCTCCGACCGGCTGGAACGGCTGTGGAGTCCCCACCGGATGACCTACATCGCCGACGCCAAGCCCGCGGACTCGAGCGGCCACCCGTTCCTGGACATCCCGCGGATGTCCGACGAGGACGGGCTGATCGTCGCGCGTGGCGAGTGGGTGTACGCGGTGCTCAACCTCTACCCGTACAACCCGGGCCACACGATGATCGTGCCGTACCGTCAGGTCGCCGACCTCGAGGATCTGACCCCCGAGGAGTCCGCCGAGCTGATGGCGTTCACGCAGAAGATGATCCGCACCATCAAGAAGGTGTCGAACCCGAACGCCTTCAACGTGGGTCTCAACCTGGGCTACGCCGCAGGCGGTTCGCTGTCGGAGCACCTGCACCAGCACATCGTGCCGCGGTGGATGGGCGACGCGAACTTCATCACGATCGTCGGCGAGACCAAGGTGATGCCGCAGTTGCTGCGCGACACCCGTGCGCTGCTCGCCGAGGCGTGGCAGCGGCTCGACGACGACTGATGGCGCATTCGAGCGAGGCGGGCTTACCGGTGGGCACTGTGCGGGGAGATGGGGAAGGAGCTCACGGATGCTGAGCATTCTGGGACGGGCGTCGGTCTCCAAGGTGACGTTGCCGATGGGTCGTGCCCTGATCCGGACCGGGCTCACCCCCGACATCATGACCGTGGTCGGGACCATCGCGAGCGTGGCCGCCGCGCTGACGCTGTTCCCGATGGGCCACCTGTTCTGGGGGACCCTGGTCATCTGGCTGTTCGTCATGTTCGACATGCTCGACGGCGCGATGGCCCGGGCCCGTGGGGGCGGGACACGATTCGGCGCTGTGCTCGACGCGACGTGTGACCGCATCGCCGACGGCGCGATCTTCGCCGGCCTGGTGTGGTGGTGCACCGTCACCGAGCCGCACCACATCCTGTTGGTGGCGACACTGATCTGTCTGGTGACCTCGCAGGTCATCTCCTACGCGAAGGCGCGCGCCGAGGCCAGCGGCCTCTACGGCGACGGCGGGCTCATCGAACGCCCCGACCGGTTGATCATCGTGCTCGTCGGCACCGGCATCACCGGTCTCGGCGTCTGGTGGGCGATCCACGTCGCGATGTGGCTGCTCGCGGTGGGCAGCGTCATCACCGTCGGGCAGCGCATGTGGTCGATCTCGCGTTCGCCGGGCGCCCGCGACCTGATCCCGCTCACCACCGCGGCCGCGGCCGTCGGCGCGGATGCCGCATCCGACAACGCTGCGTCCGACACCGCCGCGTCCGACACCGACTCCACATCCGACGCCTGATGAGCGATCTGTCCGCATACGCCGCCGATCTGGGTTACCGGGCCGGATGGGCCGCGGTGCGTTGGGCGCCCGAACGCGTTGCGCGGACCGTCTTCGACCGTGCCGGCGGGGTCGCCGGGCGGCGCAACGGCGGCCCGGAACAGCTGCGCCGGAACCTGTCCCGGGTCCTGGGCGTCGACCCGGCGGAGGTGCCCGACGAACTGGTCGTCGATGCCGTGCGGTCCTATGCACGCTACTGGTGCGAGGCGTTCCGCCTTCCCACGCAGGATCGCGCGACCGCGTCGTCGACGGTGTACGTCCCCGACGAGGACCGCGCGCGGCTCGACGCCGGCCTGGCCAAGGGGCGGGGCGTGATCCTGGCGCTGCCGCACACCGGCAACTGGGACATGGCCGGGGTGTGGCTGGTGCACCACTACGACAGATTCGCGACAGTCGCCGAACGGCTGAGGCCGGAGTCGCTGTTCAACCAGTTCGTCGCCTACCGCGAGTCGTTGGGCTTCGAGGTCTTCCCGCTGAGCGGTGGGGAGCAGCCGCCGTTCGCGGTGCTCGCCGAACGCCTGCGGGCGGGTGGGATCGTGTGCCTGCTCGGCGAACGCGACATCAACCGGCACGGCGTCCCGGTCAGCTTCTTCGGGGAACGGACCCGCATGCCGGCCGGTTCGGCTCGACTCGCGATCGAGACCGGGGCAGCATTGTTCGCGGTCCACCACTGGTTCGAGGAGGCTCCGTACTCGGCGATGTGCTGCGGTGAGGAGATCGACACCTCCGGCGGTGTCGAGGCGACCACACAGAAACTCGCGGACGCGTTCGCGGCGAACATCGCCGCACACCCCACGGACTGGCACATGCTGCAGCCGCTGTGGGAGGCGGACTGGACCGACCGGCAGAGGGCACGGATGAGCGACACCGGGGGAGCTGTATGAGGATCGGCATGATCTGTCCGTACTCGTTCGACGTGCCGGGCGGCGTGCAGGCTCATGTCACCGAACTCGCCCATGTCTTCATCGACCGCGGGCACGAGGTCAGCGTCCTGGCCCCCGCGTCGCGCAGCACCGCGCTGCCCGAGTACGTCGTGCGTGCCGGGCCCGCGCTGGCGATCCCGTACAACGGCTCGGTGTCGCGAGTGAACTTCAGCCCGAAAGGCTATCTGCGGATGCGTCGCTGGATCGCCGAGAACGCCTTCGACGTGCTGCACGTCCACGAGCCGAACTCGCCGTCGATCTCGATGCTGTCGCTGATGGTGGCCAGTGGGCCGATCGTCACCACCTTCCACACATCGACGTCGAAGTCGTTGTGGCTCAGTGCTTTCCAGGGGATTCTGCGGCCATACCACGAGCGGATCTCGGGCAAGATCGCGGTGAGTGAGCTGGCCCGGCGCTGGCAGATGGAGTCGCTGGGCTCCGACGCGGTGGAGATCCCCAACGGCATCAACGTCGCGAGCTTCGCCAACGCGCAACCCCTCGACGGCTATCCGCATCCGGGCCGGACCGTGCTGTTCCTCGGCCGGTTCGACGAACCGCGCAAGGGCATCGACATCCTCATGCGCGCGCTGCCCGCGGTCGTCGAGGAGTTCCCCGACCTGCGGGTGCTGGTGGTCGGTGGCGGCAACCAGGCGGCGCTACGCCGCCGCGCCGGGACGCTGGCCGACCACCTGGTGTTCCTCGGGCAGGTCGACGACGCGACCAAGGCCCGCGCGCTCGCCTCGGCGGACGTCTACTGCGCGCCCAACCTGGGCGGCGAGAGCTTCGGCATCGTGCTGGTCGAGGCGATGGCAGCCGGCGCCGCGGTCATCGCCAGCTCGCTCAACGCCTTCCGGCGCGTCCTCGACGACGGCCGGGCGGGCAAGCTGGTGGAGACCGGTTCGCCCGACCAGCTCGCCGCCGGGATCATCGGCCTGCTCTCCGACGACGAGGCGCGCGAGGCGCTCGTCGCCCGGGGTCGCATCCGCGCCGACAAATACGACTGGTCCCGCGTGGCCGACCAGATCCTGCGCGTCTACGACACCGTCACCGTCGGCGCGGGCCCCGTGGTGGTGTCCGACTGATGGCAACCGGGATCGTCCTGGCGGTCGTCGCCGTCCTTGCGCTCGCCGGATGGGCATATCACACCGCGAACCGCCTCGACCGGCTCAACGTCCGTGTCGACCTAGCCCGCCAGTCCCTGCTGGCCAGCCTGGATCGTCGATCGGTGGTGGTGCGCGCCATCGCCGCCGACATCGCGCGGTCGGCGACCACCGCGGACGAGAAGGCCGCCGCCCGGGATCTCGCCGCGCTCGCCGACCGCGCCGAGCGAGCCACCGCCGACGCCCGCGAGGACGCCGAGAACGCGCTGTCGGTCGGGTTGGCCCGCGCAGGCGCCCACGGGCGGTCGACGGCCCTGGCGGTCGAGCTCGCCGACGCCGAGACCCGCGTCATGATGGCGCGCCGCTTCTACAACGACGCGGTGCGCGACACCCGTGCGCTGGCCGAACGCCGTCTGGTGCGCTGGCTGCGGCTCGGCGGCCGGGCACCGATGCCGACCTACTTCGAGATCATCGAACGCGTCACACCCGGCGACGAGAAGTGACGTGTGGGGGCGGTCACACCGCGGGTGAGCCTGCCACCAGCGCGAATCCGCCACTCGCCTAGACTGAGCACAACTGTCGTGAGGGTGCAAGCCGCGCCCTCGGCAGGTGATGCGTGACACCCGAGATCCGACAGCGATCCGACACCACATCCCGGACATGAGGAGAAATCAGTGAGTCAAGACGGCACGACCGTTCCCGAGGTCGGCCAGGGCACCGCCCGCGTCAAGCGGGGGATGGCCGAGATGCTCAAGGGCGGCGTGATCATGGACGTGGTCACCCCCGAGCAGGCGAAGATCGCCGAGGACGCCGGCGCGGTGGCCGTGATGGCTCTCGAGCGCGTTCCCGCCGACATCCGCGCCCAGGGAGGCGTGTCGCGGATGAGCGATCCGGACATGATCGACGGCATCATCAACGCCGTCTCCATCCCGGTGATGGCGAAGGCCCGCATCGGTCACTTCGTCGAGGCGCAGATCCTGCAGAGCCTCGGGGTGGATTACATCGACGAGTCGGAGGTGCTGACCCCGGCCGACTACGCAAACCACATCGACAAGTGGGCGTTCACCGTGCCGTTCGTGTGCGGTGCCACCAACCTGGGTGAGGCCCTGCGTCGGATCACCGAGGGTGCGGCGATGATCCGCTCGAAGGGCGAGGCCGGCACCGGTGACGTGTCCAACGCCACCACCCACATGCGCAAGATCCGTGACGAGATCCGTCGGCTGACGTCGCTGCCGAAGGACGAGTTGTACGTGGCCGCAAAGGAACTGCAGGCACCGTACGAGCTCGTGGCCGAGGTGGCCGAGGCGGGCAAGTTGCCGGTGACGCTGTTCACCGCGGGCGGCATCGCCACGCCCGCGGATGCGGCGATGATGATGCAGCTCGGCGCGGAGGGCGTGTTCGTCGGTTCGGGCATCTTCAAGTCCGGCAACCCGGCCCAGCGCGCGGCCGCGATCGTGCAGGCCACGACCTTCTACGACGACCCGGACGTGCTGGCCAAGGTGTCGCGCGGCCTGGGCGAGGCGATGGTCGGCATCAACGTCGACGAGATCCCGCAGCCCCACCGTCTGGCCGAGCGCGGCTGGTGACATCTCCCGCCGGAGCGCCCCGATTCCGCACACGTCTGACCGAACACTCGACGTGCGTGGCGATCGCGGGGCCCTCCGGCGGTAGTATCTGCTGATCATGGATGCGGCGACCATCGTTCGAGATGCCTCGGTCTCAGGCACACACATCGTGGGTGAGCTGCGGCTGGAATGGGCCGCGGCCTGCAATGTCGGAAGGGTCCGCGAGACCAATGAGGACGCTGCGCTGGCCCTGCCCGGCATGTACCTCATCGCGGACGGCATGGGCGGCCACGACAGCGGCGAACTCGCCAGCGAGGCAGCGCTGCTGACCCTGTCGGAGGCCACCAGTGCCGGGGAGCTGAACGCGACCAAGCTGCAGCTCGACGACCTGCTGGTCGCCGCGCAGCGGCGCATCGGCGAGATTGACACCGAGACCGACCGGCGCGCGGGGACCACCGCCACCGGCGTCATCCTCGTCACGCACGAGCAGAGCCCGCATTGGCTGGTGCTCAACATCGGCGACTCGCGCACCTACCGCTTCCAGAACGACTCCCTGCAGCAACTCACCACGGACCACTCGCAGGTCCAGGAGTTCATCGACGCCGGGTTCCTGACGCCGGAGCAGGCACGCACCGACCCGCGCCGCAACGTAATCACCCGGGCGCTCGGCGCCGGGATGATCGACCCGGTGCCCGACTTCTTCAACACCCCGGCGTACCCGGGGGACGTGTTGCTGCTGTGCACCGACGGGCTCACCGGCGAGCTGCCCGACGAGGAGATCGGCGACATCCTCGCCCACGCCTCGTCGTCGGAGGAGGCCGCACAGCGCCTCGTCGACGCCGCGCTCGCGCTCGGGGCCCACGACAACGTCACGGTCATCGTGGTGACCGTGCACGAATCGGTGCCGACCCTGACGATGCCCGCCCTCGACGGCGCCGAGGAAGGTGCTGCGGACGGCGAGGTGCGCTCGGCCGGTGGCGCCGCGGACGACGGCGACGCAGCGGCGGACACCCACTGATCGGACGGACCCGATGAACCCAGGTCAGGACCGCCCGGTGGCCCCGCCAGCCGGGCCGACCCCCGCCGGAACCGCTGCTCCCGGCATGGACGAGTCGGCCACGTATGTCGAGTACTGCGGCGAACGCATCGAACTCGACCCCGCCCGCCGCTTCTTCATCGGCCGCGAGGCCGACCTGTCCATCGACGACAACCCGTACCTGCACCGCCGGTTCCTGGTGGTGCACAACGAGAACGGGCTGTGGTGGCTGACCAACCTCGGCACCCACCTGTCGGCGAGCGTGTCGGCCGGCGACGTCGGCTTCTCGGCCACCCTCGGACCGGGCGCGCGGATGCCGCTGGTGTTCGGCGAGACGACCATCGTGTTCACCGCCGGTCCCACCACCTACGAGCTGAGCGTGTTCGCCCGTGCGCCGCAGGTGAGGTCGGTGACCCGGCCGGAGTTCTCCGGCGGCCACACCACGCAGGGCGTGCCCACGCTCACCGAGAGCCAGAAGCTGCTCATCGTCGTGCTCGCCGAGGAGATCCTGCGGCGCGAGGGGACCGGCGCCAGCGCCATCCCGTCGTCGGCGCAGGCCGCCAAGCGGCTCGGGTGGCCGCTGACCAAGTTCAACCGCAAGCTCGACAACGTCTGTGACAAGCTCGACCAGCTCGGCGTGAGCGGGATGCGCGGTGGGGGAGGCAAACTCGCCTCCAACCGGCGCACCAAGCTCGTCGAGTACGCCATCGCGTCACGCATCGTCACCCGCGAGGACCTGCCGATGATCGACGCCGAGGCCGCGCGCAACGCCGCCGCCAACTGATCCGGGGCAACCGGCCCCGGGGCCAACCGATTCCGGGGCAACCGACTCCGAGGCAACCGACTCCGGGGCAACCGACTCCGGGGCAACCGACTCCGGGGCAACCGACTCCGGGGCAACCGACTCCGGGGCAACCGACCTCGGGATGGAAGGGTGCGGACCCCTGGACCCGTCGCAGATGGGTAGTGGTGGTCACCTAGGGGATGACCCGGATCACATTCGCCATCCGCAAGCCTCTGACCTGCGGAAACACCATGGGTAGTTCTCCCCATGGGGTGGGGAGTTCTCCCCATCGACGCCGGGCTGTGAGGCCCATAATCTTCAACTCATCGCCGGAACGCCCCGGCAGGAAACCACCCCGGTTCGACTGAGTGAAGAGGAAGCATCATGACTGCGATCGCCCACCCGGCCCCCCAGCACCTGCGCCGTGACGCTCGCCGCGACGCCGAGGCCATCAAGCGCCGCCAGGAGGCCCTCGCCCGCCTCGCAGCCCGCCGGATGCCGCTGCCCGGCCAGCAGATCCCGCGGCAGGCCGCCCAGCCCGGGCTCGGCCACCGGGTCGGTCACCCGCACCTGCACCGCATGCCGGTGACCCCGTCCCCGGTCGCCTCCGCGACCCCAGCCGCGGCGTCGTCGAACGGTCGCCGCAAGCCCAACCTGACCGCCCGCGAGGTCGAGGTGCTGCGCACCTGGATGCTCGTCGACTCCAAGCCGGCCGTCGCCCAGGAGCTCTACATCTCGCTCGGCACGGTGAACACCCACCTCACCCGCATCCGCGCCAAGTACGCCGAGATCGGTCGTCCGGCGCCGACCAAGGCGTCGCTGGTGGCCCGTGCGATCCAGGACGGGATCATGTCGCTCGACGAGCTCTGACACCGGAGCCTGACCTCGGTGACCCCCGTCGCGTGGGCGATACTGTCATCGTGGCAGCCATCGAGGACATACTCCGGGTCGAGCAGATCGAGACCGACATCTATCGGGGTGGTGCGTTCCCGAGCCATCTGCAGCGCACCTTCGGCGGCCAGGTCGCCGGCCAGGCGCTGATGTCGGCGACGCGGACCGTCGACCCCGAGTTCCACGTCCACTCCCTGCACGGCTACTTCCTCCGGCCCGGTGACCCGGACATCCCGGCGGTGTTCCTCGTGGACCGGATCCGCGACGGACGCTCGTTCGTGACCCGCCGGGTCACCGGAATCCAGCGGGGCGAGGCGATCTTCACGATGTCGGCCTCGTTCCACGTCCGCACCGATTCCGGACTCGAACACCAGGACCGCATGCCGCCGGTGCCCGAACCCACCGAACTCACCGACCGTCTCGACGAGATGGGCGACGAGGAACGGGCGGTGTTCAAGGAATGGCGCAACTTCGACCTGCGCGTCGTGCCGCGCGACAAGATGGTGACCTCACCGTATTTCGCGGCACAGCAACGGGTGTGGTTCCGGTATCGGCACCGGCTCCCGGACGACACGGTGTTCCACGTCGGCACCCTCGCCTACATGAGCGACATGACGCTGCTCGGGTCGTCGCGGGTCCCGCACCCCGGCGCCAACCCGCAGGTCGCCTCCCTCGACCACGCGATGTGGTTCATGCGCCCGTTCCGTGCCGACGACTGGCTGCTCTACGACCAGACCTCCCCGTCCGCCGCCGGCGGACGTGCCCTCACCCAGGGGCGGATCTTCGACCGCTCCGGCCGCATGGTGGCCGCGGTGACGCAGGAGGGGCTCGCCCGCACCGGACGCGAGATGCCCGCCGACCAGCACGCGCGGACCGACCGGTGAGCGGGCAGTCGCGACCGCGGATCGGTGTCCTCGCCCTGCAGGGCGACGTCCGCGAACACGTCCACGCCCTGCAGGCCTGCGGCGCCGAGCCGGTGCCCGTCCGCCGCAGGAGTGAACTCGACGAGGTCGAGGCCATCGTCATCCCCGGCGGCGAGTCGACGACGATGAGCAAGCTGCTCGGCATCTTCGACCTGTACGACCCGCTCGTCGCGCGCCTGCGCGCCGGGATGCCGGCCTACGGGTCGTGCGCCGGGATGATCATGCTGGCGTCGACGATCCTCGACACCCGGCCCGACGCCCGGCACCTCGACGCTCTCGACATCACGGTGCGCCGCAACGCATTCGGGCGTCAGGTGGAGAGCTTCGAGACCGACCTGGAGTTCGCCGGCGTCACCGACCGGCCGGGGGCGGAGCCCATGCGGGCGGTGTTCATCCGCGCGCCGTGGGTGGAATCGGTCTCGCCGGATGTCGAGGTCCTCGCGCGCGTGCCCGAGGGGCCCGCGGAGGGGCGGATCGTCGCCGTACGGCAGGGAAAGGTGCTCGCGACGTCGTTCCATCCGGAGGTGACGGGCGACCGACGAGTACACGAATACTTCGTGGAAATGGTGCGTCGGTAGGATCGTGCCGAAGCACGCGACACAGCACATGCCCGCGGCACCAGTTGCGAACGGGCACCGGGAAAGGATGCGACGCACATGAGCGGCCACTCCAAATGGGCCACCACCAAGCACAAGAAGGCGGTCATCGACGCCAAGCGCGGCAAGATGTTCGCCAAGCTCATCAAGAACATCGAGGTGGCGGCACGTACCGGCGGCGGCGACCCGGCCGGCAACCCGACCCTCTTCGACGCCATCCAGAAGGCGAAGAAGTCCTCGGTGCCCAACGACAACATCGAGCGTGCGCGCAAGCGCGGCGCCGGTGAAGAGGCCGGCGGCGCCGACTGGCAGACCATCATGTACGAGGGCTACGGCCCCAACGGCGTGGCGATCCTCATCGAGTGCCTCACCGACAACCGCAACCGCGCGGCCGGCGAGGTCCGCACCGCGATGAGCCGCAACGGCGGCAGCATGGCCGACCCGGGCTCGGTGTCGTACCTGTTCGCCCGCAAGGGAGTCGTCACCCTCGAGAAGAACGGCCAGACCGAGGACGACATCCTCATGGCCGTCCTCGACGCGGGCGCCGAGGAGGTCACCGACCTCGGTGAGTCGTTCGAGATCGTCAGCGAGCCCGGCGATCTCGTCGCCGTCCGCACGGCGCTGCAGGAGGCGGGCATCGACTACGACTCCGCGGAGGCCAGCTTCCGGCCGTCGGTCGAGGTCGCGGTCGACGCCGACGGCGCGCGCAAGGTGTTCAAGCTGATCGACGCCCTCGAGGACTGCGACGACGTGCAGAACGTCTACAGCAATGTCGACGTCAGCGACGAGGTCCTCGCCGAGCTCGAGAACGACTGATCGTCTCCCGGTGTGTTGATCACCGGATGTGTCGGACCCTCCCGATAGAATCTCGAACAACTGTTCGTAACGAGGTTCGCTCGGGAGGGTTCTGTGCGCGTCATGGGCGTCGATCCGGGGCTCACCCGGTGCGGTATCGCGCTGGTCGAGTCCGGTCGCGGCAGGTCGGTGACCGCGCTCGACGTCGACGTGGTGCGCACGCCGAGCGACATGGAGCTCGCCGAGCGGCTGATGCGCGTGTACACGGCCGCCTGTCACTGGCTCGACGTGCACCAGCCCGACGCCGTCGCCATCGAACGGGTCTTCGCCCAGAACCAGGTCTCGACGGCGATGGGCACCGCGCAGGCCGGCGGCGTGATCGCGCTGGCCGCGGGTCAGCGCGACGTCCCGGTCCGGTTCCACACGCCGTCGGAGGTCAAGGCCGCCGTCACCGGATCCGGCCGCGCCGACAAGGCCCAGGTCACCACCATGGTGACCCGCATCCTGGGCATGCAGACCAAACCGAAACCCGCCGACGCCGCCGACGCGCTCGCGATCGCCATCTGTCACTGCTGGCGCGGGCCGATGATGGAGCGGATGGCGGAGGCGCAGAAGAAGGCCGAGGCGGCCGCCGCCCGACACCGGCAGCGGATCGCAGCGGCCCGAGAGGGGAGTCGCGCATGATCGCGTCAGTCCGTGGTCCGGTCGTCGACATCGCACTCGACCACGCCGTGATCGACTGTGCCGGAGTCGGAT
Source organism: Gordonia aurantiaca (assembly GCF_039939235.1). Taxonomy (NCBI): domain Bacteria; kingdom Bacillati; phylum Actinomycetota; class Actinomycetes; order Mycobacteriales; family Gordoniaceae; genus Gordonia; species Gordonia aurantiaca. Next base: position 131,342 of record NZ_JBDUUF010000005.1, on the reverse strand, counting down.
ACCGAGTCCTGGCGACGCCGGCGACGCTGTCACGCCTGCGTCGCGGCGAGGAGGCGACGCTGCTCACCTCGATGATCGTCCGCGAGGACTCGATGACCCTGTACGGGTTCACCGAACCCGACGCCCGTGCGCTGTTCGCGCTGCTGCAGACGGTGACGGGGGTGGGGCCGCGCCTCGCGATGGCGACGCTCGCCGTGCTCGAGCCCGACGCGCTGCGCCGCGCCCTCGCCGAGTCCGACACCAAGGCGCTGACCTCGGTGCCCGGCATCGGCAAGCGCGTCGCCGAACGGCTCTGCGTCGAACTGCGCGACAAGGTCGACCGCCCCGCCGGTGAGCCCGTGTCGGGCGGTGCCGTCGCAGGCGGGGGAGTCCGCGACCAGGTCGCCGAGGCGCTGGTCGGCCTCGGGTTCACCGCCGCGCACGCCGAGAAGGCGGTCGCGGCCGTCCTGGCCGACACCCCCGACGCCGACGCGTCGACCGCGCTGCGCCGCTCGCTCACCCTGCTCGGTAAGGCGTCGTGATGACCGACGATCCGGACTTCGCGACGGATTTCGCCGAGCGGGAGGTGTCGGCGACGCCCGTGCGCTCCGACGGCGACCTCGACGCCGGGCTGCGCCCGCGGTCGCTGGCCGACTTCATCGGCCAGCCGCGGGTCTGTGAACAGCTCGAACTCGTGCTGCACGGTGCCCGCAAGCGTGGCGGCACCCCCGACCACATCCTGCTGTCCGGTCCGCCCGGACTCGGCAAGACCTCGCTCGCCATGATCATCGCCTCGGAGATGGGCGCGGCGATCCGCGTGACCTCGGGTCCGGCCCTCGAACGTGCCGGCGACCTGGCCGCGATGCTGTCCAATCTCGTCGAGGGCGACGTGCTGTTCATCGACGAGATCCACCGCATCGCCCGTCCCGCCGAGGAGATGCTGTACCTGGCGATGGAGGACTTCCGCGTCGACGTCGTGGTCGGCAAGGGTCCCGGCGCGACCTCCATCCCGCTCGATGTCGCGCCGTTCACCCTGGTCGGCGCCACCACCCGATCCGGCTCGCTGACGGGGCCGTTGCGGGACCGGTTCGGCTTCACCGCCCACATGGAGTTCTACGAGCCCGGCGAGCTGGTGCGGGTGCTGACCCGTTCGGCGGGCATCCTCGGGATCGCCCTGCGCGACGATGCCGCGCAGGAGATCGCCCGGCGGTCGCGGGGGACGCCGCGCATCGCCAACCGGCTGCTGCGCCGCGTCCGCGACTACGCCGAGGTGCGCGGGGACGGGACGGTGACCGTCGACATCGCCCGCGCCGCGCTCAAGGTCTACGACGTCGACGAACTCGGGTTCGACAGGCTCGACCGCGCCGTTCTCGACGCGCTCATCCGCGGCTTCGGCGGTGGTCCCGTCGGTGTGTCGACGCTCGCCGTGGCGGTCGGCGAGGAGCCCGCGACGGTGGAGGAGGTCTGTGAACCGTTCCTCGTGCGCGCCGGCATGATCGCGCGCACACCGCGCGGACGCGTCGCGACCGCCGCCGCCTGGTACCACCTCGGGCTGACCCCGCCCGCCGGCGCGATGAACGCGAGCTTCGGGGCCCGCCCGCGGGAGATCCCCACCGACTCGCTGTTCGACGACCTGTAGACCCCGGCGGTGACGCAGCACACCACCTGCACGGATGTCGCCACGGCCGGACATGGCACACTGTGTGGAGCACGGCTGAGCCGTTTCCCGATGCCTCACGTCCTCCAGACGCCGAGGCGATGGCTCGCCCGGTACACCCACGAAATGCAAAAGGACTGACTCTCACCCATGGACGCTCTGCTCTTCCCCCTCTTGCTGGCGCTGCTCGCCGGCTTCATGTTCTTGTCGATGCGGAAGCAGAAGAAGCGTGTCGCCGAGATGCACGAGATGCAGAACTCGGTCACCACGGGTACGCGCGTCCAGCTGAGCTCCGGCCTGTTCGGCACCGTCATCGACGCCTCGTCGTCGGACTACGTCGACGTGGAGATCGCCACTGGCATCGTCACCCGCTGGAATCGCCTGGCCATCATGCGCGTCGTGCCGACCGACGAGGCCGCGGGCACCTACCCGGGTCACACCGCCCCCGAGGACGACTTCGAGAGCTACGAGGACTACTCCGACGATTCGGTGAGCCTGGACAAGCCCTCCTCGGACGAGGGCCGCGACACCGACAAGTGATCACCGGGCACCACGCCACACGGCGTGGTGCCCGACACCACCTCCAGCGCATCGCCTGATCTGTTGTGGCCCGTGTGTGCTCGCGCACGTACGGGCCTCCCGCGTCGGTTGGGGGTTCTGCGGCCGGAGTCCACTCGGCCGGTTGACGTTCCCAGAAGGAGACCAGAACAGCTGTGACAACTCCTCGCTCGACCGCGAAGGCGGCTCGTCCCGCCGGGAAACGGTCGCGACCGAGTCGTGAGATCCCGCCGTGGCGCCCGCTGGTGGTGTTCCTCGCGTTGCTCGCCGTCGTCTACGGACTCATCTTCTTCACGGGCCCCGGCACGGCCGAACCCAAGCTGGGCATCGACCTGCAGGGCGGCACCAGGGTCACCCTGACCGCCCGCACCGAGGACGGCAAGGAACCCACCCGCGCCCAGCTCGACCAGGCCAAGCAGATCATCGAGCAGCGCGTCAACGGTCTCGGCGTCGCCGGGTCCGAGGTCGTCGTCACCGGTGACAACCTGGTCATCACGGTTCCCGGTCAGGACGGCGCGCAGGCCAAGTCGCTCGGCCAGACCGCCCGCCTGTACGTGCGGCCGGTGATCGGCGCGACCGCCGCAACCCCGCAGCCGGAGAAGCCCGAGGAGTCCGATGAGAACTCCGACGCGATGCCGACCGAGGCGGCCGCCGCCGCGATCGCCGAGCAGCGCAAGCTGCGTCAGGCCCCGGCGGACGCCTCCCAGCAGCAGCTCGAGGCGTTGCAGCAGTACATGTCGAAGATCGATTGCTCGCCCACCGCGAACGATCCGCTGCTCGGCAACGACAAGCCCGACGAGTACCTGGTGGCCTGTTCCACCGATGGCAAGGAGGTCTACCTCCTCGGCCCGCAGATCATCGACGGCCGCGACATCAAGGACGCCGCCGCCGGCACCGACCCGCAGACCGGCGAGTGGGTCGTCACCCTCGAGTTCAAGGGCAAGGCCGCCGATTTCTGGCCGAAGTACACCGCGCAGGAGGCACCGAACCGCACGCAGACCGCGTTCACGCTCGACTCGCGCGTCGTCTCCGCGCCCGCCATCAACGAGCCGATCCCGGGCGGCCAGACCCGCATCAGCGGCAGCAGCGCCGACCCGTTCACCGAGTCGTCGTCGAACGAGCTGGCCAACGTCCTCAAATACGGTTCGCTGCCGCTGTCGTTCAACGCCTCCGACGCCGAGACCGTGTCGGCGACCCTCGGCCTGTCGTCGCTGCGCGCGGGCCTGATCGCGGGCGCGATCGGCCTGATCGCGGTGTTTCTCTACGCCCTGGCCTACTACCGGATGCTGGGCATCCTGACGATCGGTTCGCTGGTGTTGGCCGGCGCGATGGTCTACGGCATCATCGTGCTGCTCGGACGCTGGATCGGGTTCACCCTCGACCTCGCCGGCATCGCCGGCCTGATCATCGGTATCGGCATGACCGCCGACTCGTTCGTCGTCTACTTCGAACGCATCAAGGACGAGATGCGCGAGGGGCGTAGTTTCCGGTCCGCCGTGCCGCGCGGCTGGGCGAGCGCCCGTCGCACCATCTGGTCCGGCAACGCCGTCAGCTTCATCGCCGCCGCGGTGATCTACATCCTCGCCATCGGCGAGGTCCGCGGTTTCGCGTTCACACTCGGCCTGACCACGATCCTCGACGTCATGGTCGTGTTCCTGGTGACCCATCCGCTCGTGGTGCTCGCCAGCCGGTCGTCGTTCCTGTCGAAACCGAGCGTCAACGGCCTCGGCGCGGTCGCCGAGGTGGCGCGGGAGCGCAAGGTGGCCGCGCGCCGCCAGGCCGCCGCGTCGGCCGCCGCCACGTCGTCGATCCTCGACAAGGACACCAGCGAGAAGGGCTCTGTGCGATGACCCGACCGGACAATCAGAACCCCGCCAACGGTGACACCCTCCTCGAGGACGTCACGCCGTCGCAGGGCACCGACGCCGACTTCGTCGCCGACACCAAGCGGTCGTTCTTCTCCCGGCTCTACACGGGTACCGGCGCATTCGAGATCGTCGGCAAGCGGAAGATGTGGTATCTCGTCACCGGGGTGATCCTGCTGATCTGCGTCGCGTCGATCGCCATCCGCGGTTTCACCTTCGGCATCGACTTCGAAGGCGGCACCCAGATGTCGGTGCCGGTGGTCTCCTCGGAGATCACCGCCGATTCCGTCGAGACCGTCGTCTCCGAGGCCCTCGGCCGGGAGCCGGAGTCGGTCCAGACCGCGGGCACCGGCAGCAGCGCGACCGTCCAGGTGCGCACCGAGACCCTCGACGTGCAGCAGGCGGAGAAGGTCACGAGCGCGCTCGCCGCCGAGTTCGGTCCCGAACTCACCCCAGCGGAGGTCTCCATCTCCGACGTGAGCTCCACGTGGGGCCGCGAGATCACCGAGAAGATGGTCATCGCGCTCATCGTCTTCCTGGTCATCGTCTTCGTGTACATCGCGGTGCGATTCGACCGGGAGATGTCGGTCGCGGCGCTTGTGTCGCTGTTCTTCGACATCGTCGCCACCGCGGGCGTCTACTCGCTGGTCGGCTGGGAGGTCACCCCGGCGACGGTCATCGGTCTGCTCACCATCCTCGGCTTCTCGATCTACGACACGGTCGTCGTGTTCGACAAGGTCGCCGAGAACACCCGCTCGGTGCTGCAGACAACCCGCCGCACCTACGGCGAGCAGGCCAACCTCGCGATCAACCAGACGCTGATGCGCTCGATCAACACCACGGTCATCTCGGTGCTGCCGATCATCGCGCTGATGGTCGTCGCGGTGTGGCTGCTCGGCGTCGGCACGCTCAAGGACCTCGGTCTGATCCAGCTCGTCGGCGTCGTCGTCGGTACCTACTCGTCGGTGTTCCTCGCGGCGCCGCTGTTGGTGACGCTCAAGGAGCGCCGCGAGGACGTCAAGCGGCACACCGCGCGTGTGCTCAGCCGGCGTGCGGGTGTCGAGACCTCGGACGAGCAGCGCCCGGTGCGGAATCGCCGCGCGGCTCGCGCCGCGATCGCCGACACGGACGGAACGGACGCGAAGGTCCCGACCGGCAAACGACGCCGCAACCGCTAGTCTCACCCACGTGATCGTCAGGCAGCGGGGAGTCAGAAGGGTCCTGAGCCTGTTCGTCGGGCTCGTCGCGGGTGCGGGCGTCGTCACCGCATGCGGTGACGGCGGGCCGCCGACCATCGACTACGTGGTCGACGCGCGGATCTCGGGGTACAACGCGAACACCGTGGAGGGCAACGCCGACGGCGTCCTGATGGCCACCAGCCGCCTGCTGCCGGGATTCAGTCTGCTCGGGCCGCAGGGACAGGTGATCCCGGACCGCGACGTCGGCACCGTCACCGAGGTGCCGGACCGCGTCCCGACGCTGCGCTACGAATTCGCCCCCGAGGCCAAGTTCAGCGACGGCGTGGCACTCGACTGCGACGACCTGATGCTGGCGTGGGCGGCGATGAGCGGCCGGTTCCCGGGGTTCACCCCGGCCACCACCGCCGGCTACCGCGACATCGAGGCCGTCGAGTGCGCGCCGGGCGACAAGACCGTCACCGTGCGGTTCGCGTCCGGGCGCAAGTACCAGGACTGGCTGTCGCTGTTCGGCGCCGGGACGATGCTGCCCGCGCACATCGTCGCCCGCGACGCCGGACTCGGCGATGTCGTCGACGCGATCAAGGGCAGGGACCGTGCCGCGATCGCCCGCATCGCCACCGCGTGGAACACGGGGTTCGCGTTGACCTTCGGGCCGGTCGACCACGATCGGTTCCCGGCGTCGGGGCCCTACCGCATCGACCGCTACTCGAGATCGGGCGGCCTGGTGCTCGTGCCGAACGACGAGTGGTGGGGTGACCCGCCCGCTACCTCGCGGATCGTGATCTGGGGCCGGGGCACCGACGCGACCCGCCGGCTGCCCGACGGCAGATTCGACGTCGTCGACGTGACGGCCGGGATCGTCGGCTCGGAGATCGCCGGGTCGCCGGGAGCCGACGGTCCGCCGTCGCCGTCACGCGCGGTGAGCGTCGAGCAGATCGTGCTGGCCGCCCGCGGGGTGTTCGGCGACGCCCGGATGCGGCAGGCATTCGCGTCGTGCATCCCGCGTCAGGACCTCGCGAAGGACTTCTCCAACGGCGCACAGGTGTGGAACCTGCGGGTACTGGTCCCTGCCGACAACCTGGCCGGGACGATGAACGGCGAACTAGGGCAGAACTACGGCAAACCCGACCCCGAACGCGCGCGGACGCTACTGCGCGAGGCCACCGGACAGGGGTCCCAGGGCGCGGTCCGGCCGCGGACGGTACGGCTCGGCTACCTCGCGCCCACCGAGCGCTGGTCGAATATGGCCGCCGCGATCGCCGCGTCGTGCAAGGACGCCGGATTCGTCGTCGAGGACGTGTCCAGCCCGGAGATGCAGGTGGACGCGCTCGGCAAGGACGTCGACGCGATGATCGTGGCCGCGGGCTCGTCGTTCGCGGCGGCCGGCGCGGCCGATCCCGCCCGGGACGCATACGCGCTGCGCGGCGGCGACCCGCTGGATCTCTCCGGCATCCGGGATCCGCAGATCAGCCGCGGCGTGGACCAGTACGCGGTCACCTTCGCCGAGCCCGAACGGCTCCGGCTGGCCCGGTCGATCGAGAACGCGGCGTGGTCGGTGATGCCGTCGGTACCCCTGTTCGCATCGCCCCGGGTGCGGCAGTGGAAGGATCGGATCGGCGGCGTCGTGCCGGGTCTGGCCCGCAACGGCACCGGGTGGAACATGGATCGTTGGACGATCGATCGATGACCGGTCGTTGGACGATCGATCGATGACCGGTCGTTGGACGGTCAGACAGTGACCGATCGCCTGCGCGATCGCTGAGTGACGGGTCGTGGGTGACCCGGGAGTGAGGGAGTTGTCCGATGGGTGAGGTGGCAGGCCAGCGGACCGCGGATGCGGTCGCACGGGCGCGGGAGGCGATCGCCCGGCGCACCCGGCTCGTCGACGATTTCCCCAGTCCCGGAATCGCTTTCAAGGACCTGACCCCGGTCCTCGCCGATGCGGAGGGGCTGTCGTCGATCGTCACGGCGCTGACCCACGGCTGCCGGGACATCGACCTGGTGGCCGGCATCGACGCGCGCGGCTTCCTGCTCGGCGGTGCGGTCGCCCGTGAGCTCGAGGTGGGGGTCCTCGCGGTCCGCAAGGGCGGCAAGCTGCCGCCGCCGGTGCACACCATCACCTACGACCTCGAATACGGCACCGCAACGCTGGAGATCCCCGCCTCCGGGTTGGACCTGGCGGGACTGCGCGTGTTGCTGGTCGACGACGTGCTGGCCACCGGCGGTACGGTCGTCGCGGCGTCGGAACTGCTGAACCGGACCGGTGCGAGCGTCGTCGGGGTGGCGGTGATCATGGAGCTCGCCGGCCTCGGCGGGCGCGACACCATCGCCCGTGGTCTCGGCGCGCACGTCCCCGTGCACTCGGTCGCGCTCGACGCCTGACCCAGCCAACCGATCCGGGTGTGACGGGTGAGGATCTAGACTCGAATCGACCCACCCGGTGGGCCCGGCACACCGCACTTCCGTCCACTGTCGAGAGGGGGACCGGTCATGGCCGATGAATCCGGCACGGCCCAGGGCGCGTCGACTCCTGCCACCGACTCGGCGGTGACACCGGCCCGCGGCGTGCACGGCTCGGACGGCTCGTCGCCGGTCACCGCGTCGACCTCGGCGTCACGTCGCGTGCGCGCCCGCCTCGCGCGGCGCATGACCGCGACCCGCAGCCAGGTGCGGCCGGTGCTCGAGCCGCTGGTCACCCTGCACCGGGAGATCTACCCGAAGGCCGACGTCGCGACCCTGCAGCGTGCCTACGACGTCGCCGAGCAGCGTCACGCCGGGCAGAAGCGCAAGTCCGGGGACCCGTACATCACGCATCCGTTGGCGGTCGCGACGATCCTCGCCGACCTCGGCATGGACACCACGACCCTCGTCGCGGCGCTCCTGCACGACACGGTCGAGGACACCGGCTACTCGCTGGAGGAGCTCGAGAAGGACTTCGGTCCGGAGGTGGCGCACCTCGTCGACGGCGTGACCAAGCTGGACAAGGTCGCCCTGGGCAGCGCGGCCGAGGCCGAGACCATCCGCAAGATGATCATCGCGATGGCGCGCGACCCGCGGGTGCTCGTCATCAAGGTCGCCGACCGGCTGCACAACATGCGCACCATGCGGTTCCTGCCGCCGGAAAAGCAGGCCCGCAAGGCCCGCGAGACGCTGGAGGTCATCGCGCCGCTTGCGCACCGCCTCGGTATGGCGACGGTCAAGTGGGAGCTCGAGGACCTGTCGTTCGCGATCCTGCACCCCAAGCGGTACGAGGAGATCGTGCGCCTGGTCGCCAACCGGGCGCCGTCGCGCGACACCTACCTGGCTCGAGTGCGGGCCGACATCAACAACGCGCTGTCGGCCGCGCGGATCAACGCGACCGTCGAGGGCCGGCCCAAGCACTACTGGTCGATCTACCAGAAGATGATCGTCAAGGGCCGCGACTTCGACGACATCCACGACCTCGTCGGCGTGCGCATCCTGTGCGAGGAGGAGCGCGACTGTTACGCCGCGGTCGGCGTCGTCCACTCGCTGTGGCAGCCGATGGCCGGACGGTTCAAGGACTACATCGCCCAGCCCCGCTACGGCGTGTACCAGTCGCTGCACACCACCGTCATCGGCCCCGAGGGCAAGCCCCTCGAGGTGCAGATCCGCACCCACGAGATGCACCGCACCGCCGAGTTCGGGATCGCCGCGCACTGGCGGTACAAGGAGAGCGGCTACCGCAACAAGTCGGGCAAGAAGACCGACACCGCCGAGATCGACGACATGGCGTGGATGCGGCAGCTGCTCGACTGGCAGCGTGAGGCCGCCGACCCCGGCGAGTTCCTGGAGTCGCTGCGCTACGACCTCGCCGTCCGAGAGATCTTCGTGTTCACCCCGAAGGGCGACGTCATCACGCTGCCCGCCGGGTCGACGCCGGTCGACTTCGCCTACGCGGTCCACACCGAGGTCGGGCACCGCTGCATCGGCGCCCGCGTCAACGGACGCCTCGTCGCGCTCGAGCGCAAGCTCGAGAACGGCGAGGTGGTGGAGGTGTTCACCTCCAAGGCGCCGACCGCCGGGCCCAGCAAGGACTGGCAGAACTTCGTCGTCTCACCGCGTGCCAAGGCGAAGATCCGGCAATGGTTCGCGAAGGAGCGTCGCGAGGAGGCCCTCGAGGCGGGCAAGGAGGCGATCGCCAAGGAGGTCCGCCGCGGCGGCCTCCCGCTGCAGCGACTGCTGTCGGCGGAATCGATGGCGGCCATCGCCAAGGAACTGCGCTACAACGACGTCACCGCGCTCTACACGGCGGTGGGGGAGAACCACGTCTCCGCTCGGCACGTCGTCAACCGACTCGTCGCATCGCTGGGTGGCATCGAGGACGCCGAGGAGGCGCTCGCGGAGCGGTCCACACCGTCGACGATGCCGAGCCGCCCGCGGCAGGGCGGCGACGCCGGGGTGGTCGTCGAGGGCGCCGACAACGTGGTCATCAAGCTGGCCAAGTGCTGCACCCCGGTCCCCGGCGACGACATCATGGGCTTCGTAACCCGTGGCGGCGGGATCAGCGTCCACCGCACGGACTGCACCAACGCGAAGTCGCTGCGGGAGCAGTCCGAGCGCATCGTGCCGGTGTCCTGGGCGCCGTCCCCGGAGTCGGTGTTCCTCGTCGCCATCCAGGTGGAGGCGCTCGACCGTCACCGGCTGCTGTCCGACGTCACCAAGGTGCTCGCCGACGAGAAGGTGAACATCCTGTCCGCGTCGGTCACCACCAGCCGAGACCGAGTGGCCATCAGCAAGTTCACCTTCGAGATGGGCGACCCCAAGCACCTCGGCCACGTGCTCAACGTGGTCCGCAACGTCGAGGGTGTGTACGACGTCTATCGGGTGACGTCGGCGGCCTGACGCCACCTGTCAGCCGTCGCTGAACGGTTGGCGGGCGAACCGGGAAACGACGAAGAATCCCGTTGCGTTCAGTCCCGGAAAGCGGGACGACACGCAACGGGAGCCGATTCCCTCGAATGATTGAAATCTTGCGACGACTGTTGCTGATCGGCTGAACGACAAGCGATCTTGTCGGAGTCAGTTCCTACCGTGGCGTACGAAATCCTTCAGTTGGGATTTCGAAGCCGTGATATCAGGAGTGAAAAATGACTCAGCCGCCGCCCCCGCCGACACCGCCTGGGTGGCATCCCGATCCCGACGACCCGACGCTGCTCCGGTGGTGGGATGGTCGCCAGTGGACCGACAATTGGGAGCTCGCACATACGCAGAAGAAGAGTTCGGGAATCACCAAGCCCTTGCTGATCGTCGGTGGCGCAGTCGTCTTCGCCCTCGCCGTCATCGTGGCGGTCGCGTTCGTCTTGGCTCCCACTACACATACGGACAGCGAAGACTCCGCCGCTGCTTCTGTTTCTGAGGAAACCATAACTGCCGACAGGTCGGCACTCATGGAATCCTCCCGACGAGCAGAAGCGGAGCGAGTCCGACTCGCCGACAAGGCTTCGTACAAAGCCGTGACATCTCGCGAGTGGCAACTCGTCGCCAAGAATCCTGATGCTCATGTCGGGGAGCTGTACGTGATCTACGGACGTGTGGCCCAGGCCGACAGTGCGACTGGGACGACCCAGATGCGGGTGTACACCGACGGCCAGCAGGTCGAGAGCTACAACTTCGACATCAACACCATCGTGAGGGCAGGCCAAGCGTCATTTGCCGAGGTGGTGGAGGGCGACCTCGTGGCCATGTGGGTTGAAGTCGAGGGTTCGGAGACGTATGAGACCACCATGGGCGGCGAGATCACCGCGCCTGCGGTAGAGGCCAACATCGTCGAGGTCTACGGCGGCAGCGATTAGCCCCACAGGCCATCGGTGTGAGAACAGGAGATCCCGTTGCGTTCGGTCCCGGAAAGCGGGACGACACGCAACGGGATCTCTTGTCTGACAGTGGGTTGCGGCTCAGTCGACGGTCGCCGTCTCGATCGTCACGTCGAGCTTCGGCTTGCCGTCGCCCGGCTGGCTGCCGGCCGGGCCGGGGTTGATGCCGCCGTCGTAGATCTTGTCCAGCACCGGCAGGCCCGCCTCGTCGACGTGGCCGACGATCGAGTAATCGGGACCGAGCTCGCTGTCCTGGATGACGATGAACAGCTGGCTCGACCCGGTGTTCGGGTTCTGGCCGCCCTGGCTGCTGTTGGCGATGGCCACCGTGCCGCGCGGGTAGACGACCGGCTGCGTCCCGGTCATCGGGTCGGGCTGGCCGACCTTCTTCAGATCGGTCGGCGGCTCGTCGGGGCTGGTCCAGCCCGGGCCGCTCATGCCGGTGCCGGTCGGGTCGCCGCACTGCAGGATCTTCAACTTGTCCGCGGTGGTCATGCGGTGGCAGGTGGTGCCGTCGTAGAACTTGTTCTCGATCAGCGAGCTGACCGCGGCGACGTTGCACGGCGCGGAGTCGCGCTCCAGGGTGACCGGCAGGACGCCCTGGGTCGTCGTGAAGGTGGCCTGCTCGGTGCCCTCCTTGAGGACCTTCTCCTTCGGCTTCGGCGACGTGCGCTCGTTCTTCGCCGCGGCCTTCAGTTCGTCGAGTTCCTTCTGGTACTGCGGACGCTGGTCGGCCGGGACGGTGTCGGGAACCTTGTCGGGGAGCTGGTCGAACCGGCTCGGGGAGTCCTCGAACGCGCAGGTCGTCCAGCGCGCGGCCTCACGATCGTCGGCGATCTTCTTCCACACGATCGCGGTCACGCCCGCGACCACGGCGACCACGACGGCGGTCGACACGGAGGCGATGACGATCTTGCGCTTCCGCCGCGCGAGGCGCTCGGCCTCGAGGCGTTCTTCGAGCTTCCGCTTGGCCGCCTCGCGGCGCTCCTCATTGGTGGTCACGCGGGTGGATCCTCCTGAATCTCGGCACCGTTGTGCCGACATCTGCGCGGATGACACTTACTCGTACTCGAGAGGCAAGTGTGCCAGTTGTACCTGAGACGACGCTTCAGCGGGTCGCGGGCGGGACGTGAGGTCCGCCGAGTGGCCGACCGGCCCACACGGCCGCCGATGCACACCGCCTGTCGGCGGCCGTCCGTCACTAGGACACAATGGTAGGGACCCGCGACCCACAGGAGAGCCATGCTGATCACCGGATTCCCCGCCGGCATGTTCCAGACGAACTGCTACGTGGTGGCCGCCGAGCCCGGTTCCGAAGCGGTGATCATCGACCCCGGCCAGGACGCCGCGCCCCGGGTGCGCGACCTGCTCGCCCACCACGAGCTCACGCCGGTCGCCGTGCTGCTGACCCACGGCCACCTCGACCACACCTGGAATGCCACGCAGTTGTGTGACGAGTACTCCATCCCGGCCTACATCCACGCCGCCGACCGGCCCATGCTGGCAGATCCGACCGTCGGCATCGGCCGCGCGCTGGGCGCGATGATCGGCGACGAGAGGTTCCGGGAGCCGGAGAAGGTCATCGAGTTCGAAGACGGCGAGCCCGTCGAGTTGGCCGGGCTGCGTTTCTCGGTCGACCTCGCGCCGGGCCACACCCAGGGCTCGGTGCTGCTCGGTATCGAGGTCACCGTGCCCGCCGAGGACGGTGGCGATCCGCAGACCGTGCCCGTGTGCTTCTCCGGCGACGTGCTGTTCGCCGGGTCCATCGGCCGGACCGACCTGCCCGGCGGCAGCCACCAGCAGCTGCTCGACTCCATCGCCGCCAAGCTGCTGCCGCTGCCCGGCGACACGCTCGTGCTGCCCGGGCACGGGCCGCAGACCACGATCGCGCAGGAACGCGCGACCAACCCGTTCCTGGTCGGCCTGGCCGCCCCGGGGACCGGCACCGAGAACGACGACGCGCAAGACAGCGGCACTGACAACATCGGCACTGACAACATCGGCACTGACAACAGCGGCACTGATCGACCGAAGGGACGACACGGACTGTGAGCGGAGCATTTCAGGCACCCCGGGGCATCCCGGATTACTTCCCGCCGAACTCGGCGGATTTCCGGAAGGTGCGGGACACGCTCACCGACGCCGCCCGTCGTGCCGGCTACGGACACATCGAGCTGCCGGTCTTCGAGGACACCGCGCTGTTCGCGCGCGGCGTGGGCGAGTCGACCGATGTCGTCAGCAAGGAGATGTACACCTTCGCCGACCGTGGTGACCGATCGGTGACGCTCCGCCCGGAGGGCACCGCCGGGGTCGTCCGCGCCGTCATCCAGCACGGTCTCGACCGCGGTCAGCTGCCGGTCAAGGTCTGCTACGCCGGCCCCTTCTTCCGCTACGAGAAGCCGCAAACCGGCCGGTACCGCCAGCTGCAGCAGGTCGGTGTCGAGGCCATCGGCGTCGACGACCCCGCGCTCGACGCCGAGGTCGTGGCCGTCGCCGACGAGGGCTACAAGCGCCTCGGGCTGTCCGGCTACCGTCTGGAGATCACCTCTCTCGGAGATGACAAGAGCCGTCCTCGGTACCGGGAGGTGTTGCAGGAGTTCCTGTTCAAGCTCGACCTCGACGAGCCGACCCGCAAGCGCGCGGAGATCAACCCGCTGCGCGTCCTCGACGACAAGCGACCCGAGATCCGGGAGGCCACCGCCGACGCGCCGCTGCTCATCGACTACCTGTCCGACGAGGCGAAGGCCCACTTCGACCAGGTGCTCGCGCACCTCGACCGGCTCGGTGTCGCCTACGAGATCAACCCGCGGCTCGTGCGCGGCCTGGACTACTACACCAAGACCACCTTCGAATTCGTCCACGACGGTCTCGGTGCCCAGTCGGGCATCGGTGGCGGCGGCCGCTACGACGGACTGATGCGCCAGCTCGGCGCCAAGCAGGACCTGTCCGGCATCGGTTTCGGTATCGGCGTGGACCGCACCATGCTGGCGCTGGAGGCCGAGGGCGTCGCCGGCACCCAGGCCGCCCGCGTGCAGGTCTTCGGTGTGCCGCTCGGCGCCGACGCCAAGGCCGAACTCGTCTCCGTCGCCGGCGCCCTGCGCGCTGCCGGGATCAGCGTCGACCTCGCGTACGGCGACCGCGGGCTCAAGGGCGCGATGAAGGCCGCCGACCGGTCCGGCGCGCGGCTGGCGCTGGTGCTCGGCGAGAACGAGCTCGCGCAGCGTCAGGTCGAGGTCAAGGACCTCGGCAACGGCGAGCAGCACACGGTCGCCCTGGACGACGTCGTGGCCGAGGTCGCGCGACTGCTGAACTGAGCCGCCGACCCGATCGACTGCTGTATCGACGACCGAAAGCGCCCCTGGAAGACGCCCTCCATCGGCCCGCCGGCGACACATCGTCGTCCGCGGGCCGGCGGTGGGTTCTTCGCATGGGGTTCTTCTCAGGGGACTTCTCTCAGGGGCGCTCGTCAGGTGGTCATCTCGGCGGCGAGCACATCCAGCGTGACCCCGCCCAATGCCAGTGCGCGCGTGTGGAAGTCCTTCAGCGTCCACTCCGGGTGGGCGTTGAGCGCGGCGTGACGCGTGTCCTCCCACACCCGCTGCCCGAGCGCATACGACGGCGCCTGACCCGGCCAGCCGAGGTAGCGGTCGAGTTCGAACCGCAGTACCGCGTGGTCCATCGCGACCGACGAGGTGAGGAACTCCCAGGCCTTGTCGGCGTCCCAGATGCCGCCGCCGAGGGATTCGGGCGCGGGCAGTCGGCAGTGCACGCCGATGTCGACGACCACGCGCGCCGCGCGCAGTCGCTGGGAGTCGAGCATGCCCATCCGGTCGCCCGGATCGGACAGCCGGCCGAGCTCGTCCATGAGGCGTTCGGCGTAGAGCGCCCAGCCCTCGCCGTGCCCGGAGGTGAACGACGCCAGCTTGCGCCAGGCGTTGAGGTCGGGATCGATGATGGCCGAACCGAGTTGGAGGTGATGGCCGGGGACGCCCTCGTGATAGACGGTCGTCTTCTCCTGCCAGGTGTGGAAGACGGTCTGGTCGTCGGGCACCGCCCACCACATGCGGCCCGGCCGCGACAGGTCGGCGCTCGGCTGCGTGTAGTAGATGATCCCCGTCGACGACGGCGCGAGCCGGCATTCCAGGCGGGACAGGCGCTCCGGAATGTCGAAGTGGGTGCCGGACAGCCCCTCGATCGCGGCGTCGGACGTCTCCTGCATCCACGCGACGAACTCGTGCCGGTCGTGGATCTGGTACTGCGGCTGGCGATCCAGCCACTTGAGGGTCTCCCCGACGCCGCGTCCGGGCAACAGTTGTTCGGCTATCTCGTGCTGTTCGGCGACGATCTGCTCGAGCCGCGTCATCGCCCAGGCGTAGGCGTCCTCGGGATCGGCGTCGGCGCCGAGGTGGGCGGGCAGGTGCAACAGGTAGCGGTCGCGGCCGATCGCGTCGTCGTCGACCGCGGCCGGCAGCACCTCGGTCTGCAGGTAATTGGCGAAGGTCCCGAAGGCGGTGTGGATCGCGTCCAGCGCGGTCCCCAGCGTGCCCGCGAGGGCGGGGTCCGCGGCGATCGGCGCCGTGTTCGCGGCGATGGCGTCGGCGGCCGCCTCCGCCTGCCGCGCGACGGCGATCACCTGGCGGCGGGCCGGTGGGGGACCGTGCCGCAACCGGTGGGCGAGCCCGTCGACGGCGCGGGTCAGTGCGCCGGGGATCGCGGTGACCCGCGCCAGGAACACCTCGCGCTGCTCCCGGGTGTCGGTGGGCATGAGGTCGAACACGTCGCGGATCGCCTGCAGCGGTGAGGCGATGACGTTGCACACACCGATGTGCTCGCCGGCGTCGGCGAGCGCGAGCTCCCGGCGCAGCGACGACGACATCGTCGCGACCGTCACCCGGTCGATGTCGTCGACGACCGGTGCGTCGGCCAGCGCCGCGAGGGTTTCGGCGGCCACCGCGGCCCGCTCCGCACAGGCCTGGGCGGAGTAGTCGGTGAGCGCCTCGTCATGGTCGCCGCGGCCGATCTCGGTGGCGAACACCGGATCGAGTTGGCACAGCCGGTCGAGGTGCGCCTCGGCGATCTCGTCGACGGCGGTCGGCGTGCGGGTGCCAGCAGAGGTGCGTGCAGAAATGGGGGTCATGGGGTCACGTAGCCGTCAGGGGGTCGGGGTGCCTGTGTCGATCACAGGTCGTTGGTGGCGAAGGTGTCGCACTTGCTCGGGTCGCCGGACCGGTAGCCGATGGAGAACCACTTGGCGCGCTGCGTCGCCGACCCATGGGTCCAGCTCTCGGGATTCGAGCGCGACCCCTGGATGGTGTCGTCGCCGATGGCCTGGGCGGTCTGGATGACCGTCGAGATCTGTTGCTGCGTGATCGGGGCGAGCAGCGCGTCGGGGCCGTCGTCGGCCTTGTTGGCCCACACCCCGGCGAGGCAGTCGGCCTGCAGCTCGACGCGCACCGAGCCCGAGCTCGGGCCCTGCGATCCCAGCCGCTGGCCCTTGGCCAGCGCGCCGGTCAGGTTCTGTACGGCGTGGCCGTACTCGTGCGCGACGACGTATTCCTGGGCGAGTGGTCCGTCACTGCCGCCCATGCGGCGCAGCTGGGTGAAGAAGGACGGATCGAAGTACGCGGTGTGGTCGGCGGGGCAGTAGAACGGCCCGGTCGCCGAGCTCGCCGCGCCGCACGCGGTGTTCACCGCGTCGGCGAAGATCACCGTCTTCGGCGGCTCGTAACCGGGCAGCAGCTCCGACCACACCTTGTCGAGGCTGACCGTGGTCGCCTTGATCCGGCAGATGGTGTTCTCGTTCGCCATCTCCCAGGTGCAGGAATCGAGCTGCTCCTGGATCTCCGATGCCGCCGACGATGTGCCCTGCTGTGCGGGTTGCGAACCGAGGATGTCACCGGGGTTCACACCGAAGAGCAGGGCGACGATGGTGATGAGCAGACCGGCGCCACCGCCGAGGGCGATCCGCCCGCCACCACCTCCGCCGCCACCGCCGGAGACGTTGCCGGTGTCGATCGATCCGCTGCCTTGGAATGTCACGCGGTCATTCTGGCACGCCACGGGCCCGGGACAGGCTCATCTACGGGTGGCCGGGTGACGGCCGGGTGCGCCGATACGGCACGATGGGTATCTGGCCTGCGTTTCCGCCGGCCCGAGAACAAGCCATTCGTTGGGAAGGACTCTCAGTGCTCCGCACGCATTCCGCAGGTTCGCTGCGTCGCGCCGACGCGTCGCAGACCGTCACCGTCGCCGGTTGGGTCGCGCGTCGCCGCGATCACGGCGGTGTGGTGTTCATCGACCTGCGTGACTCCACCGGTCTGGTCCAGGTGGTCTTCCGCGACGAGTCGGTCGCCGCGGCCGCGCACCGCCTGCGCGCCGAGTACTGCGTCGCGGTCACCGGTGTCGTCGAGGTGCGTCCGGAGGGCAGCGAGAACCCGAATCTGGCCTCCGGTGAGATCGAGATCAACGCGGTCGAGCTCGAGGTGCTCAACGAGTCGGCGCCGCTGCCGTTCCAGCTCGACGAGTCGCCGGGCGAGGAGGCGCGTCTGCGCCACCGCTACCTCGACCTGCGCCGTGAGCGTCCGGCCGCGGCCCTGCGCCTGCGGTCGAAGGCCAACGCCGCAGCCCGCGGTGTGCTCGCCGCTCACGACTTCGTGGAGATCGAGACCCCGACGCTGACCCGCTCGACCCCGGAGGGCGCCCGTGACTTCCTGGTGCCGGCACGCCTGCAGCCGGGCACCTTCTACGCGCTGCCGCAGAGTCCGCAGCTGTTCAAGCAGTTGCTCATGGTCGCGGGCATGGAGCGGTACTACCAGATCGCGCGTTGCTACCGCGACGAGGACTTCCGCGCCGACCGGCAACCGGAGTTCACCCAGCTCGACATCGAGATGAGCTTCGTCGACCAGGACGACGTCATCGCGCTGGCCGAGGAGATCCTGGTCGCGCTGTGGAGGCTGATCGGCGTCGAGATCTCCACGCCGATCCCGCGCATGACCTACGCCGACGCGATGCGGCTCTACGGCACCGACAAGCCGGACCTGCGCTTCGGTCTCGAGCTCGTCGAGTGCACCGAGTACTTCGCGAACACGCCGTTCCGCGTCTTCCAGGCCCCGTACGTCGGCGCGGTCGTCATGCCCGGCGGCGCCTCGCAGCCGCGTCGTCAGCTCGACGCCTGGCAGGAGTGGGCCAAGCAGCGCGGCGCCCGCGGCCTGGCCTACGTGCTCGTCGCCGAGGACGGCACCCTGTCCGGTCCCGTCGCCAAGAACCTGTCCGAGGAGGAGCGCGCCGGTCTCGCCGCGCACGTCGGCGCCAACCCCGGTGACTGCGTGTTCTTCGCCGCCGGCGAGGTCAAGGCATCCCGCGCCCTGCTCGGCGCCGCCCGCGGCGAGATCGCCTCGCGCCTCGGCCTCATCCCCGGCGCCGGGAGCGAAGCGAGCGGGCCGTCCACCTCTGCGGACGACTGGGCGTTCGTGTGGGTCGTGGACGCACCGATGTTCGAGCCGGCCGCCGAGGCGACCGCCTCCGGCGACGTCGCACTGGGCCACTCGGCCTGGACCGCGGTGCACCACGCGTTCACCTCACCCAAGCCGGAGTGCCTCGACACCCTCGAGTCCGATCCGGGATCGGCGCTGGCCTACGCCTACGACATCGTGTGCAACGGCAACGAGATCGGCGGCGGTTCGATCCGTATCCATCGGCGCGACGTGCAGGAGCGCGTGTTCGAGATCATGGGCATCACCCATGAGGAGGCGCAGGAGAAGTTCGGCTTCCTCCTCGACGCATTCGCCTACGGCGCCCCGCCGCACGGCGGTATCGCCTTCGGCTGGGACCGCATCACGGCGTTGCTCGCCGGTGAGTCCTCCATCCGCGAGGTCATCGCGTTCCCGAAGTCCGGCGGTGGCGTCGATCCGCTGACCGACGCGCCCGCGCCGATCACCCCGGAGCAGCGCAAGGAGTCGGGCATCGACGCCAAGCCGGTTCCGCGCGGCGGCGACAAGACCGACACCGACAAGACCGACGCCGACAAGGGTGGCGCCGAGCAACGCGAGAAGGCGGGCGAGTAGCCCGTCGGACGACGAAATGCGGTGGCCGAGCGTGAGTTCGGCCACCGCAGTCGTCTGGGTGCGGTTATCTCGCGCGGTCCGCGTCCACCTGTGAGAGATTTGCTCCATGGTGGCGGCAAACGGAACCCGTGAGGTGGGGCGATGACGATCAAGGTGGCCCTCGAACACCGGACGAGTTATTCCTTCGACCGCCCGACGAAGATCCACCCGCACGTCGTCCGCCTGCGGCCCGCGCCGCATTCGCGCACGCCGATCGAGGCGTACTCCCTGCACGTCGAGCCCGGTGAGCACTTCCTCAACTGGCAGCAGGACGCGTTCAGCAACCACATGGCGCGCCTGGTGTTCCCGGAGCCGTCGACGTCACTGACCATCACCGTGAGCCTCATCGCCGACCTGACGGCGATCAACCCGTTCGACTTCTTCGTCGAGGACTGGGCGGAGTACTACGGGTTCACCTACCCGGAGGAGCTGCGCCGCGACCTCGAGGTCTACCTGCGGCCGGTCGGTGTCACCGAAGGCGAATTCGCCGGTGCGCCGGTGCATCCGGAGGTCGCGGCGTTCGCGGCCGAGTACCGGCCCGTGACGAAGACGCGCGTCATCGACTTCCTGGTGGAGATCAACCGCGCGGTGTGCGAGGCAGTCGGCTACACCGTCCGCCTCGAACCCGGTGTGCAGACGCCGGAGTACACGCTCGAGTCGGCGATGGGATCGTGCCGTGACTCCGCGTGGCTGCTGGTCGCGCTCCTGCGCGAGCTCGGCCTGGCCGCGCGGTTCGTCTCCGGTTACCTGGTGCAGCTGACCTCCGACGTCAAACCGCTCGACGGCCCGGCCGGTCCCGACGCCGACTTCACCGACCTGCACGCATGGGCAGAGGTGTACCTGCCCGGCGCCGGCTGGGTCGGTCTCGACCCGACGTCGGGCCTGTTCGCGGGCGAGGGTCACATCCCGCTCGCCGCGACCCCGCACCCGAACGGCGCCGCGCCGATCACCGGCGCGACCGGCCCGTGCCACGCGACCCTCGACTTCTCCAACACCGTCACGCGGTTCCACGAGGACCCGCGCGTCACGCTTCCGTACACCCCGGAACAGTGGGCACGCGTCACCGCGCTCGGTGTGATGGTCGACGAGCGGATGAAGCGCAACGACGTCCGGCTCACCATGGGCGGCGAACCGACCTTCGTCTCCGTCGACGACCAGACCGCTCCGGAATGGACCACGGCGGCCGACGGCCCCCACAAGCGGCTGCTCGCCTCGAAGCTGGCCGGGCGACTCAAGGAAGACTACGCCCCGCAGGGCCTCGTCCAGCGCGGCCAGGGCAAGTGGTATCCGGGAGAACCGTTGCCGCGCTGGCAGATCCAGATCGTGTGGCGCAACGACGGCCAACCCGTCTGGCGCGACCCGACGCTGCTCGCCGATCCGTGGTCGACGAAGGAGCAGGCCACCTCGGCGATCGAGACCGAGACCCACGGCTCCGACCCGGCCACCCTCGACGCCGAGCCCGCGCGGCGCCTGCTGTCGGCGTTCGCGGCGACGCTCGGGCTGCCCGCCGAACAGGTGATGCCGGCCTACGAGGACCCGCTGGTCAGGATGCGCGAGCTCGCCGCGATGCCACCGGGTGACCCCGGCGACGACCCGACGCTGCCCACCGCTCGCGCCCTCGCACGTGCCGAGCTGGCCGTCGAGCTCGAGGAGGACGCGGAGGAGGAGCTCGCCCCCGACACCGACTCGGTGGACCGGCGCCGCAAGCTGCTCGCCCGATTCGACGCCGCGGTCACCGACCCGTGCGCGTACGTGCTGCCGATCAACCGGTCGGAGGACGGCACCGCATGGCAGTCCGCGGTGTGGAGGCTCCGGCGCGGACGAATCGTCCTGACCCCCGGCACCTCGCCGGCCGGCCTGCGGCTGCCGCTGAACTCGCTGTCGTGGGGTCCGGCGCCCACCCGGTACGAGGCCGACCCGTCGGCCCAGCACGACGCCCTGCCCGCCGACCCGGCCGCGGCGCTCGGCCACACGGTCAATGCCGTCGACCCCGCACAGTTCCTGCCGCGCACCGCGCTCGTCGCCGAGGTCCGCAACGGCGTCACCCACGTGTTCCTGCCCCCGACGTCGACCGGCGAGGAGTTCCTCGCGCTCGTCGAGCTCGTGGAGAGGGCCGCGGCCGCGTCGTCGACGCCGGTGGTCGTGGAGGGCTACGGGCCGCCGCCGGACCCGCGGCTGACATCGTTGACGGTGACGCCCGATCCGGGTGTCATCGAGGTCAACGTCCAGCCCACCGCGAGCTTCGCCGAACAGTCCGAGCTGCTCGAGTCGCTCTACGAACACGCACGCCACGTGCGGCTCGGCACCGAGACCTTCGACCTCGACGGCAGCCACGGCGGCACCGGCGGCGGCAACCACATCACGCTCGGCGGCACGACGCCCGCGGACTCGCCGCTGCTGCGGCGGCCCGACCTGCTGGTCTCGATGCTGACCTACTGGCAGCGGCACCCGTCGTTGTCGTACCTGTTCTCCGGCAAGTTCGTCGGCACCACCTCGCAGGCGCCGCGCGTCGACGAGGGTCGCGAATCGGCGCTCTACGAGCTCGAGATCGCCTTCGCCGAGATAGACCGGCTCGCGGCGAAAGGGGAGATCACCCGCGCCCCGGACGGGACGATGACCGGCGCCCCGCCGAACCCGTGGGTCACCGACCGTGCCCTGCGGCACCTGCTGACCGACATCACCGGAAACACCCACCGCGCGGAATTCTGCATCGACAAGCTCTACAGTCCGGACTCGGTGCGCGGTCGCCTCGGCCTGCTCGAACTGCGCGCCTTCGAGATGCCTCCGCACCACCGGATGGCGATGGTGCAGTCGCTGCTCGTGCGCTGCCTGGTCTCGTGGTTCTGGGAGAAGCCCTACCGTGCGCGGCTCATCCGGCACGGTGCCGACCTGCACGGCAAACATCTGTTGCCGCACTACGTGATCGAGGACATCGGCCTGGTCGCCGAGGAGTTGCGCGCGGCGGGCTACCCGTTCGAGACGGCGTGGCTCGACCCGTTCACCGAATTCCGATTCCCGCGCCTGGGCACCGTGCAGATCCGCGACCAGGAGATCGAGCTGCGCGGGGCGATCGAACCGTGGAACACGCTGGGGGAGGAGTCGACCGCGACCGGCACCGCCCGCTACGTCGACTCGTCCATCGAGCGGGTCCAGGTGCGCGTCGTCGGCGGCGAGGACGACCGGTACATGCTGACCTGCAACGGATTCCCGATCCCGCTGCGCTCCACCGGACGACCGGGCGAGCGGGTGGCCGGCATCAGGTTCCGGGCATGGCAGCCGCCGAGCGCGCTGCACCCGAGCATCACCATCGACACCCCGCTGACGTTCGACCTCGTCGACACCGTCAACGGCCGCTCGGTGGGGGGCGCGACCTACCACGTCGTGCACCCCGGCGGGCGCGCCTACGACCGTCCGCCGGTGAATGCCGTCGAGGCCGAATCGAGGCGCAACGGCCGCTTCGAGGCGTCCGGTCACACCACCGGCACCGTCGACGTCGGCCTGCTGCGGGAACGGCAGGCGCGACAGGCGATCGACTTCGGGGTCCCCGGGATCCTCGACCTGCGGCGGGCACGTACAGTTCTCCGGTGACCTCTTCGCCGGGCAGCGCGTCCGCGGTGTTCGAAGCATCCGCGGTGTTCGACCGTTACCGTGACGAGGGCTACGCCCTGTTCGACCTCGCCGAATTCGACGGCGCGGACCTCGACGGCGCCGACCGTGAGGGCAACCCCCACTTCGACGAGATGCTCGACGAGTCCGGGATGGTGCGGCCCGCGTGGGAGGACCTGGTCCGGATCTACCAGCGGCGCGGCGAGGCCCGGCTGCGCGAGTCCGCCGGCCTGCTGGCCGCCGCGGTCCGTGACGACGGGGTCGTCTACAACGAGTTCGACGGTCAGACCACCCGCACCCTCGACTGGGCGGTCGACGCCGTGCCGCTCATCGTCGACGGGGTCGAGTGGGCCGAACTGGAGAAGGCCGTCACGCAGCGCTCGATGCTGCTCGACCTGCTGTTGCGCGACCTCTACCGGGACCAGAAGACGATCACCTCCGGGCTCGTGCCGCCAGAGATGGTGTTCGGGCATCCCGGCTACATCCGGAAGGCCGCGCGTCTCGAGGTCGCCGGACCGCACGCACTGTTCCTGCACGCGGTGGACATGTCGCGTACCTCCGACGGCAGATTCGTGGTGTACCGCGATCGCACCCAGGCGCCCTCGGGCATCGGCTATTCGATCGTCGGCCGGCGCCTGATGTCGAAGACCTTCCCGCAGCTGTTCCAGGCGTGCGCCCCGCGCCCGATGACCGGCTTCGCCGGGACCATGAGGCTCGCACTCGCCGAGTACGCCCCGCGCGGCGTCGACGACCCGACGGTGGCCGTGTTCAGCCCGGGCAGCATGTCCGAGACCGCCTTCGACCAGGCCTATCTCGCGTCCGTGCTCGGTTTCCCGCTCGTCGAGGGCGCCGACCTCACGGTTCGCGACGGTGCCGTGTACATGCGTTCGCTGGGCCGCTACAAGCGGGTCGACGTCCTGCTGCGCCGTGTCGACGCGGCCTTCAGCGACCCGCTCGACCTGCGCACCGACTCCCAGCTCGGTGTCGCCGGCCTGGTGGAGGCGATCTCCCGCGGCAACGTCACCGTCGTCAACACCCTGGGGTCGGGCGTGCTGGAGAACCCGGCGCTGCACACCGTGCTCGAGCGGCTCGCCCCGGTGCTGCTCGACGAGGAACTCGCACTCGGCTCGGTGACCACCTACTGGGCCGGCGACGACAAGCAACGCGGGCTGATCCGCAGCCGTCTGGGATCGCTGGTCCTCACCAACACCCGGACCGAGGAGGAGTTCATCGGTCCGCTGCTCGGTGCCCGCGAGCGGGACGAGCTGGCGGCCCGCGTCGAGGCCCAGACGTGGCAGTGGGTGGCCCGCGAGCTCGAGTCGTTCTCGGTGGCCCCGACCACCACTCCCGGGCTCCGGACCACGCCCGACGTCGGTGCGCTGCGCGCCGCGCCCGTCTCGATCCGAGCGTTCAGCGTCGCCCAGGGACCCACCTACGCGGTGATGCCCGGCGGTCTCGGCGCGGTCCTCGCCGACGGGGTGGAGGGCGCGGCCCACCATGTGGTCGCCGCGAAGGATGTCTGGGTCACCACCGGCGTCCTGGGCGGGCACGTGTCACGTCGCTCGGAGACCCGCACCGAACCCGCCGCGGAGGTCGTGCCGGTCGGTGCCGGACGTCCCGCGCCGCTCGACTACTCCGAGGTCGCCGCAGCCGCGAGTCCCCGCGTCCTCGCCGACCTGTTCTGGTTGGGCCGCTACGCCGAGCGCACCGAGCAGGTCACCCGGATGGCCAAGGTCGCGCGGCAGCGCTACCAGGACTTCCAGTACCGGCCGTGGATGTCGGGGACCGCGGCCGTTCCGCTGCTGCTGCACGCCGTCGCGACCATCACCGGCACCGACGGCTACCTGGAGACCGCGGACCTGCTCGTCTCCGACACCGGTCCGCAGCCGTCGCCGGAACAGGTCAACGAGGCGATCGGCAAGATCGCCGACCTGACCGTCGCCCGCAACGTCCCCGGCACCGTGGCGTACGCGGTGAACCGGCTCGTCGGCTCGGCCCGTGCGGTGCGCGACCTGATGTCGACGAGCACCTGGATGGTCCTCGCCCCGGTCGAACGGGTCGTCGCCCACACCGCGCGGCTCGTGGCGCGGTCGCGGGCCGAGTCCGAGAACGGCGAGATCGGTGATGCCGCTCTGGATCTCGGGCCCGACCTCGCCCGCGCCCACGAGGAGGTCCTGCACGGCGTGCTCGCCTTGACCGGCCTCCAGGAGGAGTCGATGGTCCACGACGCCGGCTGGATGCTCATGGACCTCGGCCGCCGTGTGGAGCGCACGATCACCCTCGCGGATCTCACCAACGCGATGTTCGGCGAGGCCCACGACACCGACGTCGAACAGGCACTGCTCGAGTCATACCTCTCGGCCAACGAGTCGTCGGTCATCTACCGGCGCCGCAACCGCGGCCTGTACCGCCTCGAGAACGTCGCCGAACTGCTCATGTTCGACCCCACCAACCCCCGTTCGATGATCTTCCAGCTGGAGAAGATGAACCACGACCTCACCTCGGTGCCCGAGCCGCTGCGGTCGGCCGGTGCCGAACGCGCCGTGCAGGAGATGATCGGCGACCTGCGGCGCAGCTCGCCCGCCGAGCTCGTGGCCGTCGACGCCAGGGACCGCCGCGCCGAGCTCGCGGAGCTGATGTCCGGGTTGCGCACCGGCACGCAGCGGCTGTCGGATCTGCTGATGCGCACCCGTTTCGCCGTGCCTCGGCAGGCCCAGCCGATCTGGGGAGGGGGACAGTCGTGAGCTCGCGGGTCTACCGGGTCATGCACCGCACCCGTTACACCTACAACGACGACGTCTCCTCGTCCTACGGGCGCTGCTACCTGACACCGCGTGAACTGCCCGGGCAGCGGGTGCACTCGACGGTCGTCGAGATCGACCCCGAACCCGATGACCGGTCCACCGGCGTCGACGTCTACGGCAACCACGACAGCTACTTCCACGTGCGCACCGCGCACCGCGAGCTGACCGTGACCGCGCACTCGGTGGTCGAGGTCGATCCCGTCGACCGGGGGTTGCTCTACGGTGCGGCCGCGCGGGCGCCGTGGGAGTCGGCGCGCCCGGCCGTCGCCGACACCCGGGAGGCGCGGCTGGCCGCCGAGTTCGTCCTCGATCTCGACCCGCCGGAGATCACGCCCGCGGTCCGCGAATACGCCGCGCAGGTGTTCACCCCGGGGCGCCCGCTGATCGAGGCCGTCACCGACCTGACCACCCGGATCTTCACCGACTTCACCTACCGATCGGGCGCGACGGCCATCTCGACCCGCGTCGACACGGTGATGCGGCGCCGGGAGGGCGTCTGTCAGGATTTCGCCCGCGTCGCCATCGCCTGCCTGCGGTCGGTGGGGCTGGCCGCGCGGTACGAGTCGGGGTATCTCGCCACCGATCCGCCGCCCGGCCAGGAGAAGGTCTACGGCGCCGACGCCAGCCATGCGTGGGCCGCGGTGTGGTTGCCGGACGACCGGTGGCTGCCGTTCGACCCGACCAACGACAAACTCGTCGACGAACGTCACGTCACGCTGGCCTGGGGACGCGACTACGAGGACGTCCCGCCGTTGCGCGGGGTGATCTACACCGACTCGACGA
This sequence comes from Gordonia aurantiaca, assembly GCF_039939235.1. Taxonomy (NCBI): domain Bacteria; kingdom Bacillati; phylum Actinomycetota; class Actinomycetes; order Mycobacteriales; family Gordoniaceae; genus Gordonia; species Gordonia aurantiaca. Next base: position 104,955 of record NZ_JBDUUF010000005.1, on the reverse strand, counting down.
AGAGCCACATCGACGTCTCGGTCGACGTCAGCCCGCTGGACGATCCCACCGCCGACCCGGTGGGCGGCCCGCCGAGCGGGGCCCGGTCGCCCGAACCCGGCACCGCAGGTTGAGGCCGGACGGGTTGCGCGCGGCCCGCACGCAACCCGGCACGAATTGGCAGACGGTCCCGAAATGCCTGGGACGCAGCGGTTTCGACAGGTCGTCGCGGTGGTACACGATCCGCAACGTCGTACAGAAGGATGAACAATGGTGTTGCGGCCACGTTGCAACGGGTACATTGGGATGCGACATGACGGTCATTACTGAAAGCCGCATCACCAGCGTGGTGCGGGCGGCAGAGTCCCTGCTGTCACAACGAGCCGGTTCATCGGTTGTCCTCGACGATCCCGAGGATCTCGGTGGAAGCGGACGTACGACGGTGGTGCGGGTCAGGGTCGCACAGAACCCACTGAGCCTGGACCGCTCCCTGGTGATCAAGGCGCTTCCCGAACACGAGGACCCCAAGGCATTCCACCGGGAGATCGCGTCCTACAAGTACGCGACCGCGCTGCCCAACGAGTCGCGGCCCGGTCCACAGCTCATCGCCTCCGATCCCGAACTGCGCATCATGGTCCTGTCCGACCTCGGTCACGGCCGGTCGATGCTGGAGTTCCTCGACGGCGTGGACCCGGTCGAGACGTCCCGCGCGGTGAGCGCGTGGGGCCAGGCCCTGGGGCGCATGCACGCGGCGACCGTCGGTGGCGAGGTCGACTTCCTGGCGCTGGTCCGACGCGGACCGTCGGGTACCGAGGGGCGCGACATCCTGCGCGACGAGGCCCGGCGCTCGGTGGACGCGCTCCCCGGGCACGCGGCCGCGCTCGGGGTCGAGGTGCCGCCGCGCGTCCTCGAGGAGCTCGAGACCGCTGCCTCCCTGTTCGACGAGGGTGAGCACCGGGCGTTCAGTCCGTCGGACGTCGGTCCGGAGAACATCATGCTCAACGACGACGGCGTCCAGTTCATGGACTACGAGTGGGGCGGCTTCCGCGACGCCACCCTCGACATCGCCTACGCCGTGGTCACCATGAGCGCCCAGTTGCCGCCGCGGCTGGCTTCGCGTGCCACCGACCTCGAGGTGTCGATGGTCGACGCGTGGCGGTCGGAGGTCAATCCGATCTGGCCGACCCTCGCCCACGAACGCGAGATGCAGCGCAAGGTGCTCGTCGCGCGCCTGCTGTGGGTGTGGCTGTCGACCGCGTGGATGCTGCCCGGGGACGCCGAGCTCATCGACCCGGATTCGGCCGACGCGGACGCGAGCGTCGAGATCACGCCGTTCGACCCGGGCCTGGAGAACTCGGCGGGTGCGCCCGAGCCCGGCACCACCGGATTCACCCACGACTGGGCACTGCACACCAACGATCCGCGGGTGCTGGTCTCCCGCTGGAACGACCTGGCCGCGGCCGCGAGCCGTGCCGGCGAGGACGAGATCTCCGCGTTCGCCACCGCGACCGGTGCCGCCCTACAGCGCATCTGGCTGGCCTGACACGCCCGTGGAAGGACTGTTCGACACGCCGGAGGCGTCCCGGCAGACGACCGCCGGCGCCGACGGACTGATCTCGCCGCCGCCGACCGCGCCGCTCGCGGTTCGCATGCGTCCGCGGACGCTCGACGAGATCGTCGGCCAGCAGCACCTGCTGGGCGAGGGCTCCCCGCTGCGCCGTCTGATCAACGGGCAGGGCGCCGCGTCGGTGCTGCTCTACGGCCCGCCCGGCACCGGAAAGACGACGATGGCCTCGCTCATCGCCCGCGCCACCGGCGGGCGGTTCGAGGCGCTGTCGGCGCTGTCGGCAGGCGTCAAGGAGGTCCGCGCGGTCATCGACGTCGCGCGCCGGCGCCTCATCGGCGACGGGAAGAACGGCGGCCAGCAGACCGTGCTGTTCATCGACGAGGTCCACCGCTTCTCCAAGACCCAGCAGGATGCGCTGCTCGACGCGGTGGAGAACCGGATCGTGCTGCTCGTGGCCGCGACCACCGAGAATCCGTCGTTCTCCGTCGTCGCGCCGCTGCTCTCGCGGTCGCTGGTGCTGCAGCTGCGGTCGCTCACCGACGACGATATCCGCGAGGTGCTCGAGCGCGCGGTGGCCGACCCGCGCGGGCTCGACGGCCGGGTCGAGGTGACCGAGGAGGCCTACGACCACCTGGTGGCCGTCGCCGGCGGTGACGCGCGCCGCGCCCTGACCGCGCTGGAGGCCAGCGCCGACTCGACCGACCGGGTCGACCTCGCCGACGTGGAGACCGCGATCGACCGCGCCGCGGTGCGCTACGACCGCGACGGCGACCAGCACTACGACGTCACCAGCGCATTCATCAAGTCGATCCGCGGCAGCGACGTCGACGCCGCGGTGCACTACCTGGCGCGGATGATCGCGGCGGGGGAGGACCCACGCTTCATCGCCCGGCGGCTGATGATCCACGCCAGCGAGGACATCGGCATGGCAGACCCGACCGCGCTGCAGACCGCGGTCGCCGCCGCCCACGTGGTGAACATGGTCGGCATGCCGGAGGCCAGGCTCGCGCTGACCCAGGCGACCATCCATCTCGCCACCGCGCCGAAGTCGGCGGGCGTGGTCAAGGCGATCGGGGACGCGCTCGCCGACGTGCACGCGGGCAAGGGCCGGGCGGTGCCGCCGCACCTGCGTGACGGCCACTACGCGGGGGCCAAGAAGCTCGGCAACGGCATCGCCTACCGGTATCCGCACGACGATCCCGACGGGGTCCTCGCCCAGCAGTACCCGCCGGACGACCTGGTCGGCGTCGACTACTACCAGCCCACCGACCACGGGCTCGAGCGCGAGATCGGGCCGCGGGTCGCGCGGCTGCGGTCGATCGTGCGCGGGGCCGTCAAGCGTCGGCGGAGTCGCTGACCGCTCCCGGATTGCCTCGTGGATCACGCCGAGGGCGTCCCGGGACGGTTTCGGTGAGGCGCCGACGGTACTCTGGGTTGTCGCGTACAACCAACGGCGAGGACGAAACCAACAGTGCAAACGCATGAAATCCGGAAGCGTTTTCTGGACCACTTCATCAAGGCCGGCCACACCGAGGTCCCCAGTGCCTCGTTGCTGCTCGACGATCCAAATCTGCTCTTCGTCAACGCCGGCATGGTGCCGTTCAAGCCGTACTTCCTGGGCGAGCAGACGCCGCCGTACTCGCGGGCGACCAGCGTCCAGAAGTGTGTCCGCACCCTCGACATCGACGAGGTCGGCATCACCACCCGCCACAACACCTTCTTCCAGATGGCGGGCAACTTCTCCTTCGGCGACTACTTCAAGCGCGAGGCCATCAACTTCGCCTGGACGCTGCTGACGAGCAGCCTGGAGGACGGCGGCTACGGCATCGACCCGGAGAAGCTGTGGCCCACCGTCTATCTCGACGACGACGAGGCCGAGGGCATCTGGCGTGACGAGATCGGCGTGCCCGCCGAGCGCATCCAGCGTCGCGGCATGAAGGACAACTACTGGTCGATGGGCGTGCCCGGCCCGTGCGGCCCGTGTTCGGAGATCTTCTACGACCGCGGCCCCGAATACGGCGTCGAGGGCGGCCCCGAGGCCGACGAGGACCGCTACATCGAGATCTGGAATCTCGTGTTCATGCAGAACGTCCGCGGCCCGGGCGGCACCAAGGAGGGCTACGAGATCCTCGGCCCGCTGCCGAAGAAGAACATCGACACCGGTATGGGCATCGAGCGTGTCGCCTGCATCCTGCAGGGCGTCGACAACGTCTACGAGACCGATCTGCTCAAGCCGATCATCGACCTGGCCGCCGAGCTGACCGGCCGTCGCTACGGCGCCGGCTCGCACGCCGACGATGTCCGCTTCCGCGTCATCGCCGACCACGCCCGCACCTCCGCGATGCTCATCGGCGACGGCGTGCTGCCCGGCAACGACGGCCGTGGATACGTGCTGCGGCGACTGCTGCGCCGGGTCGTGCGGTCCATGCGACTACTCGGCGCCGGGAGCGAAGCGAGCGGGCCGGATCGAATCGACGCCGGGAGCGAAGCGAGCGGGCGGGATCGAATCGGCGTCGGCGACAACCAGCCGACCATGGGCGCGATCATCGGCAAGGTCATCGACCTGATGGCGCCCTCCTACCCCGAGCTCGACGCCAACCGCGCACACATCGTCGACGTCGCGGTGGGCGAGGAGAGCTCCTTCGCCAAGACCCTCGCGGCCGGCTCCAAGCTGTTCGCCGACGCCGCCGCGGCCACCAAGAAGTCGTCGAGCAAGACCATCTCCGGCTCCGACGCCTTCACGCTCCACGACACCTACGGCTTCCCCATCGACCTCACCCTGGAGATGGCCGCCGAGGCCGGTCTCGAGGTCGACCAGGAGGGCTTCAGCGCCCTGATGGCCGAGCAGAAGCAGCGCGCCAAGGCCGACGCCACCGCTCGCAAGACCGGCCACGCCGACCTCAGCGTCTACCGCGATTTCCTGGACCGCGGCCCCACCGAGTTCACCGGCTTCGACGAGCTGGTGTCGGAGGCCAAGGTGCTCGGACTCGTGGCCGACGGCAACCGCGTGCCCGCCGCCGCGGCCGGCCAGGAACTCACGGTGGTCCTCGACCGCACCCCGCTGTATGCCGAGTCCGGTGGCCAGATGGCCGACGTCGGCACCATCACCACCAGCTCGGGTGTGCGGCTGGCCGTGACCGACGTGCAGAAGGTCGGCAAGTCCGTCTGGCTGCACAAGGTGCGCGTCGAGGAGGGCGAGATCGAGGAGGGCGACGAGGTCCTCGCCGCCGTCGACACCGCCTGGCGTCACGGCGCCACACAGGGCCACTCGGGCACCCACATGGTGCACGCGGCCCTGCGCGAGGTGCTCGGTCCCGGTGCGACACAGGCGGGTTCGCTCAACCGGCCCGGCTACCTGCGCTTCGACTTCCATGCGAACGGCCCGCTGACCGAGTCGCAGCGTCGTGAGATCGAGGAGATCTCCAACGCCGCGGTCGAGGCCAACTACCAGGTCAACACCTTCGAGACCGGCCTGGCCGAGGCGAAGGCGATGGGTGCGCTGGCGCTCTTCGGCGAGAACTACGGCGACATCGTGCGCGTCGTCGAGATCGGCGGCCCGTTCTCGATGGAGCTGTGCGGCGGCACGCACGTCGCGTCGTCGGCGCAGATCGGTCCGATCACGGTCATCGGCGAGTCGTCGGTGGGTTCGGGCGTCCGGCGCGTCGAGGCGTACGTCGGCATGGACTCGTTCCGTTTCCTGTCCAAGGAGCGTGCGCTTCTCGCAGCACTGTCGTCGTCGTTGAAGGTGCCCTCCGAGGAGGTGCCCGGCCGGGTCGAGCAGATCGTCACCAAGCTCCGCGAGGCGGAGAAGGAACTGGCCCGCGTCCGCGCCGAGCAGGCCCAGGCCGCGGTGTCAGGGCTCCTCGACAACGCGACGACGGTCGGGTCGACGCTCGTCGTCGAGGGCCGGGTGCCGGGACTCGACGCCAACGGGCTGCGGTCGATCGCCACCGACCTGCGCGGCAAGGTCTCCGACCGCCAGGCCGTCATCGCGCTGTTCTCGCAGAGTGGTGAGGGTGCAGATGCCAAGGTGCCCTTCGTGATCGCCACGACCCCGGCCGCGCGGGACGCCGGCATCAAGGCCGGCGACCTCGTCAAGGAGGTCGCGCCGATCGTCGGTGGACGTGGCGGCGGCAAGCCGGACCTCGCACAGGGCGCGGGCACCGATCCGAGCGGGATCGACGCCGCGCTGCGACGCATCCGCGAGTTCGTCGGCTGATGCCGACCGACCGCCCGGAGCGCGGACGCAGGCTCGGCATCGACGTCGGCAGTGTCCGGATCGGCGTCGCCGTGTGCGACCCCGACGGGATCCTCGCCACCCCGGTCGAGACCGTGCGCCGAACCCCCACGGGGACGGCAGATCTCGACCGGCTCGTGGAACTGGTCGCCGAGTATGAGGCGATCGGCGTCGTCATCGGGTTGCCCAAGACGCTGAAGAACACCGCCGGGGTCGCTGCCGAGACCGCCCGCGAGTTCGGCGAGCGACTCGCCGAACGCATCGCACCGGTCGAGGTGCACTGGCAGGACGAGCGTTTCACCACCGTGACCGCGCAACGGGCGCTGCACGCCAGCGGCCGGTCGGTCAAGTCCTCGCGAGGGGTCATCGACCAGGCCGCCGCGGTCGCTATCCTTCAGGGATGGCTGGATGCGCGACGGTGAGTCCGACGATCCCTCGACAGAGCCGGGAGGAGAGCCTGCGGTGACCGAAGAACGGCGTCGCACGCGACACCGTGACCAGGGACGCCGTGCCGAGGGCATGGACCCCGAGCGTCTGCGGTACTTCACTCAGCCGACCGACGGGGCGCCGCACACGCGGCACCGCCGTCGCCGTTCCGGACCGGCGCCGGGTACCGGCCCGTTCCCGGGCGCCGTGCCACCCGGCACCGCTGCGGGGCGGTCCGGCACCCCGCAACGGGCGACCCCGGTCCGGATTCCCCCGGGCGGGGCGATCCCGCAGCCACCGCAGCGCCCGCAGGTTTCGCAGCCTCCGCAGGCGCCGGAACCGCCGCGGTCGCAGGAGTCCCCGCGGTCGCAGGAACCCCTGCCGGCGCAGGAACCGCGCCAGGCGCCGCCCGCACGGCCGCGCCGGCCGGTGCCGCCACCGCCGCAGGAGCCCGTGCACGAGGCCGATCTGTACGAGACCGATGTGCACCCGGTGGTCGCGGACGCCCCCGCGGACACCGACCCCGACTTCCGCGAACCGGCTCCGCAGCAGACGCACGAGTCCGCGCCCGTCGTCGACGGAACCGCCTCGGCGGCAGCCGGTCACGCGCCGCGCACGCTCCACGACCCGCGCGGCGACTCCCACGAGGAGGACTGGTGGCCGGGCGTCGACGACGTCGAGGACCCGGCGACCCCGCGCCGCCCCCGCCGCCGCAGCCGGGACGGGCAGAAGAAGCGCCGCGTGGTCGTCGCGCTCGCGGTCGTGGTCATGCTCGCGCTCGTCGGCGGCATCGGCTATTGGGGTCTCGACCGGTTCGGCGTGTTCGAGTCCCGCAAGGACTACAGCAACACCGCCGGGACCGCCGACGTGATCGTCGACATCCCGGAGAACTCCACGCTCGCCGACTTCGGCCGCATCCTGGTCGACGCGGACGTCGTGGGCAGTACGCGCGCGTTCCTCGACGCCGCGAACGGGCAGCCGATGTCCGGCGGCATCTACAAGCTGCGCACGCAGATCCCCGCGTCGACCGCGGTGGAGATGCTCACCGATCCCGACGCCCGATACCGGGTCGGCCGGGTGGTGGTCCCGCCGGGCCTGCAGCTCGACTCCAAGACCGGCATCGACGGCAAGGTGACGCTGGGCATCTTCCAGCGCATCTCCGACGCCACGGAGGTCGAGGTCAACGGCCGGGACGAGGGCGTCACGGTCGCACAGCTCGAGGAGGCCGCCGCCAACGCGACGCCGGAGGAACTCGGGGTGCCCGACTGGGCGAAGGAGGCCGTCGCGTCGATGACCGGCGACCACCGTCGGATCGAGGGCCTCATCGCGCCCACCACCTGGGAGCGCGTCGAACCCGGTGACACGCCCGTGCAGATCCTACGCGCCATGATCTCCAAGAGCGGCGTCATGTTCGAGAGCTGGGGACTGCTGGACAAGAACAAGTCGGGTCTCGACGCCTATCAGACACTGGTCGCGGCGTCCATCGTCGAGCGCGAGGTCCGGCACGAGGAGGATGCGCCGAAGGTCGCGCGCGTGATCCGCAACCGCCTCGATCGCGACCAGCGCCTCGAGATGGATTCCACGCAGAACTACACCGCCGACATCACGAACATCGACGTGCACGGCGAGGCCTACAAGGCCGACAACGAGTGGAACACCTACCGCTACAAGGGGCTTCCGCCGACCCCGATCGCGTCGGTCGGGATGCCCGCCCTCGAGGCGATGCTCAACCCCGCACCGGGGCGCTGGCTGTACTTCGTGACCGTCGACACCGAGGGCACGACGCTGTTCGCGAACACCTTCGAGGAGCACAAGCGCAACCGCGAGGAGGCCTGCAACAACAAGCTCGTGTCGACGGGGTGCCAGTGAGCGTCTCGCCCCATGGTGACCGCCGCCGGGCGGCGGTGCTCGGTTCGCCCATCGCGCATTCGAAGTCGCCGGCCGTGCACATGGCGGCCTACCGTGCCCTCGGACTCGACGACTGGACCTACGACCGCATCGAGTGCACCGCGGAACAGCTTCCCGCAGTGGTCTCCGGTGCCGATCCGGCGTTCGTCGGGTTCTCGGTCACGATGCCGAACAAGCTGGCCGCCCTCGAGTTCGCGACCGAGCGCACCGAGCGTGCCGAACTCGTCGGGTCCGCGAACACGCTCGTGCGCAGTCCGAACGGCTGGCACGCCGACTGCACCGACATCGACGGGATGTCCGGCGCCCTCTCCGAACTCGGCGTCGACGCCGAGATCGCCGGGGGAGCGGCGCCCGAGGCAGTCGTGGTCGGCGCCGGTGGCACCGCGCGGCCGACCGTCATGGCGCTCGCGGGGATCGGCGTGCAGAAGATCGCGGTCGTCGCCCGCGACGAGGGCCGCGCGGCGAACGTGCTCGACCTGTGCGACCGGTTGGACGTCGAACGGGAGTTCGTGCCGTTCGAGCCGACTCCGGATCTGGAGCGTCGCAGCCGGGAGGCCGCGGTCGTCGTCTCGACCGTGCCCGCGCCCGCGGCCGCGGTCGTCGCACCCGCGCTGGCACACGGCGGCCGGGTGATCGACGTCATCTACGACCCCTGGCCGACACCGCTCGCGCAGGCCGTGTCCGACGCCGGTGGCGAGGTCGTCGGGGGACTGGTCATGCTCCTGCACCAGGCCTTCCGGCAGGTCGAGTTGTTCACCGGGCTCCCGGCGCCGCGCGAGGCGATGCGCAAGGTCCTCATCCCCGAGGGTTAGGCCCGGCGGCGCCGAGTCAGATCGGCTCGCGATCTGTGGATGTCCTCGGCGGCTGTGGACCGCGACGGCCCGGCCCGCGGGAGGCCGCGGATCCTGGCGTCCATGACCGAGCTCGCGATCCTCCTGTGGCTGGCCGGTATCGCCGTCACCGACCTGCGAACCCGGCGTATCCCGAACCCGATGGTGTGGCCCGGAGTCGTCGCGGTGGCGTCGACCGGTGTCGCCGAACCCGGGGTCGTGCTCGCGGGGCTCGTGGCCGCGGCGCCGTACCTGGTCGCGTTCTACACCCGCGGGTGCGGCGGCGGCGACGTCAAGCTCGCGTTCGTGTGCGGGGGACTGGCGCTGTGCTGGGACGCCGCGCTGACGATGGTCGCGCTGGCAGCGCTGATCGCGCTCGCCACCGCGGTGGTGACCCGCCGGTCGGGGCGGGGCGATCCGCACGCACCCGCGCTCGTGGTGGCGCTGTGCTGGGTCTCCGACCTGCTGTTCTGATGCGCTTTCGGTCGGTGATGGGGCGCATGGAACAATTGAGAACCGTGCTGCGCTGGATAACTGCCGGAGAATCCCACGGACCCGCCTTGGTCGCCATCGTCGAGGGCATGGTCGCCGGTGTGGAGGTCACCTCGTCGGACATCGCCGAACAACTCGCCCGCCGTCGCCTGGGATATGGCCGCGGTGCGCGGATGAAGTTCGAGGCCGACAAGGTGACCGTGCTCGGCGGTATCCGCCACGGACGCACCATGGGTGGTCCGGTCGCCATCGAGATCGGCAACACCGAGTGGCCCAAGTGGGAGACCGTGATGGCGGCCGACCCCGTCGATCCCGCCGAACTCGAGGGCAGCGCCCGCAACGCCCCGCTGACGCGTCCGCGCCCGGGACACGCCGACTACTCCGGCATGCTCAAGTACGGCTTCGACGACGCCCGGCCGGTGCTCGAACGCGCCAGCGCACGTGAGACAGCGGCCCGTGTCGCCGCCGGCACCGTCGCCCGCAACTTCCTGCGCCAGGTCCTCGGCATCGAGGTCCTCTCGCATGTCATCTCCATCGGCGCGAGCGAACCCTACGCCGGGCCCGTGCCGCGGTACAGCGACCTCGAGGCGATCGACGCCAGCCCGGTCCGTGCATTCGACGCCGAGGCCGAGAAGTCGATGATCGCCGAGATCGAGGCGGCCAAGAAGGACGGCGACACCCTCGGCGGCGTGGTCGAGATCGTCGCCACCGGTGTGCCGGTAGGCCTCGGCTCACATGTCAGCGGCGAGACCCGCCTCGACGCGCGCCTCGCCGGTGCGCTCATGGGCATCCAGGCCATCAAGGGCGTCGAGGTCGGCGACGGCTTCACCACCGCCCGCCGCCGCGGCAGCGAGGCCCATGACGAGATGGTCCCCGGGCCCGACGGCGTGCTGCGCTCCACCAATCGCGCCGGCGGTCTCGAGGGCGGCATGACCAACGGCGAGGACCTGCGCGTACGCATCGCGATGAAGCCCATCTCGACCGTGCCGCGCGCACTCTCGACCATCGACATGACCACCGGTGAGACGGCGAGCGCCATCCATCAGCGATCCGACGTGTGCGCCGTTCCGGCGGCCGGTGTGGTCGCCGAGGCGATGGTCGCGCTCGTCGTCGCCCAGGCCGCGCTGGAGAAGTTCGGCGGCGACTCGGTCGCCGAGACCTCCGCGAACCTCGCCGCCTACCGGACGGCCATCAGCGCGCGTCCGCCACGCCCGTGACCGGCACGCCGACACCGACGCGGCCGACCGGCGGGAAACGGCCGGCCGCCGTCCTGATCGGCTTCATGGGCGCCGGCAAGTCGACCGTCGGGCGTCTGCTCGCCGAACGACTCGGGGTCGACTTCGTGGACACCGACGTCGAACTCGTCCGCCGCACCGGGCGGTCCATCCCGGAGATCTTCTCCTCCGACGGGGTGGAGGGCTTCCGCCAGATCGAGGAGAACGTCGTCAGCGACGTCCTCGACCACCACGCGGGGGTCGTCTCGCTCGGCGGCGGAGCGGTGACCACCGCGGGTGTACGCGATGCCCTGGCCGGGCACCGCGTCGTGTACCTGCGCGTCAGTCCCGACCGCGGCTTCGAACGGGTGTCGGGCACCGACCGGCCCCTGCTGGCGACCGAGGATCCCGCCGCCCGGTACGCCGAACTGCTCGCCGAGCGCACCGGCATCTACTCGTCCGTGTGCACGCTGGAGGTCGACGCCGACGCCGATCCGGAGGCGGTGGCCGACGCGATCGTCGCCGAACTCGCCCGCGAACTCGACGTGCTGACCCCCACCGAGAAGACTTCCGACGACGTGAGGACCACACCATGACCGAGACCGAACCCGTCGCGATCCGCGTCAATGCGGGAGCGCCGTACGACGTGACGATCGGCCGCGGGCTGCTCGGCGAGCTCGCCGAGGCCGCCACCGGCGCCGACCGTATCGCGATCCTGTACCAGCCGCCGCTGGTCAAGACCGCCGAGCAGGTCCGGGAGTTCTTGGCGGACAAGGGATTCGACGCCCATCGCATCGAGATCCCGGATGCCGAGGCCGGTAAGGACCTCTCCGTCGCCGCCTTCTGCTGGGAGGTCTTCGGTCGGATCGGCCTCAAGCGCAACGACAAGGTCGTCAGCCTCGGCGGCGGCGCCGCCACCGACCTCGCCGGGTTCGTCGCCGCGACCTGGATGCGCGGCATCGGCGTCATCCACGTCCCGACGACCCTGCTCGCGATGGTCGACGCCGCGGTCGGCGGCAAGACCGGTATCAACACCGAGGCCGGCAAGAACCTGGTGGGCTCCTTCCACGAACCCGACGCGGTCCTCATCGACATCGGCACCCTGGAGTCGGTGCCGCGCAACGAGATCGTCGCCGGCCTCGCCGAGGTCATCAAGACCGGGTTCATCGCCGACCCGACGATCCTCGACATCATCGAGGCCGACCCGCAGGCCGCGCTCGACCCGACCAGCCCGGTGCTGCCGGACCTGGTCCGCCGCTCGGTGCAGGTGAAGGCCGACGTCGTGTCCGCGGACCTCAAGGAGTCCTCGCTGCGCGAGATCCTCAACTACGGCCACACCCTCGGCCATGCGATCGAGCGGCGCGAGCGTTACCGGTGGCGTCACGGCGCCGCGGTGTCGGTGGGTCTGGTGTTCGCGGCCGAACTGGCCCGGCTCGCCGGCCGCCTCGACGATGAGACCGCCGACCGCCACCGGTCGATCCTGGAGCTCGTGGGTCTGCCCACCACCTACGATCCCGACGCCTTCCCCGATCTCCTCGAGGGCATGGCGGGGGACAAGAAGAACCGGTCGGGCGTGCTGCGGTTCGTCGTCCTCGACGGTCTGGCCAAGCCGGGCCGGCTCGAGGGCCCGGACCCCGGTCTCATGGCCGCCGCGTACTCCGCGGTCGCCGGCGAGGCCCCCAAGAGCGGCTCGGTCCTGCTGTAGGAGCGCACAGACGAACGAGCCCCCATCGCCGTCGCCGGCGATGGGGGCTCGTTCGTGAGTGGGCGTGTGGGTTGCGCGTTATGCGTCCGCGGCGTGCCGGTCCGGATGCACCGACCAGTCGTCCTCGGGCGCGTTCTTGTTCTGCTCGCGGCGGATGAGCCAGCGGCCGATCGCCGCGCCAACGAACGCCGGCACGAACACCAGGAGGGCGGTGAACGACGCGCCCGCGATCAACTCGACGAAGAAGCTCGCCTGACCGATGCCGGCCAGCACGGTCGTGCCGAGGATCCAGCTGATCAGCCCGGCGGCGACGCCGGCGAGCAGGCCGGCCTTCAGCCAGCGGACGGTCAGGTCCTCGTAGTCGTCGGGATCCGGATTGGCCCGCGCGTCCCTGATCCCGTCGAAGCCACCCCAGATCAGCGCGGCCAGCACGACCGCGGCGATCGCGATGGTGCGCCACACCGTCGAGTTCAGCGGGGCCTCGACCACCGCCACACCGAGCAGGACGCGGGCCAGGACGTGAACAGCGGTGAATGTGACACCGCGCACCAACCACGAAGACATGCGCGTCATATTACTGATGCGTCAAACCGTCGTGGAGGGAATGCCGATTCGGCGTGCGCGTCGTCCGCGCCGTAGCGTTGACGACGTGCCGATCATCCACGACACGGCCGGTCGACGCGACCGGCTGCGAACCCAGTTGCGCGAGCAGTCCGACGCCGGGGCCCCGGTGTCGGCGTTCATCGTCTCCGACCTGGTCAACGTCCGCTACCTGACCGGTTTCACCGGCTCCAACGCCGCGGTCCTCATCGACGCGGAGGACCCGGCCGGCGACCGGATCGCCACCGACGGGCGCTACCTCACGCAGGTCGCCGCCCAGGTCCCCGACCTCGAGGCGGTCATCGAACGGGCCTGCGTGCCCGCGCTGCTGGAGCGGGCGCGGAAGGCCGGGGCCACCCGCGTGGGCTTCGAAGCCGATGCCGAGACCGTCGCGTCGTATCGGTCCCTGGAGGCCTCGCTCGACGGCTCCGGCGTCGAACTCGTCGGGCTGACCGGCGTCGTGCAGAGGCTCCGTGAGGTCAAGGACGCCGGCGAGGTCGCGCTGATCCGCGCCGCCTGCGCGATCGGCGACGCCGCGCTCGCCCGGATCATCGCCGACGGCGTGCTGCGCGCGGGCACCACCGAGCGGGAGGCGGCGCGCGCACTCGAGTTCGCCATGTACCGACTCGGTGCCGACGGCATCGCCTTCGAGACGATCGTCGCCGCCGGTGCGCACTCGGCCATCCCGCATCACCGGCCCACCGACGCCACGCTCGCCGACGGCGACCTGGTCAAGATCGACTTCGGATGCGTGGTCGGCGGCTACCACTCGGACATGACCCGCACCTTCGTGCTGCGGCGTGCGGCGGACTGGCAGCGAGACATCTACGATCTCGTCGCGCGGGCCCAGGCGGCCGGACGTGCGGCGCTCGCACCCGGCGCGGACCTGCGCGAGGTCGACGCCGCCGCCCGCGACGTCATCGACGCGGCGGGGCACGGCGAGCACTACGTCCACGGTCTCGGACACGGCGTCGGACTGCAGATCCACGAAGCGCCCGGAATCGGGAAACTCGCGGCGGGTACACTGCCATGCGGTGCTGCGGTCACCGTGGAGCCCGGTGTCTACCTACCCGGATGGGGTGGGGTCAGAATCGAGGACACCCTGGTCGTCACCGACGGCGACCCCGAACTGTTGACCACCACCGACAAGACATTCACCGTCCTCTGAACTGCAAGGGAAGAAACACCACATGGCGACCACCGCCGATTTCAAGAACGGCCTCGTGCTGCGCCTGGACGACCAGCTCTGGCAGATCCAGGAATTCCAGCACGTCAAGCCCGGCAAGGGTCCTGCGTTCGTCCGCACGAAGATCAAGAACGTCATGAGCGGCAAGATCGTGGACAAGACCTTCAACGCCGGCGTCAAGGTCGAGACCGCGACCGTCGACCGTCGTGACATGACCTACCTGTACAACGACGGCACCGACTACGTCTTCATGGACGCCCAGGACTACGAGCAGTTCGCACTGCCGCCCGCGGTCGTCGGCGACGGCGCGCGCTTCCTGCTCGAGAACATGACCGTCCAGGTCTCGCTCAACGACGGCAACCCGCTGTTCGTCGAGCTCCCGGTCACCGTCGAGCTGACCGTCGCCCACACCGACCCGGGCCTGCAGGGCGACCGTTCGACGGGTGGTACCAAGCCCGCCACCCTCGAGACCGGCGCCGAGATCCAGGTTCCCCTGTTCATCAACACCGGCGACAAGGTCAAGGTCGACTCCCGCGATGGCAGTTACCTCGGCCGCGTCAACAACTGACCTGTGAAACAACCCGGTACCCGACACAAGGCGCGGCGGCGCGCGGTCGACCTGCTCTTCGAGGCGGAGGCCAAGAAGGTCAGCCCCGCGCAGCTCGTCGCCGAGCGTCGTGAATACGTCCGCACCGACGAGAGCGTCGGCACGATCCACGACTACACCGCCAAGGTGATCGAGGGTCTCGCCGGCGATCAGGACCAGATCGATGCGGTCATCGCCTCCCACCTGCGGGAGTGGACCCTCGAGCGTCTGCCCGCGGTCGACCGCGCCATCATGCGGCTGGCCACGTGGGAGCTGTTCAACTCGTTCGACGTCGACCCCATCGTCGTCGTCGACGAGGCGGTGGAACTAGCCAAGGAGTTGTCCACCGACGACTCGCCGGCCTTCGTCAACGGGGTGCTGGCCAAGATCGCCGAACTGGCCCCGCAGGTGCGTGCCGCCGCCGCGGCGGAACCGCGGCAGGCGCCCGGTGAATCCGCCGAGTAGTCACGCCGAATCCGAACAGACACGGATGCTCTGGTGACATCGGTCCCGGTCGTACACGCGACCGGGACCGATTCGTTCTCGCCCGGGAATCCGGGACCGATTTGTTCTCGCCCCGGGACACGTCCGGGGCGGTGTTGTTCAGGCGCCGGGACACGTCCGGGGCGGTGTTGTTCAGGCCCCGGGCCGAGCCCGGGGACGCGACGCGTCGAGAGTGTGGCGCAGGTCGCGGGAATTCGTCTGCCTCGCAACGCGGTGTAGAGTGACGCGAGACAGACATCCTTTAACGATCCGTCCAGTGAGGCGGAGAAGGAGGTCGGCTTTGGCCAGCCCCGCTCCCAGGGTGCTGCTCGATGCCGCCGACGTGTCGCGCACGATCGCGCGCGTCGCGCACCAGGTCATCGAGAAGACAGCTCTGGACTCACCCGACGCCCCGCGCGTCGTCCTCATCGGAATCCCCACTCGCGGAACATCTCTCGCGACACGTCTGGGTTCCAAGATCAGCGAGTTCTCGGGCGTCGAGGTGCCGGTTGGCTACCTCGACATCACCCTCTACCGCGACGATCTCCGCGCGAAGCCGCATCGCCCACTGGAACGGACCATGGTCCCGGCCGGGGGAGTCGACGGTGCGATCGTGATCCTCGTCGACGACGTCCTCTACTCGGGACGCACCGTGCGCGCCGCGCTCGACGCCCTCCGCGATCTGGGCCGCCCCGCCGCGGTGCAGCTGGCGGTCCTCGTCGACCGCGGACACCGCGAACTGCCGCTGCGTGCGGACTACGTCGGCAAGAACATCCCCACCGCCCGCGACGAACAGGTGTCGGTGCACCTGGTCGAGCATGACGGAGTGGACGAGGTCGTGCTCTACTCGGCTCCCAAAGCTGTTGCGGCCGAGGGTGATTCGTGATGCGTCATCTCCTCTCGACCCAGGATCTGAGCTTCGACGACGCGACGGCCCTGCTCGACGACGCGGAACGCTTCGAGCAGGCCCTCACCGGACGTGAGGTCCGCAAGCTCCCCACGTTGCGCGGTCGCACCGTCATGACGGTGTTCTACGAGAACTCCACCCGCACGCGTGTCTCCTTCGAGGTGGCCGGCAAGTGGATGAGCGCCGACGTCATCAACGTCAGCGCCTCGAGTTCCTCGGTGAACAAGGGCGAGTCGTTGCGCGACACCGTCAAGACGCTGCACGCGGCCGGTGCGGACGCGCTGATCGTGCGCCACCCCGCGTCGGGCGCGCCCGCCCAGATCGCCGACTGGACCACCGACGCCGACGGCAACGGCCCCGCCGTGATCAACGCCGGCGACGGCACCCACGAACACCCGACCCAGGCGCTGCTCGACGCGCTGACCCTGCGTCAGCGGCTCGGCTCGCTCGACGGCCGGCGCATCGCGATCGTCGGCGACGTCGTCCACTCACGCGTCGCCCGTTCCAACGCGCACCTGCTGTCGACGCTCGGCGCCGAGGTCGTCCTCGTCGCGCCGCCGACCCTGCTGCCGGCCGGGGTGGAGCAGTGGCCGGTGACCGTCTCGGGGAACCTCGACGCCGAACTGCCCGCGGTCGACGCGGTGATGATGCTGCGGGTGCAGGCCGAGCGCATGAACGGCGGTTTCTTCCCGAGCGCCCGCGAGTACTCGGTCCGGTTCGGTCTCAACGACCGTCGCCTCGCGATGCTGGCCGACCACGCGGTCGTCCTGCACCCGGGTCCGATGCTGCGCGGCATGGAGATCGGCTACTCGGTGGCCGACTCGCCCAAGGCGTCGGTCCTCGGACAGGTCCGCAACGGCGTCCATGTCCGCATGGCCGTCCTCTTCCGCCTGCTCGTCGGCTCCGACTCGGCGGGAGCACAGCTGTGACCACCTTCTCTACGTCAGGAGTTCTCCAGTGACCGCCGCGGCAACCGGCTCCGTCCTGATCAGTGATGTCCGCCCGTACGGCGAGGGCGACCCGGTCGACGTGCTCGTCGTCGACGGCGCCATCACCGAGATCGGTGCCGGACTCGACGCGCCCGAGGGTGCCGAGCGCATCGACGGCAAGGGTGGCGTGCTGCTGCCCGGGTTCGTCGACCTGCACACACACCTGCGCGAACCCGGCCGCGAGGACACCGAGACCATCCGCTCCGGGTCGGAGGCGGCCGCGCTCGGCGGGTACACCGCCGTGTTCGCGATGGCCAACACCAACCCGGTCGCCGACAACTCCACCGTCACCGACAACGTATGGCGCACCGGCCGCGAGATCGGCCTGGTCGACGTCCACCCGGTCGGCGCGGTGACCGTCGGTCTCGAGGGCAGGCAACTCGCCGAGATGGGCATGATGGCCGCCGGTGCCGCCGGGGTGCGCATGTTCAGCGACGACGGCAAGTGCGTCCACGACCCGCTGCTGATGCGCCGCGCCCTCGAGTACGCGAAGGGTCTGGGCGTGCTCATCGCCCAGCACGCGGAGGAGCCGCGGCTGACCGTCGGCGCCGTCGCCAACGAGGGGCCGACCGCGTCACGGCTCGGACTCGCCGGCTGGCCACGCGCCGCCGAGGAGTCGATCGTCATCCGCGACGCGCTGCTCGCCCGCGACGCCGGTGCGCGCGTCCACATCTGTCACGCCTCCACCGAGGGCACCGTCGAGTTGCTGCGCTGGGCCAAGGAGCAGGGCATCGCGATCACCGCCGAGGTGACCCCGCACCACCTGCTGCTCGACGACTCGAGGCTGGAGACCTATGACCCGGTCAACAAGGTCAACCCGCCGCTGCGCGAGGTCCGTGACAAGGAAGCCCTGCGGCAGGCGCTCGCGGATGGGATCGTCGACTGCGTGGCGACCGACCATGCCCCGCACGCCGCGCAGGAGAAGTGCTGCGAGTTCGCCCAGGCCAAGCCGGGCATGCTCGGCCTGCAGACCGCGCTGCCCATCGTCGTCGAGACACTGGTCAAGCCGGGCCTGCTGGACTGGCGCGGGGTCGCGCGGGTGATGAGTGAACGGCCCGCGCAGATCGTCGAACTGACGGATCAGGGCCGGCCGATCGCGGTCGGCGAGCCGGGCAACCTGACCGTCGTCGATCCGGACACCTCCTGGGTGGTGCACGGCGACGAGTTGGCCAGCCTCTCGCGGAACACCCCGTACGAGGAGATGACGATGCCGGCCGCGATCACGGCGACGGTGTTGCGCGGGGTGGTCACCACACGCGAGGGCCGGGTGACCAGATGAGCGTCGAGTCCCGGCGCGGGATGGTCCCGGGCATTCTCATCCTGCTCGTGGCCGCGTCGCTCTTCACCACCTGGCTCGGCTACGGCAAGGTGGTGTTCAACGCATGGTTCATCGGCGTGTTCGCGCTCATCTTCGCCGGCTTGCTGGCGATGTTCTACCTGCTCATCCGGGGCCCGAAGACGAAGGCGGCGGCTCAGGCCGACCTCATCGGCGAGCTGCCGCGGGTGCCGGCCGACCTCGGCGCGGAACTCCGCGGACCCGACACCGGCCTCTACGTGGGCTCCACGGTCGCGCCGAGCTGGCAGAACCGCGTGGTGGTCGGGGACATCTCCGACCGCGCCGCCGCGACCATCACCGAGTTCGCGGCGGGCATCCTGATCGCGCGCCAGGGGGCCAGTGACATCTGGATCCCGAGGGAGTCGATCATCCAGGTGCGCACCGACCGCGGACTTGCAGGCAAGGTCATGGGCGCCGACGGGCTGCTGGTGATCCGGTGGGTCCTGCCGACCGGCACCGCGATCGACAGCGGACTGCGCGCCGATGACAAAACGATCTATCCCGGCTGGGTGGACGCCTTTGCCGGGCAGCATGACAGTGGACAGGGGACACAGGAATGAACACAGCGGTCTTGGTGCTGGAGAACGGCCAGGTGTGCACCGGCCGGAGCTTCGGCGCGACAGGCGAGACCCTCGGTGAAGCGGTGTTCTGCACCGCGATGACCGGCTACCAGGAGACCCTGACCGACCCGAGTTACCACCGGCAGATCGTCGTGGCCACCGCGCCGCAGATCGGCAACACCGGCTGGAACACCGAGGACGGCGAGAGCACCGGCAGTGCGGGCAGCACCGGGGTCGACGGCGACTCCGGCAAGATCTGGGTGGCCGGCTATGCCGTGCGCAACCCCACCCGACGCGTCTCCAACTGGCGAGCCACCACCTCGCTCGAGGACGAACTCGTCCGGCAGGGCGTGGTCGGCATCGCCGGTGTCGACACCCGCACCATCGTGCGCATCCTGCGCGACCACGGCTCGATGAAGGCCGGCATCTTCTCCGGCGACGCGCTCGCCGACACCGACGAGTTGCTGGCGCGGGTGCGCAACCAGCCCGACATGAAGGGCGCGCGCCTGGCCACCGAGGTCACCACCGACAACGGCTACGTCGTCGGCCCGGTCGGCGAGCACCGGTTCACCATCGCGGCCATCGACCTCGGCATCAAGACGAACACCCCGCGCATGTTCGCCCAGCGCGGCGTGCGCACCCACGTGCTGCCCGCCACCGTCGCCCTCGATGCCATCACCGACATCAGGCCCGACGGTGTGTTCCTCTCGAACGGCCCCGGCGACCCGGCGACCGCCGACGACATCGTCGAGCTCACCCGTGCGGTTCTCGGCGAGAACCTGCCGCTGTTCGGCATCTGCTTCGGCAACCAGATCCTGGGACGCGCCCTCGGTCGCGGCACTTACAAGATGAAGTTCGGGCACCGGGGCATCAACATCCCGGTCGTCGACCATGCCACCGGCAAGGTCTCGATCACCGCGCAGAACCACGGCTTCGCACTCGAGGGCGAGGCGGGGGAGGAGTTCGACTCCGACTTCGGCCGCGCGCGGGTCAGTCATGTCTGCGCCAACGACGGCACCGTGGAGGGCGTCGAGCTGCTCTCCGGGCGCGCGTTCTCCGTGCAGTACCACCCGGAGGCGGCGGCCGGACCCCACGACGCCGCATACCTGTTCGACAAATTCGTCACCCTGCTCGAGGGTGACCGTGCGCAAGGAGCCAAGGCCTGATGCCGCGCCGCCAAGACATCAATCACGTACTGGTCATCGGTTCCGGACCGATCGTCATCGGCCAGGCCTGCGAGTTCGACTACTCGGGCACCCAGGCCTGCCGCGTCCTCAAGTCCGAGGGTCTGCGCGTCAGCCTCGTGAACTCCAACCCGGCCACGATCATGACCGACCCGGAGTTCGCCGACGCCACCTACATCGAGCCGATCACACCGGAGTTCATCGAGAAGGTCATCGAGGCCGAGCGTGACGCGGGGCATCCGATCGACGCGGTGCTCGCGACCCTCGGCGGCCAGACCGCGCTGAACGCCGCGGTCGCGCTGCACGATCGCGGCTCGCTGGAGAAATACGGCATCGAGCTGATCGGCGCCGACTTCGATGCCATCCAGCGCGGCGAGGACCGCCAGATGTTCAAGGACATCGTCGAGAAGGTCGGCGGCGAGAGCGCCCGCTCCCGCGTGTGCCACACCATGGACGAGGTCCGCGAGACCGTCGCCGAGCTCGGTTTCCCGGTGGTCGTGCGCCCGTCGTTCACCATGGGCGGCCTCGGCTCCGGCATGGCCTACGACGAGGCCGACCTCGAGCGCATCGCCGGCGGCGGCCTGGCCGCGTCGCCGACCGCGAACGTCCTCATCGAGGAGTCGATCCTCGGCTGGAAGGAATACGAGCTCGAGCTCATGCGCGACAACCGTGACAACGTCGTGGTGGTCTGCTCGATCGAGAACGTCGACCCGGTCGGCGTGCACACCGGTGACTCGGTGACCGTCGCCCCGGCGATGACCCTCACCGACCGCGAGTACCAGATCATGCGCGATCTCTCGATCGCCATCCTGCGCGAGGTCGGCGTCGACACCGGCGGCTGCAACATCCAGTTCGCGCAGAATCCGCAGGACGGTCGCCTCGTCGTCATCGAGATGAACCCGCGTGTGTCGCGGTCGTCGGCGCTGGCGTCGAAGGCCACCGGCTTCCCGATCGCGAAGATCGCGGCGAAGCTGGCCATCGGCTACAGCCTCGACGAGATCGTCAACGACATCACCAAGGAGACACCGGCCTGCTTCGAGCCCACGCTCGACTACGTCGTGGTCAAGGCGCCGCGGTTCGCGTTCGAGAAGTTCCCGGGCGCCGACGACACCCTGACCACCACGATGAAGTCGGTCGGCGAGGCGATGAGCCTGGGCCGCAGCTTCGCCGAGGCGCTCGGTAAGGTCATGCGGTCGCTGGAGACCAAGGCCGCCGGGTTCTGGACCGAGCCCAACCGGCCGGACCCGAAGACCCTCGACCTCGCGGCGCTGCTGGAGGACGTCAAGACGCCCAAGGACGGGCGACTGTACAAGATCATGCTGGCCTTCGAGGCCGGCGCGACCGTCGAGCAGCTCTACGACGCGACCGCGATCGATCCGTGGTTCCTCGCCGAGATCGCCGGCATCGCCGAGCTCGGCGCGCAGATCCGCGACGCCGAGACACTCGACGAGGCGCTCCTGCGCGAGGCGAAGTCGACCGGCTTCTCCGATCGCCAGATCGCCGCGCTGCGCGCCGACTTCCCCGACGAGGCGGCGGTGCGCGCACATCGCCTGTCACTCGGTGTGCGCCCGGTGTACAAGACCGTCGACACCTGTGCGGCCGAGTTCGAGGCGAAGACCCCGTACCACTACTCGACCTACGAACTCGATCCGGCGGCGACCAGCGAGATCGCGCCGCAGCCCGATCGTCCGAAGGTGCTGATCCTGGGTTCGGGTCCCAACCGCATCGGCCAGGGCATCGAGTTCGACTACTCGTGCGTCCACGCCGCCCTCACCCTCAGTGAGGCCGGTTACGAGACGGTGATGGTCAACTGCAACCCGGAGACGGTCTCCACCGACTACGACACCGCCGACCGCCTGTACTTCGAGCCGCTGACCTTCGAGGACGTGCTCGAGGTCTACTACGCCGAATCGCAGTCGGGTACCGTCGCCGGCGTCATCGTGCAGCTCGGCGGCCAGACCCCGCTCGGCCTGGCGCGCCGCCTCGAGGAGGCCGGGGTGCCGATCGTAGGCACCAGCCCGGCGGCCATCGACCTGGCCGAGGACCGCGGCGAGTTCGGCAAGGTGCTCACCGCCGCGGGCCTGCCCGCGCCCGCGTTCGGCACCGCGACCAGCTTCGCCGAGGCCCGTGACACCGCAGCCCGCATCGGCTACCCGGTGCTGGTGCGCCCGTCGTACGTCCTCGGCGGCCGCGGCATGGAGATCGTCTACGACGAGAAGTCTCTCGAGGACTACATCTCCCGCGCCACCGAGCTGACCCCCGACCACCCGGTGCTGGTGGACCGCTTCCTGGAGGATGCGGTGGAGATCGACGTCGACGCGCTGTGCGACGGGGACGAGGTCTTCATCGGCGGTGTCATGGAGCACATCGAGGAGGCCGGCATCCACTCCGGCGACTCGGCGTGCGCGCTGCCGCCGGTCACCCTGGGTCGCGCCGACCTGGAGATGGTCCGGCGGTCCACCGAGGCGCTCGCCAAGGGCATCGGGGTGAAGGGCCTGCTCAACGTCCAGTACGCGCTGAAGGACGACGTGCTCTACGTCCTCGAGGCCAACCCGCGCGCGAGTCGCACCGTGCCGTTCGTCTCCAAGGCGACCGCGGTGCCGCTGGCCAAGGCGTGTGCCCGCGTGATGCTCGGGTCGTCGATCGCCGACCTGCGCGCGCAGGGCATCCTGCCGAAGACCGGCGACGGCGGCGAGGCGCCGACGTCCGCGCCGATCTCGGTCAAGGAGGCGGTCCTGCCGTTCAACCGGTTCCGTCGCCACGACGGCAGCGGGGTCGACAACCTGCTCAGCCCGGAGATGAAGTCGACCGGTGAGGTCATGGGCATCGACGCCGACTTCGGCCGCGCCTTCGCCAAGTCGCAGACCGCGGCGTACGGCTCGCTCCCGACCAGCGGATCGATCTTCGTGTCGGTGGCCAACAAGGACAAGCGCGCGCTGATCTTCCCGGTCAAGCACCTCGCCGACCTGGGCTTCACCATCCTGGCCACCGAGGGCACTGCGGATGTCTTGCGCCGCAACGGCATCCAGTGCGAGACGGTGCTCAAGCACTTCGAGGCCGCCGAGGGGCAGCGCACGATCGTCGACATCATCCGCGCGGGTGGGGTCGCGATGGTGATCAACACCCCGTACGGCAACTCGGGACCGCGCGTCGACGGATACGAGATCCGCTCGGCCGCGGTGAGCGTGAACATCCCGTGCATCACCACCGTCCAGGGGGCGAGCGCCGCAGTGCAGGGCATCGAGGCAGCGATCAGCGGCGATGTCCGGGTGAGGTCGATCCAGGGACGTCACGCGGACCTGGCCGGCCTGTCGTGAGCCCGGAGGCCGGTTTCGGCGCCCGCTACCGGAGGGTGACGGCCGAGCGCGGGCGCCTGTGCGCGGGCATCGACCCGCACACCAGCCTGCTGTCCGACTGGGGTCTGCCCACGACCGCCGAGGGTCTGGCGCGCTTCGCGGACATCTGCGTCGAGGCGCTGGCCCCGGTCGCCGCGGTGATCAAGCCGCAGGTGGCGTTCTTCGAGTCGTACGGCGCCGCGGGGTTCGCGGTGCTGGAACGGGTCATCGCGGGCTGCCGGGAGGCCGGTGCGGTGGTCATCGCCGACGCCAAGCGCGGCGACATCGGCTCGACGATGGCCGCCTACGCGCAGGCATGGCTGTCGGACACCTCGCCGCTGTGTGCCGATTCGGTGACCGCGTCGCCGTACCTCGGCTACCAGTCGCTGCGTCCCGCGCTCGACCTCGCCCGAGAGGGCGAACGCGGGGTGTTCGTGCTCGCCCGCACGTCCAACCCGGAGGGCGGCGACGTCCAGCAGGCCCGGGCGGGGGAGCGGTCGGTGGCCCAGTCCATCGTCGACGCCGCCGCAGCAGAGAACGCCGACGGTCGCGCGACCGTCGGTCTCGTGGTCGGCGCCACCCGCGAGCACGGGCTCGATCTGTCCGCGCTCGACGGCCCCATCCTGGCGCCCGGCCTCGGCGCGCAGGGCGCCACCGCCGACGATCTGCCGACGGTTTTCGCCGGCGCCGATCCGGCCTGGGTGTTGCCCGCGAGCTCACGCGGTGTGCTGCGCGCCGGGCCCGACGTGGCCGCGCTGCGCGCGGCGTTCACGCGTACCCGCGACGAGGTCGAGGTCGCGCTGGGTTAGACGGCATCGCCGGTCCGTGCCGCCTCGATCCGTCATCCGCCCAGGAGCGGTGTCGGTCGAGGGACGCCCGCGGTCAGGCCGATGGACACGACGCACGGTTGGTCGGGCGACGGCAGCTCACGCTCGCAGTCCGAGATGCGTTGCGGTTCGCGGGAATTCACACGACGCACGGTTGGTCGGGCGACGGCAGCTCACGGGCCGGCGGGTGTGGTCCGGAGTACTGGCCTCTTCACGGTCGTGTCGGATACCAGTGGCTGGTCGCGGTCGACGACCGGACTCGCATCGGTGACGATCACGGGGCGGGAACCGGTGGGTGCGCTCTGTCGAGGTGTCGGACCATCGAAGAACACGTAGTAGCCGTCGAATCCGGAATCGTAGTCACCGCTGCCGAGTCCGTGGAAACAGATCCCGGTGGTCCCGGCCAACTCGTTCACGTCCGCGCTGGTGCTGCTCCCGCCGATCATGACCACACGGTCCCACCGTCCGTCGGGCCAGCGAGCGCTTCGGGCTATCTCGTCGAGGCTCGTGGTGGTGCCGGCGGCCACCGCCATCTCTTCGGCCACACGGAGGAAGTCGGCCGTCGAGCCGAGGGGTTGCTCATTGCTCCGAAGCGCGAACTCGCTGCTGCAGGACGCCTGGTGCGGTCCGCCGCCGGTATCGGGGCGTGGGATGCACGCGCTCGAGAACACCGCCAGGCAACCGAGGACGATTCCCACGCCGAAGCGGCGGCAGCCGCGCACGTGGCCGGACTCGCGCGTGGTCACCGAGCCGGGGACCGGAGCGGGATGTCGGTCTTCAACGCGAACCCTGTCGTGTGCTCCTCGAGCTTGTTGCTCCACTGGATCTCTCCGTTTTCGTCGAGCACGAGCGTGCGACCCTCGTCGACCGCCTTGTCCACCAGCACCGCGAGCTCGTCCGGGGACGCATCCGGGTTCGCGGTGGCGATCCGGCGTCCCACTTCGTTGTTGTACAAGTCCATCGCCTCCCGATGAGCCGGGTTTCCGCCCAGGCCTTCGTGGGCGTTGGTGAACCTCTCGGTCCACTCCTCGCCGAAGCGCTCCGTCATCAGTGCATTCCAGTAGGCATGCCGGAACGCATCCCCGTGACCGTCGGCGAGTGAATTGTTCTGCCCCTGTTTGTCGGGGTGGCGCTCGCGGGCAACCGAATCGGCCTTCTTCTCGATCTGGAAGAAGTCGTAGACGGCCTTCCAACCGGTCCCCGGAACGACCGCCATCTCGGCCAGCATCGTGACCTCCTCGGGCGTCATCAACGTGGGCTCGAACGTCGGATCGAACCTGCGAATCGTGTCGAGCAGGTCTCCCGACGGCCATAGACGCGCACCACCTTCGGAGGGGTCCACCTGGTACTTGCGCAGGATCTCGGCCAGCCGGGGGTCGTCGTGGTGCCCCGCGACGCCGTTCTTGACCGGGTCCGGAAGGCTTTCGAGGAGCCGGCGCATCGCTTCGGAGCCGACCTTGTCGATCTCTTCGATGCGCCTCAGCGACCGGCGGATCTCCTTGGTGAGGTAGTTCTCCAGGGACTCCTTCTGAGCGAGTTTGACCTGGAACGCGAGTTTCCAGGTCTTCAGCCACTCGTAGTTCGACTTCGTCGAGTAGACCTCCCCGTCGCTGTCGACCGCGAGTTCGAACTCGGAGTCGAGTGCCTCGGCCCTCTTCGATCGCACGTTTTCGATCTCGCCCTGCATCTGGGAGAGGAGGGAGTCGAACTCTCCTGCCACGGCGTCGATCACCGCAGAGCTCTTGGTGGCCGCCTCCGCGTGGGAGTTCGAGGCCCCGCGTGCTTGGTCGCCGGCGGCGTCGCGCCAGTACTCCAGTGAGTTGTCGAACGTGACGGCGGCACGGCCTGCCAGCTCACGGAGATCCGAGGACTTGGTGGTCAGCGCGTCGCTGACCGAGCTCGCGGCCTCGAAGTCCCATCGCAACACCGTCTCGACGGTGTACCCGTTGTCGTTCGCCATCGTCAGCCTCCCGGCTCGGACGGGGCGGTGCCGGGCGCGCCGGCGGCCGACGGGACACCGCGTTCGAAGCCGGCGGCGGCCTCGGCATCTGCGTTCTCGTAGGCCTCCGCGGCGCGCGCGCAGAGATCGGCGTAGGTGCCGTATTCACCCGCGTGGTAGGTGATGACCTTGTTCAGTGCGGTCGCGGCATCCTTCAGGTTGGCGGCGAGCGCACAACCGGCGGCCCCGGCTTCTGCGTCGATCCCGCGATCGAGCGGTGCGAGCAGCGCGACCGCGTCGCCGGTGGTCCGCATCTGTCCGCCGAGCTCCCCGATCCTCACCGGATCGACTTCCATCTGCCCCCCAAACAGCTGTCGTGGTCAAAAGCCCCGTAAGAGTAGCGGGGGACCACGACCGTGCGTTTTCGGTGTCCACAACGGCCTGACCCGGCGCGACACGCGCAAGACGGCATGAGAATCCCAACAAATCTGGGCGATCACTTGAGTCACACCCGTCTCAGCGTGTGAAACCACTCGCGAATCGATTGTTCGCATCGCTAGCGATCAGGTCGCGCCGTCACGCTTCTGTGACCTGCATGTTCGCCGTAAAAGGGGTAGTCAGGAGGGTGTGGACGATTCGGCCGAAGGCATCGGAGGTCGCCGGGCGTCGCGCCCCACTACAACATGAGAAAACACCGCGAAACCGGGGGGTCGCGCTCGCAAATGCCTGCTCACGTGGGTACGGTCGCATTCGCCGCCAACAATCGGCGGTGCCGGGCGGGTACCCCACCCGACCGCATCGTTGCGAAGACGACGCAGCATCGCCAGCGTGGCAAACAGCCGTCGGCCGCCCGTGGGCGGACGATGACAGTCCCAATCAAGAACGAAAGACGGAGGAACCCGTGGCCCTTCCCCAGTTGACTGACGAGCAGCGCGCCGCTGCGTTGGAGAAGGCAGCTGCCGCTCGTCGCGTCCGCGCGGAGCTCAAGGAGCGCCTGAAGCGCGGTGGCACCGATCTCCAGCAGGTGCTCAAGGACGCCGAGAACGACGAGATCCTGGGCAAGATGAAGGTCTCGGCCCTGCTCGAGGCCCTGCCCAAGGTCGGCAAGGTCAAGGCTCAGGAGATCATGACCGAGCTGGAGATCGCTCCGACCCGCCGCCTGCGTGGTCTCGGCGACCGTCAGCGCAAGGCCCTGCTCGAGAAGTTCAGCAACTGAACGTGAGCACTGCACGCACGAGGGGCCGACTGATCGTTTTGGTCGGCCCCTCGGCCGTCGGCAAGTCCACCGTCGTCGCCAAGGTGCGCGACGCGATCCCGGACCTGTTCTTCAGCGTCTCTGCGACCACCCGTGACCCGCGCCCCGGCGAGGTGGACGGACGTGATTATCACTTCGTCTCCGCCGAGGACTTCGACAAGATGATCGAAGGCGACGAACTGCTCGAGTGGGCGGAGATCCACGGCGGACTGCAACGGTCCGGGACCCCGCTGTCGCCGGTCCTCGCCGCGCTGGAGGCCGGCAAGCCGGTGTTGCTGGAGGTCGACCTGGTCGGCGCGCGTAACGTCGTGAAGCGCCTGCCCGAGGCGACCACCGTCTTCCTCGCGCCGCCGAGCTGGGACGAGCTCGTCGCCCGTCTGACCAACCGCGGCACCGAGACCCCCGAGGCGATCGAGCGCCGCCTGGCGACCGCGAAGGTCGAGATGGCAGCGCAGGACGAGTTCGACCACGTCATCGTGAACAACGAAGTCGACCGGGCCGCCTCCGAGTTGGTATCCTTGCTGGTCGGACCTGAGCAGCCCACCGCGCCCGCGACCTGACCGGCCCCTCACGGCATCGGACGATGCCGACGACATCCCAGACCTCTACGCAGGAGTTCGTGTGACCGCACCGACCAACTTCGACTACACCGAGATCGCCGACGCGCCGGCCTACGACACGCCGCTGGGCATCACCAACCCGCCGATCGACGAGCTGCTCGAGCGCGCGTCGTCGAAGTACGCGCTGGTCATCTTCGCCGCCAAGCGCGCACGCCAGATCAACGACTACTACAACCAGCTCGGCGACGGCATCCTCGAGTACGTCGGTCCGCTGGTCGAGCCGGGCCTGCACGAGAAGCCGCTCTCGATCGCGCTGCGCGAGATCCACGCCGACCTCCTCGAGCACACCGAGGGCGAATAGTCTCGGCGTCGGGATGACGAAGCCGACCAAGACACGACGCCGGATCCTCATCGGCGTCGGCGGAGGCATCGCGGCATACAAGGTGTGCTCGGTGATCCGCCACTTCACCGAGGCCGGACACGAGGTCCGGGTGGTCCCCACCCCGACCGCCCTCGAATTCGTCGGCAAGGCGACCTTCGAGGCGCTGTCCGGCAATCCGGTCACCACCTCCGTCTTCGACGACGTCGACGAGGTCGCCCATGTGCGGCTGGGTCAGGGGGCCGATCTCGTGGTGATCGCGCCGGCCACGGCCGATCTGATGGCGCGCGCAGCTCAGGGCCGCGCCGACGATCTGCTGACCGCATCGCTGCTCACGGTGCGGTGTCCGGTGCTGTTCGTGCCGGCCATGCACACCGAGATGTGGGAGCATCCGGCCACCCAGGCCAACGTCGCCACGCTGCGCGCGCATGGCGCCACGGTGATGACGCCGGCGTCCGGCCGTCTCACCGGCACCGACTCCGGTCGAGGGCGTCTCCCGGATCCGCAGGAGATCGCCCTGATCGGCGAGTTGCTCCTCGACCGGCCCGACGCCCTGCCCTACGACCTGGCCGGTGTGCGCGTGCTGATCAGCGCGGGCGGTACCCGGGAGCCGCTCGATCCGGTCCGCTACCTGGGCAATCACTCCTCGGGTAAGCAGGGCTTCGCGCTCGCCCGCGCAGCCGCCCAGCGGGGTGCCAGCGTCACCGTCGTCGCGGGTTCCACCGCCGACCCCGGGGACCCGGCCGGTGTGGAGATCGTCCGCATCGCCACCGCTCAGGAGCTCGCCGAGGAGATGACCAAGCGCGCCGCGGACGCCGACGTGGTGATCATGGCCGCCGCGGTCGCCGACTTCCGGCCGATCAACGTGGCCGACGCCAAGATCAAGAAGGGCGACACCGGACCCGCCCCGATCGAGCTGACCACCAACCCCGACATCCTCCGCGGCCTCGTCGAGGCCCGCGAGGAGGGCCGTATCCCCACCGAGACCGTCATCGTCGGGTTCGCCGCCGAGACCGGCGACGAGACCGGCGGAGTGCTCGACCACGGCCGCGCGAAGCTCAAGCGCAAGGGCTGCGACCTGCTGGTCGTCAACGCGGTCGGCGACGGCAAGGCATTCGGCACCGAGGACAACACCGGGTGGCTGCTGTCGGCCGAGGGCGCGGAGACCGCATTGCCCTTCGGGTCGAAAACACTCATGTCGAGTCGGATACTTGACGAAGTCCGTCGACTGGTGCCTGATAGTCGGGGAGCCTGAGCGGCACGGGGGACAGACGCACCCGCGTGTAGTTTGATGTGAACTCCATCGGCCGACGACGGCCCATACCTGCCAAACGGCGCCGGAGACCCTCCGCGCGCGAGATCTCGAGAGGATCTGATGACCACCTCGTCACGCCTGTTCACGAGCGAATCCGTCACCGAGGGACATCCCGACAAGATCTGTGACGCGATCAGCGACTCGATCCTCGATGCCATCCTCGCCGACGACCCGAAGGCTCGTGTCGCGGTGGAGACCCTGGTGACGACGGGTCAGGTCCACGTCGCCGGTGAGGTCACCACCTCGGCCTACGTCGACATCCCCGGCATCGTGCGCAACAAGATCCTCGAGATCGGCTACGACTCCTCGACCAAGGGTTTCGACGGCGCCTCGTGCGGCGTCAACGTGGCCATCGGCGCGCAGTCCCCGGACATCTACGACGGCGTCTTCCAGTCCCATGAGAGCCGCAGCGGCATCTCCGAGGACGAGATCGACCAGCAGGGTGCCGGCGACCAGGGGCTGATGTTCGGGTACGCCACCAACGAGACCCCCGAGCTAATGCCGGTGCCGATCGCGATCGCGCACCGCCTCTCGCGCAAGCTGACCGAGGTCCGCAAGGACGGCACGCTGCCGTACCTGCGTCCCGACGGCAAGACCCAGGTAACCATCGAGTACGACGGCGACAAGGCGGTCCGGCTCGACACCGTGGTGCTGTCCACCCAGCACGCGGCCGACATCGACCTCGACAACCTGCTCGCGCCCGACATCAAGAAGCAGGTCGTCGACGCGGTGCTCGCCGAGATCGACCTGCCGGGCCTCGACACCTCCGACTACCGCCTGCTGGTCAACCCGACCGGCAAGTTCGTCCTCGGCGGCCCGATGGGCGACGCCGGCCTGACCGGCCGCAAGATCATCGTCGACACCTACGGCGGCATGGCCCGTCACGGCGGCGGTGCGTTCTCGGGCAAGGACCCGTCGAAGGTCGACCGCAGCGCCGCCTACGCGATGCGCTGGGTCGCCAAGAACGCCGTCGCCGCCGGTCTGGCCGATCGCATCGAGGTCCAGGTCGCCTACGCGATCGGCAAGGCCGCCCCGGTGGGCCTGTTCGTCGAGACCTTCGGCACCGAGAAGGTCTCGACCGACGTCATCGAGCGCGTCATCGGCGAGCACTTCGACCTGCGGCCGCTCGCGATCATCCGCGACCTGGATCTGCAGCGCCCGATCTACGCCCCGACCGCGGCGTACGGCCACTTCGGCCGCACCGACGTCGATCTGCCCTGGGAGCGGACCGACCGCGCGGAGAAGCTGCGCGCGGCCGCCGGTCTCTGAGACACCGAAGGGCGGTAGGCCCTGCCACCGAAGGGCGCACGGGTACCGGCTGATTCGCTGCCGGTGGCCCGTGTGCTGCCCATTCTCGGACTCGCACACCTGGACCGACCGTTCGACTACCTGATCGACTCCGATCAGGACGCGAACGCGGTGCCGGGTGTGCGGGTCCGTGTTCGGTTCTCGGGACGCCTCGTCGACGGGTTCATCCTCGAACGCATCGAGAAGAGCGACCATCCGGGCAGGCTCGGCTGGCTTGACCGCGTCATCTCCCCGGAACCGGTCCTCACCCCCGAGCTCGCGACGTTGTGCCGCGCGGTCGCCGACCGGTACGCCGGCACCATGGGCGACGTCGTGCGTCTGGCGATCCCGCCGCGACACGCGCGCACCGAGAAAGAGGAAACACCGGTACCGACGACCGTCGTCGAACCCCCGGACCTCACCGAGTGGCGTCGCTATCCGCTGGCCGAGTCGTTCGTCGAGGCCCTCGACGGCGGGCATCCGCGTGCTGCGTGGCAGGCCGTGCCGGGGGAGGACTGGCCCCAGCGGCTGGCCGAGCTCGCGGCGGCGACCGTGTCGTCGGGACGCGGATGCATCATCGTCGTGCCCGACCAGCGCGACCTCGACCGTGTGTGGGGGGCCTGTGAACCGCTGATCGGGGATCGTGGCGTCGCGTTGGCCGCGGGACTCGGGCCCACCGCCCGATACCGTCGTTGGCTCGCGGCACGACGTGGCGCGGCGAAGCTCGTGATCGGCACGCGCAGTGCGGTTTTCGCGCCCGTCCAGGATCTCGGCCTGATCGTCGTGTGGGACGACGGCGACGACAGCATGCCCGACCCGCGGGCGCCGTACCCGCATCCGCGCGAGGTTGCGGTGGTGCGTGCGCACCAGGAGCAGTGCGGCCTCATCCTCGGCGGGTTCGCGCGGACCGCCGAGGCCCAGGCGCTCGTCGCGTCGGGCTGGGCGCACGATCTGCTCGCCGACCGTGCCACGGTCCGCGAACGCAGCCCGCGGGTGCAGGCGATCTCCGACGACGACCGGCAGATCGCGCGCGACCCGATGGCCCGGTCGGCCCGTATCCCCGAGATCGCCTTCGACGCCGCACGCAAGGCGTTCGCCGCCGACCAGGCGGTGGTGTTCAGCGTGCCGCGTCGCGGATACGTGCCGTCGCTCGCGTGTACGCGCTGCCGCGAACACGCCCGCTGCCGTGCCTGTCACGGTCCGCTGCAGATGGACGGCGCGCAGCGGCTGTCGTGCCGGTGGTGCGGCCGGCCGGAGCGGTCCTTCCGCTGCCCGGAGTGTGGCAACACGAAGGTGCGTGCCACGGTGACCGGCGCGCGGCGTACCGCCGAGGAACTCGGCCGCGCGTTCGCCGGGGTGCCGGTGGTGACCAGTGGTGGCGACACGATCCTGGACTCGATCGAACCCGGTGCGCGTCTCGTCGTGGCCACGCCCGGCGCCGAACCGGTCGCGCCCGGCGGCTATGGAGCCGCGATCGTCCTGGACACCTGGGCACAGCTCGACCGCGCCGACCTGCGCGCCGAGGAACACGCCGTCCGACGCTGGATGGCGCTGGCGGGTATGGTCCGCCCGCACGGCGACGGCGGCCGCGTGGTGATCGTAGCCGACTCCGCACTCGCGCCCGTCCAGGCGCTGATTCGGTGGGACCCCGTCGGTTTCGCGTCCATGCAGCTCGACGAGCGCGTCGAGCTCGGGTTCCCACCCGCGGTCACGATGGCGTCGATCGACGGTCCGACCCAGGTGATCACCGACTTCGTCGAACACCTCGAACTGCCCGAGGGGACCGACATTCTCGGCCCGGTTCCGCTGCCGCCCGGGGTACGTCCGCCGGCCGGCAGCGCCGAGTGGGAGGCCGCCGCCGACGACGAGATGGACCGCATCCTGGTGCGGCTGCCGCGAAAGCACGGACGGCTGCTCGCCAAGGCGCTCGCGGCGGGACAGGCGCGACGCAACACGCATCGTCAGACCGGGCCGATCCGGGTCCAGGTGGACCCGCCTACGATCGGATGAATGCGCATCGTTTTCGCCGGTACACCCGAGGTCGCCGTGCCGTCGTTGCAGGCCCTGCTCGACTCGCCGTCACATGAGGTCGTCGGCGTCATCACCCGCCCCGACACGGTCGCCGGACGGGGGCGCAAGGTGGTGCGCTCGCCGATCGGAGTGCTCGCCGACGAGCACGGCCTCGAGGTGATCACCCCGCGCCGGCTGTCCGAACCCGAGGTCGCCGAGACCCTGCGCCGCTGGGCGCCCGACGCCGCGGCCGTCGTCGCCTACGGCGGTCTCGTCCCCGAGGACCTGCTCGACCTGCCCACCCATGGGTGGATCAATCTGCACCTCTCCGTGCTTCCCGCATGGCGCGGTGCGGCGCCTGTGCAGGCGGCGATCGCGGCCGGTGACGAGGTCACCGGCGCCAGCACCTTCCGGATCGAGAAGGGGCTCGACACCGGCCCCGTGTACGGCGTGCTCACCGAGACGATCCGGCCCACCGACACCGCCGGCGACCTCCTCGCACGGCTGGCCGAGGCGGGCTCGGGGCTGCTGGTGAACACGCTCGACGGCATCGAGTCCGGCCGACTGATCCCGGAGCCCCAGCCGAATGTCGGGGTCAGCCACGCGCCCAAGGTGGAGGTGGAAGACGCGCGGGTCCGCTGGGATCTGCCCGCGCACATCATCGACCGCGTCGTCCGCGCCTACACTCCGGCTCCCGGCGCGTGGACCGTGCTGGAGGAGGCACGGATCAAGGTCGGGCCGGTGCGGCCGGTGGCTGCCGACGACGCGTCGCTGCCCGACTCCGCCCGCGAGGGCCTGGCGGCCGGCGTGCTCGCGGTGACGAAGAAGGCGGTCTTCGTCGGAACCGGTTCGACGCCGGTGAGACTCGGCACGGTGCAGCCGCCGGGCAAGAAGGCGATGCCCGCTGCCGACTGGGCGCGCGGCGCACGCCTCGAAGACGGCACGGTGCTGGGATGAGCGCCGACCGGCGTCCGGGCAGCGGCGGATCACGGGGCGGCGGATCGCGGGGCGGCGGCTCACAGAACCGCGCCGGCGACAAGCCGCAGAACACCGCGAAGTTCCGCCAGAAGGAGATCGACCCGGCGCGCGTCGCCGCGCGCGACGTGTTGCGCGCGGTGCGGGAGCGCGACGCCTACGCCAACCTCGTGCTCCCGAAGATGTTGCGGGAGCGCAAGATCAGCGGTCGCGACGCGGCGTTCGCCACCGAGCTCGCCTACGGCGCCGCCCGTGCGCAGGGCCTGCTCGATGCGGTGATCTCGTCGGCGGCCGGGCGACCGGTCGAGGAGATCGACGGCACGCTGCTCGACGTCCTGCGCCTGGGTACCTACCAGTTGCTGCGCACCCGGGTGAGCCCGCACGCGGCGGTGTCGACGTCGGTGGACCTGGTGCGTTCCGAGAACGGCATGGGCCCGGCGGGTTTCGTGAATGCGGTGCTGCGCAAGGTGTCGCAGAAGGACGAGGACATGTGGGTCGAGGAGCTCGCGCCCTCGCCGGCCGAGGACCTCGTCGGGTTTCTCGCCTTTCAATACGCGCACCCGCGCTGGATCGCCGAGGTGTTTCGTGAGGCGCTGGGCGGTTCGGCCGGCCAGTTGCAGGCACTGCTGGCCGCCGACGACGAGCGGCCGCCGGTGCACCTCGTCGCCCGTCCCGGTCTCATGACCGCCGAGGAGCTCGCGCTGATGAGCGGGGGAGAGGTCGGCTGGTTCTCGCCGTACTGCGTCTACCTGCCGAGTGGTGATCCGTCCGACGTCGACGCGATCCGCGAGGGATACGCCGGTGTGCAGGACGAGGGCAGCCAGCTGGTCGCGCGGGCGGTCACGGTCGCCGAGGTCGACGAGGACTCCGGGCGCTGGCTCGACATGTGCGCCGGCCCCGGCGGCAAGGCCGCGCTGATCGGCTCGCTCGCCGACATCGACGGCGCGCACCTCGATGCCATCGAGGTGTCGACTCATCGCGCCGAACTGATCCGCAAGTCCGTCCGGGATCTGCCGGTGACCATCCACGTCGCCGATGCGCGGTCGAGCGGCCTGGAGCCGGGCTTCGACCGCATCCTGCTCGACGCCCCGTGCTCGGGGCTCGGGTCGCTGCGTCGCCGACCCGAATCCCGTTGGCGCCGAAGTCCGCGCGACGTCGACGAGCTGGTGGTCCTGCAGAAGGAACTGCTGTCCGAGGCCTTGCGTCTGGTGAAACCCGGTGGCGTCGTCGTGTATTCGACGTGCTCGCCGCATCCTGCCGAGACCACCGCGGTCGTCGCCGACGTCCTCGCGGAGGTCGAGGGTGCGCGTCAGCTCGATGCGCGGCCGCTGGTCACGGTGGGGGAGCTCGAGGGTGAGCTGCTCGGCGACGGCCCGCACGTGCAGTTGTGGCCGCACATCCACGGCACCGACGCGATGTTCCTGGCGGCGTTGACGCGGGACTGACCTCGCCCGCACTTCCTGTCCACGAGTGAGTCGTCGGACGTCCTGTGTTCCAGACCTCGGTCCGGACAGGCGACCTCGATCGAGGTCGCATCACCGAAGTGAGGTCTGCCAGAGGGCGGATGATCGGGGTCCGGTGAGCCTTCCGGGTAACGTCCGACCGGTGACGACCACCGTGATCCGCCCCGCCACGCCGGCCGACGTCGACGGTGCGGCGACGACCCTCGGCCTCGCCTTCGCCGACTATCCGTTCACCCGGCACACCGTCGACGCGCGGGACCATCTCGATCGGGTCCGGTCCCTGCAACGCCTCTACCTCTCCGAGGTCGGACTGCCATGCGGAAAGGTCTGGGTGTCAGGCGATCTCACGGCGGTCGCGGTGTGGATCGCCCCGTCGTCGTCGGGTCTCGAGGAGGCCTTCGGCGCCATCGCCGATCGCGTCGTCGACCTGTACGGCGACCGCGCCGAGATCGCGGCGCGTGCCGACGAGGCGGCCGCACCGCTGCGTCCGGCCCAATCCGTCTGGCATCTGGCCACGGTCGGCGTCGCGCCGTCCGCGCAGGGCCGCGGACTCGGGCGGGCGGTGCTCGAACCGGGCCTGCGGGCCGCGGAGGCGGAGGGGATGCCGGCGTACCTGGAGACGTCGTCGCACTCGAACGTCGCGTTCTACGAACGACTCGGCTTCGAGGTCATCGGAGAGGTCGCGCTGCCCGACGACGGGCCGACGGTCTGGGGGATGCTGCGCACGAAGGCGTAGAGCGAATCGGCCTATGGCGCGCATTTCTTCTACAAATCGCGGTCGCCCTAGACTTGTCGACCATGTGCACCGCCGGTAACGCGCCCATGATCGCCCCGTCCATCCTGTCCGCGGACTTCGCGAATCTCGCCGATGAGGCGGCGGCGGTCGCGAGGCCCGGTGCCACCCGCGCGGACTGGTTGCACGTCGACGTCATGGACAACCACTTCGTGCCGAACCTGACGCTCGGCCTGCCGATCGTCGAGAGCCTGCTGAAGGCCACCGACATCCCGCTCGACTGCCACCTCATGATCGAGAACCCCGACCGCTGGGCGCCGCCGTACGCCGAGGCCGGCGCGCACAACGTCACCTTCCACGCGGAGGCCACCGAGAACCCGGTCGGCGTCGCCCGCGACATCCGCGCCGCCGGCGCCAAGGCGGGCCTGTCGATCAAGCCGGGCACCCCGCTCGAGCCGTACCTGGAGATCCTCCGCGACTTCGACACCCTGCTCGTCATGAGCGTCGAACCAGGTTTCGGCGGACAGAAGTTCATCCCCGACGTCCTGTCCAAGGTCCGCGCGATCCGCAGGTACATCGCCGCCGAGGACCTGAAGCTGCTCGTCGAGATCGACGGCGGTATCAACGCCGACACCATCGAGCAGGCCGCGGAGGCCGGCGTCGACTGCTTCGTCGCGGGCTCGGCCGTCTACGGCGCCGACGACCCGGGCCAGGCGGTGGCCGCCCTGCGCCGCCAGGCCGTCGAGGCCCGCGCCAAGGCCGGCATCTGATCGGCCGCATGGAGATCGCCGCCGCCATGGACCGCGCCGTCGAGGCGTCGCGGTCGTCGATGGGTGTCAGCTCCCCGAACCCGCCCGTCGGCGCGGTGATCCTGGCCGCCGACGGCAGCGTCGCCGGGGTCGGCGCGACCCGGCCGCCGGGCGGGCCGCACGCCGAGGTCGTGGCGCTGAGCGAGGCGGGGGAGGCCGCGCGCGGCGGCACCGCGGTCGTCACCCTGGAGCCCTGCAACCACACCGGACGCACCGGGCCGTGCGCGCAGGCGCTCATCGAGGCCGGGATCGCCGAGGTGCACTACGCGGTGAGCGACCCGAACCCGGTCGCCGCGGGCGGCGCCGAGACCTTGCGCGCCGCCGGCATCCGGGTCACCGGGGGAGTCTCGGTCGAGACGGTGGAGAACGGCCCGCTGCGCCCGTGGCTCACCCGGCAACGCCTCGGCCGCCCCTGGATCACCGCGAAGATCGCCGCCGGCGTCGACGGCCGCATCGCCGCGCCCGACGGAACCAGCCAGTGGATCACCGGTCCCGCCGCACGCGAACACGCGCACCTGCAGCGCTCGCGGCTCGACGCCATCGTCATCGGCACCGGCACCGCCCTCGCCGACAACCCGAGCCTGACCGCCCGCACCCCCGACGGCGGCCTGTACCCGCACCAGCCGGCGCGCGTGGTCCTCGGCCACCGGGACCTGCCGGCCGACGCCAACCTCCGCGACGACACGGGCGGGCCGCTCGTCCGGGTCGACTCGCGCGACCCCGCCGACGTCCTCTCCGCGCTGCCCGACGCACTGTGGGTGCTCGTCGAGGGCGGACCGCACGTCCTCGGGGCGTTCTTCGCCGCCGACCTCGTCGACGAGGTGCACGCCTACGTCGCGCCGATGGTGCTCGGCGCCGGCCAGAGCTCCGTCGAGATCCCCGGCGTCACGACCCTGGCCGACGCTCGCCGCTTCGTGACGTCCTCGGTCACCACCGTCGGCGATGACGTGTTGATCACACTCCGCCGGAATCCGACGCCATAGACCCGGGTTGAACTGGGCAACCGTGTGGACACGCCGGTCAGGGAGGGTTTCGCTCAGTGGAATCACAATGCGACACCCTTGATCGGTCGTGCTAGCGTCGATATCACCAGTTCTCGGGGCGGGGTGAAATTCCCCACCGGCGGTGATGAGGATGCGGTGGATCCGCAGTCTCCAGCCCGCGAGCGCCTGCACCAGCAGGGTCAGCAGATTCGGTGAGATTCCGGAGCCGACGGTCATAGTCCGGATGAGAGAGAACAGGCGACACAGTGCCGCCCTGTCTGCTCCGAGCGAGCAGGAGGAGTGCGTGTTCACCGGAATCGTGGAGGAGCTCGGCGAGATCGCCGCCCGCGAGGATCTCTCTGACGCCGCCCGCTTCACCGTGCGCGGCCCCATCGTCACCACCGATGCGCACCACGGCGACTCCATCGCTGTCAACGGCGTGTGTCTGACCGTCGTCGACCTCCGGCCCGGTGAGTTCACCGTGGACGTGATGGCGGAGACCCTCAACCGCAGCTCGCTCTCGGACCTCGCTCCCGGCAGCAAGGTCAACCTCGAACGCGCCATGCCCGCCAACGGCCGCTTCGGCGGCCACATCGTGCAGGGTCACGTCGACGGCACCGGCCGCGTCCTGTCCGTGAGCCCCTCGGAGAACTGGACGGTCGTGCGGATCGGCGTGCCCGCGAAGCTCACCCGCTACCTCGTCGAGAAGGGGTCGATCACCGTCGACGGTGTCTCCCTGACGGTCTCCGCCGTCGGCGGGGAGGGGGACGACTCGTGGTTCGAGATCTCGCTGATCCCCACGACCCTCGCCGAGACCAACCTCGGTGCCACCCGCCCGGGCACCGTGGTCAACCTCGAGGTCGACGTCATCGCGAAGTACGTTGAACGCCTGCACCTCGGACAGTCAGCAGATGTTGCGGGGGCGAAATGAGCACAACGAGTGAGGTTCTGATGAACGAGTCGCCGCGTGACGGTGAAGAAACCACCGAGGGCGTCAAGTTCGACACCATCGAGCGGGCCATCGCCGACATCGCCGCCGGCAAGGCGGTCGTGGTCGTCGACGACGAGGACCGCGAGAACGAGGGCGATCTGATCTTCGCGGCCGAGAAGGCCACCCCGGAGCTGGTCGCGTTCATGGTCCGGTATACCTCGGGTTACCTGTGCGTGCCGCTCGACGGCGACGCCTGTGACCGTCTCGGCCTGCCGCCGATGTACTCGATGAACCAGGACAAGCACGGCACCGCGTACACGGTCACCGTCGACGCCCGCGAGGGCATCGGCACCGGCATCAGCGCCGCCGACCGGGCGACCACGATGCGACTGCTCGCCGACCCCAACGCGACGGCGGGCGACTTCACCCGTCCCGGGCACGTCGTGCCGCTGCGTGCCAAGGAGGGCGGCGTCCTGCGTCGTCCCGGCCATACCGAGGCCGCCGTCGACCTCGCCCGTCTCGCCGACCTGCAACCGGCCGGCGTCATCTGCGAGATCGTCAGCCAGAAGGACGTGGGCTCGATGGCCCGCACCGACGAGCTGCGCGTCTTCGCCGACGAGCACGACCTCGCGCTGATCTCGATCGCCGACCTCATCGCCTGGCGCCGTCGCCACGAGAAGCACGTCGTCCGCGTCGCCGATGCCCGCATCCCCACCCGTCACGGCGCCTTCCGCGCGGTCGGGTACTCGAGCATCTACGACGACGTCGAGCACGTCGCCCTGGTCCTCGGCGACATCTCGGAGAACGACGGCCACGACGTCCTCGTGCGCGTGCACTCCGAGTGCCTCACCGGTGACGTCTTCGGCTCGCTGCGCTGCGACTGCGGCCCGCAGCTCGACGCCGCCATGGAGATGGTGGCCGAAGAGGGGCGCGGCATCGTCCTCTACATGCGCGGGCACGAGGGGCGCGGCATCGGCCTGCTGCACAAGCTGCAGGCCTACCAGCTGCAGGACGCCGGCGCCGACACCGTCGACGCCAATCTCGAGCTCGGGCTGCCCGCCGACTCCCGCGACTACGGCCTCGGCGCGCAGATCCTCGTCGATCTCGGCGTGAAGTCGATGCGTCTGCTCACCAACAACCCGGCCAAGCGGGTGGGCCTCGACGGATACGGGCTCCAGATCGTCGATCGCGTGCCGATGCCCGTGCGCGCCAACGCCGAGAACCTCCGATACCTTCGGACGAAGCGTGATCGCATGGGCCACGACCTCGTGGGCCTCGACGATCACCTCGACAGCGACGACGCATCTGAAGGAGCCCCGGCATGAGCGGCCACGGAGAACCGACCCTCGAACTCGCCGACGCATCGAGACTGCGCCTGGCGATCGTCTCCTCCCAGTGGCACGAGAAGATCTGCGGAGCACTGCTCGACGGCGCGCTGCGCGCGGCGGAGGAGAACGGGGTGAGCGAGCCGACCGTCGTGCGGGTGGCGGGCGCCATCGAGCTGCCGGTGATCGTGCAGGCGCTGGCCCGCACACATGACGCGGTCGTCGCGCTCGGTGTCGTGATCAAGGGTGAGACACCGCATTTCGAGTACGTCTGCGACGCCGTGACGGCCGGCCTGACCCGCGTCTCGCTCGACGAGTCGACCCCGGTGGGCAACGGCGTGCTGACGGTCCTCACCGAGGAGCAGGCCATCGATCGCGCGGGCCTGCCGGGCTCCAAGGAGGACAAGGGCGCCCAGGCGTGTGTCGCGGCGCTCGCGTCCGCGCTGACCCTGCGTGCACTGCAACGTGGCGAGGCGCTCCCGGCCGTGGTCGGAGGGGCTTCGGAGTGAGTTCCTCCCCCGAGTGGGACATGGTCTACCGGCCACGGAAACTGCCGCGGTACGCGATCGCGGCAGCCGTGGTCGTCATGGCGATCCACATCGTCTTCGGGTTGCTGCTGACGATCGAGGACGTCGGCGTCCGCAACCTCGGCGCATCCGACCAGGCCGCCATCATCTGCATCGGCGTGCTGATCTCCGGATGCATCCTCCTGCTGACCCGACCGCGCCTGCGCGTCGGGCCGCGGGGCGTCGAGGTGCGCAACCTGGTGCCGAGCCGGCTCTTCCCATGGGAGCAGGTGCTCGGCCTGACGTACCCGGAGAAGGGTTTCGGCGCGTGGCTGCTGTTCCCGTCCGACGAACACATCACCGTGCTGGCGGTGCAGGCCGGCGACGGCCCGCGAGCCGTCGAGGCGATGGCCCGGTTCCGCGAGCTCGAGGAGCGCTACCGCGGGTCCGTCCGACCCGCCAACTAGCCTGGAAGCCGTGGCCGACCCGACTACCTACCGTCCCGCGCCCGGAACCATCCCCACCGATCCCGGGGTGTACAAGTTCCGCGACGAGCACGGCCGAGTCATCTACGTGGGCAAGGCCAAGAACCTCCGCTCGCGTCTGACCTCGTACTTCGCCGATCTCTCCTCGCTGCATCCGCGGACCCGCCAGATGGTGACGACGGCGGCGTCTGTGGAGTGGACCGTCGTCGGCACCGAGGTCGAGGCGCTCCAGCTCGAGTACAACTGGATCAAGGAGTTCGATCCGCGGTTCAACGTCCGCTACCGCGACGACAAGACCTATCCGATGCTCGCGGTCACCCTCAACGAGGAGTACCCGCGTCTGTTCGTCTACCGCGGCCCGCGCCGCAAGGGCGTCCGCTACTTCGGTCCGTACTCGCACGCCTGGGCGATCCGCGAGACGGTCGACCTGCTCACCCGCGTGTTCCCCGCCCGCACCTGCTCGGCCGGGGTGTTCAAACGGCACCGCCAGATCGACCGCCCGTGCCTGCTCGGCTACATCGACAAGTGCGCCGCACCCTGCATCGGACGGGTGAGCGCCGCCGAACACCGTGAGATCGTCGAGGATTTCTGCGACTTCCTGGCCGGTCGCACCGACCAGATGATCCGGCGGATGGAACGCGACATGACCGCGGCCGCCGAGGAACTCGACTTCGAGCGGGCGGCCCGGCTGCGCGACGACATCGGCGCGATGCGCCGCGCCATGGAGAAGCAGGCCGTCGTGCTCGGCGACGGCACGACCGCCGACGTCGTCGCCCTCGCCGGGGACGAGCTCGAGGTGTCGGTGCAGGTCTTCCACGTCCGCGACGGACGCGTGCGCGGCCAGCGCGGCTGGGTCGTCGAACGCAGCGACCACGGCACCGACGCCGACGTCGTCGGTGACTTCGTCACCCAGTTCTACGGCGCCCAGGTCGACTTCGACGCCACGGTCGAGGTGGGGGAGGACCGCGCGCACGGCGAGTCGGTACCGCGCGAGGTGCTGGTCCCCGAATTGCCCGAGAACGCAGCCGAACTCGAGGAATTCCTCACCCGCCTGCGGGGCAGCCGCGTCCGCCTGCGGGTGCCGCGGCGCGGCGACAAGAAGGCGCTGTTCGACACCGTTGCGCGCAACGCCGCCGAGGCCCTCACACAGCACAAGATGAAGCGCGCGGGCGACCTCACCACGCGGTCGGCGGCGCTGACCGAACTGCAGGAGGCGCTCATGCTCGACCAGGCGCCGCTCCGCATCGAGTGCGTCGACATCTCACACGTGCAGGGCACCGACGTGGTCGCCTCGCTGGTCGTCTTCGAAGACGGGCTGCCCCGCAAGTCCGACTACCGGCACTACTCGATCCGGCACGCCGCCGGCGACGGCCACTCCGACGACGTGGCGTCGATCGCCGAGGTCACCCGACGTCGCTTCCTGCGCCACAAGGCCGACCGCGACGCCCCGCCGCCGGTCTCCGGGGAGGTCGATGCCGATCTCGAGTTGCCCACACAGCCAAGGAAGTTCGCGTACCCGCCGAATCTGTTCGTGGTCGACGGCGGCGCCCCGCAGGTGCATGCGGCCGCGGCCGTCCTCGACGAGCTCGGTGTCACCGACGTCGCGGTGATCGGCCTGGCCAAGCGCCTCGAGGAGGTGTGGGTGCCCGGCGAGGACGACCCGATGATCCTGCCGCGCAGCAGCCAGGCGCTGTTCCTGTTGCAACGGGTGCGCGACGAGGCGCACCGGTTCGCCATCACCTTCCACCGCAGCAAGCGCAGCAAGCGGATGACCGAGTCGGTGCTCGACGGCATCCCGGGTCTCGGCAAGACGCGCCGGACGGCGCTGGTGGGTCACTTCGGGTCGGTCGCGCGCCTGCGTGAGGCATCCTTGGAGGAGATCGCCCAGGTCCCCGGAATCGGATTGACCACCGCGCGTGCGGTGCAGACCGCACTCAACGGT
Organism: Gordonia aurantiaca; assembly: GCF_039939235.1. Taxonomy (NCBI): domain Bacteria; kingdom Bacillati; phylum Actinomycetota; class Actinomycetes; order Mycobacteriales; family Gordoniaceae; genus Gordonia; species Gordonia aurantiaca. The sequence continues at coordinate 61,707 of NZ_JBDUUF010000005.1, read as the reverse complement.
TCGGGGGAGTCGGAGAAGACGGAGGTGTCGGTGGTGACCGGTGACGCGGGACGAGGCGAGGAATGACCGACCAGCGCGAGACGACCGAACAGTCCGGAGGCCCCGCACGGTCCGAGGCCGGTGAGTTCACCGTCCTCTTCGTGGCCGGCATGTCCGGGGCCGGCCGCTCCACCGCGGCCAACGTGCTCGAGGACGACGGCTGGTACGTCGCCGACAACGTCCCGCCGTCGCTGATCAAGACGATGGTGCGGATGGTGCGCTCGAGCGACCCGTCCATCACCCGGCTGGCGATGGTACTGCGGGCCTCGGATCCCAATCTCGCCCAGGAGGTCGAGGAGTTGCGCGACGCCCTCGAGGCGTCCGGCATCCGCACCAAGTTGCTCTATCTCGACGCGAGCGAGGAGGTGCTGGTCCGCCGCTTCGAGCAGGTCCGCCGCCGACACCCGTTGCAGGGCAAGGAGACCCTGGTCGAGGGCATCGCCCGCGAACGCGCCATCCTGGCCCCGCTCAAGAACGTCGCCGACCTCGTCGTGGAGACCTCGGCGCTGACCGCCGCCAAGCTGCGTTCGGTGGTCGAGGGCGTCTCGCCCGGGGACACCGAACCACGGCTGAGCATCGCGGTGCAGTCCTTCGGATTCAAGTACGGGCTGCCCATCGACTCCGACCTCGTCGCCGACGTGCGGTTCCTGCCGAACCCGCACTGGATCGACGAGCTGCGCGACCACAACGGCCGGGAGGCTCCGGTCCGCGACTACGTCCTCGGCCAGCCCGACGCCGGGGAGTTCATCGACCTCTACACCGACCTGGTGTCGATCGTCGGTCGCGGCTATCTGCGAGAAGGGAAGCGGTACATGACGATCAGCGTCGGCTGTACCGGCGGCAAGCACCGCAGCGTGGCGATCTCCGAGGAACTCGCGCGCCGCCTGCGCAAGGCGGTCGACGACGCGGGTGTGGCCTCCTACGACGTGCGCGTCATGCACCGTGATCTGGGGCGCGAATGACCGGGAAGACAGACGCCCCCAAGATCGTCGCACTCGGAGGCGGCCACGGCCTGTACGCGACCCTGACCGCGATGCGCTACCTCAGCTCCGACATCACCGCGGTGGTGACCGTCGCCGACGACGGCGGCTCGTCGGGACGCCTGCGCGCCGAACTCGGCCTCATCCCGCCCGGCGACCTGCGAATGGCACTGGCCGCGTTGATGTGTGCCCCGAAGGCGCTCGAGGACTTTCAGACCGCGGGCGACCCGGATACGCGCCGCCGGCACGAGCTGTGGGCCGAGGTGCTCCAGCACCGCTTCGGCGGCCGCGGCGCCCTCGCCGGCCATCCCATCGGCAACCTCCTGCTCGCCGGGCTCACCGAGGTCCTCGGCGACACGGTGTCGGCGCTGGCCGAACTGCGGTCGGTGTTCGGCATCGAAGGGCAGGTGCTGCCGATGTCGACGGTGCCGCTCGACATCGAGGCCGACGTGTCCGGGCTCGAGGCCGACCCGCGCATCAGCCGGGAAATCCGCGGACAGGTCGCGGTCGCCACCACACCCGGCAAGGTGCGTCGTGTGCGGCTCCTCCCCGAGGACCCGCCGGCGTGCGAGAGTGCCGTGGCGGCAATCGAATCCGCAGATCTGGTGATGCTCGGACCGGGCTCCTGGTTCTCCAGCGTGATCCCGCACGTGTTGGTCCCCGAACAGCTCAAGGCGCTGCATCGCACCAGCGCGCGCAAGATTCTGGTGGTCAACCTCGCGCCGGAGCCGGGGGAGACCCCCGGCTTCTCCGTCGAGCGGCACCTGCACGTCCTGCACGCGCACGCCGACACCTTCCGCGTCGACCACGTGCTCGTCGACGAGGCGTCGGTGCCGGCCGGGCGTGAGCGCGATCACCTCGAGCGCGCGGCCAGACTGTTTGGTGCAGAACTCGTCGTCGGAGACGTGGCGGTGCCCGGCCGTCAGGTTCACGACCCGGCAAAAGTCGCCGCCGTCGTGAACGAACTGTGCGAAGGTGAACCGAACCGTTACGCTGACCGGGCGGACGCCTGAAACAGGCGATGTGTGAGGCACTTTTCTGCAGGGGACGTGTGGTCTGGTGACAGGAGGACAGGGACCGGTGGCGATGACCGCGGCGGTGAAGGACGAGCTGAGTCGCCTGTCGGTGACCCAGGTGAGTTGCCGTAAGGCCGAGGTGTCGGCGCTCCTCCGGTTCGCGGGCGGTCTCCACATCGTCGGCGGACGAGTCGTCGTCGAGGCCGAGGTCGACATGGGCAACGTCGCACGACGCCTCCGCCGCGAGATCCACGACCTGTTCGGCTACGCCTCCGACGTCCACGTGCTGCGCGGCGGCGGACTGCGGAAGTCGGCCCGCTACATCGTGCGCATCACCAAGGACGGCGAGGGACTGGCCCGGCAGACCGGTCTGCTCGACCTGCGCGGCCGCCCGGTGCGCGGACTGCCCGCCCAGGTGGTCGGCGGCAGCGTCGCCGACGCCGAAGCGGCCTGGCGCGGCGCATTTCTCGCGCACGGCTCGCTGACCGAACCCGGCCGGTCGTCGGCGCTGGAGGTCAGCTGCCCGGGCCCGGAGGCCGCGCTCGCGCTCGTCGGCGCCGCCCGCCGGCTCGGCGTCACCGCGAAGGCCCGCGAGGTGCGCGGCGCCGATCGTGTCGTCATCCGTGACGGTGAGGCCATCGGCGCGCTGCTGACCCGGATGGGCGCCCACGACACCCGCCTGGTGTGGGAGGAACGGCGCATGCGCCGCGAGGTGCGCGCCACCGCCAACCGGCTCGCCAACTTCGACGACGCGAACCTGCGGCGCTCCGCCCGCGCGGCGGTCGCGGCCGCGGCCCGCGTCGAACGCGCCCTGGAGATCCTCGGCGACGACGTACCCGAGCACCTCGTCGCCGCCGGCCAGCTGCGCATCACGCACCGCCAGGCGTCGCTGGAGGAACTCGGACAGCTCGCCGACCCGCCCATGACCAAGGACGCCGTCGCCGGCCGCATCCGCCGACTGCTGTCCATGGCGGACAAGAAGGCACGGGCCGAGGGCATCCCGGACACCGAGTCGGCCGTCACCTCGGAGCTGCTCGACGAGGCATGAGCACCGGCGCGGGGCCGCAACAGTGGACCTGCGATGTGCCCTGCCCACCCCCGCCTACTAGGCTGAACTCGACGTGTGCGGACCGGTGCCACTCATGTGCGCGACGGTGACCGCTCACGGCGCGGCCAGACAGGGCTTGACCCACAGGCCTGACCATGAATACCGCTAAGGAGCACAACTGTGACTGTTCGGGTAGGCGTCAACGGATTCGGCCGTATCGGCCGCAACTTCTTCCGTGCCGTCGAAGCGCAAAAGGCTTTGGGCACCACTGACATCGAGATCGTCGCGGTCAACGACCTCACCGACAACGCGACCCTCGCGCACCTGCTGAAGTTCGACTCGATCCTCGGCCGGCTGCCCCAGGACGTGTCCCTCGAGGGCGACGACACCATCGTGGTCGGCGACAAGAAGATCAAGGCGCTGGAGGTCAAGGAGGGTCCGGCCGCGATCCCGTGGGGCGACCTGGGCGTCGACGTCGTCGTCGAGTCGACCGGCATCTTCACCGCGCGTGCGAAGGCCCAGGGTCACCTGGACGCCGGCGCCAAGAAGGTCATCATCTCGGCTCCGGCCACCGATGAGGACATCACCATCGTCATGGGCGTCAACGACGACAAGTACGACGGCAGCCAGAACATCATCTCGAACGCCTCGTGCACCACGAACTGCCTCGGCCCGCTGGCCAAGGTCCTCAACGACGAGTTCGGCATCGTCAAGGGCCTCATGACCACGGTCCACGCCTACACCCAGGACCAGAACCTGCAGGACGGCCCGCACAAGGACCTGCGTCGCGCCCGCGCCGCCGCGACCAACATCGTCCCGACCTCGACCGGTGCCGCCAAGGCCATCGGCCTGGTCCTTCCGGAGCTGAAGGGCAAGCTCGACGGCTACGCCCTGCGTGTGCCGATCCCCACCGGCTCGGTCACCGACCTCACCGCGCAGCTGGCCAAGACCGCCACCGCCGAGGAGATCAACGCAGCGCTCAAGGCCGCCGCCGAGGGTCCGCTGAAGGGCATCCTGAAGTACTACGACGCCCCGATCGTCTCCTCCGACATCGTCACCGACCCGCACAGCTCGCTGTTCGACGCCGGCCTGACCAAGGTCATCGACGATCAGGCGAAGGTCGTGTCCTGGTACGACAACGAGTGGGGCTACTCCAACCGTCTCGTCGACCTCATCGGTCTCGTCGGCAAGTCGCTCTGACCTCGTCGTCAACGGAAAGAGGAGTCAACGCCTCATGGGTGTACCCACTCTGAAGAACCTTCTGGAAGAAGGGGTTTCGGGTCGGGGAGTGCTGGTCCGGTCGGATTTCAACGTCCCGCTCGACGGGTCGACGATCACCGACCCGGGCCGTATCCTCGCGTCCCTGCCCACGCTGAACGCGCTCATCGACGCCGGCGCCAAGGTGATCATCACCGCCCATCTCGGTCGGCCGAAGGGCGAGCCCGATCCGAAGTTCTCGCTCGCGCCGGTCGCCGCGCGCCTGAGCGAGGCGCTCGGCCGCAACGTGCAGCTCGCCGGTGACGTCGTCGGCACCGACGCGCTCGCCCGTGCGGAGGGCCTCACCGAGGGTGACGTCCTGCTCCTGGAGAACATCCGCTTCGATCCGCGGGAGACCTCCAAGGACGACGCCGAGCGCGAGAAGCTCGCCAAGACGCTCGTCGAACTCGTCGGCGAGGACGGTGCCTTCGTGTCCGACGGCTTCGGAGTGGTGCACCGCAAGCAGGCCTCGGTCTACGACGTCGCCAAGCTGCTCCCGCATTACGCGGGTGAGCTGGTGGCGGCCGAGGTCGAGGTCCTGTCGAAGCTCACCGAGGAGCCGGCCCGCCCCTACGCGGTCGTCCTCGGCGGTTCGAAGGTCTCCGACAAGCTCGGTGTCATCGAGGCGTTGGCTCCCAAGGTCGACACGCTGGTCATCGGCGGCGGCATGGCGTTCACCTTCCTGGCCGCACAGGGCCACTCGGTGGGCTCCTCGCTGTTGCAGGAGGACCAGATCGAGGTCTGCAAGGGCCTGTTGGAGCGCTTCGGCGACGTGATCCACCTGCCCGTCGACGTGGTCGCCGCGGACAAGTTCGCCGCCGACGCCGAGTCGCAGACCGTGGCCGCCGACGCGATCCCGGACGGCTGGATGGGTCTCGACATCGGACCGGAGTCGGTCAAGCGGTTCGCCGCGGTGCTCTCGGGCGCCAAGACCATCTTCTGGAACGGTCCGTCGGGCGTGTTCGAGTTCGAGAGGTTCTCGGCCGGCACCCGCGGTGTCGCGGAGGCCATCGCCGCCGCGACCGGCACCGGTGCATTCACCGTCGTCGGCGGCGGTGACTCGGCCGCCGCGGTCCGCACCCTGGGTCTGCCGGACTCCGACTTCTCGCACATCTCCACCGGTGGTGGCGCCTCCCTCGAGTACCTCGAGGGCAAGGAACTCCCCGGCCTCAAGGTCCTGGAGAGCTGAACCATGGCAACTCGTAAGCCGCTCATCGCGGGCAACTGGAAGATGAACCTCAACCACCTCGAGGCCATCGCCCTGGTTCAGAAGATCGCGTTCGCCCTGCCGGCGAAGTACTTCGACAAGGTCGACGTGACGGTCATCCCGCCGTTCACCGACATCCGCAGTGTGCAGACCGTCGTCGACGGTGACAAGCTCCTGCTCACCTACGGTGCGCAGGACCTCTCGCAGCACGACTCGGGCGCCTACACCGGCGAGATCAGCGGTGCCTTCCTCGCGAAACTCGGCTGCACCTTCGTCATCGTGGGCCACTCGGAGCGTCGCACGATGCACCACGAGACCGATGAGATCGTGCTGGCCAAGACCAAGGCCGCGCTTCGTCACGAGCTCACCCCTATCGTCTGCATCGGCGAGGGACTCGAGGTCCGTGAGGCGGGCGAGCACGTCGCGTACAACACCGCGCAGCTCAAGGGCTCGCTCGCGGGTCTGTCGGCGGCGGAGATCGCCAAGACCGTCATCGCCTACGAGCCGGTGTGGGCCATCGGTACCGGCCGCGTGGCGAGCGCGGCCGACGCCCAGGAGGTGTGCAAGGCCATCCGCGAGACGCTCGCGGAGATCGCCGACGCGGAGACCGCGTCGAGCGTGCGCATCCTCTACGGCGGCTCGGTGAACTCGAAGAACGTCGGCGAGCTGGTCGCCCAGCCCGACGTCGACGGCGCACTCGTCGGCGGCGCCTCGCTGAAGTCCGACGAGTTCGCGACGTTGTCGGCGATCGCCGCGGGTGGCCCCTTGCCCTGACGGGTCACGCCCACGCGTACACTGTGGCAGGTTGGTGTCTGTTCCGAGCCCCTCGGAGCGGAGCCACCTGCCACAGCTGTATCCCGGGGCTTTGAGGAAAGGCGTTATCTGTGCAGACCGCACTCGACATCGGACTGGTCGTCACGAGCGTTCTGGTCATCGTGCTCGTCCTGCTGCACCGCGGTAAGGGTGGCGGTCTGTCGTCGCTGTTCGGTGGCGGCGTCCAGTCGAGCCTGTCGGGTTCGAGCGTCGTCGAGCGCAACCTCGACCGCCTGACCATCTTCGTCGGCCTGATCTGGGTGATCTTCATCATCGGCATCGGCATCGACATCAAGCTCTCCTGATCTCGTAGAACACGCAGATCCTCGTCCGGGGCGGCACGTGACACGTGCCGCCCTGTTGTCGTCCCGGGATGCCGATGTCCCGGAACATGGCAATACTGGTCGACATGAGTGAAACCGCCCCTTCCCGGGGAGCCCCGGACTGGCGTCCGTCCATCTCCATCGTCGACCACATCGTGGTCGACGACGAGGGCCGAGCACTCACCGAACCGTTGCGCGAGGACATCCGCCTGCTCGGCGGCATCCTCGGCGAGGTCGTACGCGAACACTCCGGCGAGGATGTGTTCGATCTCGTGGAATCGGCGCGCAAGGCGGCGTTCGCCGTGCGCCGCAACGAGATCGACCGGGACGAGCTCGCCGGGAAGTTCGTCGACCTCGACGTCGACGTGGCGATCCCGATCATCCGGGCGTTCAGCCACTTCGCGCTGCTGGCCAACCTGGCCGAGGACATCCACCGCGAGCGGCGTCGTGCCATCCACGTGCGTGCCGGCGACCCGCCGCAGCGGTCGAGTCTCGCGGCGACCTACCGGCAGCTCGCGGAGGCCGGTCTCGACGACGCGGAGGTCGGCAAGGCGCTCGCCGACGCCGCCGTCGTCCCGGTCATCACCGCCCATCCCACCGAGACCCGCCGCCGCACCGTCTTCGAGGCGCAGAACCGGATCACCGAGCTGATGCGCTTCCGTGCCCGCACCGACCTGACCCCGGACGAGGACGCGAAGGTCACCGAGGCGATCCGGCGCCAGATCACCACCCTGTGGCAGACCGCGCTGATCCGTCTCGAACGCCTCACCATCCAGGACGAGATCCGTTCCGGCCTGCGTTATTACGATGCCTCCTTCTTCCAGGTGGTGCCGGAGATCAACACCTCGGTGCGCCGGGCGCTGCGGTCTGCCTACCCGAAGGCGGGGCTCGCCGAGGAGCCGATGCTCCGGATGGGGTCGTGGATCGGCGGCGACCGCGACGGCAACCCGTATGTGACGCCCGAGGTGGTGACCCTCGCGACGACGCTGGCCGCACAGACCGCGGTCCGCCACCATCTCGACGAACTGGAGAAGCTCGCCCAGGAACTGAGCATGTCGGCGAGGCTGATCAGCACGGTCGAACCGCTGCTCGCCCTCGCCGGCGCGCAGCCCGACGACCCGGGGGCAGACGAGCCGTTCCGGCTCGCGTTGCGTCACATCCGCTCCCGGCTCGTCGCGACGGCGAACGTGATGTTCGACGAGGACTTCTTGTCGTCCCACGACCTGTTCCTGATCGACGGGGTGAAGCCGTATGCCGACGCCGGCGAGTTGCTCGCCGACCTCGACGTCGTCGACGCCGCGCTGCGTGCCAACAACGACGACATCATCGCCGACGACCGTCTGCTCTCCCTCCGGGAAGCGGTGCGCACCTTCGGGTTCCATCTGTCGGGACTGGACATGCGGCAGAACTCCGACATGCACGAGGAGGTCGTGGCCGAGCTGCTCGCATGGGCGGGCGTCCATCTCGATTACGCCTCGCTCGACGAGCAGACCCGCGTCGAGATCCTCAGCGCCGAACTGCAGGCACGTCGCCCGTTGACCCGCCCCGACGCAGATCTCAGCGACCTGGCCACCAAGGAACTCGGGATCGTGCGGGCCGCGGCGAAGGCGGTCGCGACCTTCGGCCCTGAGGCGGTGCCGAACTACATCATCTCGATGTGCACCTCGGTCAGCGACATGCTCGAGGCGCTGATCCTGCTCAAGGAGGCAGGTCTCTACGATCCGGGGCCGGCGGGAGCGAACACGCCGCGTTGCACGGTCCGGGTGGTGCCGCTGTTCGAGACGATCGAGGACCTGCAGCAGGGGGCGGCGACGATGAGCGCCGTGCTCGACGTACCGTTCTACCGCGCGCTGGTGGAGTCGCAGAACGGCATGCAGGAGATCATGCTCGGCTACTCCGACTCCAACAAGGACGGCGGCTACATGGCCGCCAACTGGGCGCTCTACCGTGCCGAACTCGACCTCGTCGAGATGGCGTCGAAGGCGGGAATCCGGTTGCGGCTCTTCCACGGTCGCGGTGGCACGGTCGGTCGTGGCGGCGGTCCCAGTTACGACGCGATCCTGGCGCAGCCGCCGGGCGCGGTGCAGGGGTCGCTGCGGATCACCGAGCAGGGCGAGATCATCGCGGCCAAGTACGCCGAGCCGGTGAGTGCCCGCCGCAACCTCGAGACGCTGCTCGCGGCGACCATCGAGTCGTCCCTGCTCGACGTCGAAGGGCTCGGCGACGAGTCGGAGTCGGCCTACGAGATCATGGACGACATCGCCGCGAGGGCGCGCGCCGCCTACAGCCGGCTCGTCCACGAGACCCCGGGCTTCGTCGAGTACTTCACCACCTCGACGCCGCTCTCGGAGATCGGCGCGCTCAACATCGGGTCGCGGCCCGCCTCGCGCAAGCAGACCGAGAAGATCTCCGATCTCCGCGCGATCCCGTGGGTGTTGTCGTGGACCCAGTCCCGTGTGATGCTGCCCGGCTGGTACGGCACCGGCTCGGCGTTCGAGGACTGGGTGGGCGACGACGAATCCCGCCTGCAGACGCTGCGGCGCTACTACGAGAAGTGGCCGTTCTTCCGCACCGTCATGTCGAACATGGCGCAGGTGCTCGCGAAGTCCGACATGAGCCTCGCGCACCGGTACGCGCAGCTCGTCCCCGATGAGCAGTTGCGGGACAAGGTGTTCGGGATGATCGTCGACGAACACGAACGCACCATCGCCATGTACACCAAGATCACCGGCACCGACGACCTGCTGCACGACAACGCGGCGCTGAAACGCTCGGTCTACAACCGCTTCCCGTACCTGGAGCCGCTGAACCTTCTCCAGGTGGAGCTCCTACGCCGGTTCCGCGCCGGGGAGGACACCCCGCTGGTGCGCCGCGGCATCCAGTTGACCATGAACGGTCTGGCGACGGCGCTGCGGAACTCGGGATAGCCGGTCCGGTCCGCGGATCAGCCGTAGTGGCAGACGTAGCTGACCGGCTCGGTGACCTCGATGTCGAACGAGGAGTCACCGGGCACCGAGAACGACTCGCCGGCGCCGTAGGAGACCCACTCCTCGCTGCCCGCGAGGCGAACCCTGCAGGCGCCGGTGTGCAGCTCCATGAGCTCGGGGGCGCCCGTGCCGAAGTTCAGCGTCGCGGGCAGGATCACGCCGGCCGATTTGCGGGTCCCGTCGGCGAGGTGGAACGTGTGGCTCACGCACTTGCCGTCGAAGTAGACGTTGGCGCGCGGGTCGAGGGTCACGTTCGCATAGGTGGGGTTCTCGGTCACGAGCAGAGAGCCTAGTCCCGGGCGCAGACGCGATGCGCGGCGGTGCCCTCGATGCCGGGCGAGACATGGTCGTGGAGCGCGATCGAGTGATCGTAGAAGTCGTCGGTCATCGGCAGGTACTCGATCGGGTCCTCGTCCGCGATGCGTGCGAGCCGGTCCACGAGCGTGCGGTCGAGGTCGGCGGTGTCGACGGTGTCGACGGTGTCGGCATCGGTGACCAGATGCGGCCGGAGCGGCAGCATGCCCGTGTACCAGAAGGTCCGTGCAGGAGCGGCCAGAGTACGTCGTCGATGCTGCCGCTGATCCCGCGGGGAGTGAGGCTCCCGGCCCGGTCGCCGGCGGTGACGACCGCGAGCGCCCGGCGGCCTTCGAGCCCGCCGCGGCCGTACTTGAGCATCCGGCCGGTCGCCGGGTCCGGCACGTGATAGGCGAACCCGCTCTCGAAGACGCGGTCGACCCAGCCCTTGAGGATCGCCGGCATCCCATCCCACCACAGCGGGAACTGCAGCACCACCAGGTCGGCGTCGCGGAGCTTCCGCTGTTCGGCACGCACCTGGGCGGCGCGCTCGCCGTCCGTGTCGCCGGTGAACAGGAGCGGATCCCATCTCATCCGGTACATGTCGGATTCGACGACCTCCCAGCCGTTGTCGCGCAGCGCCGAGACGCCGACATCGCGGAGGTGGCCGCTCAGTGAGGCGGCATCGGGGTGGGCGAGTACCCAGAGTGCGTTGTCTCGCATGTCGCGGGCAACGCTCGGGGAGCCCGACTCAATCCGGCGATGTCGTGCCGCGGGCCGGCCGATCGTCAGCCGAGCCTGCTCGCCGCGTCCTCGTCGAGGAACCAGAGTGTTTCCTCGGTGCCGTGCGCACCCGCGCACGGCCAGTCCGCCGGATCCGCGCCGCCGTGTGCCGCTGCGACGGCCTCCGCCTTGTCGGCGCCCGAGACGAGGAACCACACCGACCGCGACCGGTTGACCACCGGAAGCGTCAGGGTGATACGCCGCGGCGGCGGCTTGGGTGAATCGGTGACGGCGACAACCGATCTCTCGGTCTCCAGGGTCGCCGGGCTGTGGGGGAACAGGGAGTTGATGTGGCCCTCGCCACCCATGCCGAGCAGGTGCAGGTCGAAGTGCGGCGCCACGCCGTCGGACGAACGACCTGCCAGCACGGCTGCGTAATCGGCTGCGGCAGCGTCGATGTCGTCACCGAACGGGCCATCGGAGGGAGCCATCGGGAAGACCCGGGTCGGATCTACCGGCACCTTGTCGAGCAGTGCCTCCCGGGCCTGACCGGAGTTTCGTTCCGGATCGTCGGCCGGAACGAAACGGTCGTCGCCCCAGTAGATGTCGACGCGCGACCAGTCGATCGAGCCGCTGTCGGCGGCGAGCGTCGACAGGATGCCGATGCCGTTGCTGCCGCCGGTCAGGACGATGCTCGCGACACCACGTTCGGCCTGGGCCCTGGTCACCAGGTCCACGAACCGTGCGGCCGCGGTGGACAAGAGCTCCTGTTTGGAATCGAAGACCAGCGTCTCGGTGGCCACGTCAATCACTCCTTGTCGGCAGGGGCCGGTTCTTCTCGGCGCGCAGCGTTCTCCATGGCTGCACGAAGGTCGGCGCGGAGGGTCGCCTCCTGCTCCGGGGAGATCCGCTCCACCTCGGCGACGCCCGCCAGCGCCTTCGCGTAGACCTCGTCGACGTCGAGACGGCGCAACTCCTCGGCGATGCACACCGGCAGCGAGCGCGGGGTCATCGCGATCCGGCCGTCCGGTTTGCCGGGTGCCGTCAGGACCGCGTTGTTCGCCTCGTCGACGGCCAGGACGGTGTCGCCGTCGGTGCGGACCAGCCGGACCTCGAAGCTGCCGGTGAACCTGCGGGTCGGCACCCCGAGTGCCGACCGGAGCCACCCGGCGAGCAGGTCGATGGCCGGGCTGCGATCGGGTCCGGTCACGTCGACGGAGAGGACCGGTGTGAACGGCGGGCGATCGAGCGCCGAGGCCAGGATCGCCCGCCACGGCGTGAGCTGCGTCCACGCGATGTCGGTGTCGCCGGGGGAGTAGCCGGCGAGCCGACGCTTGAGCACGGTGTTGAGGGCGGGATCGCGGTTGGCATCCAGGATGCGACGCCGTCCCAGCGTGCCGAGCGGGTCGGCCGCCGGACGCGCGGGACCGATGCTCGGCCACCACGTGACCACCGGCGTGTCCGGCAGCAGGAACGGGATCACCACCGAATGGGCGTGGTCGGCCATCTCGCCGGCTAGCGCCAGCACGATGATCTCCGAGGCGCCCGCGTCGCCCCCGACGCGGATCTCGGCGTCCATGCGTGAACGTGCATGCCGCACGCCGCGGGAGACGACGATGACGCGGCTGGGATGCTCACGGCTGGCGGCGATCGCGGCCTCGATGGCCCCTTCGGTGGGCTCGTCGTGTTCGGCGACGACGACCAGCGTCAGCACCCGACCGCTGCTGACCGAGCCCTCGCTCTCGCGGAGCTGCACGAGCCGCTTGGCGACCTCCCGGCTCGTCGTGTTCGGCAGGCTGACGATCATGGACGCCTCCACTGTCGACCGTGACGCGCGAGCATCTCATCGGCGGACGCCGGACCCCAGGTACCCGCCTCGTAGGGATCGGGCTTTCCGTTCTTCGCCCAGTAGTCCAGGACGGGATCCAGGATCTGCCAGGACAATTCGACTTCTTCGTTGACGGGGAAGAGGGACGGCTCGCCGAGCAGCACGTCGAGGATCAGCCGTTCGTAGGCCTCCGGCGACGCCTCGGTGAACGCGGTGCCGTAGCTGAAGTCCATGTTCACGTCGCGGACCTCCATGCTCGACGCGGGAACCTTGGACCCGAATCGGAGCGTGATGCCCTCGTCGGGCTGCACCCGGATCACCAGCACGTTCTGGCTGAGCTCCTCGGTCATGGTCTGGTCGAAGGGCAGATGCGGCGCGCGTTTGAAGACCAGCGCGATCTCCGTCACGCGGCGACCCAGACGCTTGCCGGTGCGCAGGTAGAACGGGACACCGGCCCAGCGCCGGGAGTCGACCTCGAGGGCGATCGCGGCGAAGGTCTCGGTCGTGGAGTCCTTGGCGAACCCGTCCTCGTCCTTGAGGCCCGGGACCTTCTCGCTGCCCTGCCACCCGGCCGTGTACTGGCCGCGGGCCGTGTTCTCCGACAACGGCTCGATGTTGCGGGTCGCCGACAGCACCTTGATCTTCTCGGCCTGGAGCTGCTTGGGCTCGAACGAGATCGGCTCCTCCATGGCGACCAGCGCCATCAGTTGCAGCAGGTGGTTCTGGATCACGTCACGCGCGGCGCCGATGCCGTCGTAGTAGCCGGCACGCCCACCGAGGCCGATGTCCTCGGCCATGGTGATCTGTACGTGGTCGACGTAGTGCGAGCTCCACAGCGGGTCGAACAACTGGTTGGCGAAGCGCAGCGCCAGGATGTTCTGGACTGTCTCCTTGCCCAGGTAATGGTCGATGCGGAACACCGACGACTCGGGGAAGACGCTGTTGACGATCGCGTTGAGCTCACGCGCCGACTCCAGGTCGTGGCCGAACGGCTTCTCGATGACGACCCGGCGCCAGCTGTCCCCGCTGGGAGCGGCCAGCCCGCTCCGCTCGAGCTGTTCGCACACCGTCGGAAACGCCTTGGGCGGGATCGACAGGTAGAAGGCGTGATTACCGTCCGTCCCGCGCTCGGTGTCGAGCGATCTCAGCGTCGCCTTGAGGCGATCGAAGGCCGCGTCGTCGTGGAATTCGCCCTGCACGAAGCGGAATCCCTCGGCGAGACGCTCCCAGACCTCCTCCCGGAACCCCGTGCGGGAGTGTTCCCGCACGGCGTCGTGCACGATCGCGCCGAAATCCTCGTCGCTCCAGTCGCGGCGCGCGAATCCGACCAGTGCGAACGACGGCGGGAGGAGGCCGCGGTTGGCGAGGTCGTAGACCGCCGGCATCAGCTTCTTACGGGCCAGGTCGCCGGTGACGCCGAAGATCACCAGGCTGCATGGTCCCGCGATACGCGGCAGGCGTTTGTCCTGCGGGTGACGGAGCGGATTGATCCAGGAATCGGGTCCCAGTGCATCCTCGCCGGCCACTGTGGTTCTCAGCCCTCGTTCGCCGCGGACAACTGCTCGGCGGTCGCATCGAGCAGCTCGTTCCACGCATCCTCGAACTTCGCCACGCCCTCGTCCTCGAGGACCTTGAAGACGTCGTCCAGGTCGATGCCCACGGCCGAGATCTTGTCGAAGATCTCGCGCGACTCGGCGGCCTTGCCGATGATCGAGCCGGTGTTCACCCAGCCGTGGTCGGCGAAGGCGTCCATCGTCTTGCCCGGCATCGTGTTGACCGTGTTCGGGGCGACGAGCTCGCTGACGTACAGGGTGTCGGGGTACTCGGGGTTCTTCACGCCGGTCGACGCCCACAGCGGACGCTGGACACGGGCCCCCTGGTCCTGCAGGTCGGGGAAGCGGGTCTCGATCTCGAAGACCTCCTGGTAGGCCGCGTACGCCAGACGGGCGTTCGCGAGCGCCGCCTTGCCCCGCAGCTCCAGGGCCTGCGGCGTGCCGATCGCCTCGAGACGCTTGTCGATCTCGGTGTCGACGCGCGAGACGAAGAACGACGCGACCGAGTGGATCGTCGACAGGTCGTGACCGGCCGCCGCGGCGGCGTCGAGGCCGTCGAGGTAGGCGTCCATGACCTCCTTGTACCGCTCGACCGAGAAGATCAGCGTCACGTTCACGCTGATGCCCTCGGCGATCACCTTGGTGATCGCGGGGAGGCCGGCCTTGGTGGCCGGGATCTTGATGAGCAGGTTCGGACGGTCGACGATCTTCCACAGTTCGATCGCCTGGGCGACCGTGCCGTCGGTGTCGTGGGCGAGTCGGGGATCGACCTCGATCGACACCCGCCCGTCGACGCCGTCGGACTCCTCGTAGACGCCGGCGAACACGTCGCAGGCGTTGCGGACGTCGTCGGTGGTCACCGTGCGGATGGTGGCGTCCACGTCGGCCCCGCGGGCGGCCAGCTCGTTGACCTGCGCGTCGTATGCGGTGCCCTTGGACAACGCCGCCTGGAAGATGGCCGGGTTGGTGGTCACGCCGACCACCGACTTGGTCTTGATCAGTTCGGCGAGGTCACCGGAGGTTATGAGGTCGCGCGACAAATCGTCCAGCCACACCGAGACCCCGGCGGCGGACAGTTCGGCGAGCTTCTCGTTCTGGGTCACGATTCTCTCCCTGGATTGTTGGGTCGCGATCAGCCGGTGTCGTATGTGGCCGGTCAGCCGGTGACGACACGTTCGGCGGCCGCGGTGACGGCCTCTGCGGTGATCCCGAACTTCGTGTACAGCACCTTGTAATCGGCGGACGCACCGAAGTGTTC
Source organism: Gordonia aurantiaca (assembly GCF_039939235.1). Classification (NCBI taxonomy): domain Bacteria; kingdom Bacillati; phylum Actinomycetota; class Actinomycetes; order Mycobacteriales; family Gordoniaceae; genus Gordonia; species Gordonia aurantiaca. The sequence goes on along the minus strand of NZ_JBDUUF010000005.1, from coordinate 46,381 downwards.
GATGCTGACGATCTCGCCGCCGGCGCCGACGATGCGGTACCACGGCATCGCGATGCCCGCCTCGACGGCGACACGCGGAACCGACGGCGGCAGCACGTGGTCGCGGTAGCCCTGCGGCTGCTCGTCGAACCACTCGACGCACGGCATGGACACGACGCGCGCACGGATTCCCTTGGCGGCCAGCGCCTTCTGGGCCTCGACCGCGAGGTGGACCTCGGAGCCGGTGCCGATGAGGACCACCTGCGGGTCACCCTCGGAATCGCTGAGGACGTAGCCGCCGTTGGCGACGCCCTCCGCCGCGGTCCCCTCGAGGATGGGCACGTTCTGGCGGGTCAGTGCGAGACCGACCGGATGGTTCCGGCGGGTCAGCAGGTGCGCCCAGGCGTAGGCGGTCTCGTTGGCGTCGGCGGGACGCACGACGTCGAGGTGGGGGATCGCGCGCAGCGCGGCGAGATGCTCGATCGGCTGGTGGGTCGGGCCGTCCTCGCCGAGACCGATCGAGTCGTGGGTCCAGACGTAGATCGGGTCGATCTCCATCAGCGCTGCGAGGCGGACCGCCGGGCGCATGTAGTCGGAGAACTGCAGGAAGGTGCCGCCGTAGGCGCGGGTCGGGCCGTGCAGCGCGATACCCGACAGGATCGAGCCCATCGCGTGCTCGCGGACACCGAAGTGCAGGGTGCGGCCGTACGGGTTGGCCGACCACTTCTTGGTACTGATCGAGGTCGGGCCGAACGACGGCTCACCGTCCATGGTGGTGTTGTTCGATCCGGCGAGGTCGGCCGAACCGCCCCACAGCTCCGGCAGCACCGGCGCGAGCGCCGTGAGCACCTTGCCCGACGCCGAGCGGGTCGCGACGTCCTTGTCACCGGGTTCCCACGTGGGCAGGACGTCGGTCCAGCCCTCGGGCAGCTCGTGGGCCTGCAGGCGGTCGAAGAGCTTCTTGTTCTCCGGGTTCTTCTCGGCCCACGCCTCGAACGACGCGTTCCACGCCTTGCGCAGCTCCGCGCCGCGGTCGACGAGCTTGCGGGTGTGGGCGATGACCTCGTCGGCGACCTCGAAGGTCTTGTCCGGGTCGAAGCCGAGGATCTTCTTGGTCGCGGCGACCTCTTCCTCGCCGAGCGCGGCGCCGTGGATGCCGCCGGTGTTCATCTTGTTCGGCGCCGGGTAGCCGATGATCGTGCGCAGGCAGATGATCGACGGACGGTCGACGACCTCCTGGGCGGCCTTGATCGCGGCCTCGATGGCGACGACGTCCTCGCCGCCCTCGACGGTCTGCACGTGCCAGCCGTATGCCTCGTACCGCTTGGCGACGTCCTCGCTGAGCGCGATGTCGGTGTCGTCCTCGATCGAGATCTGGTTCTGGTCGTAGAAGACGATCAGATTGCCCAGCTGCTGGGTCCCGGCGAGCGAGCTGGCCTCGGAGGTGACGCCCTCCTCGATGTCGCCGTCCGAGGCGACCACGTAGATGTAGTGGTCGAAGGGGCTCTCACCGAGCGGGGCGTCGGGGTCGAACAGGCCGCGCTCGCGGCGTGCGGCCATCGCCATGCCCACTGCGGAGGCCAGGCCCTGGCCGAGCGGGCCGGTCGTGATCTCGACGCCCTTGGTGTGGCGGTACTCGGGGTGGCCCGGGGTCAGCGAGTCCCAGGTGCGCAGCGCCTCGATGTCGCTGAGCTCGAGGCCGAAGCCGCCCAGGTAGAGCTGGATGTAGAGGGTGAGGCTGGAATGCCCGCACGACAGGACGAAGCGGTCGCGTCCCACCCAGTGCGTGTCGGTCGGGTCATGCCGCATCACGCGCTGGAAGAGCGTGTAGGCCAGCGGCGCGAGGCTCATCGCGGTGCCCGGGTGGCCGCTGCCGCACTTCTGCACCGCATCCGCGGCCAGCACGCGTGCCGTGTCGACGGCCCGGGTGTCGAGGTCGGTCCAGTCGTCCGGGTGGCGGGCGGTGGTCAGTGCGCGGATCTCGTCTGTGTCGGCCACGATGGTGATTGTCTCCTGTGCCTACTGGTTGGGACTGCCTACTGGTCGGGACTGCCTGCTGATGGGACATCGGCTCGCGCCCGTCAACCGGCGAGGTTGCAGGCACGTCTCGATCCAGAGTAATCGGCCGAGAAGCCCGGTCGCGCGCCGACCGAAAGTTACCGGCGAGTCGCGCGATCCACGCCGTTCAACGACCTCGTCAAGGCTCGATTCACGGTTCGCAAAGGCGAACGTCTACCATGCTTTGTAGTAGCCCGCGGAGATTCTGGGCGGGCGGACGAGGAGTGTTCGTGAGGATAGGGGAGCGTGTGAGCGGAGACAGTCCCGCCGCATCCCACTCGACCGACACCGCATCGCAGCAGGCTTCGACCGGGCCGGTCCCGCCGGCCGACCTGTCCTGGGCAGGACGTGTGCGCGCGACGGTGCTCGCATACGTGGCGCTGACCAAGCCGCGGGTCATCGAGCTGTTGCTGGTCGCGACCATCCCGGTGATGTTGCAGGCCGATCGGGGTCACGTCGACATCGCCGTCATCGCCTTCACACTGATCGGCGGATGGCTGGGTGCGGGGAGTGCGAACACCCTGAACATGGTGGTGGACGCCGACATCGACAAGAAGATGAAGCGCACCGCGCGGCGCCCGCTGGCCCGACGGGCCGTCGCCACCCGCAGCGCGCTGATCTTCGGCCTGGTGCTGTGGGCCGCGTCGTTCGCGATCCTGTTCTTCGCGGCGAACCTGCTCTCGGCGCTGCTCGTGTCGGCCACGATCGTCTTCTACGTCGGCGTCTACACGATGATCCTCAAGCGCCGCACCTGGCAGAACGTGGTGTGGGGCGGAGCCGCCGGCTGCATGCCCACCCTCGTCGGCTGGGCCGCGGTGACCGGGTCGCTGAGTTGGCAGCCGATCGTGCTGTTCCTGGTCATCTTCTTCTGGACGCCTCCGCACACCTGGGCGCTCGCCATGCGCTACAAGGAGGACTACGCCGCGGCCGGTGTGCCGATGCTCCCGGTCATCGCGACCGAGGAACGCGTCACCCGCCAGATGCTCGTCTACACCTGGCTGACCGTGCTGTGCACGCTGGTCCTGATCCCGGCGACGAGTTGGATCTACACCGTCATCGCCCTGGTGGCCGGCATCTGGTTCATCGAGCGGGTCACCAAGCTGTACCGCGACACCCGTCGTGGCGTCGAGGTCAAGCCGCTCAAGGTGTTCCTGCAGTCCAACGAGTACCTGGCGATCGTCTTCTGCGGTCTCGCGATCGACGCGGTCGTCGGTATGTCGACGATCTCGTCGTACTTCTGATCGTCCCAGACCCGAGTACTTCCACGATCGCGGGTTGACCCGCAGAATCGCGAGCGCGAGCGTGGGAGTTCGCGGTTCCACCCGCGATTTTGCCGGTGTTCGGGTTCCTCAGGGGATGAGCACCGTCGCGCCGGTGGTCTTGCGCGCCTCGAGGTCGGCGTGTGCCCGGGCGGCGTCGGCCAGCCGGTAGCGCTGCCCCACACGCACGTCCACGTCGCCGTCGAGGATCGCCTGGAAGTACTCGCCGGCACGCCAGTTCAGCTCCTCCGGCGTCGCCGTGAAGTGCGCCAGCGTCGGCCGCGTCACCGACAGCGATCCGGCGGGGTTGAGGCGCTGCAGGTCGAAGGGCGGCACCGGGCCGCTCGACGCCCCGTACAGCACGATTATCCCGCGCACGGCCGTCGACGCCAGGGACTGCTCGAAGGTGTCCGCGCCGACGCCGTCGTAGACCACCGGGACGCCCTTTCCGTCGGTGAGTTCACGCACCCGGGCGGCCAGGTCGTCGCCGTAGCGCAGCACGTGATCGGCGCCCGCCTGCCGCGAGAGTTCGTCCTTCTCGTCGGAGGACACCGTGGTGATGACGCGCAACCCCTTGCGCTTGGCCAGCTGCGTGAGGATCAGGCCGACGCCGCCCGCGCCGGCGTGGATCAGCACCGTGTCGCCGGCCTGCGGATGGGCGCTCCCGTCGAGCAGATAGTGGGCGGTCAGGCCGCGCAGCAACGACGACCCGGCGACCGCGTCGTCCACGTCGTCGGGCACCACGACCGCCTTCGACGCGGGCACGGCGACGAGCTCGGCGTAGGAGGCGGGAGCGGCGACCCATGCCACGCGTCGGCCCACCTCGAGGTCGGTCACGTCCGAACCGAGGGAGACGATCTGACCCGCACCCTCGGTGCCGGGGATGTAGGGCGGCGTCGACGGATACAGACCACGCCGCAGGTACGTGTCGATGAAGTTCACACCCACCGCGGTCGTGCGGACGATCACCTCGTCCGCCGCCGGGATCGGGTCGTCGACGGTGCCGAACGTGAGGACGTCGGGGCCGCCGTGTCGGGTCACCTGTATCGCGTGCACGACAACCGTTGTACACGGCGGCGAGGACGACGATGATCACACCGCGGCGGCCCTCCCGGTGACGGGATCGGACCTGACCCGACGGTATGCTTTCGGTCATGACTGACAGTGCCGCCACCGACACCACAGCCACGCAGACGGTCAAGGCCCCTGCCGACGTCGTCGCGTCGGTGAAGAAGTTCGTCGCCCGCGAGGGCGGCAGCGCGAAGGTCGTGCTGCAGGCGATCGGTGCGGCCGGCGTCCGCATCACGCTCGTGGGCGCGTCGGGCGGCATCCTCGGCGACCGGGTGGTCCCCGATCTGGCCACCGCGCAGGCGGTCGTGGACGCCGTCGACGGCCTCGAGATCGCCGAATGGGACCGCGACCTCACCTCGCAGGCCGACGTCCGACCGTCGCACTACCGCAAGATGGCCGGCTGGGTGGCCCGCCAGAAGCGCTTCCCGAAGCCGCGCAACCGCGCGATCCTCTGATCGCGCCGACGACCACGAACGACGACCCCGGCTCATTCCGAGCCGGGGTCGTCGCGTTTTCGGTTCTCGGGACGGTGTGCGGTGTCAGGCCTGGAGCGCGCGCCGGCGATCGGTGTAGCGGGCGACGAGCACCTGCCAGGTCGCGCCGATGAGCAGCAGCGCGCTGCCGAACATGTGCGCGATGACCAGGGCGATGGGCAGGTCGTTGAAGTACTGGATGAAGCCGATGACGCCCTGCAGGGCCAGCAGACCCACGAAGACCAGCGCCGATCGTTGTTGCGGTCGCGAGAACACGCGGGCGTAGACGAGCGCCGCTACGCCTAGGCCGACCAGGACGAACACGGCGTCGGCGTGCAACTGGGTGGCGTTGTCGGGATCGAGGCCGTTGCGCGGGGCCTCGGCGTCACCCGCGTGCGGTCCCGAGCCGGTGACGACGGTGCCCAGGTAGATCGTCACCCAGGTGACCAGGTAGATGAGCCACGCGAGATAGACGCCGAGACGCCCGATCGCGGCCGCGGGGGCGTCGGTCTCGGTGGCCGACAGCGCCGGCGGGGTCGGGTAGGGGCGCGTGCGGTAGACGAGCACGGTGGCGCCGGAAACCAGACCCATCGACAGCAGGAAGTGCAGGGCGACGACCCACGGGTTCAGGTCGGTGAGCACGGTGAATCCGCCGATCACGCCCTGGAAGGGGATCCCGAGCGCAATGAGGGTGACCAGCCACTTGTCGAAGCGGGTCGACGAGGCAGACCGGAGCACCGCGACGAAGGCTGCGATGGCGATGGCGATCAGCACCCAGGTCAGCAGCCGGTTGCCGAATTCGATCGCACCGTGGATGCCGAGCGCTCCGTGCGCCACGAACGAGTCCTCGGTGCAGCGAGGCCAGGTCGGGCAACCGAGACCGGATCCGGTCACGCGCACGGCGCCGCCGGTGGCGACGATGCCGACGTTCGAGACCAGCAGGGCGATCGCCCAGCGGTGCACGAAACGCGCGGTCGGACGCCCGAAGCCGGGGATGAACCGCCAGATGCCCGTCGGCTCACCCGCTTCGGGATGCTCGCCGGGAGCCGTGGGGCCCGGTCGGGCCGAGGTCTGCGACGTCGTCATCGGAATCGGAACCACCTCACCGCCAAGGTGCCGGCCACCGCGGCCCACACCAACAACACGCCCACCCCGAAGGCGTCGAACGAACCACGTGCGGCCATCTCGAGGGCCTCACTGAGCGCACCCGAGGGGATGCACCGTGCGAAGGTGTGCACGGCGCCGGGCACGTCGGAATCGATCACGACCAGGCTCCCGATCCCGATGAACGCGAACCAGAGCAGGTTCGCGAGGGCCAGGACCACCTCCGCCTTGAGCGTGCCGCCGAGCAGCAGGCCCAGCGTCGCGAAGCAGGCGGTCCCGACGATGATCACGACCACCCCGATCAGCAGGCCGAGCGCGTCGGGCCGCCAGCCGAAGGCGGCGCCGATGCCGCCGATGATCAGCGTCTGCAGCGCCACGACGATGAGTACCGCCACCGACTTGCCGGCGATGACGCCCCAGCGTGGGATCGGCGTCGCACCGAGGCGTTTGAGTGCCCCGTAGCGGCGGTCGAAGCCGACGGCGATGGCCTGGCCGGTGAAGGCCGTGGACATCACCGCGATGGTCAGGATGGCCGGGACGAACAACGTAGCCCGCTCCGCCGGGCCGTCGCCGAAGCTGGTGTTGATCGGCAGCAGGCACAACCCGACCAGCAGCGTGATCGGGATGAACATCGTCAGCAGGAGCTGCTCGCCGTTGCGGAGCAGCAGCTTGAGTTCGAGGAGCGACTGCGCGGTGAGCATCGCGGCCAGCGACGACGGCCGCGGTGCCGGCCGGAACAGGCCGTCGGGGAAGACCCCGCTGCCGCGACCTGGGGACACTGCGTCGGTGGCGGCGGGTTCCGGCGAGTTCGTCGATACGGGTGAGTTCACTGTCGTAGGGCCCGTCCGGTCAGTTCGAGGAAGACGTCTTCGAGACTGCGCGTCTCGACGCGCAGATCGGTGGCGAGGACGTTGATCCGCGCGCACCACGCGGTCACCGTCGCGAGGACCTGCGGGGTCATCGGACCGATGACGAGGTAGTTGCCTGGAGTCGACTCGGTGCAGTGGTAGCCCTCCGGCAGCGCCAGGGTCAGCGTGGCCAGGTCCAGCCCGCGCGGCGCGCTGAACCGCAGCTCGTTCTCGGCGCCGGTGCTGGTCAGGTCGGCGGGGGTGCCGGAGGCGACCACGCGACCGTGGTCGATGATCACGACCTGGTCGGCGAGTTCCTCGGCCTCGTCCATCAGATGTGTGGTGAGCAGGACCGTGACCCCGTCGGCGCGCAGGCGGTCGATGAGCTCCCACACCACGAGCCGTGCGTGGGCGTCCAGGCCGGCGGTGGGCTCGTCGAGGAATACGAGTTCGGGGCGGCCGGCGACGGCGCAGGCCAGCGCCAGGCGCTGCTGCTGCCCGCCGGACAGGCGCCGGTACGGCGTGCGCCGCACGTCGACGAGGCCGAGTGCCTCGAGCAGGAAGTCGGGGTCGATCGGGTCCGCGGAGTACGCGGCGACCAGGCGCAGCATCTCCTCGGCACGTGCGCCCGGGTAGGCGCCGCCGCCCTGCAGCATCACGCCGATGCGCCGGCGGAGCGCGTCGTTGTCGGCGACCGGGTCGAGCCCGAGGACCCGGACGGTGCCGGAGTCGGGCGCGGTGAATCCCTCGCAGATCTCGACCGTGGTCGTCTTGCCTGCGCCGTTGGGCCCGAGCAGCGCGAGGATCTCGCCGTTTCCGATGGTGAGGTCGAGATGGTCGACGGCGGTGCGGTCGCCGAAGGTCTTGACCAGGCCGCGCACCTCGAGTGCGGGGACGCTCGGCCGACGATCGTTCATCCGATCGTCATCGCTGATCTGCCGGGAGGACGTGCCGTGCACACAGGTCAGACTATGCGCTCGGACCCCGCGGACGGAAAACGCCGTCCGCGCGCGGGTGGGATGCGGGTCACGGCGTCGACGTCGTCTCCGCCGGCTCGGCCTTCGTCTCGTCGTCGCTGGTCCCGGGCCCGTCGGCCCCGGTCCTGCGTCGACGCCACAGTCGGGGGGACCGTTCCTCGAAGAACAGCGCGGTCAGCGCTGCGACCATGATCACACCGGCCAGTACGCCCTGTGCCAGGACGATGCCGCTGGTGTTGGAGCTCGTCGGCATGACGACGATGGCGATGATCGCCGAGGCGGCGATGGTGGAGATGCGGAACCAGGCGCCGGTGGCCCACGCGGCGAGGGGGATGACCGCCCACAGCAGGTACCAGGCCTGTACGAACGGGAACAGCAGCACGACCGTGGCCATCGAGACACCCAGTGCGCCGAGCGGGTGCAGACGCCCGCCGAGCGTGGCCAGCATCCAGCGGACGATGAACAGGCCTGCGATCACCTGGCCCAGCGGCCGGATCACGTCGAGGATCGCCTGGGTGTGCTCGCCGAGTCCGAGCGCGACGCCGATGCGGCCGGTGGTCACACCGAGCAGCGTCGGGATCGACATCCAGGACCGCACGATCGCGCCGGTCGACAGGGTGCCGGTCCAGCCGAAGCCGAGTCCGGTGGCCATGGAGATCCCGATCATCACGACGGCGAGGATCACGACGTAGAACCCGCCGGAGAGGGTGAGCGCGTAGAGCGACGCCTTCGACCGCGCCCACCATTGCCGTATCGGCGCGTGCCGCAGGGCGGGCAGCGTCGCACCCCAGCGCATGGCGAGGGCGATCCCGACGAAGCCGAGCGCGAGCATCGAGGTGACCTTCACCATCGCCGACGCGGAGATGACCGCGGCGCCCGCTACGAGCAGCCAGCCGGCCCGGGTCGGTATCAGCGTTCCGGGTCTGCGCAGCAGATCGGGTCCGTAGATCGCGCGGAAGCTCAGTTCGAGGCCGACGAGCATCATGCCGAGCATCAGGGCCTCGTTGTGGATGCCGCCCGCGAGGTGCAGGATGACCAGCGGATTCATGGCGCCGAGCCACAGTGCCGCCACCGAGGACACCCCGCACCGGCGGGCCAGGCGCGGCAGCGCCCAGACGATCAGCGCGATGCCCACGAGCGCGAGACAACGGTGCAGGAAGATCGCGGCGGTGATGTTGGCGCCCGTGATCTTGGTGATGCCCTCGCCGATCCACAGGAACAGCGGGCCGTAGGGTGCGGGGGTGTCGCGCCAGAGGTTCGGCACCGACCGCGTGAGGATGTGGTCGACGCCCAGCCCACGCACCGGGCTCACCGAGTACGGGTCCATGCCGCGGTAGGCGATGGCGCTCTGCGCGAGATACGAGTAGACGTCCTTGCTGAGCAGCGGCGGGGCCAGGATGATCGGCGTGATCCAGAGCATCAGCGTCCGGTCGGCCTGGCGACGGCTCATCCGCCGTTCGGGGCTGCGTCCGTGCAGGACCTCGACACTGAACCGGCCGACGGCGAACCGGCCGATCAGCAGCCAGGCGACGACGAGGGTGATCGAACCGCCGATCGACAGCGCCAGTGCGGTGCCGAACATCCGCGAGGGCAGCGACAGCACCCGCATCCCGGCGACCGGGTTCTGCAGCACCGGCACCGCGCCGGTGCCGAGGGCGCCGATGAGGATGAGCACCGAACCCGTCGCGCCGAACAGCTTGATCCGCCGCAGGCGGCGGTTCTCGGTCTCGTCGAGCGGGCCGACCTCGCGTTCGTCGTCGTGGAGGCGGGCCATGGTCTTGCCGTAGGCCCCGCGTTGCTCGGGGTCGGCGCGGGAGTCCGCCGGGCGCTGCTTGCGCAGGCCGAGGTAGTCGAGCACGGCGAGCAGGTGATTCACGACGAGTCCGAAGAGGTCCGGCAGGCGTCGGCCGGCTGTGGTTTCGGGCACACGACGACTGTAATCGCCTCCGGGGGATACCTCGCGACCACCCTTTATCCGGTTTCGGGCGATTTCCTCGGGCACATCGCACGGTTCTGCTAAGGGCACCCTTGCTGGAAGCCGGGAATCAATTACGTCACACTCGTGTTGTGAAAACCATGCGGAACGATGTTGAGCTGCCCTCCGGCAGCGGCAACGCCGTGCCTTCCGCTGGTACGGCGACCCCACGGACGACCCTCGCCGGTGCCGACGCGCACCACGACGGCCAGACCCGTGAGGCCGTGCTGAACCTGCTCGTCGAGGCCGGCCCGCTCACCGCGGGGGACATCGGCGAGCGCCTCGGCATCTCCGCGGCCGGCGTGCGCCGTCACCTCGACGCGCTCACCGCGGCAGGGGACATCGAGGTCGCGCCCACCGGTTTCGGTCACCGCGGCCGCGGACGTCCCGCCAAGTGGTTTCGGCTCACCCCGTCCGGACGCGGCAAGATGCGCCACGCCTACGATGACCTCGCCGGTGCGGCGATGCGAAAGCTGCGCGAGGTCGGGGGAAGCGACGCCGTCACCGAGTTCGCCCGCGAACGGATCGAGCGTGTCGTCGCCGACGTCGAGCCGGCCACCGATCCGGCGCACGTCACCGACACCGTCGAGAAGATCGCCGACGCCCTGACCGGCGCGGGCTACGCGACCAACACCCGTCAGGTCGGCAACGGCGTCCAGATCTGTCAGCACCACTGCCCGGTGGCACACGTCGCCACCGAGTTCCCGGAACTGTGTGAGGCCGAGACCGCGGTCTTCACGGAACTGCTCGGCACGCACGTGCAGCGCCTGGCGACCATCGCCAACGGCGACTGCGCCTGCACCACCCATGTGCCGATCCATCCGCCACCGGCCGCCGCGCCGGGCGAGAAGAAACCGAGCGTGAAGAGCGTGAAGAGACCGAAGCGACAGCCCCGCATCCCGCAGTCCCAGACCCCGACAACCCGAAAGGCCACGCGATGACCGTCACCGATCCGGCCGCCACCAAGCCGGCCGCTGCCGCTCCGCTCACGCAGGAGGAGACGATTGCCTCGCTGGGCAACTACGGATACGGCTGGGCCGACCGCGACGTCGCGGGTGCCGCCGCGCAGCGAGGCCTGTCCGAGGCCGTCGTCGCCGACATCTCGGCGAAGAAGAACGAGCCCGAGTGGATGCTCGAGCAGCGCCTGAAGGCCCTCAAGATCTTCGACAAGAAGCCGATGCCGCACTGGGGCGCCGCGCTCGACGACATCGACTTCGACAACATCAAGTATTTCGTGCGGTCCACGGAGAAGCAGGCCACGTCGTGGGACGAGCTGCCCGAGGACATCAAGAACACGTACGACAAGCTGGGCATCCCGGAGGCGGAGAAGCAGCGTCTGGTCGCCGGTGTCGCCGCGCAGTACGAGTCCGAGGTCGTCTATCACCAGATCCGTGAGGATCTCGAGCAGCAGGGCGTGATCTTCCTCGACACCGACACCGGTCTCAAGGAGCACCCGGAGATCTTCCAGGAGTACTTCGGTTCGGTCATCCCGGCCGGCGACAACAAGTTCTCCGCGCTCAACACCGCGGTGTGGTCGGGCGGCTCGTTCATCTACGTGCCACCGGGCGTTCACGTCGACATCCCGCTGCAGGCCTACTTCCGCATCAACACCGAGAACATGGGCCAGTTCGAGCGGACCCTGATCATCGTCGACGAGGGCGCCTACGTGCACTACGTCGAGGGTTGCACCGCGCCGATCTACAAGACCGACTCGCTGCACTCGGCGGTCGTCGAGATCATCGTGAAGAAGGGCGGCCGTTGCCGCTACACGACCATCCAGAACTGGTCGAACAACGTCTACAACCTGGTGACCAAGCGCGCCAAGGCCGAGGCGGGCGCCACCATGGAGTGGGTCGACGGCAACATCGGCTCCAAGGTCACCATGAAGTACCCGGCGGTCTGGCTGACCGGTGAGCACGCCAAGGGCGAGGTCCTCTCCGTCGCGTTCGCCGGCCCCGGACAACACCAGGACACCGGATCCAAGATGGTCCACCTGGCCCCCAACACCTCGAGCAACATCGTCTCCAAGTCGGTGGCCCGCGGCGGCGGCCGCGCGTCCTACCGCGGCCTGGTCAAGGTCAACAACGGCGCACACGGCAGCCGCTCGACGGTGAAGTGCGACGCGTTGCTGGTCGACACGATCTCCCGCAGCGACACCTATCCCTACGTCGACATCCGCGAGGACGACGTGACGATGGGGCACGAGGCGACCGTCTCGAAGGTCAGCGACGACCAGCTCTTCTACCTGATGAGCCGCGGACTGACCGAGGACGAGGCGATGGCCATGGTGGTCCGCGGGTTCGTCGAGCCCATCGCCAAGGAACTCCCGATGGAATACGCGCTCGAGCTCAACCGCCTGATCGAGCTGCAGATGGAAGGAGCCGTCGGCTGATGGCCGATCCGACACTCCCGGTCACCACGCCGGGTTCGCAGACCCCTGCCGTCAACAAGGGTGAGTTGTTCACCTCGTTCGACGTCAACGCCTTCGAGGTGCCCAGCCCGCGCGAGGAGGCCTGGCGGTTCACCCCGTTCCGCCGCCTGCGCGGCCTGCACGACGGCTCCGCCCAGCGGACCGGCGAGGCGACCGTCGAGGTGACCGTCGCCGGGAACGCAGTGAGCGGGACGAATGACACCGTCGCCGGGAACGCAGTGAGCGGGACGAATGACACCGTCGCCGGGAACGCAGTGAGCGGGACGAATGACACCGTCGCCGGGAACGCAGTGAGCGGGACAGGTGTAGACGGCGTCACCGTCGACACCGTCGGCCGCGACGACGAGCGTCTCGGCCAGGGCGGCGTCCCCTTCGACCGCATCGCGGCGCAGGCCTATTCGTCCTTCACCCGGGCCACGGTCGTGACCGTGGGCCGCGAGGTCGAACTCGCCGACCCGGTCACCGTCACGGTCACCGGCCCCGGCGAGGGCGAGACCGCGTTCGGCCACATCCAGATCCGGCTCGAGCCGTTCGCCCGCGCCGTCGTGGTCCTCGACCAGAAGGGCGGCGGGACCTACGCGGAGAACGTCGAGTTCGTCGTCGGCGACAGCGCCGCGCTGACCGTCGTCAACGTCCACGACTGGGACGACGACGCCGTGCATGTCGCCGCGCATCACGTCCGCGTCGGCCGTGACTCGTCGGTCCGCCACTTCGCGATCAGCCTCGGCGGCAACCTCGTCCGCCTGTCGCCGATCGTCCACTACGACGCCCCGGGCGGCGACGTGGAGATGTGGGGCCTGTACTTCGCCGACGCCGGCCAGCATCTCGAGCAGCGCCTGCTCGTCGACCACAGCAAGCCCAACTGCCGCTCCAACGTGGTGTACAAGGGTGCACTGCAGGGCGATCCGAGTGGAGACCGCACCCGCGAGGCCCACACCGTGTGGATCGGCGACGTGCTCATCCGCGCCGAGGCCGAGGGCACCGACACCTTCGAGCTCAACCGCAACCTGGTGCTCACCGACAACGCGCGCGCCGACTCGGTGCCGAACCTGGAGATCGAGACCGGCGAGATCGTCGGCGCCGGACACGCCAGTGCCACCGGACGTTTCGACGACGAGCAGCTGTTCTACCTGCAGGCCCGTGGCATCCCGGAGGACCAGGCGCGCCGCCTGGTGATCCGCGGCTTCTTCGGCGAGGTGATCGCCAAGATCACGGTGCCGGAACTGCGCGAGCGCCTGTCCGCCGCGATCGAGCGCGAACTCGAGATCGCCGGCGCCTGAACGGCCGTCGCGCCCACCACGAACTCCCACAGCCTGTCGAGAAAGAACACATCAATGACCACTCTGGAAATCCGTGACCTGCACGTCGACGTCGCGCAGACCGACTCCGACGCCGAGCCCATCCACATCCTCAAGGGCGTGAACCTGACCGTGAAGTCCGGTGAGACGCACGCGATCATGGGACCCAACGGCTCCGGCAAGTCGACCCTGTCCTACGCCATCGCGGGCCACCCCAAGTATCAGGTGACCTCCGGCTCGATCACCCTCGACGGCGAGGACGTGCTCGAGATGAGCGTCGACGAGCGCGCCCGCGCCGGCCTGTTCCTCGCGATGCAGTACCCGGTCGAGGTGCCCGGCGTCTCGATGTCGAACTTCCTGCGCAGCGCCGCCACCGCGGTCCGCGGCGAGGCCCCGAAGCTCCGCCACTGGGTCAAGGAGGTCAAGGAGGCCATGACCGAGCTCGAGATCGACCCGTCGTTCTCCGAGCGCAGCGTCAACGAGGGCTTCTCCGGCGGCGAGAAGAAGCGGCACGAGATCCTGCAGCTCGACCTGCTCAAGCCGAAGATCGCCATCCTCGACGAGACCGACTCCGGCCTCGACGTCGACGCCCTGCGCGTCGTGAGCGAGGGCGTGAACCGCTACAAGGAGCGCGAGAACGGCGGCATCCTGCTGATCACGCACTACACGCGCATCCTGCGCTACATCAAGCCCGACCACGTCCATGTCTTCGTCAACGGCCAGGTCGTCCAGTCCGGCGGACCCGAGCTCGCCGACGAACTCGAGGAGAACGGCTACGAGCGTTTCCTCACGGCGAAGGCCGGCTGACACACGACACCAGGAGGGGCACGTACGTGACACTCTCGACCGAGCCGACGACCGCGGGGACCCGCGGCGCGGCGCTCGACGTCGCCGCGGTGCGCGCGGATTTCCCGATCTTGCAGCGCACTGTCCGTGACGAGAAGCCGCTGGTCTACCTGGATTCCGGCGCCACCTCGCAGCGTCCGGTCCAGGTCCTCGACGCCGAGCGGTACTTCCTGACGCACCACAACGCCGCGGTGCACCGGGGAGCCCACCAGCTCGCCGAAGAGGCCACCGACGCCTACGAGGACGCCCGCGAGGTCATCGCGGGCTTCGTCGGGGCGACCCCGGACCAGCTCGTCTTCACCAAGAACGCGACCGAGTCGCTGAACGTGGTCACCTACACCCTCGGCGACCCGCGTTCGGCGTCGGTCCTCGGCGGCTCGGCGCTCGGCCCGGGGGACACCGTCGTCGTCACCGAACTCGAGCACCACGCGAATCTCGTTCCGTGGCAGGAGCTCTGCCGCCGGACCGGGGCGACGCTCAAGTGGTACGGGGTCACCGACGACGGCCGCATCGACCTCGACTCGCTGACCCTTGACGAGTCGGTCAAGGTCGTCTCGTTCACCCATCAGTCCAACGTCACCGGCGCGGTCGCCGACGTCGACGAACTCGTCCGCCGCGCCCGTGCGGTCGGCGCGCTCGTCGTGCTCGACGCCTGCCAGTCGGTGCCCCACATGCCGGTCGACTTCGGCGCCCTGGACGTGGATTTCGCCGCGTTCTCCGGGCACAAGATGTTCGGCCCCAGCGGCGTGGGT
Organism: Gordonia aurantiaca; assembly: GCF_039939235.1. Classification (NCBI taxonomy): domain Bacteria; kingdom Bacillati; phylum Actinomycetota; class Actinomycetes; order Mycobacteriales; family Gordoniaceae; genus Gordonia; species Gordonia aurantiaca. The sequence goes on along the minus strand of NZ_JBDUUF010000005.1, from coordinate 31,310 downwards.
GCGCTGTACGGCAAGTCAGGGCTCCTCGACGCGCTGCCGCCGTTCATCACCGGCGGGTCGATGATCGAGACGGTGACCATGGAGGTCTCCACCTACGCTCCGCCGCCACAGCGCTTCGAGGCCGGCGTGCCGATGACCTCCCAGGTCGTCGGGCTCGGCGCCGCGGTGCGCTACCTGCAGACCCTCGGGATGGATGCGGTTGCCGCACACGAGCACTCGCTCGTCGAACGGGCGCTGGAACGCCTCGGTGCGATCGACGGCCTGCGCATCGTCGGCCCGACGACCACCGAGAACCGCGGGGGAGCGGTGTCGTTCGTCGTGGACGGCATCCACGCACACGACCTGGGCCAGATCCTCGACGACGAGGGTGTCGCCATCCGCGTCGGCCACCACTGCGCGTGGCCGCTGCACCGTCGCTTCGGGGTCGCCGCGACCGCGCGTGCGTCCTTCGCCGCCTACAACACCCTCGACGAGGTCGACGCCCTCGCCGCGGCGATCGTGAAGGCGCAGAACTTCTTCGGGGTGAACTGAGCATGCGGATGGAGCAGATGTACCAGGAGGTCATCCTGGACCACTACAAGCATCCGCACGGCCGGGGCCTCCGCGAGCCGTACGGCGCCGAGGTGCACCACGTGAACCCGACGTGCGGTGACGAGGTCACCCTGCGCGTCGCGGTGTCGGCGGACGGTTCGACGATCGACGACGTGTCCTACGACGGGCAGGGGTGTTCCATCTCGCAGGCGTCGACGTCGGTGCTGCACGACCTGATCGTCGGCAAGCCCGTCGAGGAATCGCTGGCCATCGTCGAGTCGTTCAACGCGATGATGACCTCGCGCGGCAAGGATCCCGGCGACGAGGACGTCATCGGCGACGGCATCGCGTTCAGCGGTGTCAGCAAGTACCCGGCACGGGTCAAATGCGCGCTCCTCGGCTGGATGGCGTTCAAGGACGCGCTCTCGCAGACCGTCGGCACCCTGACCAACCAGACAGAAGCGGAGACAGCATGAGTGACGAGACCACCACGGCGACACCGTCAGAACCGCAGACCTCGCTGCCGACCGTCGAGGACGTCGAGGAGGCGATGCGCGACGTCGTCGACCCGGAACTCGGCATCAACGTCGTCGACCTCGGCCTAGTCTACGGTATCGAGGTGACCGACGATGCGGTCGCCAAGATCGACATGACCCTCACCTCAGCGGCCTGCCCGCTGACCGACGTCATCGAGGATCAGTCCCGGGGCGCCCTGGTCAACAGCGGCCTGTGCACCGACCTGGAGATCAACTGGGTCTGGCTGCCGCCGTGGGGCCCGGACAAGATCACCGACGACGGCCGCGAGCAGCTTCGCGCGCTCGGTTTCACCGTCTAGTCCGTACTCCGGCACGTCACCGGCATGACGTCATGGTTCGAATCGCGGGTCGAGCGGATGATCCGCGAGGCCACCGAGCGCGGGGAGTTCGACGGCCTGCCGGGCCTCGGCAAGCCGATCGACCTGTCCGACGCCGACGACCCGGACTGGTGGGTCAAGCGCAAGATCCGCGACGAGAACCTCGATTCCGCAGCGCTGCTCCCGGCGCCGCTGCGCCTGCGCCGGGAGGCCCAGGAGTTCCCGGAGTCGCTTCGGGACGTCTCCGACGAGGCATCGGTGCGCGAGATCCTCACCGACTTCAATCGTCGTGTGCGCGAAGCACTCCTGGCGTCACGGCAGATGGCCACGCCCCACGGCGTCGTCGCCCACACCGTCGACGTGGAGGAGATGGTGCGGCGCTGGCGCGAGCTGCGTGACGCGCACTAGAGATGCAGTGGCGGGGTGCCGCTGACGTCCCCGGCCCACTCCGGCGTGGACATCGCGCCGCGGGCCACGGTCACGCGTGTCCGCATGTCCACGGCGCGGATGACGCGGGTCATCGCCGCCATCACCCCGGTCAGGTCGTCGCGCCGGCTGAGGTAGCTGCGCTGGGCCTCGACCGGCATCGCGAAGAACGCCTCGAAGAAGGCGATCGTCTGCGTCGGACTCAACCGCAGCAGCGCGCTGAGGCCGCGCAGGCGCAGGTTGTGGACCGCGCGGACCCCGGCCGGCCACATCTCGGCGATGGGGTCCCGTCCGGCCGCGAGCGCCCCGACCACCCGGTCGACGCACATCAGCGAGTTGGCGACGCTGTAGCCGGTCGTCGGATTCTTGAAACCGCCCGCGGCACCGAACCGGAACGTCGTATCCCGCCAGGGCTGCGGTGCGGAGCCGGTCAGCGGGAAGTCCACGTGTTCGACGCGTCGGATGTTCGACGGCATCCCGCCCAGCCGCACCTCGAGGCGCCGCTTCAGCTCGTCGAGATCGAGGGCGGGGAGCCCGGCGAGACAGGTCTCCTCGAGCAGGTAGTCGTTCCCGCCGAGCGGCACGACGTACAGGAACGACGGCAGTTGCCGCCGGTCGACCACGCCGCCGCGCCAGTCCATCAGCATCGCGCCATGGCCTTCGAGAACGGGTGCGGCCGTGGCCGCGTCGACGACGACGCCGTACGCGGTCTGCCTCGGGGCCGGGTGGGGGAGCGCGCCACGGCAGTCCACGACGACGTCGCCGTCGAGCGTGCGGCCGGAGTCGAGATGTACTCGTGCCCCGTCGATCTCGGTGACCCGCCCGGTCACGACCGTCACCCCGTCCAGCGTCAGGCTGCGTTGCAGGCCGGGGGTGTCGAGGACCGTGTACCCCCGGTCGATCTCCTCGAGGCCGGTGCCGGCGACCCCGATCCGGTCGAGCCGCGCGGCGAACGCCGAGTCGTCGAGCCATCCCGGCAGCTCGTCGGACCAGCAGGCGAAGGTGGACCTCCAGATCCGGTCGGGATGGAGATCGACCAGTGTCACCGGGACGGCGGCCGCCGACAGCCGATGTGCGAGCGCGCGACCCGCAGGGCCCGCACCGAGAACGATCACGCCGCCGGTCATGGGTTCGATACTGTCACGAACCCCCGGTGGCGAGATCGCCCCGGTCAGGAGCGGCCGGTCGCGAGCATGCCGCCATCGACGGCGAGCGTCTCGCCGGTGATCCACGACGACTCGTCGCTCGCGAGGAAGGCGACCGCACGGGCGACGTCCTCGGGTTCGCCGATCCGCTTCATCGGATACGACGCGGCGGCGAGGGCCTCGTTCTCTCCCTCGATGAGACCGGAGGCGAACTTGGTGCGCACGATCGCCGGGGCGACCGCGTTGACGCGGATCCTCGGGCCGAGCTCCCACGCGAGCTCGGCGGTGAGCCGGATCAGGGCCGCCTTCGAGGTCCCGTATGCGGCGATGATCCCGGTCGACCGGATGCCGGCGACCGAGGAGATGTTGATGACCGAGCCGCCGGAGTCCTTCATGCCCGCCCGGTATGCCTCCTGGACGAAGCCGAGCGCCGCGACGACGTTGGTGTCGAAGGTCTTGAGATACGCGCCCAGATCGGCGTTCATCAGAGGGCCGGCGATCGGGGCGATGCCGGTGTTGTTGACGAGAACGTGGATGCCGCCACCCTGTTCGACCGCCGCCGCGACGGCCTGCGTCCGGTGTTTGGCGTCGCCGGTGTTCCCGGCCACCGGGGTCACGGTCGCACCCGGAGCGGCCGCACGGATGCGGTCGGCCGCCTCGGCCAGCGGGTCGGGCTTGCGGCTGGTGATCACGACCGAGGCGCCGCGACGGGCGAGCTCGGTGGCGATGGCCTCGCCGATGCCCCGGCTGGCGCCGGTGACCAGTGCCGAACGTCCGGTCAGGTCGGACGTCTGAGGGAACGTGGACTGCGAAAACGATGTGGATTGCGTCACGTTGCTCACCGTATCGGTCCACCGTGTCGCCGTGGGGCAACTCCGCGGGCGCCCTGCACGGGGTTTCACGGGAAAAACCGGTCGATGCGCACCGGTAGACTGGCATGTCGTGATCACCGCGACCGACCTTGAGGTTCGAGCGGGCGCTCGGACCCTGTTGTCGGCGCCCGGCGACGCCCTCCGCATCCAGCCCGGCGACCGTATCGGCCTCGTGGGGCGCAACGGCGCCGGCAAGACGACGACGCTGCGCATCCTCGCCGGCGAGACCGAGCCCTACGCGGGCACCGTCCGCCGCTCCGGCGCCATCGGCTACCTGCCACAGGACCCCAAGGAGGGCGACCTCGACGTCCTCGCCAAGGACCGCGTGCTGTCGGCGCGCGGGCTCGACGAGATCCTGCGCGAGATGGAGAAGCAGCAGGCGCTGATGGCCGAGACGGCCGACGAGAAGAAACGTGACCGCGCCGTCGCGAAGTACGGGCGGCTCGAGGAGCGGTTCTCCGCCCTCGGCGGCTACCTCGCCGAGTCGGAGGCCGCGCGCATCTGCAACAGCCTCGGCCTGCCGGACCGCGTCCTCAACCAGCCGCTGCGCACCCTGTCCGGAGGTCAGCGCCGCCGCATCGAGCTCGCCCGCATCCTGTTCTCCGCCTCCGACGGTTCGGGGAAGTCGGACACCACGCTGCTTCTCGACGAGCCGACCAACCACCTCGACGCCGACTCGATCACCTGGCTGCGGTCGTTCCTGCAGAACCACGAGGGCGGGCTCGTCGTGATCAGCCACGACGTCGACCTCCTCGCCGACGTCGTCAACCGGGTGTGGTTCCTCGACGCCGTGCGCGGTGAGGCCGACATCTACAACATGAACTGGAAGCGGTACCTCGACGCGCGCGCCACCGACGAACAACGCCGGCGCCGCGAGCGTGCCAATGCCGAGAAGAAGGCGTCAGCGCTACGTGCCCAGGCCGCCAAGCTGGGCGCCAAGGCCACCAAGGCGACCGCCGCGCAGCAGATGCTCAAGCGCGCCGAGCGGATGATCGAGTCCTTGGACGAGGAACGGGTGGCCGACCGCACGGCCCGCATCCGGTTCCCCGAGCCGGCGCCGTGCGGCAAGACCCCGCTCATGGCGTCGAACCTCTCGAAGAGCTACGGCTCGCTGGAGATCTTCACCGGCGTCGACCTCGCGATCGACAAGGGCAGCCGCGTCGTGGTGCTCGGCCTCAACGGCGCGGGCAAGACGACGCTGCTGAAAATGCTTGCGGGCGTGGAGAAACCGGACACCGGTCAGATCGAACCCGGGTACGGGCTCAAGATCGGGTACTTCGCGCAGGAGCACGACACCCTCGACGACGCCGCGACGGTGTGGGAGAACATCCGCCACGCCGCCCCCGACGCCGGAGAGCAGGAACTGCGAGGTCTGTTGGGCGCCTTCATGTTCAGCGGTCCGCAGCTCGAACAGCCCGCGGGCACGCTGTCCGGTGGCGAGAAGACCCGCCTGACGCTTGCCGGTCTGGTGTCGTCGGCGGCCAACGTGCTGCTGCTCGACGAGCCGACCAACAACCTCGACCCGGTGTCGCGCGAACAGGTGCTCGACGCGCTGCGCAGCTATACCGGCGCCGTCGTGCTGGTCACCCACGACCCAGGAGCCGCCGCGGCGCTCGACCCGCAGCGCGTCATCATGCTGCCCGACGGCACCGAGGACCACTGGAGCGACGAGTACCAGGAGCTCATCGAGCTGGCCTGACACCCGCCGCTCCGCTGGTCATCAGCTCGCCGCCGGCCAGTACTTCTTCCGCAGCTCGCCCTTGACCAGCTTGCCGGTGGGGGTGCGCGGCAGCTCGTCGACGAAGTCCACTGAGCGCGGCGACTTGTACGCGGCGATGTGCTCCTTGGTGTACGAGATCAGCTCGTCGGCGAGTTCGTCGGAGGGGCTGTATCCCTCGGCGAGCTGCACACACGCCTTGGCGACCTCGCCCAGATCTGCGTCGGGCACGCCGATCACCGCGACGTCGAAGACCGCGGGGTGGTTGATGAGGACGTTCTCGGCCTCCTGCGGATAGATGTTCACGCCGCCGGAGATGATCATGAACGCCTTGCGGTCGGTCAGGTACAGGTAGCCGTCGGCGTCGACGTAACCGACATCGCCCGTGGTGGACCAGTTCGCGTGCTCGGGATGCTGGGCCTTGCGGGTCTTCTCCGGGTCGTTGTGGTACTGGAACGCGATGTCCTCGCGCTCGAAGTACACCAGGCCGACCTCGCCGACCGGCAGTTCCTTGCCGTCCTCGTCGCAGATGTGGACCACGCCGAGCAGTGGACGTCCCACCGAGCCCGGGTGCTCGAGTGCCTCCTGCGGGCCGATGAACGTCGCGCCGGCGGCCTCGGTCGAGGCGTAGTACTCGTGGATGACCGGGCCCCACCAGTCGATCATCGCCTTCTTCACCTCGACGGGGCACGGCGCCGCGGCGTGGACGGCGATCTTCATGCTGCTGACGTCGTACTTGGCGCGCACGTCGTCGGGCAGCTTCAGCATGCGGATGAACATCGTCGGGACCCACTGGCTATGGGTGACCTTGTACTTCTCGATGGCCGCCAGGGCGTCCTCGGGCTCGAAGCGGTCCATCATGACCACGGTGCCGCCCACCGAGTTCGTCACGCCGCAATAGCGAAGCGGCGCAGCGTGATACAGCGGTGCGGGGGAGAGGTAGACCGAGTTCTCGTCGAAGCCGTACATCGGCCCGAAGATCGCGGTGTAGGTGTCCGGGACCTCGTCGACCTGACCCTCGGGCATCGGGGTCTTGATGCCCTTGGGCCGACCGGTGGTGCCGGACGAGTAGAGCATGTCCGTGCCGCGCGGCTGGTCGGTGCGGGGCGCGGCCGAGGCGTTGGCGAGCACCTTGTCGTAGGAGTCGAAGCCCTCGATGTCACCACCCCACGCGATGCGCCGGCCGCTGCCGGTGAGGGCGGGGATCTCGCCCGACGCCGCGACGGCGTCGGCGACGGAGGCGCCGGCGAAGAGCACCTGCGCGTTGCAGTCGCCGAGGATGTAGTTGGTCTCGCCCGCGGTCAGGTGGTGGTTGACCGCGGTGACGTAGAGGCCGCTGCGTAGCGCCGCCCAGTACACCTCGAAGACGTGCAGGTCGTTGGCGGAGACCACCGCGATGTTGTCGCCGCGCTTGACGCCCAGCGACTCCAGGTAGTTCGCGATGCGCGTCGAGTTCTCGTCGAGCTGGCGGTAGGTCAGCTGCTCACCGGTGGCGGCGCGGATGACGGCGGGCTTGTCCGGAGTGGACTTGGCGAAGACTCCAGGGAACAACGGTGCACTCCTTCGACGAAAGGGAACGTTCACCCCGATCGGTCGTTATCTAACGCTCGATCGGGGTGTTGTGCATCACAGTACCCCAGTGTGCGCGACGGGCCTCACGTTCTCGGCGAGCGAGGCACGCGATGGTGTCCGCCCGACGACCTACGCGGTCAGGACGACCTACGCGGTCAACGTGTCGCCAGGAACCGGTCCATCGTCCGCTCGGCCATCGCGGTGATCGTCAGCGCCGGGTTCACCAGACCGACTGCGCCGGGCAGGAACGACCCGTCGACGACGTAGAGACCGTCGTAACCGGAGACCGCGCCGTCCATCGACGCGCCCTGACCCATGACGACGCCGCCGAGTCCGTGATACGTACCCGCGGAACCGAACCCGACGGCCCGCAGGTGGATCGGAACGCCGTTGGCGGGTCGTCCGTGTCGGGCCTCGGTGCGCTCGTGGAACTTCGCGACGAATGCGGCGGCCTGCCGGTCGACGGCGTTGCGCCCCTCGGGATGCGGGTAGCGCAGGCGCGCGGTGCCGGTGGCGTGGTCGAAGTCGACCGACCCGCGCTCGTCGGTGTGCGCCTGGACGAGGTGAGTGGTCCCGGTCTTGCCCAACGGGAAGGGCAGCGGCGTCGCCTGGTAGACCATCGACATCGGGGTCTCGGTGAGTCGGTCCTCGTAGATGCGGGCGTAACCCGGTCCGCCCTGGACGACGCCGAAATCGTCCGACGGATTCGCGCGGATGGTGAGGAAGTCGCCGTTGGTGCCGAAACCCTCGCCGATGCGCGGCGACAGCCGTGGCAGGGTGCCCTTCGCGCGGGCCTCGACGAGCATCCGGGTGGTGTGGAACGACCCGGCCGCCATGAACAGGTGATCGGCCTCGGCGGTCACCGTCCGGACCGTGCGGCCCTGTTCGTCGCGCACCCTCGCGGTGACGACGAATCCCGGCCTGCGGGAGCGCGGCCGGATGTCGAAGACCTCGTGCATCGGCTTGATCGTGACGTTGCCCGTGCGTTCGGCGGCGGCGAGATACGAACGATCGGTGGACTTCTTGGCGCCGCTGTTCACGCCGTAGCTGAGTTCGCCGACGATCACCGACGGACGTTTCCGGCCGGCCATCTCGTCGCGGACGATGTCCCAGTCGATCGCGAAGTCGAAGAAGTGCGGGGTGGCGCCGTAGCGGGCGATCACCTTGAGCCAGGACCGGGGTCCCACGTAGTTCGGGTGCCGCAGGATGTCGGCGGGCATCGGGGCCACGCCCAGTGCCTTCTTCGCTCGCGGGTAGTAGGTGGACACCATCTCGGAGTAGTCGACCGAGGCGGGGAAGACGTGTTCGAAGTCGACGCGCCGGGGGATCGGGGTGAACGAGCCGAAGACGAGCGATCCGCCGCCCACGCCCGCGCCGTAGATGGCTTCGATGCCGTCGCCGACGACGTGGTCGAGCACGCCCGGGTACGGCTCGACCGGGATCGAGCTCGCGCTGTTGGCGCCGGCCCGGTTGCCGAACCATGCGGCGCGCTTGTCCGGGGCGGAGAAGGTCGCGAAGGTGTCGCCGTCCGGACGGATCGGCCAGCGGCGGCCGCGTTCGAAGACGGTGGTCGAGAAACCGGCCTCGCCGAGGCGCAGGGCTGCGACCGATCCGCCGAAGCCGGTGCCGATGACGATGGCGGTGCGGCCGGGTGCCGCGTGCGCCCGACCGGTGGACGCGGCGAATGCGGCGAGCGCTCCCGCTCCCGCCGCGGAACGCAGAACCGCGCGGCGGGAGACACCGAGAACTCTGACCATGTCGTGGTTCACCAGCGAACCTTAGCGTGGGCTGATCGGCGTGAGCCCTTGCCTACCCCCGCACGGCTGTGGGAAACATCATCGGACCGGCGTACGACGATGCCGCCGCGGGGGCCGGAGATGCGCGAAAGACCGCGAGGGGCCGGACGGAACACATCCGTCCGGCCCCTCGGGGGTCTCTGAGCGGACCGCCTGCTCAGTCCCTCGCCCGTACCGACTCCTCGACCAGGTCGAGGACGGCGTGCAGGTCGTCGGTCGGCTGCCCCGACGCGAGACGGGTGATCAACCCGTCGAGGACCAGGTCCAGATACTTCAGCAGGACCTCGGTGGGGACGTCGTCCCGGAGGCGACCGGCCTGCCGGCCCTGCTCGAGCCGGCTCAGTGTGGCCTTCTCCAGTTCGGCCGATCGCGCCTTCCACTCGGAGCGGAAGGTGGCGTCCGTCCGCAGTTTGCGGGCGATCTCCAACCGGGTGCCGAGCCAGTCGAAGTCCTCCGGCCGGGCGAGCATGTCGCGCATGACCTGGACGAGACCCTCTTCGGCGGCCACGTCGGCCATCCGTTCGGCGTCCTCGTGCGCGAGCGCGAGGAACAGGGCCTCCTTGTCCTTGTAGTGGTGGAAGATCGCACCTCGGGACAGGCCCGTGTACTCCTCGATCCGTTTGACCGTCGCCCCGTCGTAGCCGAACTCGGCGAAGCAATGCCGCGCGCCGTCGAGAATCTCCCGACGACGCGCGGCAAGGCGGTCATCGCTGACCTTGGGCACGTCACGTGCTCCTTGTCAGCTCTTGATCATGTTCCGCAGCACGTACTGCAGGATGCCTCCGTTGCGGTAGTAATCGGCCTCGCCGGGCGTGTCGATGCGGACCGTCGCATCGAACTCGACCTTCGAGCCGTCCTCCTTGGTGGCGGTCACGTGCACGGTCTTCGGGGTGCGGCCCTCGTTGAGCTCCTCGATGCCGACGATGTCGTACACCTCGGTGCCGTCGAGACCCAGCGACTTGTGCGACTCGCCCTCCGGGAACTGCAGCGGGATGACGCCCATGCCGATCAGGTTCGAGCGGTGGATGCGCTCGAAGCTCTCGGCGATGACGGCCTTCACGCCCAGCAGGCGGGTGCCCTTGGCGGCCCAGTCACGCGACGAGCCGGTGCCGTACTCCTTGCCACCCAGCACGACCAGCGGGATGTTCTGCGCGGCGTAGTTCTGCGCGGCGTCGTAGATGAACGACTGCGGGCCGCCCTCCTGGGTGAAGTCGCGGGTGTAGCCACCCGACACGCCGTCCAGCAGCTGGTTCTGCAGGCGGATGTTGCCGAAGGTCGACCGGACCATGACCTCGTGGTTGCCGCGGCGTGCGCCCAGCGAGTTGTAGTCCTTGCGTGCCACCCCGTTGGCGTCGAGGTACTGCGCGGCAGGCGTGCCGGGCTTGATGGTCGACGCGGGGGAGATGTGGTCGGTGGTCACCGAGTCGCCCAGCTTGGCGAGCACGCGCGCACCCTTGACGTCGGAGACGGGCTCCGGCTCCAGCGGCATGCCCTCGAAGTACGGAGGCTTCCGCACGTAGGTCGACTTCTCGTCCCACTCGAAGGTCTTGCCCGACGGGGTCGGCAGGTTCTGCCAGCGCTCGTCGCCCTTGAAGACGTCGGCGTAGTCGGCGGCGTACTGCTCCGGCGAGATCGACGCGGCGATGGTCGACTCGATCTCCTCGTTGGAAGGCCAGATGTCCTTCAGGAAGACGTCGTTGCCCTCGGAGTCCTTGCCCAGCGGATCGTTCTCGAAGTCGAAGTCCATCGTGCCGGCGATTGCGTAGGCGATGACCAGCGGCGGCGACGCCAGGTAGTTCATCTTGACGTCGGGGTTGATGCGACCCTCGAAGTTGCGGTTGCCCGACAGGACCGCGGTGGCGGTGATGTCGTTGTCGTTGATCGCCTTCGAGATCTCCTCGGGCAGCGGGCCCGAGTTGCCGATGCAGGTGGTGCAGCCGTAGCCGACCAGGTAGAAGCCGAGCTTCTCCAGGTACGGCCACAGGCCGGCCTTCTCGTAATAGCCGGTCACGACCTGCGAGCCCGGGGCCATCGAGGTCTTGACCCACGGCTTGGCGGTCAGGCCCTTCTCGACGGCCTTCTTGGCCAGCAGGCCGGCGCCGATCATGACCGACGGGTTCGAGGTGTTGGTGCAGCTGGTGATCGACGCGATGGTCACGATGCCGTGGTCGAGGATCATCGAGCCGCGCTCCTCGGAGTCCACGCGGACCGGGTTCGACGGGCGGCCCTCCGAGCCGTTGGCGGCCGACGGGACGACGGCATCGTCCTCGGCGAACGACAGCACGGCCGGATCGGAGGCCGGGAAGGTCTCCTCGACGGCTTCGTCGAGCGCGGTGTGCGGGGTCGCGTTGCCGGTCTCGACGTAGTTGTGGATGTCCTTGCGGAACGCGTTCTTGGCGTCCCACAGCTCGATGCGGTCCTGCGGACGCTTCGGGCCGGCGATCGACGGGACGACGTCGCCCAGGTCGAGCTCCAGGTACTCCGAGTAGGCGGGCTCCTCGGCGTCCTTCTCCAGCCACATGCCCTGTTCCTTGGCGTACGCCTCGACCAGGGCCAGGGTCTCCTCGCTGCGGCCGGTGAGGCGCAGGTAGTTGATGGTCTCGCCGTCGATCGGGAAGATCGCGCAGGTCGAACCGAACTCGGGGCTCATGTTGCCGATGGTGGCGCGGTTGGCCAGCGAGACCTCGGCGACGCCGTTGCCGTAGAACTCGACGAACTTGCCGACCACACCGTGCTTGCGCAGCATGTCGGTGATGGTGAGCACCACGTCGGTGGCGGTGACGCCCGGCTTGGTGGAACCGGTCAGCTTGAAGCCGACGACACGCGGGATGAGCATCGAGATCGGCTGGCCGAGCATCGCGGCCTCGGCCTCGATGCCGCCGACGCCCCAGCCCAGGACGCCGAGGCCGTTCTCCATGGTGGTGTGCGAGTCGGTGCCGACGCAGGTGTCGGGGTAGGCGACGCCGTCACGGACCATGATCGAGCGGGCGAGGTGCTCGATGTTGACCTGGTGGACGATGCCGGTGCCCGGCGGGACGACGCGGAAGTCGTTGAACGCGCCCTGGCCCCAACGGAGGAACTTGTAGCGCTCCTCGTTGCGCTGGTACTCGATCTCGACGTTGCGCTCGAATGCCTGCGCGTTGCCGAAGGCCTCGATGATGACCGAGTGGTCGATGACCATCTCGGCGGGAGCGAGCGGGTTCACCTTGTCGGGATCGCCGCCGAGCTCCCGGACGGCCTCGCGCATGGTCGCCAGGTCGACGACACAGGGGACGCCGGTGAAGTCCTGCATGATCACGCGGGCCGGGGTGAACTGGATCTCGACGCTCGGCTCGGCGCTCGGGTCCCAGTTGGCGAGGGCCTCGATGTGCTCCTTGGTGACGTTCGCGCCGTCCTCGGTGCGGAGGAGGTTCTCGGTCAGCACCTTGAGGGCGTACGGGAGCTTCTCGGCGCCCTTCACGGCACTCAGGCGGTAGATCTCGTAGCTCTTGTCGCCGACGTCCAGCGTTCCGCGGGCGCCGAAGGAATTGATACTCACGTCTTAATCCACTCTCCTCGTGTACCGACGGGCTGCGTCGGCGATGCTCGATGATCAACTGCCTTGACGGGACGGGGCGGTCGGCCGGAAAGCGCCTTTCGTGGTCGAGAGGATTCCGTACCACCCTGTACCTGCACCGGAGGGCTGCACCGGTGCCATCGGATGTTCGCGAGGCGACCCGCGACAACACGACCCAGTCTAACAGTACGTCCGTACTGTCCCAGGCCCGGGGCCATGCGGGACACGCCGTCGATGTGCTCGGCGACACGCGAATACCCGTACCCGTCCATTGTGTCGTACCGTGCAGGTCGAGGTTTGGCGTCTGAGCAGACAGGGGTGTGACCATGGGGCCGGAGTCGACGGTTGTGCTCGCCGCTCCCGCGGAGAACAAGGAGCTCGCCGGTCTCGTCGGGGTCGACATGGACCAGCTCGCCCGGGACATCGCCGACGACGGCGTGGCCGGCGCGTCGCCGGAGCAGGTCCCGGCGATGCTCGAGGTCGTCGAGTACGCCAAATCCAAGGGCCACGACTTCAGCTTCGTCGTCATCCAGCAACAGCAGCCCCGGTTCACGCTGTACCGCGACATCGCCAACCAGCTCCAGGAGCAGGTCGGGGGCACCGTGATCGTGCTCGGCCCGAACTCCGTCGGGTCGTCGTCGCCCGAGATCTCCCGCGTGATCCAGGAGCAGGCGACGCAGGACCTGAGCCTCACCGACCCGCCGGGCGCCGCGCGGCAGATGGTCGATGTCATGACCGATGACCACATCGACTGGACCGTCGTCGGCCTGGTCCTCATCCTCGTCGTCGTGCTCGGCGCCGTCGCCGCGCGGATTCGCACCCGCCGTGCCCGTGCCGCCGCCGCGAACGGCCCCCTCGGGCCGGTCGTCGATCGCGACGCACCCGACTCCTCGGACGCCACTCCGGTCGCGTCGGGCGAACGGACCGCGGACTCGTCCGCTTCCTGACGCCGCCGCCTGGCGTCCACTGACGACCACTCGGTCGGTTCCCAGGTCATTTGTTGCCAATTCGAGACCTGGGCCAAGCTGGTGAACTTTCTCCAGTTCACAGCATTTTCGCAGGTAATCACGTCTTTGTAATTCAAGCGGTTCGGTTTTCTCGTGTGGTTGATGTGACGTACGGTTCTGATGTCGCACGTGTGACTTCTGTCCGCTGCAGTGGCACGTGCGGCAGGTGTGCACTGTGTGGTCGGGGTGGTCGCAGTGACCAGCACGACCGAGCCCGGGACGTCCGGGCCGGCCCCGAGAAGTAACCGCGAGGAGTTGCAGGTGAGGCGAGGAAGAACAGGTGCGTCCTGGCCGGCGCGCGTCACGGCGGCCGTGGCCGCTGTTCTCGTCTGTGCGGTCGGCGCCGGACACGCGGTCGGCGCCCCTCAGAAGGCCCCCGAATCGCCGGTGTCGGGCCTGATCAACGAGATCGCCACGGTCAACCAGGAGCTCGCCGATCTCGACGAGGCGCTGGCGATCCGGCAGGAGAACGTGAACCGGGCGATCGTCGACTTCCAGAACTCCCTGGCCCAGCGCAAGCTGGCCGGTGTCGCCGCTCGTGGGGCGCGCGCCGAACTCGACCGCGCCGGTCAGGCCGTCGCCGACGCGCAGAAGGCGTTCGACGACTTCGCGCGGTTGGCCTATCAGCAGGGTGCCGAGCAGGTGTCGCTGTCGAATTACGCGACGGCCCCTGATCCGCAGGCCGTCCTGGACCGGATGAAGCTGCTCGACCAGGTCGGCAAGAAGCAGCAGGAGACGATCCGCAAACTGCAGGTCGCCCGCAACCAGAAGGCCAACCGCCTCGCCGCGGTCGAGGCCACGCGCCGGCAGGCGGACATGGCCGCCCGCAGCGCAGAACAGCGCAAGAAGGATGCGCTCGCCGCGGTCGCCGAGGCCCGCACGGCCATCGCCGACCAGCGTCAGCGCAAGGCCTCGCTCGTCGCCAAGCGCGACACCATCCAGAAGAAGCTCGACACCATCCGCGGCACCGTCCCGAAGAAGCAGGTCGAGGGACCGTCCACGCGCGAGCTGCTGACCAACCTGTTCCCGGCCGCGCCGCAGCTGCCGGATCTGCCGGCCACCGAGGTCTCCGACAATGAACTGCTGTCGATCGCGGCCCGCGCCGCCGCGCAGCTCGCCGTCGATCTCGGCTCGGCGGCCCTCGGCATGGGCCTGGACATGGGCTCGCAGATCCTGAAGGGGATCATCGGCGAGCAGCGCCTGCCGCAGTCCGAGCTGCTCGACGAGCTCGGCCTCGGCGGCGTCGACCTGACCGGCAGCAGCGGCAACGACAGCCTGAGCTCGCGCCTCGGCTCGGGCAGCCTCGGCTCGCTGTTCGGGTCGGGCGGCGGAGGCGGCTCCGGCGGCATGGTCCGCCCGGGCCTGCGCGGCCCTCAGGCGGTCGAGATCGTCGTCAACCGCGCGCTGTCGCAGCTCGGCGTCCCGTACGCCTGGGGCGGCGGTGACGTCAACGGCCCGACGCAGGGCATCCGCGACGGCGGCGTCGCCGACAGCTACGGCGACTACCGCAAGATCGGCTTCGACTGCTCCGGCCTGATGATCTACGCCTTCGCCGGCGTGGGCATCGAGTTGCCGCACTACACCGGCTACCAGTACACCTCGGGCCCGCACTTCCCGCTGTCGCAGATGAAGCGGGGCGACATGATCTTCTACGGCCCGAATGCGAGCCAGCACGTCGCGCTCTACCTCGGCGACAACAAGATGGTCGAGGCCCCGCAGTCCGGTGACGTGGTCAAGGTGTCGCCGCTGCGGACCGCCGGCGCGATGCCGAACGTCGTCCGACTGCTCTGAGCCCGGTGCTCTGCCCGGGGGCGTCCGAACGACACCCCCGGGCATCTTCTTGGCACCTTTTCAGCTCGCGCGACTAGGCTGGCACAAACACGCGGGGGCGTCTCGCGCACCCGAGCGGTGAGCAGCAGAGTTCGACGAACAGGAGCACGGGTTGACCGAATCGCACTCCCTCGACAAGGCGGCCGCCGATCCGGCCGCGGCAGGCGCCGACCCGTCGGTGCTCAGCGACTCCGACGTCGCCCTGCTCGAGCGGGCAATCTATGAGGTCAAGCGCGTCATCGTCGGTCAGGATCAGCTCGTCGAGCGCATCCTCGTGGGCCTCCTCGCGCGTGGCCACATCCTCCTAGAGGGCGTCCCGGGCGTCGCCAAGACCCTCGCCGTGGAGACCTTCGCGAAGGTCGTCGGCGGCACGTTCTCGCGCGTGCAGTTCACCCCGGACCTGGTGCCCACCGATCTCATCGGCACCCGCATCTACCGTCAGGGGCGCGAGGAGTTCGACACCGAGCTCGGTCCGGTCGTCGCCAACTTCCTGCTCGCCGACGAGATCAACCGCGCCCCGGCCAAGGTGCAGTCCGCCCTCCTCGAGGTGATGGCCGAGCGGCACGTCTCGATCGGCGGCAAGACCTACCCGATGCCCGATCCGTTCCTGGTCATGGCGACCCAGAACCCGATCGAGAACGAGGGCGTCTACCCGCTGCCCGAGGCGCAGCGCGACCGCTTCCTGTTCAAGGTGCTCGTCGACTACCCGTCGGTCGAGGAGGAGCGCGAGATCGTCTACCGGATGGGTAACGTCCCGCCGACCGCCTCGCAGGTCCTCGACCCGGCCGCGATGTTGCGCCTGCAGAAGACCGCGGCGAACGTCTTCGTGCACCACGCCCTCGTCGACTACGTCGTCCGGGTCATCAACGCCACCCGGCGTCCGGCCGAGCTCGGCCTCCACGACGTCGCGTCGTGGCTCTCCTACGGCGCGTCGCCGCGTGCGACCCTCGGCATCGTGGCGGCCGCCCGCGCCCTCGCGCTGGTCCGCGGGCGCGATTACGTGATCCCGCAGGACGTTGTCGAGATCATGCCGGACGTGCTGCGCCACCGCCTGGTGCTGTCCTACGACGCGCTTGCCGACGAGATCGACGCCGACACCGTCATCACCCGGGTCCTGCAGACCGTCGGGCTGCCGCAGGTCGGCGCCCAGCCGGTCGCGGCGCCCTACCCGTCCGGCCCGGCCCCGCACAACCAGGCCCCGCACAACCAGGCCCCGCACAACCAGGCAGCGGCCGCTCCGCCGGGCGCCAACGGTTATGCCGCGCAACAGGTTCCGCAGAACGCCGGCCCGGTGAGCCCGAATTCGCCACGGTATGGCGGCTAATCGGGACCTGCCGCGCCTCGGCGCGGGGTTGCTCGAGGAGCCCCAGCTCACCGCGGCTCTGAAGATGCTCGAGCTCACCGTGCGGCGCAAGCTCGACGGTGTGCTGCAGGGGGAGCACCTCGGCCTGATCCCCGGACCGGGCTCGGAGCCGGGGGAGGCGCGCGCCTATCAGCCCGGTGACGACGTGCGCCGTATGGAGTGGTCTGTGACCGCGCGCACCACGCAGCCGCACGTGCGCCAGATGATCGCCGACCGCGAGCTGGAGACGTGGATCGTGGTCGACGCGTCGGCAAGCCTCGATTTCGGCACGGCGGAGTGCACCAAACGCGACCTGGCGGTGGCCGCCGCGGCGGCGATCGTGCACCTGACCACCGGTGGCGGTAACCGGCACGGCGCGCTCGTCGTCACCGGCGACGATCTGGTCCGCGTCCCCGCCCGCGCCGGCCGCGCGCACGCGCAGAACCTGCTCAAGGCGATCGCCACCACCCGGCGCAGCGCGCCGGGCGTGCGCGGCGACCTGAAGGCCGGTATCGAGGCCCTGCGCCGCCCGCAGCGCCGCCGCGGCCTCGCCGTGGTCATCAGCGACTTCCTCGGGCCCATCGACTGGGAACGCTCCCTGCGCGCGATCGGCGCCCATCACGAACTGCTCGCGATCGAGGTGCTCGACCCGCGCGACCTCGAGCTGCCCGCGATCGGCGAGGTCACGCTCGCCGACGCGGAGTCGGGGGAGATCCGCGACGTCACCGTCACCGAGGATCTGCGGCGCGAGTTCGCGGCCGCGGCGCGGGCCCATCAGCAGGAGGTCCACCGGACCATCCGCGGCTGCGGCGGGCCGACGCTGACGCTGCGCACCGACCGCGAGTGGATCACCGACATGGTCAAGTTCATCGCTCAACGACGCCGCGGCCTGGCCGCCGGGGTGGGGTAGTCATGTTGTCCAGTCCCTGGTGGTTGCTGCTCCTGCTGGTCGTCGCGGCGCTGGTCGCGGCGTATGTGTACGTGCTGCGGCAGCGCAAGCAGCGCGCCCTGACGTTCGCCAATCTCGACCTGCTCAAGACGGTGGCGCCGCCGGACCGGAATCGGCTGCGGCACATCCCGATCGCGCTGCTGATCGTCTCGCTGATCCTGCTGACGGTGGCGTTGTCCGGTCCGCAGGCCGACCGCAAGGTCCCGCGCAACAAGGCGACGGTCATCCTCGTCATGGACGTCTCGCGCTCGATGAACGCCACCGACGTGGCGCCGTCGCGCATCAAGGCGGCGCAGGAGGCGGCGAAGAAGTTCGCCGACGAGTTGACCGATGGCATCAACCTCGGCCTGATCTCCTTCGCGGGCACCGCGGCCAGCCTGGTGTCGCCGACCCCGGACCACAACGCGACCAAGGTCGCCGTCGACAAGCTGCGTCTCGACGACAAGACCGCGACCGGCGAGGGAATCTTCGCCGCCCTGCAGCAGATCAGCACGCTCAATGCGGTCCTCGGCGGTGGGGACGCCGCACCGCCGGCGCGCATCGTGCTGCTCTCGGACGGCAAGGAGACCGTGCCCGACGACCCGGATGACCCCCGTGGTGCGTTCACCGCCGCCCGCAAGGCGAAGGAGGAGAAGATCCCGGTCTCCACCATCTCCTTCGGAACCCGCACCGGCACCGTCGAACTCGAGGGTGACCGGGTGCCCGTCCCCGTCGACGACGATTCGCTGCGCAAGATCGCGAACCTGTCCGGCGGCGACTTCTTCACCGCGGCGAGTCTCGACGAGCTCAACAAGGTGTACGAAAAGCTGCAGAACGAGATCGGCTACGAGACGCGGCGGGGGGACAATTCCAGGCCGTGGCTGATCGCCGGCACGTTGTTCGCGCTGGTGTCGGCGTTCGCCGCCCTCGCGATCAACCGACGGCTGCCCTGATCTGCCGACCACCGCGCCGTCGGCCCGAAGAGAACGGATAGGTTAGACACCCATGACGGCAGCTAGCAACGAAGCGCAGAATCCCTCCCGGTCGGTCCTGGTGACCGGCGGCAACCGCGGCATCGGCCTGGCGGTGGCCCAGCGGCTGGCCGCCGACGGCCACAAGGTCGCGGTCACCCACCGCGGCTCGGGGGTCCCCGAAGGACTGTTCGGGGTCAAGTGCGATGTCACCGACTCGGAGTCGGTCGACGCGGCCTTCGCCGAGGTGGAGGCCCACCAGGGTCCGGTCGAGGTCCTGGTGGCCAACGCCGGCATCACCGACAACATGCTGTTGATGCGTCTGTCGGAGGAGTCCTTCGAGAAGGTCATCGACGCCAACCTGACCGGCGCCTTCCGCTGCGCCAAGCGCGCAACCAAGGGCATGCAGCGTGCCAAGTGGGGACGCATGATCTTCCTCGGCTCGGTCGTGGCGATGTCGGGTGTGCCCGGCCAGGTCAACTACGCGGCGTCCAAGGCCGGCCTGATCGGCATGGCCCGCTCGATCGCCCGGGAGATCGGCTCGCGCAACATCACCGCCAACGTCGTGGCCCCCGGCTTCATCGACACCGACATGACCGCCGGGATGGAGGACCGCTACATCGAGATGGCCAAGCAGGCCATCCCGCTCGGCCGCACCGGCAAGCCCGAGGACGTGGCCGCGGTGATCAGCTTCCTCGCCTCCGACCAGGCCGAGTACATCACCGGCGCGGTCATCCCGGTCGACGGCGGCATGGGCATGGGTCACTGACCCACTGTCCCTGCGCACGTCGAACACCGACTCCCAAACCCATCAACGTCGATCAGGAGCACACTTTCGTGAGCGGAATCCTGGACGGGAAGACCGTCCTCATCACGGGCATCATCACCGATGCGTCGATCGCCTTCCATGCCGCCGCCCAGGCGCAGGAGCAGGGCGCCACGGTGATCATCACCGGCATCCCCGAGCGGCTGCGGCTGATCGACCGGATCGCCAAGCGCCTGCCCAAGGAGGTGCCGCCGGCGATCGGGCTCGACGTCACCAACGAGGAGGACCTCGCCGCACTCGCCGACAAGGTGCGGGAACTCGCGCCGCAGGGCATCGACGGCGTCCTGCACTCGATCGCGTTCGCGCCCCGCACCCTGATGGGGCCGGAGGCCAAGCCGTTCCTCGAGGGTCCCGGCCCCGACGCCGCGAAGGCCTTCGAGATCTCGGCGTGGAGCTACGCCTCGCTGGCCCGCGCCGTGCTGCCCGTCATGAACGAGGGTGGCTCGATCGTCGGCATGGACTTCGACCCACGCACCGCGATGCCGTACTACAACTGGATGGGCGTGGCCAAGGCGGCGCTGGAGTCGGTGAACCGCTATGTGGCCCGAGAGGTGGGTTACGCGAAGAAGATCCGCTCCAACCTCGTCGCCGCCGGTCCGATCAAGACCCTCGCGGCCAAGGCCATCGCCGGCACCGCCACCGACGACGCCAAGCAGCTGAACATGCTCAACGAGTACTGGGACGGCGCATCGCCGATCGGTTGGGACGTCGACGACCCGACCGTCGTCGCGAAGTCGGTGTGCGCCCTGCTCAGCGACTGGCTGCCCGGCACCACCGGCTCGATCGTCTACGTCGACGGCGGCGCCAGCCACAACACCTGGTTCCCGGAGGGCATGACCTCCGGGTCCTGATCCGATGAGCACCGCCTTCGACTCCGTCCTGTTCCTGTCTTTCGGCGGTCCCGACGGCCCGGATGACGTCATCCCCTTCCTGGAGAACGTCACCCGGGGCCGCGGGATCCCGCGGGAGCGACTCGCGGAGGTGGCCGAGCACTACTTCCACTTCGGTGGCGTCTCGCCCATCAACCGGCTGAACCTGGACATGATCGAGGGTCTGCGCGGCGATCTGGCCCGCCGCGGCCTCGACCTTCCGGTGTACTTCGGCAACCGCAACTGGCATCCGATGGCCGAGGACACGCTCGCCGAGATGTACCGGGCCGGGCATCGCCGCATCCTGGTGTTCCCGACATCGGCGTGGGGCGGCTACTCGGGATGCCGCCAGTACCACGAGGACATCGGCCGCTGTCTCGAGGCGCTGGCCGAACGGGAACCGGCGAGTACCACGCCGGAGGGTGCGGTGGTGCTGCGCAAGCTGCCGCAGTACTGGGCGCACCCGGCGTTCACCGCGGCCGGTGTCGATTCCGTCCGACGCGCTCGCGAGGCGCTCGGCGGGGCCGACGAGCCGGTGCGCCTGGTCTTCACCGCGCACTCGGTGCCGAGCGCCGCCGACGCGGCGGCGGGCCCGGCGGCCGAGGGCGGGGGACTGTATTCGCGGCAGGTCATGGCGGCGTCGAAGGCGGTCGCCGACGCGCTCGGCATCGACGACTTCGACCAGGTATGGCAGTCCAGGTCGGGACCGCCGCAGATCCCGTGGCTCGAACCCGACATCTGTGACCACTTGGAAGCGCTTGCCGCACAAGGCGTCCGGCGCGTCGTCGTGTACCCGGTCGGGTTCATCTCAGACCACCTGGAGGTGGTCTGGGACCTCGATAACGAGGCCGCCGAGGTCGCACAGCGCCTCGGGATGGACTATGTCCGTGCCGACACCGTCGGCACCGATCCGCGGTTCATCGAGATGATCGGCGAGCTCGTGGAGACCTATGCCACCGGTGGCGGGGACCTCGCCGCGATGGGCTGCGGCGACAACGGCCGCGTCTGCCGCGAGCAGTGTTGCGTCCCGGTCAAGCGTCCGTCGCGGCCCGGCCGGTAAGCGCCGCCGGGGATCCCAGCCCCCGCACAGTCGCGAGTTCGGGTCGGATTCGCAGGTTTCGACCTGCGATTCTTTCCCTGAACTCGCGATTTCCTGTGCGGTCGCAGCGCATTTCCACGGAATCGCTCCTGGACGTGTGACCCAGTTAGCGAAACCCTTCTCGGGGGCGCGGAAAACTCGTGCGCATATATAACGAATGTATAACAACATATGGAGATTTGGTTCACATCCGAGAACGAAATGTGATGCTCGTCTCGCACGGTCCTTACTGGGCTGGCAAGTAGCGAGAGAGGAATTCCCATGGCAGAAGGTCCAATCCGTCTGGAGATCGACATCCTCGGCCCGATTCTCGACACGCTCTTCTCCGGCTCGAGTGGCGGCAGTGACGACGGCGATCCGGTGTAGTCCCCTCTTCACACGCGATTTCCCGGGTGGGCCGTTTTCCCGATGCGGCCCACCCGGGAGCATGTGATGACAGAGGTCGAAATCCTGACCCGGGCCGACCTCCGCCCGGTCGTCGAACTCCTCTCGGCGAGTGTCGACGAGATCCCGATGTATTCCTGGGTGCTCGGTGAGCACCTTTCGGATCGCGACTTGCGTGCCTGGCTGGCAGAGATCCTGGTGCGGCCGTATCTGAATGCGGGTTACGTTCTGGGTGCCCGCGAGAACGGCCGCCTCGTCGGCGCACTGGTGTGGCAGCCGCACGACGCCGATCTCACACCCGACGGCACGCCGCTGCTGACGCCCGACGACTTCGTCCGCGTCGCACGCATTCCCGGCGTCCGGGAACGACTCGCCGCCTGGCTGACGAGTCCGCAACTGCCCGTTCCGGTGCCGGACGCCGTCAACCTCCGCATCGCCGTCGTCGCGCCCGAGGCGCGCGGCGGTGACACCCTCGTCGAACTGGTTCGCCGGGTGGAGCGCTTCTGCGCGGACACCTGCCGCCCGTACTACGCCTGGACGGGTTCTGCGCGGTTACGCGAATGGTTCTGCTCGGTATGGAACGCAACCGATTTCGCGACCGCCGACTTTCACGGGATCACCCTGTACGGCATCGAGTCCGAACGTCCGCCGAGACCGGCGCGGGTGGCACTCCGTCAGTCCCGCAGCAGCTCTCCGATCGTGTGATTCACCGCGGCGGCACGCGCCGCACGGGTGAGCGACTGCAGCCTGCGCAGCGCGGTGTCGCCCGAATCCCACTGTCCCGCGGTGTCTCCGACCTCGACGCCGCGTGCGGCGGCGAGATCGACGATGGCCTCGACCTGTGCCGAGGAGTCGATGAGCCGCGTCGACCGGGCGTCGAGGGCATGCGCCGGCATATCGACGCGATGTTGCGCGGTACGCGTCGCGAGGTCTTTGCGGAGGTCCGCCAGATCCACCGAGCGCCGGCTGCCCAGGCCGCCGATGATCGTCGCGGCCTCGGCAACGGCCTGTCGTAGTTCGTATTCCAGGTCCCCGGCAGACGGGCCCGCGGACGCGAGGTGTCCAAGATCGAGGCGGTCGTCGTACCGGAACACCGACCACCGGCACAGTACGTACGGGGGATCGGTGTCGAAGGTGTCGAGCTCGGGTACGAGTGCCAGGGTCCCCGCGGTGTCCGAGTCGTCGACCAGCAGCACCTCGCCGGCGAGGAGCGCCTTCGACGTGACGGCGTGCGGCGGGAGTCCCTGTGGATCGCCGGTCGAGGGAAGTCGCACGACGATGCGCCGAGCGGGGCGCAGCAGCGACAACAGGTCCAGCACACCATTGCCCGACCCCGTGGCGGCCTCGTCGGACAGCACCTCGTGACGATCGGCGCATTCGGCGAGCGCCGAGATCACGTCGTCGGGAGAGCAGCGTCCGGTGAGCCACGCCGCCGCCCACGCACCCAGTGCGCAGGTCGGCCACGCGACGGTGTGGGAGAGGGTTCTGCCGCGATTCATCAAGTGGAGGATACGCCGGGTCGCCGACGGCCTCCGGGCGTGGCAACCGGCTCTCGGCGGTGCGGACGAATACGGTGTTGGTCGACAACGCGTGGGACGCAAGTGACAGAAGTGAACGTCCCGCAGGAGTGAACGAGGTGGTAGTCGATGGATGACCGGTACGGACGCGACGTGCTCTCCCGGCCCCGGCGGGCAAAGCCGCGTCCCCCGGAGGTCGCCGCGGAGCGCGATCTCGTCGTCGAGGACGCCGCATCGGGCTTCTGCGGCGCCGTCGTCGGCCTGGAGAAGAGCTACGCCGGCGACCTGGTGCGCCTCGAGGACAGGCACGGCCGTACCCGTGTCTTCCTCATGCACCCCGGCGCGTTCCTCATCGACGGCCGACCGGTCACCCTCGTCCGTCCGCGGGTCCGCGGACCCCGGCAGCCGGCGATGACCGCGTCGGGCTCGCGCGCGGCGCCGAAGACGCGAGCGCGGACCGCGCGCGCCAGCCGCATCTTCGTCGAGGGCGTGCACGATGCGACGCTGCTCGAACGCGTGTGGGGCGACGACCTGCGCGCCGAGGGCGTGGTGGTCGTGAGCCTCGACGGCCTCGACAACCTGGCCGACGCGCTGGCCGAATTCCGGCCGGCGCCGCATCGTCGGGCCGGCGTCCTCGTCGACCACCTCGTGGCCGGGTCCAAGGAGGCCAACCTCACCGCGGAGGTCGGTGAGCACGTACTGGTCTGCGGCCACCCGTACATCGACGTCTGGGAGGCGGTGAAGCCGGCGTCGGTGAAGATCGACGCGTGGCCGAGAGTCCCGCGCGGCACCGACTGGAAGACCGGCGTGTGCCAGGCGCTCGGGTGGGGCGACCCGCGCGACGGATGGCGCCGGGTTCTCGGCGGTGTCAACAGTTTCCGTGACCTCGAGGTCCCGCTGTTGCGCTCGGTGGAGGAACTCATCGACTTCGTGACCGCCGCCGAGGAGCCGCAACGTCGAGGAGGCGAACGCTGACGCGCCGGGTTCACCCGACGGTCTCTGGCAGACTGGGGGCATGAGCGCCCTGCTGTGGCTGGCGGCCGCGATCGTCCTGGTGGTCGCGGAGATGTTCGGCGGCGAGCTCGTCCTGCTCATGCTGGCCGGCGGGGCCTTCGCCGCGGCGGGCACCGATTTCGTCTTCGAGCCCCCGATCTGGGTGGACGGTCTCGTCTTCGCCTCCGTGTCGGTGCTGTTGCTGGTCGCGGTGCGGCCGGTGGCGAGACGGCACATGCTCAACCGACCGCCCGTGTTGATGAACACAGAGGCCCTCGAGGGCCGGCCCGCCATCGTCACCGAGAGGGTCGACGAGCACGACGGCCGGGTCAAGATCGACGGCGACATCTGGTCGGCCAGGGCGATGGATCCGTCACAGGTCATCGAGCCGGGTACGCACGTGACCGTCGTGCAGATCGACGGCGCGACCGCGGTGGTCTGGCGCCCGTAGATCTTCCGACCCGAACGAAAGAGGTGGACGGATGGACGACCTGCAGATATTCGGCCTGGTCGTGGTGGTGCTCCTGGTCGTGGCGGTGGCGGTGATCCTCGCGAAGTCCATCGCGCTGATCCCGCAGGCCGAGGCCGCGGTCATCGAACGTCTCGGCCGCTACACGCGCACCGTGTCGGGCCAGCTGACGTTGCTGTTGCCGTTCATCGACCGCATCCGCGCCCGCGTCGACATCCGCGAGCGGGTGGTGTCCTTCCCGCCCCAGCCGGTCATCACCGAGGACAACCTGACCCTGTCCATCGACACCGTCGTCTACTTCCAGGTGACCAATCCGCGGGCCGCGGTCTACGAGATCGACGATTACGTCGAGGGCGTGGAGCAGCTGACCGTCACCTTTACGTTGGAGTACGTCCGGGGCGGTCGCCTCGGACGTTCGTCCGCGGTTCGGGGCGTGGCTCGACAATCACCTGTTGTCGCTGGTGGCTTGGCGTGGAAGGTCACCCCGGACCGTGACGGGTCGTTTCGGCCGCTGATTGAGATGTGTTCGCGAACTTGTCGCTGTGTAAAGGTGTGCCGGCGAAACCACCCTGACGAGCCAACCGCACACGGAAGGACAGTATGGACGAAAAGATCTGGGTAGGAATTGATGTCGGTCGGCATGCGCATCACGCCGCCGCGGTCGATGAGGCGGGAACGGTGCTGTGGTCTCGGCGGCTTCCCAACGATCAACCGGCGATCGAAGCGCTCATGGACCGGGTCGCCGACATGAAATTCGTGGTGTGGGCGATCGACATGACCGCACCGGAATCGGCGCTGCTGAGGGGTGTGCTGGCTGCGCGGCGCCAGCAGATCCGCTACGTGCCCGGCCGGGTCGTGCACAGCATGACCGGTGCGTTCGCGGGTGAGGGCAAGACCGATGCCCGCGATGCGGTCGTGATCGCCCAGACAGCCCGCCTACGTGGCGATCTCGCCACCGTCTCGGCGCCCGACGACGTCGCGATCGAACTCGACCTGCTGACCGGACATCGCAACGACCTCGTCGCTGAACGTACGCGAGGCATCAACCGCCTGCGCGGCCTGCTGACCCGCATCTTCCCTGCACTAGAACGGTGTTTCGACTACTCGACACTGACCGGTCTAACGTTCCTCACCCGCTTCGCCACGCCATCTGCGATCGCTGCGGTCTCTGACGACGAGATCTACGACCACCTGCGCAGTCACGGCGTCCGCCGACCGACCATTCCGAAGATGATCAACAAGGCGCGCGCCGCGGCGGCCGCGCAGACCGTCACCCTGCCTGGCGAGGCGACCACAGCACTGCTGGTGCAACACGCGGCTACCTCGTTGGTCATGCTGACCCGTCAGATCGCCGACCTGGATAAGCAGATCACCGAGGTGTTCCGCCGCCACCCTCACGCGCAGATTCTCGAATCCGTACCTGGCATCGGCACCCGAAGCGGCGCTGAGCTCGTCGCGATCACCGGCGGCGACCTCGCCTCGTTCGGCTCGCCCGCCAGACTCGCCGCCTACGCCGGTCTTGCTCCGGTACCGCACGACTCCGGAAATCGGCGTGGAAACGTGCGTAGACCCCAGCGCTACCATCGAGGTCTGCGCAAGGTGTTCTACATGGCCGCACTCAACAGCTCGCAACGCGACGGGCCCTCTCGCGAGTTCTACCAGCGCAAACGATGCGAGGGGCGCTCGCATGTCCATGCCCTCATCGCTCTCGCTAGACGTCTGGTTGACGTGGTCTGGGCACTGATCCGCGACGGTAGGGTGTGGTTGCTGCGCCCGACCGTCGAGCGGGTGTCAGTCGATGAGGTGGGCGCGATGGCTGGATGACTGGCGGGGCCGGTCAGATCTCGGCACGTGCGTGCGTACTAGCGGGACACTGGATGCGTGTCGGTTCGGGTACTCGGCCACCAGCTTGCTCTGCCGACAAGTGTGGCGATGGTCGGCACAACGATGGTGCGGACGATGAAGGTGTCGAGCAGCAGGCCGATGCCGATGATGAGTCCGACCTGGGTCATGATCGAGATGGTGCCGGCCATGAGTCCGAACATGCTGGCAGCGAAGATGAGGCCGGCCGAGGTGATGACTGATCCGGTGTTGGTGACGGTTCTCAGGACGCCGATGCGGATGTTGTTTTGGGATTCTTCGCGTAGGCGAGAGATAAGAAGCATGTTGTAGTCGGCGCCGACCGCGACGAGGACTATGAAGGCCAGTAGTGGTACGGGCCAGGCGATATCGGTTTTGAGGATGTGTTGAAAGATCAGGACTCCGATACCCAGTGCCGCGGTGTAGTTGAGTATGACGGTGCCCAGAAGGTATAGCGGCGCGATGAGTGCTCGGAGTAGGAGTATCAGGATCAGGCCGACGATGGTGAGGGTGGCCAACGCTAGGAGTCGGAAGTCTTCGGTGAGTAGACGTTGCAGATCGGCGTTGATGGCGGGGAACCCGGCTATCGCGATGTTGGAGTCCTGCAGGGTTGTGTTCGGTCTGGCGGCGAGTGCGACATCGGTGATTGTGTCGGCCAGTTGCATGGCCTCGGTGCTGTAGGGGTCGAAGCTGGTTTGTATTGCGTAGCGCACGGTATGGCCGTCGGGCGAGACGAACTGGCGAGCGACGTCGACGAAACGGCGGTCTGCGTTGGCCTGAGGTGGGAGGTAGAAGCCGGTTGCTGAGTTTGTTCCGGCGGTCTCGCGGGCGGAGGTTTGTAGTTGTGTGGCTAGCGCGGCCATCCCGGCGAGTTGTTGAAGGTTGCTGTCGATCAGCGCGGATACACCGGCGGCGAGTTGGCGTGATCCCGCCGCGAGTTGACTGATACCTGTTTGCAGTTGGGTGAGCTTGCCGGGAAGGTCTTGGCTGCTGATGCTTCCCAGCGTGGAGCCCAGTGAGTTGACGGTGGAAGTGAGTTGGTCGGTGACTGTTGAGATCGGTGTATCCAGCTGCGCGAGTTGTGTTGACAGCGTGGCGATCTGGTCGAGGGTCCCGTTGCTCAGTAGGGCGTCGAGATTGCGGGTCTGCGCGCGCAGAGCTGCGCACTGCGGGACTTGGGTGCACCAGGGCGCATTATCGAGGATGGGCAGGATCGAGGTCACTGTTGCCAGGGCTGCAGATGTTTGGCGGGTGAGCGCGGCCAGCTGTGGGGCATTCTGAGAAGCGCGATCGAGCGCTGGTGCAGATGCGGCGAGTTGGCGGAGTATCGGCTGGTACTGCTGAATTTGCTGCCCTGCTGTGCTTGCCTGATCGAGGATGCCGGCCAGGGGGGCCAAGTTGGTGCGTACCTGGGTGTCGAGCTGAGTAAGCCCGTCGGCGAGTTGGAATGCGCCGGTACGGAGCTGTTCGAGGTCACCTCGGCGGTTCTGGCCATCGTCGACCGCACCCGCCAGCCGGTCCCCGATCTGACCGTTCTGCCAGGACAGCTCGGCTTGCTCGAGCTTGTCCCCGGTGGGACGGGTAACACCGATGACTCGAGTCACTCCGGGGATCTGGGATACACGTGAGGCCATTTGCTCAAGATCGGCCAGCCCGCTGGCAGTACGGAGATCGATCGGTGCATCTACAACGAGGAACTCAGTGGTAGTGACGTCTTGAGGGAAATGACGGTCGAGCAACGCGTAGCCTTCGTTGCTGTCGGTTGTCGCGGGCTGCCCCTCACGATCGTCGAAGGTGATCTGGATGCCCATCGCGAAGCCGCTGAGCACGATTAGCCCGACCAGGGTTAGTGCCAGCAGAGGCACAGGACGCCGCACGACGAGCACGGCGACGCGATTCCAGTACTTTCGGGTCAGATCTCGTCTGGGTGCGCCCCAGCCGAATCGCGCCGCCCACAGCAACACCGGTGGTAGCAGGGTGACCGTGGCGAGGAATCCGATGAGGATGGCGATCGCGCATGCCGGACCCAAGGTGGAGAACACGCTCAGCTGACCAAACACCATCGCCAAAAAGGCCAGCGCCACCGTGGCAGCTGAAGCCAGGATGACCCGTCCGATAGTTGCTGTCGCGTCCACGAGCGCAACCTCAGTGGTAGCGTCCTGGCGTAGCCGTTCGTGATAGCGACTGATGAAAAAGACTGAGTAGTCGACCCCGGCTCCGAGCAGGATGACGGTCATGAACGCGACGGTGAACTGCGATACCGGCATACCGAGTTCGCCGAGTGCGGACAAGACCCCGCGGCCCACGCCGAGGCTGACACCGATCACCAACAACGGCACCAGCGCGGTGAACAGCGATCGGTAAACGATCAACAGAATGATCGCGATAAGCGCCACCGTCGCCACAGTGATCACGACTAAATCGCTTTCAGCTCTGACGATCTGGTCACTGAAAGTGGCCGTCGGCCCGGTGACATGGACAGTGGTGTCCGTACCGTCAAACACGCGCTGCGCGGTTTGGCGCACGGTCTCCACAGCATGCGTGGCCGTTGGCCCTCCCAAAGTTCCGGTGACCCCGACAGGCAAGTACCAGGCTTGCCCGTCCTCACTCAAGGCCTGGCCGGCCGTCGTCGGATCGGAGAGCAAATCCCGCACTGACTGCACATCGTCGAAATTTTCGCGCAACTGCAGAACGAGCATGTCGTAGCGTTCCCGCGCCACGTCGGTGAACCCGTTCGGGTTCTCCATGGTCACGAAAACAGTGGTCTTGGCGCCCTTCTCACCGAACGCACCACCCATCTGATCGAGTGCTTGAAACGATGGAATCCCAGCAGGGATCGGATCAACAGACTGCTGCCGCACCACCGTCTCCAGCTGGGGAAACAGTATCGCCAAGACGATACCCACAGCCACCCACGCCCCGATGACGAGGAATCTGTGCGCCAAGGTGAACCGTGCCAACCGCCCCAATGTCGTGCTGTACTCGCTGCGTTCCGCCAACCGGCGCGCCGCCAAGCGCCCACCACTTGGACGTTGGACCACCATACGCAGCACCTCACCCTCGACCCAGCCCGTCTACGAAACCGACGGTATCGTTACGGTACTAGCAGTACCGTAGATGGGGAAGGAGGTCAGGAGGTTTGGTGTCGCCGGTGGGCCATGAGGAAATCGTCGACAAGCTGTTCGAGATCGCCAACGGTCATCGACCGAATGCCCGTGAGCTTGGCAAAGACAAGGGGGCCCGCCAGTTGAGTGACTGCCATGGTCAAATCGAGGTCGCCGAGCTCCGCCGTGGCCACGTCACTCGTCAAAACTCGATCGAATGGTTCTCGATACTGCTCGACGACTCGACGACGCAGTGGCGCGAGCGCGTTCTGATCCCCGTCGGATTGCCCGGATTGCCGGGGCTGCTCGGGAAGCATTGCCAACCATGCCAGCGTCGTCAACTGCAGCGGTGCCTGCTCAATAAGCTCAGCCTGCCGCTGCATCAGCTTCAGCAGGTCATCACGGATCGACGTCGTCGTCGCGGGGGTCTCGGCCTGAGGCAACAATCGCTCGAAGGCAGCCGCCACCAGATCTGTGGAGCTCTCGAAGTGACGATACAAGGTGGTGCGAGCAACACGAGACAGTCGAGTGACCGCCTCCACGGTAACGGCTTCGACCCCGCCACTGTTCAGCAAGGTCACCGCAGCATCCAACAAACGCTGACGCGACCGAACCCGCCTCGGGTCAACATCGTCGGAATCGATGGTTTCCACCTGGCCACTCCCTATATAGCCAAAATCACGAACCCCTGACTGCACAACAATACCGTCGGTAACAGAGCGAAACTGCCAGTGGCGGTACCGATTGAAGGCTCAGAAAGGTCACTTATGAGGGGCGACAAACCACTACCAGCACACGCACCATGGTGCATGGGATGCGGCGAAGATAACCCCAA
Source organism: Gordonia aurantiaca (assembly GCF_039939235.1). Classification (NCBI taxonomy): domain Bacteria; kingdom Bacillati; phylum Actinomycetota; class Actinomycetes; order Mycobacteriales; family Gordoniaceae; genus Gordonia; species Gordonia aurantiaca. The sequence continues at coordinate 808 of NZ_JBDUUF010000005.1, read as the reverse complement.
TGGCCTGCACCTCGAGGTACACCTGCACGGCGACCACGTCTACGCCGACCTGCAATTCGACGAGCGCCACTCAGGAGCCCCGGGACTCGCCCACGGCGGAGCCATCTCAGCGGCATGCGATGACATCATGGGTTTCACCCTGTGGATCGCCGAAACACCCGCAGTCACCCGAACCCTCACCGTGGAGTATCGACGCCCGGTCCCACTGCACACCCCCGTGCACATCACCGCCTCCCTCGTCGACGAAACCGACCGCGCGCTCTTCATCGAAGCCAACGGTACCGTCGGCGACACAACCTATTTCGCCGCAGAAGCGGTCTTCGTAAAGGTCGACTTGAGTCATTTTCTTCGTCACGGAGACTCGGGCGCCACAGCAGACCTCATCACCCGATTCTTCCAGGCCGACTAGCGACCGCTAGGCACGCCAGCAAACAGAAGAGTCGCCCCAAAACCATCAGCTGTCTGATCCTTGCGCACCCGCATTGAGATCCCCGCCTGCCGGGTTGCGTCCGGTGTGGCCGAGTCTCGCTGGACAGTGACAGTTGATCCGGTGTGAGGTGCCGGCGGCCGCCGGCATCGACTGCCAGCTGGCGCTGTCATTCTCGGAGCGGGCTACGCCCGCGCTGCATTCAAGGGCCTGCTTTGCTGACCCCTTCCATTCTCTTACCTCTGGTCGGCACGGCGACAAGGGCCGCGAAAAACTAATCCGCCCTACGGGTTTCAGGCCTACGGCCCGGATGACTTTTTCGCTGTAAACACCCTTGCACCGACCTCCCGCCGGCAAAGAGATGGCAGGTGTCAAGCAAAG